>JAHISP010000061.1 GCA_018818165.1 Bacteroidota bacterium | reverse complement strand
TCACTTATCTGACCTGGGGCTAGTAGTGATACTAATCTACCTATCAAATCTTTTTCCATTTTTATTACCTTATTATTTTAATATGAAGAAAGTTAATAATAATTATCTTTGGTTCCAGCACATCAAAATAATATTTAACCAGAGTCAATGCTTTTGCGAAGATTAGCGTGGCTTTCTTTAAATTCGCTTGCTGTCATACCAGTAGTGTTTTTAAATTGACGTGAAAGATGTTGAACTGAACTGTATCCTAACCGATAAGCAATTTCGCTTAAAGTTAGCTCACCATATTTTATAAATTCTTTTGTCTTTTCAATTTTTTGAAGAATTATAAAATGCTCAATTGTTATTCCTTCGGTTTTGGAAAAAAGAGAGCTTAAATAATTATAATCCTTATTTATTGTATCGTTCAATAATTTGGGAAAATTTGTCGTTTCCAAGTCAATAACTTCATATTGTTGAATTGCCGAGATTATTTCGTTTTTGATTTTTTCAATAATTTTGGCTTTTGAGTCCTCAATTAATTCAAATCCATTGTCGCTAAGAATTTTTGAAATTTTCTCAAGTGGGAGTTCATCCTTTGGCTGCTCAACTTCTACTTCGCCTAAAATTATGGATTTAATTTTAACGCCAAGTTTTTCCAACTCCTCGCGCACAACCTTTATGCAGCGAGGACAAACCATGTTCTTTATGTAAAGTGTATTTGAAATAATCATTCCTCCAAAAACTTTTGATAAAAATAATAAAAAGTTTGTCCAAAATATAATTTATTGCATAGAGATTTCTTATGCGTAATGCACATATTTATTAACAAGTTCTTTTATTTCGTCATGCTTTTGAAAAAGTTTTTCACTTAAATTATTATCATTATATGAGCGGAGTATTTTAACAAACCTCTCTAAAGTTCCTAAAGGAAATACATTATCCGTGTTGAAGAAATCAATTTCTTTTTCTAATTCATCAGCAGATTCTGCACAAGAAGTTGGTAAATGTTTTAAGTTTTCAGCTAGAGCATCGTTTGCAAAAAGATTTTCTTCTATTCGCAAACTTTCGGCTACTTCCAAACTATTAGGTAATTCAATTCCGTGCTGCATTGCCATTACCATTCCAGCAAGAAGATGATAAATGTCTGCCGAGCCATCGGGTACTCGAAATTCAGCAGTTTGCTTTCCTGGAATATAAGGAACGTCCGCAATTTCGTAGGGGTTTGCATTTTTAATCATTTCTGTTTTAAGAATCCATCCAAGTGGAATGCGAATCAATGCTGAGCGGTTTGTTTCTCCCCAACAAATATTTGTTGGCGCTTCTTGATGCGGAACCAAACGCAAATATGACGTTGGAATTGTATTTCCAAAAGCAGTTAAAGATTTTGATTTATCCAAAATACCTGCAATTGTTTTAATTGCAATTTCACTAAGCTTATCATTATCAATCATTAGATTATTGTCTTGTTCATCAACAATCATATAGTGAATGTGAAGTCCGCTGCCGGCTTTTCCAACAGATATTTTTGGTGCAAAGCTAATATCAACTCCATATTTATAAGCAAGATTTCTTAAAATCCATTTGCCTAATACTAATTGATCAGCAGTTTCGTCAATATCCACGGCGTTATATTCAATTTCATGTTGTTCATAATATTTGTCTTCAGTAGTAAAATTACCAACTTCGGAATGAGCATATTTTATTTTTGCACCGCACTTTGCAAGCAATTTAATAGCTTCTGTTCTAATAAATTCAAATTTGGCAAATGGAGTTGATGCGTGATATCCTTTTTGGTCTTGAGCGGGATAATCTTTGTTTACATCGTTATCCGCAATAATGTAATATTCTAATTCGCCAAGCGCTTTTATTTTAAGTCCAGTGGCTTTTGTAAATCTTCGACTTGCGGTACGTAAAATATTTTCTGGCGCGCTAGCCAACGGCTGACCTTCTTTTGTGTAAAATGAGCAAAAAAGATTTATTGTAGGAATTTCGGAAAACGGATTAACAAAAGCGGTTTTAAAACGTGGAATAACGTATAAATCACTTGTCGAAGCATCAATATATGAAAAGAGGCTTGAGCCATCAACCCTTTCGCCTGTTGATAATATTGATTCAAGATAAGCTCTTGATGTTATAACAAAGTTTAGTGTCTTTAACTTTCCATTCTCATTCACAAACTGAAAATTGACTTGCTCAATTTCATTTTCCTCGATATATCTAATAATGTCGTGACGTGTAAATTCAATAGCTGGTTTTCGCAAATATTTTACTAACGAATTCTGGTTTAATGCTACTTCGTATTCTCTCATTATTTTAATCCAAATTAATTTTTCAATAATGTAAAATTAAATAAGATTTTGTTATTTGCAATGGAGAAAGAGATATTTTTGACTAAAATTGATGCTACTATTTTCTTGGAAATAATCTTACATTTAAATAAAGAATTTGGTTTAAAGTATTGGATAAAATATGAACATAGTTGTATTAGATGGATTTACATTAAATCCAGGTGATTTAAGTTGGGCTGAACTTGAAAAACTAGGAAATCTTAAAGTTTACGATAGAACGGAAGCCAATTTAACAATTGAACGAAGTAAAGATGCTGAAATTGTAATTACAAATAAAACTGTTATTACTGATAGTTTAATTTCTCAACTCCCAAATTTGAAATATGTTGGAGTTCTTTCTACAGGATACAATGTGGTTGATACTTTAGCTGCTGCAAAAAAAGGAATTGTGGTAACAAATGTTCCTGCATACAGCACCGACTCCGTTGCGCAAATTACCTTTTCACTTTTGTTGGAATTAGTTATAAATGTTGGAGTTCATGATAAATCTGTTCACAAAGGAGAGTGGGCAAATTCAGCTGATTTTAGTTATTCTAAAACTCCTTTAATTGAGTTGCAAGGATTAACATTTGGAATTATAGGTTTTGGAAGAATTGGTAGAGCCGTTGCAAAAATTGCAAATGCTTTTGGAATGAATGTGCTTGCAAATAACAGAAGCGAAATAAAAGAAATTCCAGATTATGTGACTGTAGCAGATAAACCAGAAATATTTAATAATTGTGATGTAGTGTCACTTCACGTTCCACTAACAAATGAAAATTCAGAATTTGTGAATGCAAAAATTTTAAGCATGATGAAATCGTCTGCTTATATTATAAATACTGGACGTGGTGGATTGATAAACGAACAAGATTTAGCAGATGCGTTAAATAACGGTAAAATTGCAGGTGCTGGATTGGATGTTCTTTCAACTGAACCGCCTTTAAAAGATAATCCATTATTGTCTGCAAAAAATTGTGTAATTACTCCACACATTGCTTGGGCTACAATAGCTGCAAGAAAAAGATTAATGAAAATAGCTGTGGATAATGTAAGAGCATTTTTAAATGGAAATCAGCTAAACATTGTCAATTGATGTCTTTGCCGTTATGTTGCTTCAGATATCTGAAATTTATTGTTGAATTTTGTTAATAGGATTTGCTAATATTTATCTTAATGTGTAGATTCATAACAATAATACACACTAAAATGTAAGAGATTAGTATGAGAACCAATATTGTAATTGATGATAATTTAATGAATATGGCATTACAAGTATCATTGTTAAAAACAAAAAAAGATGTAGTTGAAGAAGCACTGAAATTACTTATTCAAACAAAAAAACAAGCTCAATTAAAAAATTACAGAGGAGCTCTTAAATGGGAAGGCGATCTTTCTGAAATGAGAACTGACAAATGATATTTGTTGATTCAACTGTAATTATTGATTATTTCAACGGAGTTGATAATTGGCAAGTAGATAAACTTGATTCTATTCTTGGAAGAGAAGTTGTTGTAATTGGTGATTTTATTTTAACAGAAGTTCTTCAAGGTTTTAAAAGTGACAGCGATTATCAGAAAGCAAAACTTATTTTGAATGAATTTCCAATTTTGAATATTCTGGGTGAAGAAATGGCAATAAAAAGTGCTGACAATTTTCGTTTTCTCAGAAAAAATGGAATTACAATCCGCAAAACAATAGATGTAATTATTGCCACTTTCTGTATTGAAAATAATTTGGAATTGCTGCATAATGATCGCGATTTTGAACCATTTGTAGAACTTCTAAATTTAAAAACTGTAAATAAATAGAATTATTTTCGCAGCAAATTATTTGGTCTATTCCTTTTCAAAATCAACTCTTATTTTTTTTGGTAAAGAATTAACTATCAAATTGTAAGAATCATCAATCCAGCTTTCAATTTGAGGATTTCTTAAAGTGCCATCCAGCATTATTGTATTCCAATGCGCTTTGTTCATATGGTAACCGGGAATTACCTCGTCAAAATGTTCTCTTAATTCAATAGCTTTTTCAGGGTCGCATTTTAAATTAATACTTAAAGGAGGAGTTAAACTTGCTAAACAAAATATTTTATTTGCAACTTTAAAAACCAATGTTTCATCATCAAAAGGAAAGCTTTCTGTTACTCCTTTTTTCTTATTACAATGCAATTGAATCTGTTCAATATTCATTTAATTCCAAAATAAAATGTAAAAATTACAAGTTTCATCTCAATAGTCTTAAAAAATAATTAAATTCACTCACAAATAAAAAAGAATTAATAATTGGGAAACAAATGACTCCTTTATTTGTTTATAACGTTACTTTTAATAATTGGAAAAAAAGGCATATGAAAAAAATCATTATTTTAATTTTTGCAAGTATTATTTCTATATATAGCTTTGCTCAAACTGGAGAACATTTTGCTGAAAATGTAGGACAAATTGACACATTTAAGGTGTTCACTCCAAATAAATTTCATTCAAAAGTTGACCAAATTGTAACCACTTTGCTAATGAAATACCACTATAAAAAAGTAGATTTAAACGATTCTTTATCATCTGTAATTTTTGATAATTACCTAAAATCACTTGATTATAATCGTGTTTATTTTTTGCAATCGGATATTGATAATTTTGAAAAATATAGATATTTGCTTGATGATTTTTTGAAATCTGGAAATATATCTGCTCCATTCGATATTTTTAATGTTTACAAAAGTAGAATGAATTCAAGAGTAAATTACATAATTAAAAGAATGGAAACCGAATTTGATTACACTGTTAATGAGAGCTTTGAGCCAAATAGGGGAAAATCTGCTTGGGCAAAATCAGAATTAGAGTTAGATGAAATTTGGAGAAAAAGATTAAAAAATGATGCGTTAAATAAAAATTTACAAAAAGAGGAATGGGAAAAAACTTCCAAAACTTTAGTTGATAGATATAAAAGATTTCACAAAATTATTCTTCAATATAAAGAGGAAGATTTATTTCAGTTATATATGAATGCTTTTGCAAGCGCAATAGATCCACACACAAATTATTTTTCGCCAATTACTTCAGATAATTTTGATATTTCAATGTCGCTTTCTTTTGAGGGAATAGGTGCCTCTTTAATGGCAAAGGATGATTATACAACAATTGCAAGAATTATTCCTGGCGGTCCTGCAGCCAAAAGTGAAAAGCTTTTTGAAAACGACCGTATTGTGGGTGTAGCTCAAGGTGAAGATGGTGAAGTTATTGATATTGTTGGATGGCGCTTGGATGATGTAATTCAGCTAATTCGTGGAAAAAAGGGAACAATGGTTCGCCTATCAATTTTAAGAGCTGATGCGACACTCGATATGCCTACTGAAGAAGTTAGATTGGTACGTGATAAAATTAAACTTGAGGAACAAGCTGCAAGTTCAAAAATAATTAAAGTTGAAGAAGAAGGCAGAGTTTTTAAACTTGGTGTTATTGATATTCCAGCATTCTATATAGATTTTGAAGCTCAGCGAAAGGGTGACCCTGATTACAAAAGTACAACGCGCGATGTTAAAAAGTTAATTACTGAGCTTAATAAAGAAAATGTTGATGGATTTATTATTGATTTACGTAACGATGGCGGTGGTTCACTTCAAGAAGCAGTTGAGTTAACCGGTCTTTTTATTGAAGAAGGTCCTGTTGTTCAAGTGAAAAATTCTAATGGAAATATTGAAGTTGATGAAGATCCAGATAAAGCAATATTTACTGATAAACCTTTAGCGGTATTTATTAACAGATATAGCGCATCGGCGTCAGAAATTTTTGCTGGTGCAATTCAAGATTATGGTAGAGGAATTATTCTTGGTGAGCAAAGTTTTGGAAAGGGAACAGTTCAAAACTTAATAGATTTAAATCGCTTTATGCCAACTAAAGAAGAAGAATTAGGGAAATTAAAAATTACTATAGCCAAATTTTATAGAATTAACGGAAGTAGCACTCAAAAACTTGGAGTAATTCCAGAAATTGAATTTCCATCAATTCCACGAGATGAATTTGGCGAAGCATCTGAACCAAGTGCTTTAGTTTGGGATCAAATTGAAACTGCCAATTTTAAAAAATATGGCGATTTATCAAGCTATTTTCCTACTTTAATTAGTAAACACAAAAAACGAATTGCAGATAATTTGGAATTTCAATATTTAGCTGAAGATATTGAGGATTATAAAATTCACAAAGAAAAAACAGAGTATTCATTAAATAAAGATATTCGACAAAAAGAACGTGACGAAAACGAAGCTAAAAAAGATACTCGTGAAAATGAACGTGTTAAATCGGAAAATCTTGTTATTCCAGAAAAAGACGAAGTTGCTAAAGAAAATCTTCGTGTAGATGACCCGTTATTAGAAGAATCTGGTTTTATTCTTGCTGATTTAATTATTGAACAGAAAGCAAAAAAATAATAGGATTATTAATTTCACTTAGTGATGCCATTAGAAGTAGATTTAATCCTCCGAGGTTTTAAGAAACCTCGGAGGATTTATTCTAATGTAAAAACATTAGTGCATTCGTGAATATTTGTTGAAATGAAAAAGACAAACGCAATACGGATTTTAGAAGCAAATAATATCCAATTTCAATTATTCAATTACGAGTTTAGCATTGAAGAAATAGATGCAATTTCAGTAGCTCGAAAAATTGAAGCCGAACCAGAATCAGTTTTCAAAACTCTTGTAACCCGTTCTAATAATAATGAGTATTTTGTTTTCGTAATTCCAGGAAATGAAACTCTAAATCTCAAAAAAGCTGCAAATGCAAGTGGAACAAAAAACATTGAAATGATAAAGGAAAAAGAACTTCTTCCGCTTACTGGATATGTAAAAGGCGGTTGCACACCAATTGGACTTAAAAAACAATTCCCCGTATTTATTGATGAAACAGCACAGTTATTTGATGAAATTTATATAAGCGCTGGTGTTCGTGGAACTCAGATGAAATTAAATCCTATTGAACTTAAAGAACTTGTTAATGCAGAGTTTTTCGATTTGGTTTAAGAAATGTAGTAAATATGACGCCATAAATATATAATTAAATTTTAACCGCGTATTTGTATTTATATTTTAACAGTAATAAGTATTTACAGATTGTGACTGATTAAATATTATGGAAAAATTAGACAAAGAAATAGTGCATATAATTCTTCTGAAATTATGAAGAAAATTTACATAATACGTGGTGAACAAGTTATGCTGGATAGTGATTTGGCATATTTTTATGAAGTAGAGCAATCCATTTTTGCAATGCGGTAAATAGACTTCGTTAAATATGATTCTGATTGCAAACTTTGTCTCCTTTGGTTTCAAATTGAATAGTTGTATGAACAATATTGAATTGATGTCTCATATCTTCGCTTATTTTGTCAATTAGCTCATTGTTGCTACAACCATCTTCAACTACAGCATGAACGGTAAGAGCAGTTTCAGTTGTACTCATTGCCCAGATATGCAAATCGTGAAAACTCTTTAATTGTGGCATCGAATCAAAATAATTTTCAACACCATCTTTATCTATTTCTTTCGGAACCGCATCGAGTGCTAAGCTGGTGGAATCTTTCAGTAAATCCCAAGTGCCCCAAAATATAATCAATGCTATTACAATACTCATAACTGGGTCGAGCCAATATAAATTTGTAAAAGTTAACACGAGTCCAACAATTACAACACCTAGTGAAATTCCAGCATCGGCAGCCATATGTAAAAATGCACCTTTTATATTTAAGTCATGCTTTCTACCTGAAAAAAAGAGTAAAGCGGTTACGGCATTTATAAAAACACCTATTCCAGCAACAATCATAATTATGGTTCCTTCAATCTGCTGTGGTTCGGCAAATCTACCAATCGCTTCCCAAATAATAATACCGATTGCAACCAGAAGGATCATTGCGTTTATGAAAGCAGCAAGCACGGATGATTTTTTTAATCCATATGTATATTTTTTTGTTGCTGATTTTTTGACTAGATAACTAGCAACCCAAGCAATTATTAACCCAAGTACATCGCTAAGGTTGTGCCCGGCATCGGCAATTAAAGCAAGTGAATTTACAATTAAGCCATATATTACTTCGATAACTATATATACTACGTTCAAAGCAATCCCGATTGCGAAAGCTTTACCGAAATCTTTTACTTCGTGCGTATGTGAATTGCTTTGTGACATTGTTTTACTCTTTTATTTTTTAACAACACTTATTTTCTTTCTGTTTCGGCGGACAAACTACCGTTCCATACGAACAGAAAACACAGCAGTCGCCATCCAAAGGTTTTAATAATTGTTTGCAATTTTCGCATTCGTAAAAATGCATACAAGCATCTTCGGACATTCTCAGTTCTTTCTCAAACCCGCAGTTTGGACATTTTATAGTTGACTCATAAATAATATTTTTCATCTAAACACTCAGTGATAAATACATAATAATGACGGCAATTCCAACAATACAAATTGTAATGCACTTGCAATACGCAGTTAATCGATCGTAATCAAAAATTACAAATCAAAAAAATCAATTAAAGTTTTATTCCAACTTTGGTCAAGATAAATATCATTAAATAATAGAATATTACCATCACGACCAATGAAATGGGAAGCGCGACATAGAAACTCATTTTCATCTTTAGTAAAAGTGGCAGCACAATAAAAAGTGAAAGCGACGGAATAACAAGCCAAAATACACTTGTCGAAAATTGAGCTATCTTTTGGTTACTGCCTGTATCAATATATAACCAAATCATTCCTAATACGGAAAGAAGAGGTACGGAAGCAAGAATGCCCCCAATCAATGAACTCTTTTTTGATACTTCGGAAATGGCTACTATCAATGTAGCCGATATCACAACTTTTATTATGTAATAAATCATAACTATTTCCCTTTGTCAAATTTATGAAATAGACTTGGAGCAACTATCATATTTAATGTGGTTGATTTAAATAGACCGCTAAAAATTACAATTGCCATCGGTGCTTCAATCTCTTTACCCAGCTCACATGCTCCAAGTGCGAGAGGCACCAAGGTAAGTCTCGCAAGAAAAAGAGAAAGATTGATTTATATAATTCCATATATTTTTCCAATCGTAATTAATGAAAACGATAATTTACAAAATATTATATTGCTTTTTCACCTCTTTCATTTGTACGTATCTTGATTGTGTTGCTGACCTCAATTACAAATATTTTTCCATCGCCGGGATTACCTGTATATGCGATGCGTTGTATGGAATCAACCACCTCGTCAACAATCTCATTGTGAACAACTAATTCCAGTTTCACCTTTTCAACAAAAGCATGCAATCCATCTCTTATTTCATCTTCGGAATTTTTAGCTTTGGATTTACCAAACCCATGAATCTTTGAAATCGTAATGCCAGGTAATCCATCAACACTATAAAGTGCGGTAATTACATCATCCAATTTGAACGGTCTTATTATTGCTTTTATCTCTTTCATTTTTATTCTCCAAATTTGATTGACGTAGCACAGATTAGTAATCTGTGCTACAACATTTATTATTCGTGTTAAATGTGAAATTCGTGTCTACATCTCTCCTGACTGTACTTTAACTGGGAACCATTTGTATAACGCTGGTAAAACAATCAGAGTAAGTATAGTTGAAGTAAACAAGCCTCCTATGACTACGGTAGCAAGTGGTCTTTGAACTTCACTTCCTGTGCCGGTGCCAAGAAGCAATGGCATCAAACCAAGCATTGTTGTTAGTGCAGTCATCAGAACCGGTCTAAGTCTCAGCTTTGCACCTTCAATCGAAGCTTCATCAATAGGCATTCCTCCGCGCAACAATTGATTAAGATATGTAACAAGTACCATTCCATTCTGCAGAGCAATACCAAAGAGCGCAATGAAACCGACGGATGACGGTACTGAAAGGTTTTGGTTAGTTAACCAAAGCGCTATAACTCCACCGACAAGAGCAAGCGGGATATTTATAAAAATTAGCAAAGTATTTTTCATCGAGTTGAAACTGGAATAGAGCAAGAAGAATACAATCAATAGTGTAATAGGGATAACAAGTGCGAATCGTTTGTTTGCTTCCTGCTGTAGTTTATATTGTCCGCCCCAAGTTGTGTAATAACCAACCGGCAAGTTTACCTTTTCGTCAATTTCCTTTTGAGCTTCTTCAACAAAACCCCCGATATCTCTGCCAACAACATTACATTGTACGATAATAAAGCGTTGATTCTGTTCGCGTGTAATTTGTCGCGGTCCCTCAATTTCTTCAATGTCGGCAACCTGGCTTAACGGAACTTGCATTCCAGTCGGTGTGCTTATCAGCAGTTCATTAATTACTGCTTTGTTATTTCTGTATTCCGGCGCTAAGCGGACAAAAATATCAAACCGTCTTATACCTTCGAAAATCTGTCCAGATGTTTCTCCACCAATTGCTGTTTTAATAACCTGCTGAACATCCGCAAGATTTAACCCGTAGCGGGCAATTGCGTGTCGGTTTACAGTAATTTTAAGCTGCGGTTTACCGCTAATTTGATCCACCTGTATATCAGCCGCGCCTTCTACAGCCCGAATAGTAGCAGCAATCCTTTCAGCATTATATTTAAGCATATTCAAATCATCACCAAATAGTTTAACGGCAAGCTCGGCTTTAACACCTTCCAATAATTCATCAACCGACATCTGAATAGGCTGAGTAAAATTAACAAGAATTCCTGGGAATGAACTTAATTTTTCTCGAATTGCTTCTTCAATATCCGCTTGAGTAAATCCTTCTCTCCATTCGGATTCCGGTTTTAAGAGGACAGTTATTTCCGCACTATTGATTGGATCGGTATGTGCTCCTACTTCGCCCCTGCCTATCCTTGTTACTGTTCCATTTACTTCCTTTACTTCATTCACTATCTTTTCAAGAAGAAGAGTTGTTTTCTTACTTTCCTCAAGGGATATAGATGGCGCCATAGAAATCTTGACTACTATTGTCCCCTCCTGTAAAGTTGGTGTAAATTCCGATCCAAGCCGGGGATAAAGAAATATTCCCACAATAATAATTATTACTCCCAGTACTACCGCTGCAATTCGGGTTTTAACGAAAAACTTAACGACGGGATTATATATTTTCAACAGCAGCCGAATTATAAAATTCTCTTTAGGTTCATCCTTGGCAATTTTTTTCTTCTTCTGTTTTAACAGGAATGAAGAATACACAGGCGCTAAGAACATTGCAAAGATTAGTGAACCGAGCATAGCGAGAGCAATTGTATAAGCAAGAGGTCTGAACGTTTTACCTTCAACTCCATGTAAAGTAAACAAAGGAATAAAAACAGTAATAATTATTACTATAGAAAAGATAATGGGGCGCAAAACTTCTTTACTCGCTTTGGCAACAATATAAATAAAATTTTCATCTGGTGATGATTCCCGTTTGAGTCTATCCACATTTTCAACAAGCACAATACTCCCGTCAACCATCATTCCAATTGCTATGGCGAGTCCGCCAAACGACATTAAGTTGATTGATATACCAAAATACTCCATCCCGATAAACGCGAACAAAACAGAGAAGGGAATTGATAAAGCAACAACAACACTTGGAAGCATAGATCCCATAAGCAAAATTAACACAATTACTACGAGGGCGATTCCTTGCAGTAACGCATTGGTGACAGTACTTACGGCTGCTTCAACAAGTGATTTCTGTTCGTAATATGGAACAATCTTTATTCCTTCGGGAAGAGTTTTGTTTATCTCTGCCATCTTCTTTTCAACATCGCTTATTACAGTTGAAGAGTTTGTTCCGAATAGTTTCACCACTTGACCAGATACAACTTCTCCAATTCCATTTCTAGTTTGGAGTCCCCTTCTTATTGCACCACCTATTTTTATTTCCGAAACTTGATTCAAATAAATTGGTGTGCCGTCTTCGGATTTAATTACGATATTTTCTAAATCTTCAATTTTTGTTGCCAATCCAACAGAACGAACCAAAAATTCTTCAGCATCCCGTTCAATATATGATGCGCCAACGTTTAGATTGTTTTTCTTAATTATATCCACCAAATCATTCACGGCAATATCGTAACGCAGTAAAGAATTTGGATTAACAACTATGTGAAATTGTTTTTCCCATCCACCAATACCGAGTACTTCTGTAACTCCGGGAACTGTTTGAAGTTGATACTTAATAATCCAGTCCTGGATTGTTCTAAGTTCGGTAAGTGTATATGTGCCGGTTGTATCTTCGAGATAATAAAAAAGAATCAACCCCATTCCAGTTGAAATAGGTCCCATCTGCGGATCACCGAATCCTTCAGGTATTTGTTCACGCGCTTCCTGCAATCTTTCGTTAACAATTTGCCGAGCAAAATAAATATCTGTCCCGTCCTCAAAGTAAATATTTACAACAGATAAACCAAAGTTTGAAACTGATCGGATGTTTTCAAGGTTTGGCAAACCGTTCAATGCTGATTCAATTGGAAATGTTACATATTTTTCAACTTCTTCCGGCGCCAAGCCTTCGGTAACGGTAAATACCTGAACAAGAGAAGGCGATACATCAGGGAATGCATCTATTAGTAATTTATTATAACTGAAATAACCGCCTACAAAAACAACTATCGCTAAAACAGTGATTAGCAGTCTATTTTTAAGTGCAAAATCTATTATTTTATTCATTTAGTCCTCCTATAATTAATGACCATGACCGCCACCAAAAGATTCTTTCAACAATTCCGATTTAATTACAAAAGCACCTTCGGCAATGTAAGTTTGTCCAGTATTTAAGCCGGTTAACACTTCGGCGTAATTTGTATTTGTTTTGCCAATTGTTACCGGCTGTGGTTTGAAATTTTCACCCTCTCTAACAAACACAACTTTTCGCCCTTCAAAATTTTGAATTGCATTAAGTGTTACGGCTCTATCAACTTCAACAAAATTCGTTAGTACTTTTGATATTATAAACATACCTGGTTTCCAGTAACCAGAGGAATTATTCAAACGGACTCTTGCAGTTGCCGTTCGGCTATGTACATCAACGGTAGGACTTAAATAGAATATTTTTCCACTTACAGCATTTTCAATATCGTTAAAATAGATTTGAGCACTCTGACCCAATTTAATTTTATCAATATCTTTTTGATGTACATTCAGCTCTGCCCAAACCGAACGTAAATCGGCTACTGTAACAATATGTTTATCATCTCCGATTAATTCACCAGGAGTCATATGAAGTTCGAGCACAACTCCGTCAATAGAAGACTTTACTTCGTAATTAACTAAACTTTCATTACTTTCAATAACTGCAATTACTTCATCCTTTTTAACTTTGTCGCCAATTTTTACAGAAACCGTTTTAACAACTCCGGCAAACCTTGGAACAATATGAGCAAGTTTATCCGGATCGGTTACAATTTCACCGGTTAAATCGGTATGCATTTGTAGTTTTTTCGAACTAACTTTTTCAAGTTGAATGCCTAGTTCATTAATTTCGGAATCGGTCAGCTTTACGGATTCCTCTTGGTGTTCATCGCCTTCGTTGTTTTCTTCAGCGTGTCCGGCTGCTTCAGCAGAATGCATTTCCGTATCTCCACTACTTTTCAGTAATGTTAAAATCTCAAAAGCAACAACGGCACCGATGACAATACCAATAATTAAATAAATTAATTTATTTTTCTTTTCCATAGTTATTTATCCTTTATTTTATTTCCTTTGCAATTAATCCTTCTATTTCCGTTTGAACAGAATAGATTTCACCGATAATATTTAAGTATTGATTCTGCAGCTCGAACAAAGTACGTTCGGCGTCGAGCACATCTAGTATGGCAAATCTTCCAACGAGATTACCCTCTTTAATAATTTTAAATGCTTCTTTCGCCTGCGGTATCGATTCCTTCTTAAGCTGTTCTGCGGTTGATCTTACTGCCATAAATCTTTTGTAAAGAACATTTAATTGCAGAGTTAATCTATTTTTAACGGATTCATATTCTCTCTTTTTTTGATCGACACGGATTTTTGCCTCATGAATAGCACCTTGGTTTCTATCAAAAATAGGCAGTGCTATTGATGCTCCGATTAAAAATGTATTTGCATTAACATCATTTAATCTTCTGAATCCCGCGCTTATTGTTAAATCTGGTATGGCTTTCGATTCTTCAAAATTAGCAACTGCCGTTCGTTTAGCATATTCGCTTTCATATCTTTTAAGTTTTGGATTGTTCTCTAACTGTTCTAAGAATGAGTCATAACTCGGAATATCAACAGGGTATTTAAGTTCACCCGCGAGTGAATCTATTTTTAAATCGGGCTGATAAATCAGTGAGAGCAATTCCACTTTGTAAATTTCATATTCGGATTGTAAACGGTTCAGATCAATCTTCAATGAGTTAAGAATAATCTTTGCGCGGGATATTTCAGCAGGAGAAATTTTACCGGCATCAACACGTCTCTGTAAGTTTGCGACAAACTCTTCCGATACTTTTATAAGCTCTTCATTCTTTTCAATAAGAAGGTTTACGGCTAACGCATTTTGAAATACATTTCTTATATCCGTAATAATTTCAATTCTTTTTGTTTCATAATCCCATTCAGCAAGCGTTACGTTCAATTCGTCAACTTTAACTCGCTTGTTTATTTTACCAGCAAGTAAAATATCCTGGCTTAAAAGCGCAGTTATTTCACTATTGCCAAAACCGTTAAAATCTTTACTGCCAAGAATATTTTCGGCTTCAACTCCCAACTCTGGATTTGGCATTAAACCGCTCTGCATCTTTGCTGCTTCAAGGGCATCAATCTCATATCTCAACGAGTGAAGTTCCGGATTATTTTGTACTGCCATCGAAACTGCTTTTTCAATTGTTAATTCACCGCTTGTTTGTCCATATACTGAAACTGAAAATAGACCAAACAAAACGGCTGAAATTATACACATTGATTTGTGCATAAAAACTCCTTTGCTTTTACTTTAATAAATTTTTTGAAATAAGTTGATAATTAGTACTATTGGATAAATAGTATCAAATTAGAAGGGATATAGTAGTGTAGCTTTCTAGAATTGAATTTTCTAAATCGTGGTTAAAGTATGAATTATTAAACTCTTTTTCGTAGTTGGTGTTTTCAAATATTGCTGCAAGTTTTAAAATATTGGTGGTAATAACAATTCTGTCCTTGTGAATAAATTCATCATCTTCAAAACAGTTTTGATCGATGGCGGTATCTTCGCAGTTTTGCGAACTAAATTCAACTGATTTTTTATCTCCGTTAAATTGAATATTGCTGCAATCATCACAATCATTTACATTTTCTATTGCAATATGTCCGTCGCTTCCAGAACAAATAACATAGTTATCCAACAAATTATGGAAGAATGACAGATGGCTAATAAGTGTAAGTATTAAAAGAATATTTGTTGATTTATTTATAAAATTATTTTTCATTACTCTTCAGTATGCTCTTTAATTTTTTTTATAGTATCGGCAATATGATTGTCGTCAATGGAATAAAAAACCATTTTTCCTTCTTTTCTATATTTCACTAATCTAGCATTTCGTAACAATCTTAATTGATGAGAAACAGTTGAAACATTTGCTTCCATTGCTGCTGCAAGATCGCAAACGCAAAGTTCGCTATTAATAAGTGATAGAACAATCTTCAAACGAGTTGGCTCACCAAGTAATTTGAAAATATCAGCCATCTCTAATACTTGATCCACGTTAGAAATTTTCTTTTTTGTTTCAAGTACCTTTTGGGGGTCAACAATTTCAACTTCACATACAGGTTCAATTTTTGTTTCTTTCATATCAAAATATAAATAACATTTGAACACATATGCAAATGTTATCATCCAAAAAAAATGTAATTTTTAATGATTGGTTATTTGAAAGCTGTTAGACTAATTAATTTTGTTGCAAATGCACGGATAAAATTTGATTCACGCATTTGCGGTTATTGTTAAAAATTATTTTATAGGCACAAGACTAATTGCAAATCCGCCACCGGCTACAAGATGAAAATTGATTTTTGAATTCTTGTCAATTTCCATATTCTTTATTTCAATATCAGTTGGATTATCGTTCCAATGAGCATTTTTGCCGTCTTGATAAATTGTTGCATTATATTTTAATTTGGCATCAAGAAATCCAAAATCTATTTCTATATCTCTTGCAACTTCGCTAGTGATGCTTCCAACAAACCAATTATCATTATTTTTTTCTTTTCTAGCAATTGTAACAAATTCACCAACTTCGCCATTTAGAGTAATACTTTTGTCCCAATCAACTCCAACATCTTTTATAAATTGGAAAGCTGGTTGATCTTTGTAATTTTCGATTAAATCGCAAGCCATTTGTATTGGACTATAAATAACAACATATAAAGCCAATTGTTGTGCAAGAGTTGTATTTACTTGATTATCCTTTTTATATGGTTCCAATTTTATATTAAAAACACCTGGAGTAAAATCAAATGGTCCAGCAAGCATTCGTGTAAAAGCCACTGTTGGCAAATGATTTGGAGGATTTCCACCATCCGATGACCAAGCGTTAAACTCTTGTCCCCTCATTCCTTCGCGAGAAATTGCATTTGGATAAGTTCTTCTAATTCCAGTATCTTTAATTGGCTCGTGAGCATTAACTGCAACTTGATATTTTGCAGCCGTTTCAAGAACTTTTCTGTAGTGTTTAACCATCCAATGACCGTGATGATATTCACCTTTTGGAATTATTTTTCCAACATATCCAGTTTTTACGGAGTGAATTCCGAGTCGTTTCATTAATGCAAAAGCTGTATCAAGTTGTTGCTCATAAGTTCGTGGAGCAGCAGAAGTTTCGTGATGCATTATTATTTCAACACCTTTTTCTTTTGCATATCGAACAACTTCTTCCAAATTATAATCTGGATATGGTGTTACAAAATCGAAAACACCTTCTCTATCTTCAAAACCAACCCATTTTTCCCAACCTGTGTTCCAACCTTCAACAAGCACACCACCAAATCCATTTTCTGAAGCAAAATCTATAAATGCTTTTGCATTTTCAGTTGTTGCGCCATGCAATCCGTGTGGTTTTCCATTATTGGAATAACTCCATTGAGATTTTCCAAGATGCATTTCCCACCAAATACCCATATATTTTTTTGGTTTGAACCAACTAATATCACCAAGTTTATTTGGTTCGTTCAAATTTACAATAAGTTTTGAATCAATAAGCTCGGCAGCTTTATTTGCAATTTGGATTGTTCGCCAAGGAGTATTAAATGGAAATTTTAATTTAGCCTTAAAACCAAGTCTATCGGAACCAACTAATTCACTTGACATAAGTAATTTATCTTTATCAATTTTCAAAGTCATTCCTGGATAATCAGTAAGATTAGCTTCGTGAAAACTTAAATGAATTCCATCGGATGTTCGCATCGTAACGGGAGTATTTACAGCATTTTCTGGAATATAAGTTTGAGCAAGATTAACATGCTTTGCTTTTGCAAGAGCATCAATTTCGGTAAAACTGGTTTTGTTATAAAGATGCTCGTAAATATCCCAATCACCAGGAATCCACCAACAAGTGTGATTTTCGGTTAAATTAAACTCAGTATTTTCGTCCAAAATTATGATTGAATCGATATTATTTTGATGTGGAAATTCATATCTAAAGCCAATTCCATCGTCATAAACCTTAAAATGAATTTTGAAAGTAGATATTTCAATATCAGAATTTTGCAAAGTGACAATAATTTCGTTGTAATTATTAACAACATCTTTTGTTTCACCCCAAGGCATTTGCCAAGTTTCATTGAAACTATTTTCTTGAACATCCACAATTTTGAAATTTTTCTTAATTGCAGAAAATTCCTTAAAATCAAATCCAAGTTTGGAAGTATCAATTACACTAATTCCATTAAATTTAACTAAATATGCTGGAATTCCTTCATCCAATAATTGGAAATTTACCTCGATATTTTTTGATGGGGAATACACATTTACACTATCATTATTTGAGGAAGTGCAACTTGAGGTTACTAATAGAACAAATAAAAATGCAATAATCTTTTTCAATTTTCTATCCTAATTTGTTTATACATAGTAAGTTTAATCTTAATTGGCTTTTTATTTTTAACTCAGCACCTAATATTTCATCTCAAGAAAAATATTCGGCGCAATTCTACTCAGCAATTTTGGAAATTCCCAATTTATCAGAAATCAACCTTTTCAATTCATGTATTAATATCTAGTTTAGAATTGCAGTGAAGTTGCTATTTAGTTCTGTTTCATTTTGTAAAATTGCTAATTGATGAGTTAATTTAAAACTCAATAACAGACCTATAAAAATATAAAATTTTAACTCCCCATTAAATGTTTTTCTAATTAATCTTAAAACTGTAGTACTTGGTGGTTGAATAGACGCAACTTTAATAAGACAGAATGACTTTCATTTTCATTTATTTTTTACTAATTTAATCGTTGTCATACTAAATTAAACAAGGAGTAAAAATGAAAAATGCGTTTTATCTATTTTTAGTTATAGGCATAACCTCTATTTATGCACAGGGCACATTTACAAGAACTTTTGAAATCCCAGTTCCAGCAATTGAAAATACTGGTTTGGGAGAAATGGTTGCTGGCGTTGATTTTGATGGTGATGGAAGGATGGAAATTTATTCAGTAAATAATATGTTAGACCAAGGTGGCGCAGAGGAAATTCCTAAAATTTATAAATTTGAATTTAATCCAGATGCTGGCACTTGGGATTCTGTTTGGATGGCAACAATAACTGATATTCCTCAACAAAATAGCTGGGGTGCTTTAACAACTGGCGATTGGGATAAAGATGGTAAACCAGAAATTATTTGGGCTCCTGCAAACTGGGTGAGTGGCGCTAATCCAAATCCACCTAGAATTTTGGTTTTTGAAGCTCGAGGTGATGGAAGTGAAGGAATTGGAGTTGAGGTATTTGGAAACGCAAGACCAAATTGTCAATGGACAATTGCGAATGATGATAACGTTGATGTTCGTCCAATAAAAATGGAATTAGCGGATATTGATTCTGACAACGATTTAGAATTATGCTTTGTTGATAGAAGTAGTAGTAATTTATATCGTTTTGGTGTTATTGGCTTAAGCAATGTTCCAGATGATGGAGATGGTTCCGAAATTTGGACTATGGAGCATTCTGGTTTAGGGCTTGGAGTTGATGTTAGTACATTTTATGATATGGCAATTATAGATAATGCAATGTATATGATTCACAATAGCGGCGCAGTTACAATTGTAAAATATGAAGGTAGTGCTTGGGCTGCTCCTCTTACTTTGGAAAATCTAGTTCCTGGTGGCTCGTGGAAGACTGCAAATGCTGTTGATATTGATGGTGATGGCTCAAAAGAAATTGTTGTTGCCGGTTGGGCTTCTTCGCCAAATAATTTTTTTGTTTTACAACCAGATGCTTTTGAAGTTTTAAAGTCTTATAATGTTGCTACACTTACTCCACAAATAAGCGATTTAGGAAGATTAAATGGCGGCGCAGTTGGTGATATTGATAATGATGGAAAAATGGATATTGTTTTTGGCTCTCGCGGAGCAGTACCTATTGGAGCAATTGTGCGTATTGAATACCAAGGTGGAAATGTTGGGGATTCTACAAGTTATACTTACGAAACAATAGATTCCCTGCTTGTTGCTTCTGAAGGACAAAGATTTGATGTTGTTAAAATTGCAAACTTAGATGATGACTCAGAACTAGAAATAGTTTACACTGATGGAAATCAAATAAACCGTGTACCAATTGCTATCGTAAATTTTGATGCGGCTGTTAGTGTAAACGAAAATATTGTTCCAAATGAATTTTATCTTTCTCAAAACTACCCAAATCCTTTTAATCCAAGCACAACAATTAAATATTCAATACCACTTAGTGCAGAATACCATTCTGTGCAACCCACAACATTAAAAGTATTTGATATTCTTGGACGCGAAGTAACAACACTTGTAAACGAACAACAAAAAGCTGGTAATTATGAAGTTAATTTTGATGCAAGTAATTTTACTTCAGGAATTTATTTCTATCGTTTGCAAAGTGGAAGTTTTGTTGCTACTCAAAAAATGGTTTTATTGAGATAACAAAAATTTTGTATATTATAGCCATGTTAAAGAAATTAGTTATCATATCGTTATTTATTTGTTCGCTATCTTTTTCCCAATTTAAGGATAAAGATTTGTCTCCAGCAATAATGAATGGAATTACTAATTATTCTCCCTCGGGATTTCTTTCAAACTTTTTGAGTCCAGATAATTTTCAAATGAGTCACACAATAAATATGTCATATTCTGCATTTGGTGGAAATGGAGTAGCTCTAAGTACTTATACTAATTCTATGGCATTTCGTTTATTCGAAAATTTAAATCTTGAAGTTGATGCAAGTCTTGTTGCTTCGCCATATAGTTCATTTGGTGAAGGGCATCAAAAATCGATAAATGGAATTTACCTTTCGCGAGCACAGTTAAATTATAAAATTTCTGAAAATTCAAATTTAGTAATTCAGTTTCTAAATCCTCCACCTGGTACATATTACAATAGCTATTATAACGGCTTCAATAATTATTCTCCATTTTCTCGAAGTAGATTTATGGAAGGGTTTTAATTCCGAAAATTTCTTATTTTTATAGTCCCCGTTTTGGGGACTATTTATTTACTAAACAGAAGAAATTTGACAACTAAACAAAAACAAAAAAATATCATGCAAAATGGACATATTACTGCTTCAATGAACAATTATATGCTCAATATTTTGATATTTTTGCTGCTCACTGTAATTATATATCTAGGTTATTCGCTTTTTATTAAATTTAGTAATAATTCCAAAAGTGAAATTGATATTAGAACTACCCAAAAACCAGCAGAAATTATTCAATTGGAAGTTTTAAATGGTTGTGGAGTTAGTGGCGTTGCTGATAGATATACTGATTTTTTGCGCTCTAACAATATTGATGTAGTTAAAAGTGGTAATTATATTCAGTTTGATGTTGATGAAACAATAGTAATTGATAGAATTGGCAACAAATCAAATGCTTTGTATGTTGCTAGTTTACTAAATGTTAAAGAGGGGAATGCTATTACGCAGATTAATAATGATTATTTTGTGGATGTTACAGTTATTATTGGGCGTGATTATTTCAAACAATCACCAATTAAAAAGGATTAGATATTGGAAACAAAAGAATTTACAAAAAGAATTGCTGAGTTAATTCTTTCAAAAAAAGGTTATGATGTTCATATTCTTGATTTACAAGGACTTTCATCAATTGCCGATTATTTTATTATTTGTTCTGCCGATTCTGATATGCAAGTTAGAGCTATTGCTGATGAAGTAGATGATAAATTAAGAGATATTGGAATTAAATGCCATTTTAAAGAAGGATATAACACACTAAATTGGGTTTTGCTTGACTATTTTGACGTTATTGTTCATATCTTTAAAAAAGAAGCTAGAGAATTTTATAACCTCGAAAAACTCTGGGGTGACGCAGAGGTTGAAATTGTTCATGACGAATTGGCAGATATAAATTAAAATATTACCGGAGTTTAATTGAAAAAGTATTTGAAAAGTTTATTTGATGCTGCATCAGAGAAATTGGAATATTTAAAAAATAACAACATGTTTTTTACTGTTCCAAATCAGAAAGGACACGGCGATTTATCAACTAGCATTGCTATGTTGTTAACAAAGGAGTTGAAAAAAAATCCTCGTGAAATAGCTTCTGAAATAATTGAAAATTTAGATTACGATAAAACCATTATTGAAAAAATTGAAATTGCGGGACCCGGATTTATCAATTTTAGTTTTACGCCAATTTTCTTATCAAAAATAATTTCTCAAATTAATGTTGAAAAATGTGCATTTGGAAAATCGAATAAATATTTAGGTAAGAAAGCAAATGTGGAATTCGTTTCAGCTAATCCTACTGGTCCGTTAACTGTTGGTCACGGAAGAAATGCAGTAATTGGTGATACTGTTGCAAATCTTCTTGAATCTGTCGGTTATGTGGTTGATAGAGAGTATTATTTTAATAATGCTGGCAGACAGATGCGTGTGCTTGGTGAATCCGTTCAGCTACGCTATAAGGCTTTGCTTGGTGAAACTGTTGAGTTTCCCGAAGAATATTATCAGGGTGAATATATTAAAGAAATTGCTCAACTTTTAATTGATGAACATGGCAGCAAACTTCTTGCCGACAAAGATGAAACGGTTTTCAAAAATAAAGCAGAAACGGAAATATTTAAGGAAATTAAGGCTACTTTAGAAAATCTTGATATAAAAATGAAAATATTTTATAACGAGAATTCATTATACGAAGAAGGCAAAATTGATTATGTACTTTCGCAATTTAAAGAAAAAGATTTATCGTACGAAAAAGACGATGCTCTTTGGTTAAAACTTACAGAACTTGGAAATGAACAAGATAAAGTTATTGTAAAATCAACCGGTGAACCAACTTATCGTTTACCAGATATTGCTTATCATATTACAAAATTTAATAGAGGATATGATTTAATTATTGATGTTTTTGGATCGGATCACAATGCAACTTTTCCAGATGTAAAAGCTGGAATTAAAGCGCTTGGGTTTGATGCGGAAAAAGTTGATGTTTTAATCCACCAATTTGTTACAATTTTAGAAAAGGGTGAAGTTGTAAAAATGTCAACAAGAAAAGCAAACTATATAACTCTTGATGAACTTACAGAATCTGTTGGTAAAGATGTTGTGCGATATTTCTTCAATATGCGAAGTTTATCAAGTCATCTTAATTTTGATATAGATTTAGCCAAAAAACAATCGGAAGAAAATCCAGTATTTTATCTTCAATATGCGCATGCAAGAATTTCTTCAATTTTAAGAATGACTATTGAACAAGATTTGCATTCATCCTTTTCTAATCTTGAAATGCTGAACACAGAAGCGGAGATTAACTTGATGAAAAAATTACATCAATTCACTGATGAAGTTCTTTATAGTGCCGAAAATTATGAACCTCATAGAATTGCAAATTATTTAGAAGAACTGGCTGCAAATTTTCATAGATTTTATACGGATTGCAGAATTTTAGGCTCTGATAAAAAATTAGCCGAAGCTAGAATTGCGTTAGCTCAAGCAACTCAAATTGTTATCCGAAATGGATTGTCAATTTTGGGCGTTACTGCTCCCGATAGTATGTGATATTAATGGAGTTGCTACAGAAAGGCAATAAACTTTAGCAGCTCCATTTTCTTTTAATACTTTTGCAAGCTCATGCACCGTTGTTCCTGTTGTTATTACATCATCCACAATTAAAAAGTTTTTACCAATTACTTTTTTAGATTTCTTTACCGCAAATGCATTACTCATGTTTGCAATTCGATTTTCAGTATCCAATTTGGTTTGTGATTGAGTATTTTTAATCCTTTTTGCAATTGAGTTATCAAGTTTAATTTCTAAACTTTTCATTAATCCTTTACCAATATATTCTGCTTGATTGTAGCCGCGGTCAATTTTTTTTAGATGGAATAATGGAATAGGAATAATTAAATCAATTTCCCAGCTATTCAAAACCTCCTTTTTTCTTTGTCCTAACATTTCACCAAGAAAAATTCCTACCTTAAATTTTTGGTTATATTTTAGAGCATGAATTAAATCTTGAATATTGCTTTTTTCTTCAAATTTGAAAAGGGAAGTATAATTATCAACAAAATTAGACTTGCTAAATTTCCGTTCATATTCGCTAATAATTTCTTGTTCTGTTAGTTCATCAATTTGCGAAAAGCATGTTTCACAAATGAATTGTTCTTTGCTGCTAAGTTTCTCCATACACGATGGGCAGAAACGTGGTACTATAAAATCAAAGAAGCTCGAAATAATTTTCACTGTTACACAAAATATTATTTAATATTGTGTTCGTTAAGAAAATTTGCTAGTGGCTTGTCCTTAAATTTTAGATGATTAAAAAACCATAGTTTAACAATTTTAAGATGATCAATAGTTAAAGTTTCTTTGCCCAATTCTATTTTTGTAAGAATATCTCTAATTTTATTATAAAAGCGTTCGTGCTCTAATTTGTGAGAAATGTATTGAGGAATTTTGCTTTTCTGCATTAATAAATCTTCAGTTTCAAAATGATATTTTAAATCATGAACAATTTTAACTAGTAATTTATTAGCTTTTGCAGTTTTATTAGATGTTAAATATGAATAAAGTTTGTTGGTATCTTCCACCATTTTCTTGTGCTCTTTATCCATTGAAGTGTGGTTCACAATAACAGTTTCATCCCATTCTACATAATTCATCTTTAATCTCCAATTTTTATTTATAACATTCCTTTTTGTTTCCTAACAATCCATTCAACTGCTAAAAATAAAATAACAATTAGTAAAATCCATTTATTATACCATAATTCATACTTTGTGGTTACGGCTTCATCATTAGTATTTATAATGGAAAGCTGTTCAATCATTGAAAACAAATCAGAATAATTTGCTATATTAAAAGACTTTCCACTCGAAGTATTACTTATAAATCTAAGATAATTACTATTTAAAACAAAGTTAATATTTTCAATTTTAATATCAGAAATTATAAATTTGCCTTTAACAAATTTAGGATTTTCACCTTTAATTTTAATTGTACCTTCATAATTAAAATCACCAGATTTAGCAATGTCAACACTTCCGCTGTAAATTCCATTATTATCTGATTGTATCTTCAGATTGTTAATGTAAGTATCAGAATTTATTTCGACTTCCAAATCTGCATCAATAATTGGCTGCAGCGTTTCGTTATAAACATTGCCAATAAATTCAACAGTTTCGTTTGAATTATAAATGTTTTTATTTGTAGTAATAAATATCAGTTCTTCTTTTTTTGTGGATAACCATTTAACTGAATTGTTCATGAATGATGTAAATAAATTTTCAAGTTTTCTGTCAGATTGCAATTCCCATTTCCAGAAATCAAATCCATTTAACACTATTCTTCTTGATGATGCAACTTTTTGCGTAAAAATTAATGGTATTTCAATTTGTTCATTCCTTAGCTTGCCTGAAACTAATATTGATGAATTATCTTTAACTTCAATTTGCTTGTTCCCAATTCTAATTGGTGATAAATTTTTCCATTCTGAAGAATTGTTAATTATTCCACTTCCTTCCGAAATAATTTTTGGCTGCACAAACGAGTAATCTTTTGAAACATTTTTAATAACAAAAGGCAAAATATCTTTGTAATTCTTTAGTTGAGTGTAATCAGTTAACTCCGATAAAATTAAAAAATAAGGAGTGTTTTTCAATTTTAAGTTATTAATAACTGATTGGAAAAGATTTTGAGGTGTTTCTTTTGAAGGGAAATCAATCATAATTATTGCTTTTGCGCTATCAATTTTGCGCGTATAATCTACATTATCTAAAAATTTATTGCTAGCAATTTGAATAATTTTACTAAGTCTTATATTCTCATTTTTAGCTAAAGATTGATTAAGGAATGACAGATCTGGCGATGGAGAACCAGCAATAATTAGCACACTTGTTTTGTCATCTAATACTTCAATAATAAAAGGATATTTATTGTTTTCGTATGTAACTTCTGAATCCAATTGCGAAATAGTTAGTAT
>JAHISP010000004.1 GCA_018818165.1 Bacteroidota bacterium | reverse complement strand
TCCGATGTAAAGTGTTTGACCAGTAAAGTCTAATTGATTATTTTTCATCTCGGTATCCTTGACTGTTAGTGATATTTTATTACTTAAAAATAATCATAAATTGTTTAAGACAATTTTGCAGCATGGATACCTTTTTTATTTTTAAACATACAATCTCCGTTCCTAGCAATGACGGGAAATACCTTTTTAGACCAGGCTCATAAATCATTTCATAAATAAATATTTACCTAAGCACATCATTTAGTTGCTTTTTTGCAATAAACTCTTTATACTAGAAAAGTTATATTCTAACAACAAGTTTTCTCGGTTTGCTCCTTTGTTTAATTTGGAGGTAGTACTTGAATATATTATTGGTTTATCCTAGTTACCCGGATACATTTTGGAGTTTTAGACATGCTTTAAAATTTATATCAAAAAAAGCAAGTTTTCCTCCACTTGGACTTTTAACAGTAGCTTCCATGCTACCTAATAGTTGGGAAAAAAAGCTAATTGATATGAATACTACTGATATTAAGGAGAAAGACATTATTTGGGCAGATTATGTTTTTATAAGTGCTATGTCAATTCAAAGTGAATCAGCAAATCTTGTAATCCAAAAATGTAAAAAGTTAAATGCTAAAATTGTAGCAGGAGGACCGCTATTTACAAGTAGTTCGGAATATTATGATATAGTTGATTATTTAGTTTTAAATGAAGCAGAAGTTACACTTCCGCGCTTTTTAGAAGATTTGCAAGAAGGAAAAGCTGTTCATAAATATACATCTAAAGAATGGGCAGATATTACCACCACTCCATTACCACTTTGGGAATTAGTGAATTTAAAAGATTATGCTTCCATGAATATTCAGTATTCACGTGGTTGTCCTTACGATTGCGATTTCTGCGATATTACTGTCCTTTACGGAAGATATCCGAGAACTAAAACAACAGAAAATATAATTGCAGAATTAGAAGTTTTATATTCAATTGGTTGGCGAGGACCAGTGTTTTTTGTTGATGACAATTTTATTGGGAATAGGGGAAAGCTAAAAAAGGAAATTCTTCCCGCAATTATTGAATGGAATGCGTTGAAGAAAAATCCATTTTACTATAATACAGAAGCATCAATAAATCTTGCTGATGATGAAGAATTAATGAACCAAATGGTTGAAGCTGGATTTGAAACAGTTTTTATTGGAATAGAATCTCCAAATGAGGCGAGTTTATCAGAATGCAACAAAACTCAGAATATTAAACGCAATCTAATTTCCAGCATTAAAAAAATTCAAAGCTTTGGTTTAGAAGTTCAAGGCGGATTTATAGTTGGTTTTGATAACGATACTCCAGCAATATTTGAAATGCTTTCAAACTTCATTCAGGAAAGCGGAATTATAACTGCAATGGTCGGGTTACTAAATGCACCAAAGGAAACAAAATTATATAAAAGGTTACAAAATGAAGGTAGATTATTAAAAGATTTTACGGGTAATAATACTGATTTTTCAATTAACTTTATTCCACAAATGAAATTGGAAACCCTTATTGATGGATATAAAAAAGTTTTAATTACTATTTATGACCCAAAATACTTTTATGAACGAGTAATGCAATTTTTAAAAGAATTTGAACCTACACAAAAGAAAGTATTTCATCTTAATCCTAATTACATAGCTGCATTGTTCAAATCCATATTAAAATTAGGAATAATAGGAAAGGAAAGAGTTTACTATTGGAAACTCTTTTTCTGGACATTATTTCGCAAACCAAAGTTGTTTTCACTTGCAATTTTATTTGCAATTTATGGCTTCCACTTTAGGAAAATATCAAATAATTATTGTTAATTAAAGTTTAGGTCATATGACCTAAACTTTTAATAGAGTTATCATATAACAGTAAACCACCTATATTTTAAAAATATAGGTGGTTTTATAATACTCAAGCAATAAAAATTTTGGTATAGAAATTACTGATTATTGAACTGAAATTAATAAAACTCAATCAACTAAATTGGTACCAATCAAATTATTTAGTATTTTTGCATTGGAGTTTTTGAATAAATACAAATTTGCATAAATAATCTTGTTTTCCCTCCATATTTTTCACAGTTAGACTTATTAGTTGCACAAAATATTCTTTGTAATATTTTTGTGGATTAAGTTATGTCTTGTTAGAATGGATATTAAACGTTGCAAATATTTAATAAGAACCTCACTATTTAATAATAAAAAATATAATGGAATAAATGATTAGTACAAGCAACATATCACTAAGATACGGAAAACGAACTTTATTTGAAGATGTTAATCTTAAATTTGCTCCAGGTAACTGTTATGGCATTATTGGTGCAAATGGTTCTGGTAAATCAACTTTTATTAAAATTCTTTCTGGAGAAATTGAGCCAACTTCTGGAAATATTATAATAACTCCAGGCGAAAGACTTGCAACTTTGCAACAAAATCAATTTGAATATGATGAGTTTGAAGTTCTGAAAACAGTAATTATGGGTCATGAGAAACTATATGCAATAATGGAAGAACGTGATGCATTATATGCAAAACCAGAATTTACAGACGAAGATGGCATGAGAACTGCCGAATTAGAAGGTGAATTTGCTGAGCTATATGGTTGGGAAGCAGAATCTGAAGCAGCTGAACTTTTAAGTGGATTGGGGATTGACGATGAACATCACTCAAAATTGATGAAAGATATGTCGGGTAATGATAAAGTAAAAGTGCTTTTGGCCCAAGCATTGTTCGGAAATCCAGATATTTTACTTTTGGATGAACCTACAAACCATCTTGATATAATTTCAATAGGGTGGTTGGAAGATTTTCTGGAAAAGTTTAAAAATACTGTGATTGTTATTTCACATGATAGACATTTTCTTAATCAAGTTTGTACTCATATTGCTGATATTGATTATGGACATGTTCAAATGTACACTGGCAATTACGATTTTTGGTTAGAAAGCAGTCAATTGGCTTCAAAACAAGCGAAAGACTCCAATAAAAAAATAGAATCAAAACGTGCGGAATTACAAGAGTTTATTGCTAGATTTAGTGCTAATGCTTCTAAATCCAAACAAGCAACTTCAAGAAAAAAGCAACTTGAAAATTTAACTCTTGAGGATATTAAACCATCATCGCGTAAAATGCCTTATATTGCATTCAAATCTGAGCGTGAAGCTGGCAACAATCTTATTGATATAAATAATATTACAAAATATAAAGAAGGTGAAATTCTTCTAAATAATGTATCATTTAAAGTAGAAAAGGGTGATAAGATTGCTTTAGTTGGACCAAATGATTTAGTAAAAACTACATTATTTGATATTATTACGCATAATGAAAAAGCCGATAAAGGAAGTTTTACATGGGGCGCTACAATTAAGTATGCGTACTTCCCAAAGGACAATGCTGAATTTTTTGATGTTGATTTGAATCTAATTGATTGGCTTCGTCAGTATTCTGTTGAAAAAGAAGAGGCATATATAAGAGGATTTCTTGGAAGAATGCTTTTTAGTGGTCCAGAATCATTAAAGAAAGCAAGCGTGCTTTCCGGTGGTGAGCGTGTTCGCTGTTTGCTTGCAAAAATGATGTTAGCAAATCCAAATGTTCTTCTTTTAGATGGACCAACATATCATCTTGACATGGAAGCTATTTCGGCGCTTAATAATAGTCTAATTGATTTTCCGGGAACAATAATATTTAGTTCGCATGATCATCAGTTTATTCAAACAATTGCAAATCGAATTATCGAAATTATTCCAACTGGAATTATTGATAAAAAAATGACATTTGATGAATATATTGCTGATGAAAAAATAAAAAAAATTCACATGGATGTTTATCATCGGACTTCAATAAATCTTTAAATATTTATTATTAGAGTCTGACTTAAAATCAGTAAATGTTGTTTTGGATGAAAAGAGTTTTTTTACAGTAAAATTATAAGATTCTAACTTAGCTCTGAAGCACAGAATGATATTAATTATGATTTATAGATAGACTCTAATAAACAATTTATTAGTAAAATTGTGTACATTTTAATTTTTATTAAAATCGTAAAGAAAGACAACTAAGCCCTCCATCTAATTTTTGAAATTCTGAAACATCAAGTTCCTTAACAATGTATCCAGCTTTTTTAATTATTCTGGATGTTAGTGGAAAGCCTTTTGGAATTAATACGTTGTCATTTACCCATATACAATTAGCAGCATAACTTTCACTTTCGTCAATTTCTATAATATTGAATTTTTGAAATTCTCTTTTTGATACAAATTCGCCACATGCTACTAAATTATTATTTTCTAAATATGCCACTCCAGTTTTTAAGTGAAGCACTTTTTCTAATTCCACAACAGAACCACTCATTTCATATTTTTCTAAAAATTGAATTACTTGCTTGGCACCATTGGAATTTGTCCTTTTGGATAATCCAATATAAAAATGAGAGCCAACCATCATTACATCGCCAGCTTCTAAAGTTCCGGGAGATTTTACTTCTTCAATATTTGTGTAAAAATTTTGCAGAACATTTTTCATTTCAACAATTTCGCCTTTTCTGGAAGGTGCACCTGGATTAGTAATAATTGCACACTCTTTTGTAAGTAATGCAACATCCTCAACAAAAGTAGAATCTGGAAAATTTTCATCAGGCTCTAATACTGTAACTTCCAAACCACATTCTTTTAATACTTATATATAAATTGAGTGCTGTAAAAGTGCCTTTTCATAATCTGGAAGTCCTAAATTAGATGTGGTTAATCCACTAATCATACTCTTACCTGGTGTTCTTACTATCGCATTTTTGAACATGTGTATGTTTCCTAGATAATAAATGTAATATAAAGCAATATATAAACTACCATAGAAATAAACAATGAATAATAAATTATTAAAATGGAAGGTTTTTGCTTCTCTTTCTGTTAAAAATTTTCACTTATTGTAACAATGGGTGAGTTATATTTTTTCTCATTAATTAATCACAAGCGTTGTTCATTTTATGTATCTCATTAGAATTTTCTTTAGCTTTGCTTAACAAATCATTAGCTTAGTAAAAAATATTTTAGTTTATTGAAAAAAGTAACATTTGCGTTGTAGCATTTATTAGATTTTCACTTATCTACTAGCTTAGTTAATAATGGTTAATAAATTTAAAAGAAAATATGGTTTTAATGTATTTAGTAAGCAACTTGAACATCAATTTGAGTATGCTTCATCAATTGGTATACATCATATTGAAATAAATTTGTCATCAAAAGAATTATCAATAGAAAAATTCAATGATGATAAAATTAGTAAGTTATGTAATCTTTCAAAATTATATAACGTTAAACTTAGTTTTCATATTCCATATTATATTAATGTTTCTGAGATGTTACCATATCTTAAAAAATCTAATATTAGTCATTTAATCAAATGTATTCAAATAGCCTCAAAGTTACTAGCAACACATGTAACTCTTCATGTAGGCAGCTTCTACTGGTTTCCTGTTGAACCCTGGATGCGAAATAAAGCGTTGAAAAGATTTATAAAAAGTATGAGAGAAATTATTAAGGTTTGTGAAAAAAATGACATAATAATTGCTTTAGAAAATGTTGTTCCTATTCCAACTGGGTCCGATTATTATTTGTTGGGTGATAATATTGAAGATTTTAAATATATTTTTTTGAATATAAATTCAAAATATTTAAAATTCTGTCTTGATACTGGACATGCAAACATGGGTGAAGGAGTTTTAGAATACATTAATAATTTTAAAGATGAACTATGCTGTGTTCACTATCATGACAATAATGGGAAAAATGATGAGCATCTGGCAATTGGAAAGGGGACAGTTCCATGGAGGGAATTGGCTGAGGAATTAATTAATATAAATTACCAAGGTCCAATAATAAGTGAATGTCGTGAAATTGATGCAGACAACGCCGCAATTATTTTCGAAAAATATTTTAGTGATAGTTTATCTGAATTGAACAAAAACTTAAATTTAGATATGATTATTTCATGATAAGCATTCTTCCTCAAAAATATTCCAAAATATGGTTATATAGCTTCACCACTAAAATCGTAATTTAATTTCTTTTGAATGCTTAAAATTTGAGTGAAAATATTTTTAAGCGTTTTTTGCTCAATTTGTGTTAGGTTATTTGGATTAACATAGTTATCCGCTGAAACATTATCCATTATTTGTTTTACTTGATGTTTAAGCCTTAACTGCATTAAGTAATTATATGACTCTTTTAATTCTTCGAAAGTAGTTTTATTTATAATACCTTTATTCAATAAACCATTTAGTCTTTCAATACTATTCGGATTATTAACATAATTTTTTAGTGCATATATTCTTGCAAAATCACATATAGGCATAATTGCCAATTTAATATCAAAAGTCTCAGAATGTTCACCTTTTGATTCAAGTATAATATTGCCAAGCAAACCAACTGGCGGTTTATGAACTAAGCTATTTTTAACAAGATGCTGAAAAAATCCCGATTGTCCATAGGCAGTATTGAACAAATATTTTTGAAGTTCATCCGTTAGTTTTGTACTACCATAAATAGATCTAAAATCAAAAAATATGCTTAAGTTAATTAAATCTTGTTGATCTGAGTTTGTAATCCAAGTATGGAAATATTTTTTCCATTTTGAGATTGGTTGACACCATTTGGGATTTTTAGCCATTGCTTCCCCTGGACAGAAAACATACCCACAGTCGTTTAGCCAATCACAAATTTTTATTCCAAATTGGTGAAAATATTTATGCACAGATTCCTCTAATTCAATTGGTACATCTTCATAAATAATTGCATTATCCTGATCTGAGTTTAGGGTTTGTTCCTCTCGTCCAACACTTCCTAGAGCAATAAAGGTAAATTCAACTGGAGGTTTTCCTAGCTCATCAATTGCAAAAGAAATTAACTTATTAGTAATTGCTTCAAATATTGATGTAATTATGTGCGTAACAATTTGGCTTCTTGCACCACTATCAATTAACACTTTTACAAGTCTAGGCAGTTTATCATGAGCTAAAATAAGTTCATCAACAGATTCAGATCTTTCAATTTCTCTTAGTAAATAACTTGTGGAATTTCGTTGCACGGTCACAAGCTCTTCGCTACTAATTATTCCAACAATTTCATTGTATTGATTCTTAACCGCTAAGTGACGAGTAGAGTTTTCATTCATCATAACAAAAGCTTCAAAAACTAAGGAAGTAGAAGAGATGGTAATTATTGGTGAACTCATTACCTCAAATATTGGTCTTTCTAAACTTAAATTTTCGGCGACAACTCTTCTTCTAATATCATGGTCAGTAATAATACCTATAAATTCATTTGAATCTGCCTTAATCAAAGCTGCACTATACTTTTCCTTGGTCATTAACTTTGCGACTCTATTAATTGACAAATTCATATTACATGTAACAAAATGTTTTAAGAAGTGCCCAATTGGTTGGTTTAAAAAACGAAGTGAAGTTTGAAGTTCAACAATTAAGTTTTCTCTCTCTTCAGCAAGTTTAATTTTATTTGTAATATCTTCAATAGTTCCATCAAAGTATTTAGGTTCGTTTTTTGAATCCATTACTAACACAGCAGAAATAGAAACAATTGCCGTTGAGCCATCTTTCGTCTTTATTCTTATTATTGAATCAGTTACGACACCTGTTTCAAGTAAAAATTTTGTGAAGTCGTTTCTTTCAAATCTGTTGTGAAATAAGTCCAATAACTTTATGGAATAGACTTCTTCATTGTTGATGTAGCCTAAAATATTAGCAGCTGTTTTATTCACTTCAATTATTTTCCCGTTAGAAGCCCATGTTGACCGGAATACACCAATATTTATACTATTAGTTAGAGTTAAGAATTTTTCCTTATTTAAGTCTAATTCTTCTTCAACTTTTTTATGTGTGCTAACATCCTTAACAATAATCGTATATCCCACTTTATCGCCTAAAGCAATATTAGAGGAATAAAAAATAACATCAATAATAGTTCCATTTTCTCTCTTTAATTGAGCTGTATATTGTTCCAAAGGTGTCATGCCTGAGACAATATCTTTGAAATATTGCGAACCAGAAGTCAGTTCAGTATTGTTGTTTACTAAAATATTATTTAATTCTAGTACAGAAATATTCTTTTCATCATAACCTAGCATTTTTAACATTGCTTGGTTGGAATAAATTATGCTTCTATCAAGCATCATTATCAAACCATCTGTTGAAGCTTCTACAAGGGCTCTATACTTGGCTTCTGATTCAATTAATGAATTTTCTGCTTCGAGACGTTTTCTTTCAAATGATAGGCTTTGTTTGCTTATAAAAGAAAGGATAAACCCTAAAAGGCATAGAATACCAAATGAAATATAAAATAAATGATTTGTTAGAGCGGAAATTTCTTCATTTACATCTTCAATATAAATACCAGTGCCAACAACCCAACCCCACTTATCAAATTTTTTAACAAAAGATAATTTCGGAACAATTTTTGTCGAGTCATCTTTCCATTGCCACATGTAATCAACATAATCTTCGCCATTTGCTTTAACAGCATTTACAAATTCGACAAATAATCTTTTCCCAGATGGGTCTTTATAATCCGAAAGATCTGTATTGTTCAAATCCTTTCTATATGGGTGCATAATCATATTAGGATGTAAATCAGTAATCCAGAAGTAATCCTTTCTTTCATCACCGTAGCGCATATTTTCAATTCGTTGAACAGCTTGTTTTTGAGCAGAACCAAGTGTAAGAATACTATCAGATACTTCATTTTCAAATTCATCAAGAACACTCCATGCTGAATTTGTTAATTCTTTTATCATCTCACGCTTCCCATCAATCATATAATTTTTTATTGATGGGATTATAACAGCAAATATTAATGCGGTAAATATGGAAAAGACTAATAATGTGGGAAGAATTATTTTAAATATAAATTCTTTATTTATAATCTTTTTTCTCATTTTGAACTAATTATTATTTGAATTAGATAATTAAATAATACGAAATCAAAATTAATGATACTACGATATATTTTATAAAAAAATGACAAATCTATAAAATTGAAAATAAAACCCCGAAAATATCGGGGTTTTATTTTATTTTATTTTGTTATGTCATATCATAATTATGAACTTTTTCCGCTAAGAATTTTTTAATCTCAAGTGGAGTTTTATTTTTAGAAATCTTTGAAGCAACAATATTTGAGATTATTGCAAGTGGAGCACCTAACCATGCAAAATACCAGGCATTTAAGTAATAATTAATAAATTCTTGATAAGGAAGTGAAGCTCCGAATTTACCACCAATAAAATATATTAAAGCAACCAATGCAACTGAAGAACCAGCAATAACTCCTGCCCAAGCACCAGCTCTGTTAGACCCACTCCACCATATTCCTAATAGGAATAGTGGAAAAATTGTGCATCCCGCAAGTGAGAAAGCCACAGCAACTAATTGAGCAATAAGACCTAAATTCATTAATGCAATAATTGCAACTCCAGCAGCCATCAAAATTGTACCTAATCTTGCCATCAACATTTGTGTTTTTTCAGTAGCCTTAGGATTAATTATATTATAATATAAATCATGTGAGAAAGCAGAAGCACCAGCAACAAGTAATCCAGATACAGTTGAGAAAGCTGCAGAAACAGCACCGGCAGCTAAGAAACCAACTACTAGTGGATATAAATCCCCTAACTGTGTAGTGTATACAACAATAGCATCTTGAGCCAATTTACCAACTTCAGGGTTGGATGATAATATTTTTCCAAATGCTGAATAAATTGGGGCACTCCAATATAGAATACATATAAAAAATAGTCCCCAAACAACTGACCATCTTGCATCTTTTGCTCTAGGAACCACGTAAAATCTTTGAATAACATGAGGTAAACCAGCCGTTCCAATCATTAAGGAGAAGCAAATCGCTAACCATTGAAAAGCTGTTTGTCCTGTTGCCGGATCCCATGGCATGGCGAATTCAGGAGAGGGGAGTATGGCAAAATCGTGTCCCATGGAAGTAACTCCTTTTCCTGGAGCAATTCCACTTATAATATCACTTATTACCTCACCATAACCAATTTGAGGTAACCATGCAAAATATCCAAATTTATAGCTTAAAATAAATAGTGGAATAACAAATGAAATTATTATAATAACATATTGAATCTGCATGTTTTTTGTTACACCTAACATTCCTGAAATGAGTGTATAAGCAAGAACAACAGATGCACCAATTAAAACTGCCCAGGTATAATCAATTCCTAAAATCCATTTAAACATTAATCCAATGCCAGCAAACTGACCAACGCAATAAGAGAATGAAATAAAAATTGCTAAACCAGCACCAACACCTCTTAATCCTTGAGAATAATATCTATCCCCAATAAAATCAGCAGCAGTATATTTTCCATAACGTCGTATCTGTCCAGCCATTAATATTAAGAGAAGTACATATCCGCCTGTCCACCCAACAACATAAGACAAACCATGATAACCAGAACCATACATAATAGCAGCCATTCCTAGAAAAGATGCAGCACTCATCCAGTTGGAAGCAATTGCCATTCCTGCACCAATTGGAGATATTTTTCTTCCAGCAGCCCAATAGGTTTTTGTATCCTTTGCACGATTAAAAACACCTACTAAAATAAATGTAATTAATAATACTATTAAAATTATTGCTGGACCAAGCTTAAATTCTCCTTCAAGCTTAGTTGCTGATTGAGCAAAAAGACTGCCCGAAAATAATAGTATAAATAGTAATGTATATAAAGTTTTAAATAGCTTATTCACAATGCCTCCGTATAATAATTTTAGTTTTAAGTTTCTTCTATAAAATCATGTTTTTTATTCATTCTATCCATTGCAACTGCATAGATTAAACATAATACTACGAATAGTATTAATAAGAATTGTGCTGTGTACCAATAGTGGAATGGGAAGCCTAGAAACTTAAAGTCAGTTAAGAAACTTTGATTGTGAATTAAGTATAGTTCCATAATTTCTGGTAACTGCTCTTTTGTTGAAGAGCTTAGGGAGGTGTTATTAACTTTAACTATAGATGTAGGTAAAAGATCTTTCATTATTTTATCAAAACCATTTGAACTTAAACCAATATATGTAGCAGCATCTTGAATTATTTCTCCATTTGGTTTTAATAGATATTGTGCTTTAACAGAATCTGGTTGCATATTATAAACAGACCAGCTAAGTGATTCTTTTAAGACTGATTTGTGATTTTCAGATACAACAATATTTTTACCTAAAACCATAAGAAGTGATCTTGAAAATACTTGTTGCATTTCCGTTGTTGCAGAAGAATCTTCAACAACTTGAGGCCAAACAGAATTAAAATCATTTAATGTTTGTTCTGCGGTGGGGGTAGTAACTAAAATAAGTAAAATATGAAATCCAAAGACAGCTACAGCCCAAACTATTGCTAAAATAGAAATTAATTTCGTATTTCCTTTAGCATGTTTTGACAAAGGCTTAAAAAAATTGACTTCATACCGGTCATGATTTGTCATTAATTCCTCTCAAAATAAAGTGATAAATAATTAGATTTAGTGATTCCTTGTGTATAATAAAAATATTAATATATTTTTAGAACTTTGTTATCGCTTAAATAAACTTTTTGCAAAGGATAATAAATGACACTAGCCATCATCCTGCAAGTTTTACACTATATATTTTTTGATGACCAAATACTTTATTTGCTTATTACATCAAAGTAAGAAATAGATGTTTTATAAACCATTATTTTATGATTATAAACAATACGCAAACGTGCAAATATATTAAAAGATATGATTAGATGTAAAAATTATCAAAGAGAATATAGTTTAATTTGAATTTTTTGGAGTTGATGATATGCTTATACGGCTGGTAGATTATATATTCTAATAATAAAAATTTGATGTAAATATGAAGCCCTATTGATACTCTTTTTCTTGTGAAAAGTGCTATACAAGAACAAAATGAAGATAATATTTTTGATTTTTGATGTAGGGGGGAAATAATACTTACAATAAATGAAAATACTATTTCAAATTATGCTTTCCAAGTTTTTCCAAAACTCCCAAAACATAATCAACTTCTTCAATCTTATTTTTAGGATTAAACGAAAATCGGATTGTTCCGTTTGCATCTTCAACACTTTTCCCAATTCCTAAAATTACATGCGAAGGTTTAATTGTTCCAGATGTACAAGCTGAACCTTGCGAAGCAGCTACTCCGTTAATATCCAATGCCATTAAAAACGTATCAATATCATTATGGAAATATTCATTTTTAAACGTGATACTTAAAATATATGGTGTACTATTTTCAGCAGTATTTATTGAAATTTTATCTCCAAAAACTTGTTTAATTCCTTTTTGGAAATTAGAATTCAATTCGAAAACCCTTTTATAATTAATTTCCATTTCAATTATTGCAATTTTAACTGCTTCGGCAAATCCAACAATAGAAGCAACATTTTCAGTTCCACCTCTTCTACTTCGTTCTTGACTTCCACCAAAAATAAGAGGAGAAAGGGGAGTGCCACTTTTTATAAATGCAAATCCAATTCCTTTTGGTCCATATATTTTGTGAGCAGATGCAGAAAGTGCATGGACTTTCAGTTTATTAACATCAATTATACTTTTTCCAAAGGCTTGAACACAATCACAAAATAGAAATTGATTTTCACCAAGATTTGAAGAAATATGTGTAACATCATTAACAGTTCCAATCTCATTATTTGTGTGCATTAGTGAAACCAATGATGTTTTATCTGATAAAATATTTTGGAGTGAATCACGATTAAAGTGACCATCATTATTGATTTTTACATATTTAGGTTTAAATCCAGATAGCTCAAGATTTTTGTGAGTATCTAAAACAGCTTTGTGTTCAATTGGTGAAGTAATTAACTCATTCTTGCCGGTTTCTAAAAAATTTGTTTTAGCTATTCCATTAATTATAAAATTAATTGCTTCAGTTCCTCCACTTGTAAAATATATTTCGCTTGGAATTGCACCAATAAAATCGGCAATTAATTCGCGTGAACTTTCAATTGCAACTCGTGCTTTTCTTCCAAATGAATGAATAGAAGAGGCATTCCCATAATTTTCTTTCAAAAATGGAAGCATAGCTTCCAAAACTCGGGAATCTATTTGTGTTGTAGAAGCATTATCAAAATATACTTTCATAATAGTCTTTCTGATTTATCTAGGTGAAACATCACCACTGAATATTTTTTTTGTCCCTTTTAAGTCTTTTAGAAGTAAAAATCCATTTTCATCAATATCTTCAAAAATTCCAAAAAATTCCTTTTCACCATCTTGAACTTTAATTTTTTCGCCAATCATTTTACATTTTGATTTCCAATTGCTCAAAATATCATTTGGAGATTTATTAACTTTTTTAAGATTTTTTTCAAACTCATTTAGTATTTCGGCAAGTAATCTTTCTCTACTTACAACTTTTCCGTGTTCTTTTCTAATAGAAGTTGGTGGAACATTGTAATGCCCTTCAAACATTGGTTGATTTACATTAACACCAATTCCAATAACAACTCGCTCTAATTTATCACCCTTTGAAATTGATTCAACTAGAATTCCACATACTTTTCTTGTTGCAATTAAAACATCATTTGGCCATTTTAATCGAAGATCAAGTTGAAAAAGATTTTCAATTGATTGAGCAACAGAGATAGCCGCAGCAAGATTTATCAAATTAATTGTTTTTGAATTAAGATTTTCGGTTAGCAAAATTGAAAATGTAATTGAATTATCTTTATATGATATCCATTCACGATTTAAACGACCTCTGCCTTTTACTTGGTTATCGGCAAAAAGAACTGTACCATGCTGAGTTATTGATTTATCGTTTAATAATTCCTCATTGGTTGAACCAATTTCATCATAAAAAATAAAGTTAGTTCCAATAAAATTAGTTTTTAATTTTATATCCATTTCTTCAATTGTGAAGTTTGATTTAGACATAATGAATCTCCAAAAATAAATTGCGTATATGACAGTAATAGTGACATTATTGCAGTCATCGGCTTTTATGGCAGATAAAATGACAAGAATGAAAAATAGTCAAATCATACCAAAAAACTGTAACTTCTTAAAATATAACACGTTATCAAATTAAAACTAAATGGCACGTGCTTTGTAATATAAGCACCAAACAAATTTAGTTTAGGAGGAAATAAAATGACATTAGTTAGATTAAAACCAATGAGAGAATTTGATAACAAGCATAATTTAATTCAAAAATATTTTGATGATTTAGCAACAATGAAATCTTCTTTTAATGAAAACGCATTTTCACCAAAAATTAACATTAGCGAAAAAGAGAACCAGCTTATTATTAATGCTGAAATTCCAGGCGTAAAAAAAGAAAATTTAAAAATAACATTGCAAGATAACATTTTAACTATTGAAGGTGAAAAGAAAAATGAATCAGAAGCCAATGAAATAAAATATTTATTATCAGAAAGAAATTATGGTTCATTTAAAAGAAGTTTTACATTGCAAGAAAATATAGATTCTGATAAAGTAAAAGCAAAATTTGAAGATGGTGTTCTTTCAATTACACTTAGTAAAATTGAAGAAAAAGCACCAGTAGAAAAAGTAATTGAAGTAAAATAAACAAATTATTGGTGGCGTTAATTGCCACTTAACTAAAGGAGAAAGTTATGGGAAAAATTATTGGTATTGACTTAGGTACAACAAACTCATGTGTATCTGTTATGGAAGGAAACGATCCTGTTGTAATTCCTAACTCAGAAGGTGGAAGAACTACACCCTCTATTGTTGGATTTACCAAAAGTGGTGAAAGACTGGTTGGACAACCTGCCAAAAGACAAGCGGTTATAAATCCAACTAATACAGTATCGTCAATAAAACGATTTATGGGACGCCAAATTGGTGAAGTTGCAACTGAAATTGGTGAAGTTCCATATAAAGTTGTTGAAGGTGATAATAAAACTGCGCGTGTTAAAGTTGGTGATAGACTTTATTCCCCACAAGAAATTTCAGCTATGATTTTACAAAAAATGAAAAAAACTGCTGAAGAATATCTTGGACAAGAAGTTACAGAAGCTGTTATTACTGTTCCAGCGTACTTTAACGATTCACAACGTCAAGCTACAAAAGATGCTGGTGAAATTGCTGGGTTAACAGTTAAAAGAATTGTGAACGAACCAACTGCCGCCGCACTTGCTTATGGTTTAGACAAAAAAGATAAAGAAGAAATAGTTGCTGTTTATGACCTTGGTGGTGGTACTTTTGATATTTCAATTCATCAACTTGGAGAAGGAGTTTTTGAAGTTAAGTCAACTAATGGTGATACACATCTTGGTGGCGATGACTTTGATCAAAAAATAATTGATTTTCTTGCTGATGAGTTTAAATTACAAGAAGGTATTGATTTAAGAAATGATCCAATGGCGTTGCAAAGATTAAAAGAAGCAGCCGAAAAAGCTAAAATAGAACTATCATCATCTACAGGAACAGACGTTAATTTGCCATTTATTACTGCTACAGCAGATGGCCCAAAACATTTGAACATAAATATTTCTAGAGCAAAATTTGAATCTCTAGTTGATGATTTAATTCAAAGAAGTGTGCAACCATGTCTTGCTGCAATTAAAGATGCTGGTTTATCGGCTTCGCAAATTGATGAAGTAATTCTTGTTGGCGGTTCATCTCGTATTCCAAAAGTTCAAGAAAAAGTTAAAGAAATTTTTGGAAGAGAACCTCACAAAGGTGTAAATCCAGATGAAGTTGTTGCAATAGGTGCAGCCATTCAAGGTGGAATTTTAGCTGGTGATGTTAAAGATGTATTATTACTAGATGTTACTCCTTTATCACTTGGTATTGAAACTCTTGGTGGAGTTATGACAAAATTAATAGATGCAAATACAACAATTCCAACCAAGAAAAGCGAAACCTTCTCAACGGCTGCTGATAATCAACCATCTGTTGATATTCACGTTATTCAAGGTGAAAGACCTATGGCTGCGGATAACAGAACTCTTGGAAGATTTCAACTTTCCGATATTCCACCAGCACCTCGGGGAATTCCTCAAATTGAAGTATCTTTTGATATTGATGCAAATGGAATTATGCACGTTGCCGCTAAGGATAAAGCTACTGGAAAAGAACAAAGCATTAAAATTACTTCTTCAAGTGGATTAGATGATGCTGAGATTCAAAAAATGAAAAATGCTGCTAAAGAACATGCTGCTGAGGATAAAAAGAAAAAAGAACAAGTAGAAGTTAAAAATAGTGCAGATAGTTTAGTATTTCAAACTAAAAAACAGATTACTGAACTTAAAGATAAACTTCCAGAAGATACAAAAAGTAAGCTTGAAGCTGAAATTACAAAGGTTGAAGATGCTTTAAAAACTAATGATACAGAAGCAATAAAAGCTGCAACTGATAGTTTAACTAAAATTTGGAGTGAAGTTTCTCAACAGATGTATGCACAGCAAGGAGCTGGACAACCAGAACCAGATGCAAATCAAGCTGGACAAGAACAACAAACTAGTGGCGATGCAAAAAAGGATGAGAAAGAAGTTGAAGATGCTTCCTACGAAGTTGTTGATGATGAAGATGATAAAAAATAATATTTACTTAAGATTGCCTGCCTTAAGTAGGCAATCAAGTTATTTAAAGAGTAAAGAAGAGGATTAAAATGACTGACGAAAAAAATATAGTAAAAGTTGTAGAGAACAATAATTGGGAAGAAGCCCTTGAAAATGAAACTTGGGTTGCTCCAAAAACAAATATATTTGAGACGGATGATAATTATTTTCTTACAGCAGATATGCCAGGTGTAAGTAGAGATAATATTAAAGTTGAGTTGGAAAAGGGTAGTCTAATTATTATGGGAAAAATTGATTACCAAAATGTTTCAACAAGGAAATATATTTTGAGAGAAAATGAGTTTGGCAACTTCTATAGAAAATTTAATCTTTCTGATAGTATTGATAGCAATAAAATTGATGCAAAGTACGAAAACGGTCAATTAGTTGTTACACTACCAAAGCATGAAAGGGTAAAACCAAAAAATATTGTTATAAACTAAATAGATTTCCCATAAAAAGAGAAAGCCCATCGGATTAATTTCTGGTGGGCTTTTTTATTGTAAGTAAAAGGAAGCTCTTTTAATTTGGTTTATTATTTTAATAAGATTTAAATGAATGTTAAAGAAGAAATATTGTTAAATAAAATTATCTATATAATTAATTCCTATATAGATACAAATAGAATTATTTTATTTGGTTCGCGAGCAAAGGGAAATTATTCCGATGGTTCAGATTTTGATTTGCAATTGATTCTGAAATAAATAGTAGTATAGAGTTAAGTTAGATAAAAGATAAAATTGACGATATTTCGGAATTATTTAGTGTTGATTTAGTTGATATAAATTCTGTCGATTCTGATTTTAAAAAAATAACTTTAGAGACTGGAAAGTTAATTTGTTCTGATTAAAAAAGACCAATTTAGAAAGAATTATTGGGTTTGAAATTGATAATTATCCTCCAAAATCATTTGATTCTGGAGGATAAAATTTGAAATAAGTAGCTTAAAAACCTAAATTTTCCATATCTGCAATAAGAGTTGTAACAGCGTTAACAGAATGATTAAATGCTGCTTGTTCTTCTTCATTTAACGATACTTCAAGAATTCTTTCACAACCATTAGCTCCTAATACCGCTGGAACTCCAACGTAGTAACCATTTACATTATATTCGCCATCCAAATATACACAAGATGCCAAAACTCTTTTTTGATCGCCAAGGATTGATTCAGCCATTTGGATTGCTGCAGAAGCAGGGGAATAAAAAGCTGAACCAGTTTTTAATAATTTAACTACTTCACCACCAGCTGCTTTTGTTCGAGCAACCATTGAGTCCATAACTTCTTTTGCTTTAGATACATCGCCATATTTTCTTTCAAGTAATTCCATAACAGGAACACCATTAACATTTGCATATCTAACTAAGGGAACCATAGTGTCACCGTGCCCGCCAAGAACCATTGCGTTAATATCTTTAACAGCAACATCAAGTTCCCAAGCAATAAAAGAAGCAAAACGAGAAGAATCAAGAACACCAGCTTGACCAATTACTCGGTTGTGTGGAAATCCAGAAACTTTTTGGAAAAGAGTAACCATTGCATCTAGAGGATTTGAAATAATAATAACAATTGAGTTTGGAGCAAATTCTTTAACACCTTCTGCAACTGATTTCATTATTCTTGCATTGGTCGTTAGCAAATCGTCTCTGCTCATTCCAGGTTTACGAGGAAGCCCCGCTGTGATAATAACAACATCAGAATTTGCAATATCTTTATAATGGTTTGTTCCACTTAGTGTAACATCAAAACCATCAATACGAGATGCTTCCGCAATATCAAGTGTTTTACCTTGAGGCATATCTTCAACTATATCAAAAAGAACAACATCAGCTAATTCTCTCAAAGCAATAAGTTGTGCAAGTACTCCACCAATTTGGCCACCACCAATTAGTGCAATTTTTTTTCTAGCCATTTTTAACTCCATTAATATTATAATTAAAATATAATTGCGTATATAAAATAAATATAATGGAATTAATAATCAGTTTAAATAATTATTTGTTTAATAAATGGAATTTACTTTTTATAAAAAAAAGTCAGTTTTAGTTCTGTTCCATCAGATGTAAAATTATATTGAACATCATCAATAAAAGAGCGCATAATATAAATACCACGTCCGCTGTCTCTTAAAAGATTATCTGGATGTGTTGGGTCAGGTACTTCGTCTGGATTAAATCCTTTACCGTTATCTTTTATACTAATTTCTATTTTGTCATCAAAGCAGCTTAGAGTAATAATAACATTCTTTTTAGGATCAAGTTTATTTCCATGAACCATTGCGTTTGAGAGTCCTTCAGAAATTGCGAGATTTATGTTACTCAACAATGTCTTATCAATGTTCAAAGGTTTAAGAATGTCAAATAAAAAAATATTGACTTCGGGTATTAGATTAGGATCGCTAGTAATAATTTTTGTATATGATTTATTTGTCATTAACTTATTATTATAATTATATGTTAGTTTTACGTTTCAGTTTATTGATACAAAAAATAGGTATAAACTTATTATCTTTTCAAGTAATAAAATAAAATTAAAAGTTCCAATTAAGTCTAATTGTCAAATTTGCAAGTTCATTATTTTGGTTCAATTCTGTATTAATAAACTCGTACCACCCTCTAATACTTAAATTAAGGGTATTTGAAATTGAATAAACTATTTCAGAAAGAGGAGCGGTGCTGGTATAAGTTGAATTAATTGTTTTAATATTATTATCGTATAAATAAGTGAATAATGAGAAATACCTAATTCCGAATGCAAATGATAAATATTTAAATCTAAATTCAATAGTTGGCTCGGCATACCGTTCATCCAAATATCTTACTGGATTATTTGAAAAACCTTCCCAGTCAAAATCACCTTGTTCAGAAAATTTTACGTATCCTAAAAATCTAAAATAAGTAGATCTAAAAAGTTTGAGCGTAGTGGAATCACGGAGCGATAATTGGCGGTATGAAAAACTTTTAAGGTTAGGATTTAAATGTTGAAAATCATAAACAGTATAATTTGCAGATACTTCAGCACTGGTTTTTGATGTAAGATTTTTCATATGAATATCACCACCAGCAATTAATTTAAGAACCCGGAGGATATTATTGTTAGCACTTCGTTCTTTAAATAAATAAACTGTTTGATTAATGCTTCCTTGAAGTCCAGTAAACAAATTTAAAAATGGTGACATATTTCTAAAATATCTAATTTCAAACATTGATAAGAGTTCATCTCTATCGTCGTAATTTAATTCACTTGGTGTGTCATACATTAGTTTTCGGTGAAAAATACTCATCGAAATTCTGTCAAAAGAAGAAAGGGAATAGGTTCCTTCGCCCGAAAGTGTAATTTGCTTACTATTATTATTCTTTCGTTTTTCTTGTTCGTCTCTTTTTTCGTAAAATATTTCTTTTGCACCATTAATAAACTTTGCTCTATGTTTTTCCTCACGATCAGAAAAACTTATTCTTAAAACTCCATTAAACCAATTGCTGTTATATAGAAGTGAAGATATAAAATTAATTTTAAATTCCTCAACTTTAGTATCAAAGGAAGAACTAGAAATATTTTCAGTAGAAATATATCTTGTGTCCCTATCAATAGTTCGCCAATCAAGACTTCCATCAATATCCAAAATTAGACCAGGAAGTGAAGTTATCATTCTTAGTCTATCTATGAACGAATAACGTTTTTCCATTCTACTTTGGATATTTTTTGAAATATTAAATTCATTCATGGTTAGTGAGTCGGTATTAAAATAAAAGTCTTTTCTTTGTTCAGAATATAAACCGAGTAATTTATTGTGATAATCATTTTCAAATGTTTTATCAATATCAAATCTAAAATTAATTATTTGATTTTTTCTTGGAGCTATATCTTCAGTTTGAAATTTGAATCCTGAGAATAGATTGAAATCATTAAAATTATAATTATCTAAAATTGCCTCTATACCATAAAGTGGTCCATTGTCAATAATTCCAATTTGTTCATTTCTGGAAATTCCAAGAAAAGGTGTAAAACTCATTTTTTGCATTGGATAATATTTTAGATAAGCAGAAGTATTAAACACGGAAGAATTATTAATTGCCAACTGTTTATCATCAGAATATATATTATAATTTACATTTGAACCAAAAGATAAATTGTTTGAAAAATCATATTGTCCAAGTAATGAAAAAAAAGCATTATCTCTAACGCTTATAGCATTTGATTTAATTATTGTTGAAATAAATGTTTGGGTTATACCAATGAATAAATTATCAATTTGTTTACCATAAATAAAGTCCTCCTTTAAATTAAAAGTCTGCAACTGTTTTTCAAAATTAGAAGTAAGCATTGGTGTTGAATACCTCGATTTCACAAAGCTAAGAGAATCACTAGATATTTGTGCAATACTTAATATTGGTAAGAATAAAATTATAATATATATAAATACTTTTCGCAAAATAATTCATATCTCTAGTTAATAAGTTGAACTGCTAAAATACATATCTAATATTAATAATGAAATGATTCATGATAAATTAGAAGAAATATACAAACCAATAAATAATAAGATTCTTGAAAGACGCAAATAATAAACGTAAATTAGGTTTTAGAATATATTTAACAATTGAAATAGGTTGTGTAATGAAAGAAATTGTAAAGTTTGCTAAGAATAATAAAAATAGATATTTGGAAGAACTTAAAGACTATTTAAGAATACCAAGTATTTCCACTTTAGAAAATTATAAAAGCGACATTGAAAAGTGCAGTAAATTTGTTGCATCTAAATTAAATGATGCAGGTATGACTGAAGTTAAAATATATCCAACTGATGGGCATCCTATTGTTTATGCTGAATGGATGAAAGCACCTGGAAAGCCAACGGTTTTAATTTATGGACATTATGACGTTCAACCAGTTGACCCTATTGAGCTTTGGAAAAATGATCCTTTTGACCCAGTAATTAAAGCTGGAAAAATATTTGCACGCGGTGCTGATGATAATAAAGGACAGAATTTTGTTCATATTAAAAGTGTTGAGGCATATCTAAAAACTAAAGGGGAACTTCCACTAAATGTAAAATTTCTTATTGAAGGCGAAGAGGAAATAGGAAGTGAAAACTTAGAGAAATTTCTAAAGAAAAATCAAAAACTATTAAAATGTGATGCTGTTCTAATTTCTGATACTAGCATGTATGCACCAGGAATACCTACAATAAATTATGGTTTACGTGGATTGGCATATATGGAAATTGAAGTTATAGGACCAAATCGTGATCTTCATTCTGGTAGTTTTGGCGGTGGCATTGCAAACCCTATAAATGAATTAGCTAAAATAATTTCTAAACTTCAAGATAAAAATGGAAAAATTACTATTCCAGAATTTTATAAAGATGTAAAACCATTAACTAAAAAAGATAGAGAGAATTACAAAAAATTAAATTTCTCAGATGTGGAGTTAATGAAAGAGTATCGAGTTAATGAATTGCAAGGGGAAAAAGGTTATTCTACACTAGAAAGACTTTCTGGAAGACCAACACTAGATTGCAACGGTATTGTTGGCGGTTTTATTGGTGAGGGAGCAAAAACAGTATTACCTTCAAAAGCATCCGCAAAAATTAGCATGCGTCTTGTTCCAAATCAAAACCCAGTTGAAATTGCAAAATTATTTACTAAATATGTTAAATCACTAGCACCTAAATCTGTTACTGTTAATATTAAAGCACATCATGGCGGGCTTCCTATTGTTATGTCGCTTGACGATAAAGCTATTGAATCTGCAGCTAAAGCTGTTTCAAAAGCATTTGGTAAAGAGACTGTTTATACAAGGGAAGGCGGATCAATTCCAATAGTTGTTGAATTTGCAAAACAACTAAAAGCTCCTGTAGTTTTAATGGGACTAGGATTAGAGACTGATAATATTCATTCACCTAATGAACACTTTCTAATAAAGAATTTTGAGTTAGGAATTTTAAGTTCTATATATTTCCTTGATGAATACTCCAAATAACTTATTTCTTAATTAAGTTGAGGACAAAATGAACATAACCAAAATAGTTTTTTTATTATTGAGTATTGTAATTGTAAGTTGCAATGAAATGTCTGATAAGCAAGCAGAAGATTCTGCAAATAAGGATGAAGCAATTAGACGTTACAATATTGAAATGCAAAAAAAACAAAAGAAGACGAGTGAAAATCCTTGTGATACTTTAGCACTTAAGGAATATATACTTAATAAAGATAGTGTTGGAACTTACTTAGTGGAGTTTGATAGAACTTTTACATATAATGTTCCTAAATCAGCAGTAATTTATTATTTAGATAAAAAAGCAAAGAAACAATATATTTTTGCTGTTATTGCAAAATCTAAAGTAGGTGAAAGGTTTATTGAACCCAAAAATGTTATTGGTTACGAATCTAGCTTTATTAATCTTGATAGCACAAAATTAGGCACAGCCTTCTTCTACTTAGCTCTTTATAGATGTGATCAAGACTCTACCTTTAATCAAATATGGGAATCTAAAGTTCCTATTCATGGTGGCTTTAATCGTATGACATTAAAAACATGGAAGCCAAAAAAAATCATGTACGTTGAGCTTAATTATGAAGCAGGCATTATCTCTGGGCATAGAAATTATAATTTCTTTTTGGTTAATGGAATTGAGAAAAAACCTCACTTAATGGAAACATATGTTGGTTTAGTTCATAAAAGAACTTTGTCAATAGTAAATGATGATAAATATCCCGATTATTGGGAATATAGATTTTGGGAAGACTCATTATCTATCAGAATTAGAGACTCAATTCCATTCTATTGGGATACAACAAAAAATTTATATGTAACTAAAATTAATCGAAATTGGTTCAGAAAATATTGATTGAAAATATGAGTAAAAGAGAAGAATTATATAACTACTATAAATCTCAATTTGATGAAATTGAAATAGATGAAAGCAATCATCTCATTAAAAAATATTCATCAATTGAAAGGGAATACAACCTTATCCATAATGGTGTAGGTATTAGAGACTTATCTAGATATAGTAAAATATTTATTCATGGCAAGGATTCAGTTTCACTTTTACGTAGATTGGCTACAAACAGAATAATTGACTTAAAAGTTTTAGAATGGGTTAGGACTCTGTTTGTAAATTTTGAAGGAAATATTATAGATAGAACTTTGTTAATGAAATTTGAAGATTATTTTATTCTTATTGGCTATAATACTGAGAAGCAAAAATTATTTAAATGGATTAATAGATTTATTATTAATGATGATATTTCTCTTTCTGATTCTAGTGATGAATATACAATTTTTGAAGTAATGGGTTCACAAGCAACTTCATACATGACCATGATTCTTGGTGATAAGTTTTATGATTTTAAGGAAAATAATATTCTTAGGGTTCAAGTTGAAGACTTTTTTGTTCATGGAATTAAAATTAATGATTGCGGAGCTGTTGATAAGTACATAATTCTTATCGATTCTAAAAACGCAATTAGAACTTTAGAAATTATGGAAGAAAATAAAAGTGTTTTTGATTTTGGAATGGTGGGGGAAGATGCTTATAATATTTTTAGAATTGAAAATGGAATTCCAACTGCCCCTAACGAACTAAATGATTCGGTAAATCCAAGTGAAGTTTATTTAAATTCTGAAGTAAGTAATTTAAAACATGATTATATGGGACATGAAAATGTTGAAGATAAGAACGTTAACTTAAGTAGACTTGTAAAAATTAAATTTAAACATAATGCTGATTCTCTTAAACTTCCTCTATCTATTATTGACGACAAAAATATGGAAATTGGAGTTATTACAAGTTTTGCAAACAATAATATTATTAAGTTTCCAATTGGACTTGGGTTTATTGATTTTGATTTAGGCATTAATGGTAACTCTTATTTTGCTACTGATGGCAAGAATAAAATTGAAATTATTATTTGTGAATTGAGAAAGTAATGAAAATTTATACTAAAACTGGAGATGATGGTTCAACTGGGTTATTTGGTGGTGAAAGAGTTAGTAAAAATTCGTTAAGAGTTGAGTGTTATGGCACTGTTGATGAATTAAATTCAACTCTTGGAATGGCAAATTCAGTACTAGGTGATTACACTGTGAATCAATTAATGCATGTAATTCAAAATAAGTTATTTACAATTGGAGGTGAACTTGCAACTCCAAATGATAAATCTGAAATGAACAAAGTTAAATTAGTTAACGATGATATATTACTACTAGAAAAAAATATAGATATTTTTGAAGAAAAGCTTGAACCATTGAAACAATTTATATTACCAGGTGGTACAAATGGTGCTTCTTTATTACATTTTGCGAGATCTGTTTGCAGAAGAGCTGAACGATTAGTAACTTCGCTATCCCAAGTTGAAAAAATATCTAATTTAATTCTGATATACTTAAATCGGTTATCCGATTTACTTTTTGTCCTTGCACGTTATGAAAATAGCTTAAACCATGTGGATGATATTCCATGGCAAAAGTAAACATTTTATTATTTGTTATTTGAAATTTTGGGGGTGAAACTGGTTTCGACGGGATTATTTAGTCTTTGGACTGCGCACCGTGTTATCCGTAGACACGCTAAACGACGGTAACTTAAATATAATCGACAATTACGATTACGCATTAGCAGCTTAATCCCAAAAGGATAGCTACTCGTTCCTCAAATTCTCTCGTATCAGGATTTGAACGAACGCCGCTTAGATACGATAGCCAAATTGAGAACTTGAGTAGATGAGGCAAAACTTTAATCAAGTTGGTTCAATAATATCTTGTTAATCAGAGATTGTTGGATGAGATTAAAAGACTAACTATGTGTGTAGACGTTCTCTGAACGGTAATTCCGGACCCGGGTTCGACTCCCGGCACCTCCACAAAAATAGGATGCTTTACAATTTTGAATATTCCTATTTATTGGTTCATACAAGAATCAATTACTTTATACAACCCAAACTTAATTCGTCAATTCAGCAGCTATCAATTCCGCTTGTTTTAGCACTGTTTCAGTTGCCAGTTTCTGCATATCTGGTGGATAACCGAATTGTCTTAAAGTTCGTTTAACAATCACTTTTAGTTTGGCTTTTACACTTTCTTTAATTGTCCAATCAATAGAAGCGTTTTGTTTAACACGTTCATAAAGGACAACTGCCAACTCACGGAGCTTATCTTTGCTCATTACTTCTTTAGCGCTGTTATTATCCGCAATTGCTGAGTAGAATGCATATTCAAAACTTGTAAGCCCCATTTCTGCTGGCTCCTTGTCCATTTTGTGGATTTCCTTACTCAGCTTAATTAACTCATCAATAACTTCAGCGGCAGTTAGTATTTTATTATGATATCTCAAAATTGAAGCTTCCAGCATTTCCATAAGTGATTTACTTTGAACAAGATTAATTTTTGTACGAGATTTAATTTCATCATTGAGCAGTTTCTTAAGAACTTCCAGAGCTATATTTTTATGCTCCATATTCTTTACTTCCATTAGAAATTCATCTGAAAGTATTGAAATATCGGGCTTTTTAATTCCAGCAGCATCAAATACATCAATAACTTGATCTGAAACTAAAGCTTGGTCTATTACTTGACGGATTGCAGTTTCAATCTCTTCATCAGTATTGCCACCACCGGTAGTATCAAATTTAATAAGTCTTGATTTAACAGCTTGGAAGAACGACACTTCATCTTTTACATCCATAGCTTGTTCATGCGGAATTGCTATTGAGAAAGCACTTGAAAGCGCGGATACTTCATTAACAAAACGCTTCTTGCCATTTTCCAGACTTAGTATGTGTTCTTCAGCGGCAAGTATAATTTTAAGTTTGGTTGTTGTATTGGCTGTAAAATACTCTTCGTAAAGCAAACCTCTATCAGCCCCAAGATATGGAACTGTTTTATCTTTAACCAGATTCTGAAATTCTGCTGAATATCCATATACTGGTTTTTCAAGGAACATTTGTGTTACAACTTCCAACTTTTCGAGCATTAGCTGAACTGCTTTTTCTTGAGGAATTGCAACATCACCCTTCCCTCCACTATCTGAATAGAAGGAAAGTGCTTTTTTAAGGTCTGAGGCTATTCCTAAATAATCAACTACCAATCCAGCAGCTTTATCTTTATATACACGATTTACCCGTGCAATTGCTTGCATTAGATTGTGACCTTTCATTGGCTTATCAATGTAAAGAGTTGTTAAACTTGGAACATCAAATCCAGTTAGCCACATATCACGGACAATTACTATTCTTAATTCATCTTCCGGATCGCGCATTCTGTCAGCAAGTGTTCTTCGTTGATCTTTTGTTGTATGGTGCTTTGCCATTTCGGGTCCATCAGAGGAAACCGCTGTCATTACTACTTTTATAGAACCTTTTGCCAAATCCTCATTATGCCAATCTGGACGAAGTGAAACAATTTCACGATACAATTCAGACGCAATTCTTCGGGACATTGCAACAATCATTGCTTTGCCTTCACTCGCAATTTGACGGGTTTCATAATGAATTACAATATCCAAGGCAACTTGCTTAATTCTATTTTCACTTCCAATAAGAGCTTCGAGCTGAGTCCATTTGGCTTTAGCTTTCTGAGTATCGGATAAATCATCAGTTGCTAATTCATTGTCCAAATCCTCAATTAGTTTTTTGCCTTCATCGCTTAAATTTATCTTGGCAAGTCTGCTTTCATAGTAAATTTTTACCGTTGCACCATCATGAACAGCTTGAGCAATATCATAAATATCAACGTAGTTACCAAATACTGCTGGAGTATTTACATCCGAACTTTCTATTGGCGTTCCGGTAAATCCTAAATAAGTTGCGTTTGGAAGCGCATCTCTCATATATTTAGCAAATCCATAAACAATCTTCTTACCAATAACATTTCCGCTATCATCTTTGTCATCTATAGTTTTAGCCTTAAAGCCATATTGTGTGCGGTGAGCTTCATCAGCAATTACAATAATATTCTTTCTGTCGGATAACTCTTCATAAACATTGCCATCATCTGGTTGAAACTTCTGAATAGTGGTGAACACAACTCCACCGGAAGCCACCTTTAGCAGTTCTTTAAGATGCTGTCTGTTTTCTGCTTGAACTGGTTCTTGTCGTAATAATTGTTTTGATGCAGCGAATGTATCGAACAACTGGTCATCCAAATCGTTTCTGTCGGTAATTACAAGGATTGTTGGATTATGAAGCGCAAGGACAGTTTTTCCGGTATAGAAAACCATTGATAGTGATTTGCCGGATCCTTGAGTGTGCCAAACAACACCACCTTTTCTATCTCCATTAAATGACGATGCAGATATGGTAGTAGCAACAGCTTTATTTACAGCGTAATATTGATGATACGCTGCCAACTTTTTAACTGTTTCAATGGTAGTAATTTTAGTCTTAGCATCTTCTCGTTTAGTCTTTTCAAATACTATAAAATGCCTTAGTAAATCAAGCAAAGTTTGTTTATTGAGCATTCCATTTATTAAAACTTCTAACTGACCAACTAAATGCGATGCTTCAGCTTTTCCATCTGCTGATTTCCATGCCATAAATCTTGAGAAACCAGCGGAAAGTGATCCAGCTTTTGCTTCTAATCCATCCGATATTATTAGAAAACCATTATATGTAAATAGGCTTGGAATTGCTTTTTTATAGGTATCTAACTGCTTAAATGCTGACATAATAGTTGCATTATCTACTGCTGGATTCTTTAACTCAATAACTACTAGCGGTATTCCATTTATAAATATTATAATATCCGGACGCTTATTTACATTGTTTTCAACTACAGTAAACTGATTAGCAACCAAAAATTCGTTATTCTCGGGATTATTAAAATCAATTAACCAAACGTAATCTCCACGAGTATCACCATTTTTCTTATATGTAACTTTTATTCCTTCAGTTAGCATTCTGTGGAAAGTTTCGTTGTTTGAGATAAGCTCGGGTGAGCTAAGACGCATAATTTGTTTTATTGCATCTTCTCTTGCATCAGCTGGAATTGTGGAATTTATTCTATTAACAGCTAATTTTAGACGATTAACCAATAACACATCTTCAAACGATTCTCGTTCTGGTCTGTCAGAATCTGGAGCAATATCTGGAGCGTAAATGTAGTTGTAGCCTAACTTCTCAAGTTGCTCAATTGCTAATAGTTCTATGTCGTTTTCTGTTATTTTAATCATTTTCTTTTAGCTCCAAAGGAGTAATATTTTTATAGCGAATATAATATAATAAATTCCGAAAACCCTGAATGTGCAACATAAATTATTGAATCCAATCAAATAAGTATTTTTCATCGAATTCAATTTCATATTTTTTTAGGAAGTTCAAATATTCTTCACGGAATGTTTCTTTCTTATGATGTTCTTCTTGGTTAAGAATATAATTATAAACATTTCCAATTTGTGAATGAGAGTATGAAAATGCACCATATCCTTCTTGCCAAAAGAATTTTCCGCGAACAAATTTATTTTCATTTATAAAGTTGGTTGAGTTGTTTTTTATGTCTCTAACCAAATCAGATATTTTCATGGATGGCTTTAATCCTACAAACGCATGGATATGATCTGACATTCCATTTACAATTATCGGTTTTTGGTTTTTGCCCTTAATTATACCAGCAATGTATTTGTTAAGTTCATATTTCCAATTTTGTGAAATTAGGTTTTCTCTTCCTTTTACCGCAAAGACAATTTGGATGTAAATTTGTGAATAGGTACCTGACATTTTGTCCCTCCTGTGGAGTTTTAATTGTTTTGGTTTAATTTTTCTTTAATCATTTAATTTTGTTTGCATTCATACAAATATATCATCCCTTCGGGATTTTTTGTTTTTTTCAAATATGTCATTGCTACAATAATTTCACGCCTTCGGCATTTTGTTTATTTTCTATTTCTTAAACCCGAAGGGTTGGTATTTTTATAGAAAATATAATCAAGAAAATTTCCCAACCCCAACGGGGTGATATTTTATATTTTTGTTGTAACCATACAAATATATCATTTCTACAATAATTTCACACCTTCGGTGTTTTTGCTATTATTTGGTTCATTATTCTATAATTATTTCATCCCTTCGGGATTTATCCTCACTTCACCACTCATTAACTTTGGCAATAATGTATCTCGTAGTTTTTCGAGTGTTGTTATCTGAAAACTGTTAATTATAACTTTATCGTCAATAGATTTAACTTCTGACTGAAATTTACCTACTAATATTGGTGGTGGTATTGTTATTTCTAAATTCTCAAAATCACCTTTACTTATCGAACCAAACACAGTTCCTGTTTCATTAAATTGCTTAATTTCTTCCATTAATGATTTTAGTTTGAAATATGTATATGTATAGTTTGAATTCTCACTTTTGTATTTAAAAGCAGCAACTCCACGTCCAATGCAACATTTCTCTAAGGCCATATTTTGAGCCCCAACAGGAGCTCTTACACTAACTAATGTCTCGTATTTTTCAGCAAACCTTTTTGGGTTTGTAGTATAAACTCTTCTTTTGGGAAATCTGAATTCAAAATCTGCATTACCTTGATACATAGGAAATCCAATTTTATCTTCGTTATAAGTATTCCCTGGTGGTGAAACACCCATTGTAAAATCAAATTCATCGGCTAATTTACCAACTTCCCACCCATCATCTGCTTCTTCAATAAACCACTGCCTAAAGAGTGTTTCTGCCATTGCTTCTAGTGTTTTGTTTTGGCTGTGGAGAAGATCTATTTTGTCATCCAAACTGCTTAAAACTGAGGCTATTGCTTTTTGTTCTGGGAGTGGAGGTAAAAGAATTTCAACTGTTTTTAATCCTATAATGGTTAAAGCTGCCTGTGTTGAGCCAATTGCTATTTCATCGAGTTTTTGCTTTCCAATACTTGATTTTAGCCAAATGTACAAATAATCAATATTAACTAAACTACTGTTAATGTTCCTGAACCAAGTTAGATTACCATCTTTAAAATAGAACTTTTCATTATTCTTAACTAAATATGGTATTCCTAAAGTACCTACAGAAGTTAAAAGTATATCGTTTCCTTTTGGCACTCCATACTTATTCTCTATTTCATTATATCTATCCTCAGTAATGAAAAGTTCCGTCTGGATGTCCTGTTTGTTATGTTTGTTTATTATCTCCTTTGACCTAAAAAATGGCACGCCGCTTTCAACATAATCTGCATAATAAATTCGTTTTGATGACGTTATTTCTGCAATTTCACCTAATGTAATTTCTTTCCACTCACTCATCAAGATTCACCTTCTTAAGGTTTTCAAGAATAGCGAGAGTATCAATATCCATTTTAGAGAAAGCGAACCATTTTTTGCCTAAATCTTTAAGTGACGCACCAAAGTGGTATACATATTTGTCGTCAATAATTAAAAATCTGTCGTGTGCTTTATCAAATAGCTTAATTGTTAAATTGCCATATTGTTCACTAAATTTCTTTTCATCAAGCTTTAATGCTTTGCTAATATTTTTTGTAAGAATAGTAGCATCAACCTTCTTTTTCTTTTTGGTTAATAAATCAAGTACGGATTCATCTATATAATTATCAATTAGAATAATTGTTTTGCTGGCTTTTTTAATCAAACTCGATACAAATTTATAAGCATCAAAAACTTGTCCATCAAAGAAAATACCTTGTTTTGGTTCCAATGATTTATCGTCAAGTAAATTTGAGATATTTTCCACTTTTGTTTTAAGAACCAAAACATCATTTTCAAGTTCTTTAAATCTTTGATTTGTAAGTTTTTCACCATTTATCACATATCCATCAGTCACATAACTTTTTAGCACGGATGTTGCCCATTGTCTAAATTTAGTCGCTTTAAGGGAGTTTACTCTATAACCGACTGAAATAATAACATCCAGATTATAATGATCAACTTCTCTTTTTACTTTCCTTTTCCCTTCTAGTTGAACTATTAAGTATTTCTGAATAGTTCGATTTTCAAAAAGTTCCTCTTCTTTGTATATAGCCTTAAGATGCATATTAATGTTTGGAACAGTAACCTCAAAAAGTTCTGCTATTTGTTTTTGAGTGAGCCAAATAGAATCATCATTTACAGAAACATTTAATTCCAACTCACCATCATTATAAACCACCATATTAAAAGATTCATTTTTTGTGATTTTACTCATAAAACACTCATATTTGCTAAGTTTTTATTTAATGCACAATGGCAGTGTATGTTGTTAGCTACGTGCACAAAAAATATGATATTTTGGGCATAGTTTACATTTGATGTTGCATTTTGCAATCTTAAAAAAATATCCTTTTGAATCTCAACTGCCAAATTCATCATTTATTACCTAATTAAACAAATTTAGATATGTATTAAAAACAAAAACCTTATTTCGTTTTTGACCCGTTACTTCTTTAAGTATTCCATACTCAACAAACGTATTAACAAAATTATTTGTTACGCGTGGAGTAAAACCAAATAGCTTCTGGACATCTTTATATGTAACTACCGGCTTGCTAAATAAATATTTCAGCAGTACAAAACCGTGCTTACTTCCTTTTCCCATCCTCACAATGTATTGGGTTTCAATATTCTTTTTAAGTTCTATAATCTCATTTAATCTATTAACAGCATTTTCCGCAGTTTGAATAACACCGGTTAAAAAGTATTTTATCCACTGAGCCAAGTCATTTCTTGTTCTAACAAATGTTAAGTTATCATAGTAGAGTGTTTTATTCTTTTCAAAGAATTCAGAAAGATATAACAGCGGTTTATCCATTATACTGCTTGCCACAAAATACAATGTAATTAATAATCTGCCCATTCTTCCATTTCCATCAAGAAAGGGATGTATTGTTTCAAATTGATAATGTGCAATAGCAATTCTTACCAAATGAGGAATGCTAATTTCGTTATTATTAAGGAATTTCTCAAAATCGGAAAGCAATTCGGGAAGCTCTTCGTGATAAGGTGGAATGAATACTGCATCTTTCAAAGACATACCACCAATCCAATTTTGCGATCTACGAAATTCGCCTGGAGTTTTAGTTTCACCTCTTCCCTTAGATAGCAGAATGCCATGAGTTTGCTTAATTAGTCTATTGGAAAGAGGAAGAGTTTTTAGATCTTCAATTGCTTTATTCATTGCAGCTACATAATTGTTTACTTCCAACCAATCATCTCTTTTTTCTGGTTGAATATCTTCCTCATCCGATAAAGCTTCTTCAATGTTGGTTTTTGTTCCTTCAATTCTGCTAGATATAACAGCCTCTTTATAAACGTGCATGCGGATAAACATATCAGTATCCGGAACAAACTTTGAGAACGAGTTTAATTCACCCAATCGCAACGATGCTTTTTCAAGCAATTCATTAATTACTTCGTCATCCCAAGTAATTGGATGATTAATTAATTCAGGCATAAAATATTTATAATCATAGCCTTTTTTGTATGTGCCGGCTATAAAATCTTTAAGATTCAAATTAACCTCTTAAGTTTAACATTTTCGATAAAAAGTATAATAACACGTTTTATAATATACTATTTAGGCACATTGGTATATTATAAATATCTATAATATAATATTTGTGTGTTTTTGTATATTATAATGTAAATAAATGTTGTTATTATATCAAATATTATATTGAACCATTAATAAACTAATAATTATCTGTTGTTTTTATCTTTCCTAAATTCTGCTTAATTAAAGTATTAAGTCGATCTTCCTCTTTAAGCTGCTCCTCAAATTCTGCTTTTAGATTTGTGAAGCGTTCATTAAAATCAAAATCATCTTCCTCATCGGGCAAACCAACATAACGTCCTGGAGTAAGAACATAATCTAGTTCCTTCACCCTTTCTAAAGATGTAGAATTACAGAAACCTTTTATATTTTCATACCCTCTCTGTCCTTCGGACATCTCTCCCAGAGGGAGAGAGAGATTCTTCTGTCCTTCAGTCCCACTCTGTCTTTCGGACATCTCTCCCAAAGGTAGAGAATTGTCCCTCTCCCTTTGGGAGAGGTTAGGTGAGGGGGAAGATTGCCAACTACGATAAGTGTCGGCAATCTTCCTAATATCTTCTTGTGTAAATTCTTTAGTTCTTCTATTTATAAGATATCCCAAATTACGAGCATCTATAAAAAGGATTTCATCTTTACGTTTTCTATTACGTGATAAGAACCACAGACTAGCTGGTATTTGAGTATTTAAGAATAGCTTTGCTGGAAGATTAACAATGCAATCAATAAGCCCAGCTTCAACAAGTGCTTTTCTAATATCGCCTTCACCAGAAGTTTTAGAAGTAAGCGCACCTTTTGATAGAACAAAGCCAGCTTTTCCATTAGGATTAAGATGATAAAGGAAATGTTGTATCCAAGCATAATTTGCGTTACCAGTTGGTGGAGTTCCATATTTCCATCTTCCATCGGTTCTTAATAAATCACCACTCCAATCACTATCATTAAAAGGAGGATTAGCTATTACAAAATCAGCCTTCAAATCTTTATGAGCATTATTTAGGAACGAGCCTTCATTATTCCATTTAACTTGAGAACTGTCAATACCACGTATTGCAAGATTCATCTTAGCCAATCGCCAAGTAGTTTGGTTACTTTCTTGTCCGTAAATAGATATGTCGTTAACTCTTCCTTGATGATCTGCAACAAACTTCTCGGATTGAACAAACATTCCGCCAGAACCACAACATGGGTCAAGCACACGTCCTTTGTATGGTTGAAGCATTTCAACAAGTAGTTCAACTACTGAACGTGGAGTGTAAAACTGTCCACCTTTCTTACCTTCAGCGAGAGCAAACTCACCAAGAAAGTATTCAAATACGTGACCAAGAACATCAGCACTTCTCGATTTAGCATCACCAAGAGCAATGTTGCCTATTAAATCTATTAAACCGCCAAGACTTGTTGGATCAAGATTAGCACGAGCATAAGCTTTTGGAAGTACATCTTTTAGTGATGGATTATCTCTTTCGATAGCGTCCATTGCAGAATCAACGTCTTTTCCAATTTCCGGAAGTTTAGCTCTTGAGAGTAAATAATTCCATCTTGCTGATGGTGGAACAAAGAAAACATTTTCCGCTTTGTATTCGTCTCTATCTTCTGGATCGGCACCTGTGTAATCACCTTCGCCAAGTTTTAACTTTTGATAAAGTTCTTCAAATGAATCAGATATATATTTTAGAAAGATGAGTCCAAGTACGATGTGTTTATATTCAGCGGCATCAATATTTTTTCTAAGTTTATCAGCGGCTTTCCAAAGTTGTTTTTCGATAGGTTCTGAATCAGTGCCATTTTTCTTTGCCATTTAACTTCCCTGTGCAATAAAGTTTGTGATTATAAAATATTCAGGTTTCAACTACCCTCCATAATATAAAGTGAAACAAATAGTTTGTTTAAAATAGATAATTTGGAGGATGTATGCAATCCATGTTTGATAAAGCTAAACCGGACATTGGAATTATGGAAAACATTCTGTGCCTATAATACTTAATTTAATTCCCATTCTTAATTATTGGTTATTGGCACTATTTTATAAAAAATATTCTATCTGTTTTGGTGTGTTTTCGTACAGATTTATTCCCAAAATATTTAACAAAGTTAGAATAGGAATTTAATTAAACTTCTTCGCTGCGTTTTTAATTTCAAAAAACTTATTGTGAATTATACAATAAGTTGGTAAATTATCAATATGAATATTGTTCATGGACTATTCTTGATGTTTTTAAATTTATCTTCAAAATATTAAGTTCATTTATAAATCTGAATATTGTTATAAAATTATTTTCATTATTTCTTATTCAGAGAATATAGAGAATTACATAGGTGATAATTAAGACGATGTTTGATAAATTATGATCATTTCAAATAGGTTCATGAACTTTTACAAAATTGAATTGCATTATTATATTGATAAATCAAATAATGATATTTAGAATATAATTTTGATGTAAAAAAACACGAAAACAGAAAATGCAAATATATTTGCTTTTAATGAAGGAATAGAATAAATGAAGATTTGGTATATGACAGTTTTTATCTTCTTGATATTTTTTAATTATAACCAATATTCACAAACAAAACCAGATAGTAATTTTGGAATAACATTTTTTGTTGTTGCTGATACTCACTTTGATCCACCTCCTGAATCAGATCAGTATTATCATATTGTTGCAATAAATTCAGTTTGTGGTTCAATAAATAACAAAAGTGCCGCAGTTTGGCCAGAATTTATAGAAGGCAAAGCAACCAATTTTGGAAGTGCAGGTGAAAAAATTGAAATGCCAAAAGGTGTTATTTTAGCTGGTGATATAACCGATAGAGCGGAACCCAAATCATTAGAATTATTGAAGAATCGTTATGAGAAAGGAGATGGGGATAAAGTTATAAACTTTCCAGTTTTTGTTGGATTAGGAAATCATGATTTAGACCCACAACATGTTGTTGATAGCGCAGAAGTTTACAGAACCTATATGCTTAATTATGTAGCCGAGAGACATGAAGGTAAAAATGCTCCAGTGCCTGTAACAAATTTTGATAGTGAGTCAAAAAATTATTCATGGGATTGGGAAGGTATTCATTTTGTTCAAACTCATAGATTTGCAGGTAATACGGAAAATGGTCTTCCCAATAGTATAAATTGGTTAAGAGAAGATTTAAGTAAATATGCCTCTAATAACAAACCTGTTGTAATAATTCAGCACTACGGATTTGATGGGTGGTCTTTAAAATGGTATTCAGATGAAGAAAAAGAAATATTGTTTAATACAATTAAAGACTATAATGTAATTGCTATATTTGTTGGGCATAATCATGTAGCTGAAAACCTAATTTGGAAAGGAATTGACATATTCCAAGTTAATAATGCATGGCCGGATAGTGATGGAAATGGTTCGTTTTCAGTTTGCAAAATTACGAATACTTATATAGATGTTGTTACATGTAGGTGGAAAAATGGTGAGGGCGATGTTGAATTAATTGCTCCTTTCTTTCACAAAAATTTTTAATTAATAGCAAGGATTGATGATGAGGAAAATTATAATCAAAATCATTTTATTTAGTTTAATTATACCTTTTATAAATTTAGCTCAAGAACTAACAAAGTATGTTGATCCGATGATTGGAACAGGTGGATTTGGTCATACTTTTCCTGGTGCTGTTGTCCCTTTTGGAATGGTGCAGTTAAGTCCAGATACTGATATTGAAGGCTGGGATTGGTGCTCTGGATACCACTACTCGGATAATTCGATAATGGGTTTTTCACATACTCACCTAAGCGGAACCGGAGCTGCAGATTATGGCGATGTTTTGTTAATGCCGACTACAGGTGAACTCAAAATAATTCCAGGTAGTAAAGAAAATCCCGATGAAGGTTACCGTTCCCGTTTTTCTCATGAAAATGAAGAGGCTTCTCCTGGTTATTATAAAGTACTACTTGAGGATTATAATATTACAGTTGAACTTACGGCAACGGCAAGAGGAGGATTTCATAAATATACTTTCCCTAAATCCGATGTTTCGAATATAATAATTGATTTAAAACACGGTATATCTGATAAAACAACCGACGCATTTATTCGGTTCACTGGTGAAAATAAATTGGAAGGGTATAGAAGATCGCAAGGGTGGGCATCCGACCAAATTATTTATTTTGCAATAGAGTTCTCAAAATCTTTTGAAAAATACGGAACAGTTCTTAACGATGAAATTTTAGAAAGCAACAAAGAAGCAAAAGGTGAAAATGTAAAAGGTTATGTAGTTTATAAAACAAAAGAAGGTGAGGAAGTTTTTGTTAAAGTTGGTATTTCGGCTGTTAGCATTGAAGGTGCAAAGAAAAATCTGGAAGCGGAAATTCAAGATTGGAATTTTGACAAAATACGTAAGGCAGCAAATGATGCATGGGAAAAAGATTTGTCGAAAATAAAAGTTGAAGGTGGGAGCACTGAACAAAAAACAAATTTTTATACTGCCCTATACCATTCAATGATACACCCAAATATTTTTATGGATGTTGATGGTAAATACCGTGGAATGGATCAAAAAATTTATAAGGCAAAAGATTTCAATTATTACACAGTTTATTCTCTTTGGGATACCTACCGTGCTTTGCACCCACTATTTACTATTATTGAACCCGAACGGGATGCAGATATGATTAAAACATTGATCTCAAAATATGAAAGGGTAGGAATCCTCCCAGTTTGGGAATTATGGTCAAATGAAACTGCAACGATGATTGGGTATCATTCAATTCCTGTTATTGTTGACGCATACATGAAAGGTATTAGAAATTTTAATGTTGAAAAAGCATATGAAGCAATGAAGCACAGCGCGGAGATGGATCACCTTGGATTAAAATCTTATAAAGAATTAAATTATGTCGCCTCCGATCGTGAACATGAAGCTGTTTCAAAAACTTTGGAATATGCATATGATGATTGGTGTATTGCAATGATGGCAAAGGATCTTGGCAAAGAAGATGATTACAAAAAATATAGTAAGCGTGCTATGAATTATAGAAATTTGTTTGATGGGCAAAGCGGATTTATGCGCGGAAAAAATGCTGATGGAAAATGGGGAGCTCTATTTAATCCTTTTTCGGTAACCCGTGATTTTACAGAAGCGAACTCTTGGCAGTATTCGCTTTATGTTCCTCAAGATGTGGAAGGAATGAAAAGTCTTTACGGCAGTGGTAAAAACCTTGTAAAGAAACTAGATGAAACTTTTACTGCCGAATCAAAATTAGAAGGGAAAAAATTGGTGGATATTTCAGGATTAATAGGGCAATATGCACACGGAAACGAACCAAGTCACCATATGGCGTATTTATATAATTTTACATCTGAACCGTGGAAAACACAAGAAAGAGTTAGATATATTTTAGATAATATGTACAATAATACTCCAGATGGATTAATCGGTAACGAGGATTGCGGTCAGATGTCGGCATGGTATGTATTGAGTGCCATGGGTTTTTATTCGGTTACACCAGGTACAAATCAATATGTTATTGGCACACCTCTTTTTGATAAAGTAACAATTGATTTAGGAAACGGGAAAGAGTTTGTTGCTATTGCCAATCGTGTATCAAACAAAAATATTTTTATCCAATCTGTAGAATTGAACGGGCAGAGTTACAACAAGAATTATATTAATTATGAAGATATCAAAAATGGTAGTAAAGTTATTTTTGAAATGAGTTCTAAGCCTAATAAGAGTTGGGGAATTAAAAAAGAAGATCAACCGTATTCATTCTCTGAAGTGGATTTTGTTTCTCCACCTTATCAAAAAAATGATATAACATATTTTGAAGAATCGGCTGAAGTAGATTTGTTTTCCAGAACAGAAGGTGCAGAAATTCGCTTCACAGTAGATGGAAGCGAACCAAACCAAAAATCTACATTATTTACTGAACCATTTAAAATAACTTCATCTATTTTAATAAAAGCAAAAGCATTTAAAGAAGGTATGGATTCGAGTGTTGTTTCATTTATTGAAGCAAATAAATTAAAATACCTTGCTCCTGTAGTATTAGAAAATGCGGTTAACGGAATAGATTACGAATATTACGAGGGCAATTTTTTGAGTGTTTTTGACTTTGCTTCTCTTTCTCCTTTGAAAACTGGAACACTTAAAAATTTTGATCTAACACTTGCAGAAAAAGAAGATCACTACGGATTTAAATTTACTGGGTATATAAAAATACCAGCAAAAGGTTCATATCAATTTTATACTTTAAGTGATGATGGTTCAGTTCTTTATATTGACGGAAAACAAGTTGTTGGCAACGACGGTTCACACGCAGCTTTAGAAGCAACAGGTATAATTGCTCTTAAAGAAGGATATCATAGTTTTACATTATTGTATTTTGAAGATTATGAGGGGCAGGAAATTAATGTTATGTTTGAGGGAAAAGGAATTGAAAAGCAACCGATTTCTGCCTCAATGCTGTATCGTGAAAATAAATAAATTTAAACATGTTAAAAAAAAGATTAAGGGAATTAAAGTGAAAAAGTTTATAGGTTATACAGTTGCAATAATATTAACTTTTGCGGCTTCATATTTTATTTTTAATAATACTGAGGATGTGAATAATATTGGTTATAAAAGCGATGTTTTTTGGTCATCGAATAATAAAAATGCTCACATGCTGCTTAACAGGGCTTTGTCTCGCGAATCACATATTTCGTGGAGCACTGGTAATCATACTGCTTCACCCGTACCATGCGGTGCAATTGGGGCTGAAAAATATACAAATCAATTGAAAGGAATAATAGATAATACCGATATAGGAAAAGTTACACGCCAAGCAGTTAAAGACGGTGTGAATGTAATTCTTGTAATAGGTGATGGCATGGGTTTCAATCACATGAGCTTGCCTATTTACATGCGAATAGCTGAAGGGGAAAAGGAGAAAACATACTTCGAAAAAATAATGGATGAAGGTTCTTGCGGAATTGTTTTTAACAATCCCCTTAATGGAATTGTTACTGGTTCAGCAACATCCGCAACAGCCTTAGCAACCGGATATAAAAATGTTCTTGATATTGTAAGTATTGATACAAACGGATATCCTATTGAAACTAACCTGGAACTTGCTGAAAAATTAAATTATGTAACGGGATTAGTGACCGATGCAGGAATAACAGATGGAACTCCCGCAGCATTTTATGCTCATAGTTATAATAGGAATCTTGAAAACCAAATTGCTGAGCAGCTATCCTCAAAGAATATTGAAGTAATATTTGGTGGTGGCGCAAAACTGTTTATTCCAAAAGGCACAGAGTTGAAAGATTTCTCCTATTTTAAAAATACGCTAAGTACAAACGAAGCTAGTTCTGAAAGAAATGATGACATAAATGTGTTGTCTAAATTTGAAGAAAAAGGATATGAAATAATTTCAAACAAAAATGATTTGTTAAATCTTAATAAAAAAACGGATAAAGTTTTAGGATTATTTAATGCTGGGGGAATGTCTGCGGCAATTGATAGAGATTTTGAAAATACTGGGGAACCTTCTTTAATAGAAATGACAGAAAAAGCACTTGAAATATTGGATGACAAAAACAAGAATATTTTCTTAATGGTTGAAGCCGGGCGTATAGATTGGGAAGCACATGACAATGATGCCGGAGCGGTTTATAAAGCTGTTGAAGAAATGAATGGTATGTTGAAAGTTTGTTACGATTATCAGAAAAGTCATAAAAATACTCTTTTAATCTTCACTGCAGATCATGAAACAGGCGGTCTTGGAATTTCGTATACAAAGGTTTCAAAGGACAAGTTGTTTAAGAAGAAATTGGAAAGCGGAGATGTTTGGGAAAGCAATACAGATCCGCTGTTTTTTGACGAGTTTAAGAAATTAAAGAATCAGAAAAGAGCTTTTTATAGAATTTTTGGAGAAGCCCAAACGATTGATGAATTATATAAAATGCTACAGGATAATACTGATTATAAATTAACTTATCAAGACGCCGAGATTATATTCAATACATTGCGCGGTTATGAAAAAGGTAAATAAGTGGAGACAATTTGAAAAAAATATCAACTTTATTTCTATTTTTTGTTTTTATAATAATTAATGCAGAATCAAAAAGAATAGAATTTATTGTAAAACCTTATATTCAAAATGTATCAACCAATGGTATTACCATTTTATGGGAAACAAATATTCCATCAAATGGAATTGTACAATATGGCAAAGCTAAAACAAATAGTAATGAAGTGTTCTTTGATAAGAATAAAAGCTCAAATAGCCCCAGCATTCTGCACACAATAAATCTTACCGATTTACAAGCGGAAACCAAATATTTCTATAAAGTAATCAGTTATATGAATACTGATACTTTAGAATATAACATAATTCCTTTTATGACTTCTATTAACTCAAATCGCTCCGTTACATTTTCTGTATTTGGAGATACACAACAACAAAGTGACACAACAGTCTGGAATAAAATTTCTGAAATGGCTTTACTTGAACGGCCAAACTTTGGATTAATTGTTGGAGATTTAGTTGATACTGGGGGGGATTCGAGTCAATGGAGGAACGAATTTCTTGCAAACGGGCATAAATTTATGCAAAGTATACCTTTATTTCCTGTTGTTGGTAACCATGACTTAATTTATGATGCTGAAGCTAAAACTTTTAATAAGTACATGAAACACCCTGGCAATAATAATTATTATACTGTTAAAAATGGCAATGTTCAATTATTTGTTTTAGATAGTAATCAAGATATGGAACCAGGAAGTCCCCAGTATCTGTGGCTTGTTGATGAATTGGCAAAATCAAAATCTATGTGGAAAATAGCTGCTCACCATCATCCACCTTATTCTTCTGATTTTGATGACTATGGAAACACAGAATCTGCATTGCCTATTGACGGTGACCCAAATTTTGATCCAATTATCCCACTATACGAAAAATATAATGTTGATATGGTTTTTTATGGGCATATTCACAGTTATGAGAGAACCTGGCCATTAGCAAATAAGAGAGTAAGTAAGGCTGGAGTTGTTTATGTACAATGTGGTGGAGCTGGAGGAGATATTGAACATAGTGGCATAATTAGATCGTGGTTCTCTGCAAAGTTAAATAGTGAACACCATTTTTGTGTAGTTTCCATTAATAATTCTAAGTTATATCTTAATGCAATTGACTATAATGGCAATTTATTTGATCAGTATGTAATTGATAAAAGTGAGCTACATTCTGATGAATCACAAATAGATGGAAAGTTATTGAGTGCCCCAGTCATTAAATTTGCAAATGATAAGTTTATAGAAAAACTAGATGTATCTATAATTAGCTACAATGATAAAGGTGAAATTAGGTATACCATTGATGGAACAGAGCCTACGAGAAATTCATTTTTGTATAACGGACCTTTTGAAGTAAATGGAAGCCTCACAATTAAAGTTGTAGTACTTGGTAAGGAGAATAAAAGTAAAGTAAGTGAACAAAAAGTAACCAAAATAGAAGCGAAAATAGCAGAGAACATTTCTCTTAAAAATGAAGGCTTAAGATATAAATATTATGTCGGCGAAAATTGGCAATATCTTCCAAAGTTTGAGGAATTAGAAATAGTGAAAGAGGGGGAAGTAAAAAATATTTCCGTTCAAAAAATTAAAGATAGAGAAGATCAATTTGCAATAGTATTTGATGGGTACATTGAGATAAAAAAAGATGGAGTTTATAATTTTTATTTGTTGTCTGATGATGGATCAAAACTTTTTATTGCAGATGAATTAGTAGTCGATAATAATGGTTCGCATAGTCCACGAACCAGATCTGGAAATATTGGGCTAAGAAAGGGTTATCACAAATTCCATTTAGAGTATTTTGAAGATTGTGAAGGTGAAGAGTTAAAATTATTTTATAAATCTGGAGATTTTACAAAAAAACTTATTCCAGATAACGTTTTTATGCATTAGTTAAATTTAAAGCTCAAAGTTAATACCCTGCTCTTTAAGTTTATTATATTTCCTTTTATCGAACTTATAAAGTTTTGCTGCTCTGTGTGCAACCCCTTTTTGTCTTTCATGAGTGTCAATAAGTATTTTTAAGTTTAGGAGTTTTTTTCTAAAATTTCTAGTATCAAGTTTTATATTTAATATTGACTCATATAAATTCTGAATTTGTGTTAAAGTAAACTTTTGAGGAAGTAATTCAAATCCAATAGGTCTAATTCTAACTCGCTGTTTTAATCTTTTTCTTGCGGTTTCAATTATTTCATTGTGATCAAAAGGAAGCTTAGGTAATTTATTTATTGAATGCCATTGAGTTTCCGTTACTTTTGGACCTGGTTCAAGTGAGTAATCCTCTATTTTAAGTAATGCAAAAAATGCAATAGTAATAACTCTAAACAAGGGGAACCTGGAAGTTTTTCCAAAACTCTGTAGTTGCTCCATATATACATTTTCTAATCCGGTAAATTCGCAAAGAACTCTTTTCGCTGCAACATCTAAATCTTCATCATAAAGAATATTACTTCCAGGAAGTGCCCATTCACCCTTACCAGGGTCTACAGCTAATTTAACTAAAAGCACTTTTATATCTGCATTATCAAACCCAAAAATTACACAATCAGTTGAGACATTTTTAAGAATGTTACTAGATGATTTCACCATAATTTTGTCCATAAATTTCTTAGAGCGTAAACTATTTAAATAAATATTACGTTCAAATGAGTTCCAAAAATAATATTGTATAATTTACAATAAGTATGTATATTTGGAATAGATATTGTAAAAATAACATTAAGTAACTAGAAATTAAATAATATTATGCAAAATACCAAATTGAATAACATTATATAAAAAAAAATAAACTATTAAGGCTAATATTTAAAATTAAACAATGAAAAATATCTTGAACGGAATTCTAAAAAATTTATATTTAAAATACGAGATAATTTCTAATAGAGTTAGGAGCTCAATTTAGATGAAAAATATTAAAATTGGAATTATAGGGGCTGGTAGAATTGGGAAAGTTCATGCAGAAAGTATTGCATACAAACTTCCACAAGTTAAGATTAAAACTATTGCTGATATAAATGTAGACGAAGCAAAATTAGTAGCTAAACAATTTAACATACCTAAATATACAATTGATTATAAAGAAATAATTAATGATTCTGAAATAGAAGCTGTTATAATATGTTCACCAACTAACACTCATTCCAAAATTATAATTGATGCTGCTAAAAAAGGGAAACATATATTCTGCGAAAAACCAATTGACTTAACCATAGAAAAGATAAGTGAAACGCTGAAAGTTGTTGAGGAAAATAATGTAAAAATGATGGTGGGATTTAATAGAAGATTTGATCCCAACTTTTTAAAAGTGAAGAATATGGTTAAAGAAGGTAGAATTGGTAATCCGAATTTATTAAAAATTACCAGTAGAGATCCTGAGCCACCTTGTAAAGATTATATAAAAGTATCTGGTGGATTATTTTTGGACATGGCAATTCATGATTTTGATATGGCTAGATATATTGTGGATTCGGAAGTAACAGAAGTATTTTCGATGGGTGAGGTTTTAATTGATGAAGGTATTAGAGATGCGGGTGATATTGATACAGCGGTTACAATGTTAAAATTTGAAAATGGTGCCATTGGGACTATAGATAACAGTAGAAAGGCTATTTATGGATATGATCAACGAATAGAAATATTTGGTTCTAAAGGGATGATTTATATTAACAATAATAAAGCTGAGAATCATGTCTATATTAATGAAACTGGTGAACATTCTTCCTTACCTCTAAATTTCTTTATGGATAGATACACTGAATCATATTTCCAAGAAATGAAACTTTTCGTAGATGCATTAGTCAATAATTCTGAAATACTTGCAAATGGAAATGATGGATTAAATGCTGTAAAAATTGCCCTTGCTGCAAAAAAATCTCTTCAAGAAAATAGACCAATTAAATTGAATTCTCTAATTAATTAAGTACTTATTATTATGAATAGCCACGAAGTTAAATTTATTTTGGATGCGGATGTAGATATTGAGATGAACAATAAGTTAATTGAAATTCTCTCAATCTGTTTTGCAGATCAGCCAATATTTAATAAACAGAGATATTTTAAGGAGCTACCACAATATCGTTGGTATTTAGAAAATAATAATGAAATTATTGGACACGTTGCACTGCACAAAAAAGAAATAAATACTGAAACAACTAAACTAATTATTGGCGGAATTGCCGAAGTGTGTGTTCATCCAGATCACCGTGGTAAAGGATTTGTTAAATTATTGCTTTCGCATGCGCATAATTTTTCCATTAAAAATGGTTACATATTTTCAATGCTGTTTGGAGATACTAATGTATATAGTTCAAGTGGGTATAAGACAATTGATAATACAATAAAATATCTAGACCATATTTCTGGAGAATGGAAAGTAGAAATTATTAAAGATGCCATGATTAAAGATATTTCTGATGTTGAATGGCCAAGTGGTTTGATTAACTTAAATGGTCCAACATTTTGAGAAAGGAAAAACTGGAGACTTTGCATTGAGTAATATCGACAAAATTCAAATTGATAATAAAGAAGAAAATGTTAAATCTGCTGAAGAATTAATTAAGAGAATTCTACCTGATTATTACAATAGCTTCTTAGTTACAATTAATAATAATACAGAAAAAGATTACTTTCATATTAGAAGTAATGCTGGATTAATAGAAATTGAAGCTAATAATCCAATTTCCATTGCTTCTGGTTTATATTGGTATCTAAAATATTATTGTAATTGCCATATTTCATGGACAGGTGACCAATTAAAGTTACCTAAAGAATTACCTTTACCAGTTGAGGAGATTGCGCATAAAGCAAATTTTGATTTTAGATATTATCTCAATTATTGTACGTTTAGTTATTCTATGCCCTGGTGGAACTGGGAAAGGTGGGAAAGAGAAATTGATTGGATGGCTTTGCATGGAATAAATCTTGCCCTTGCAATTGTTGGTCAAGAGGCTGTATGGCAAAATTTAATGAGAGCACACAATTTTTCTGAGCAGCAAATATTTGAGTTTTTACCTGGTCCAGCTTATTTAGCGTGGGGGTGGTTGGGTAATTTTGATGGTTGGGGTGGACCTACAACTCAAAATTGGATTGATGATCAAAAAGAGTTACAAAAGAAAATAATAAATAGATTAACTGAATTAGGAATTACGCCAGCACTACAAGCTTTTACTGGACGAGTTCCAAAATATTTTAAAGAAAAGTATCCAAATGCAAAAATAGATCAGTTACCTGGTTGGTATGGTTACGAAGGAGTTTACTTTCTAGATCCAGCTGAACCTTTGTTCAAAGAATTGAGTAAGCAGTTTATTCAAGAACAAACAAAGTTGTATGGAAACTATCACTTTTTTGCAGGAGATGTTTTCCATGAAATTGAATCTCCAAATGAGAACAGCAATTATTTAAATAGGATATATAAAGGAATCCAAGAAGGACTTTTATATGCTGATAGTCAATCTCATTGGGTATTGCAAAGTTGGTCAATTAGAGACGAAAACATTGATATATTAGATGAAAATCATGTTATTATACTAGATTTATATTGTGATTCTGAACCGAAATGGAAAAAAACAAATGCATTTCATGGTCACCCATGGGTTTGGAATATTATTAATAATTTTGGTGGAAGATCTGGTTTAGGTGGTAAATTAGAATTAATAGCAAATGAAATTCCAAAAGCACTAATACATCCAAATAAAGGCAAATTAGTTGGAATTGGTTTTGCACCTGAAGGAATAGGATATAATCCAATAATCTATGATTTGTTAGCAGAAATGAATTGGAGAAACAAAATAAATAATCTGGAAAATTGGATATTTGATTTTGCATGTAGAAGATATGGCTATTGTTCTAATAATATTAAGAATGCTTGGAAAAATTTATTGACTACTGTTTATAGTGGTCCTAAATCTTATCCTCCTTTAGAAACAATAATCTGTGCATATCCATCATTAACCATTGAGAAAGCTGGTTCTAATGGATCAACTCAAATGTATTATAGCAATAAAGTTCTTCTTGAAGCTTTACAATTGCTATTAAAAGATAAAAATGAGTTATCAGATTCAGAAACTTATGTACATGATATTGTTGATATTACAAGACAGATTTGTGCTAATCTTGCTAATGAAATGTACGTTGATTTAGTTCAATCAATTAAACAAAAAGAGATTGCCACATTCAATCAAATAGTGAATAGGTTATTCCAACTATTTGAAGATTTGGATAATATGCTTTCATCAAATAAGAGATTTTCATTAGGCACTTGGCTAAATGGAGCTAAGGCAAAAGCAAAAGATCATCATGATTTAAAATTGCTTGAGTGGAACGCAAGAAGACAAATTACATTATGGAGTTCACCCGAGATTCATGAATTTCATGACTATGCCAATAAACAATGGGGTGGTTTGATTAAAGATTATTATTTACCCAGATGGAAGATGTTTGTAGAGTTTCAAAGAGATTGTTTATTGCATAATAAAGAATTTGATGAAATTAGTTTTAAGAAAAAAACACTTGATTGGGCTGAAGAATGGTCCAACAAAAATGATGAATTTGAGGATGCTAATGGTGAAAATTCCATCCTTTTAGCAGAAACTTTACTTAATAAATATTTTATTTAGAAAGTTCTTTTTGTAGAGTTACTAGATAATAAATTGATTTTACAATATAAAAAATTATTGAAATTCTTATGAATCTAATAGGTATTGATTATTTAATAATACTTCTCTATTTAGCCGGTACAATAGTTATTGGACTTTATTACGAAAAGTATATTTCATCATCCGAAGACTATTTCCTAGCTGGTAAATTGTTGCCGTTCTGGGCAATTGCTATTTCAATTGTTGGAACTGACATTGGAGCGGTGGATTTTGTAGGTTTAACTGGGCAAGCATATAGATATGGAATTGTTGTTGCGAATTTTGATTGGATTGGGTCAGTACCAGCAATGATTTTAGCTGGATTGGTATTTATTCCATATTATTGGCGAGCTGGTGTATATACAATTCCAGAATATTTAGGTAGAAGATATAATATTTATTTAAGAGCAATAAGTGCAATAATATGGTTGTTATTTATTGCCTTTACACTTGGTGTTATTTTATGGGCAACGGGAGTCTTACTTCAAGAAATGCTTGGTTGGCCAATAATGCTATCTATTATTTTAACAGTTGTAATTGTTGGTCTATATACAATTACTGGAGGTTTATCAGCTGTTGTCATGACTGATGTTATTCAGGTAGTAATTATGATAATTGGAAGCATGGCTATTTTGGTATTAGGTTTTTGGGAAATTGGTGGTGTCGGTGCTCTGTTTGAAAAAATATCGGCAATGGGACCAGAATATGCAAATCATTTTAAGTTAGTTGTTTCTCCTGAAGCAAATACACCTTATCCATGGACTGGTATATTATTTGGGCTAACATTTGTTCTAGCACCCGCATATTTTATTGGTAACCAAGTTATAATACAAAGATCCTTGGGTGCAAAAGATGAATGGAATGCAAAGGCAAGTATGATATTTGGAGCGTTTCTAAAAGTTCTTATCCCAATACTTGTTGTTGTTCCTGGTTTAATTGCGGTTGTTTTGTTCCCAAATGTGAAAGATGGTGATGGTGTTTACGCTAAACTTATAATAGAACTCTTACCACCCGGATTAACCGGGCTTGTTTTTGCCGCATTTCTAGCAGCTTTAATGTCTAGCGTAAGTGCAATTGTTAATTCGGTAGCTACCGTATGGACTAAAGATATTTATGAATTATTTATTAAAAAAGATGCAGATGATAGACATTATTTAATTGTTGGACGGTATGTTACCGGACTCATTCTAATATTAGCAGTAATAACATCACCAATAAGTGCCCAGTTTCCGGGTATTTATGTCTATGTTCAAACAATAAATTCATTTGTGCAAGGCCCAGTATTTGCAGTTTTGATGCTTGGTATATTTTTCAAGAGAATTACTCAGTGGGGCGGATTTTGGGGATTAATTTCGGGAATTGTTTTTTCTGGAATTTTATATTTCTTCAAAGCTCAACTGTTTACAATTGATGATCCATTTTTATATATCTCATGGTGGAGTTTTCTGGGTTCGGTTATTGTAACTTTATTAGTAAGTGCAGTTACTAAACCAAAACCAATAGAAGATTTAATCGGTTTAGTTTATGGGTTGGTATTGAAAGATGACAAATTGCAAGATAGATTGAAATCGAAAGTGGAGTGAGGAAGATTACAATGTTTAATTTTGATTGGCTAAGTGGAATTGATTTGAGTGTGGCTAAAACATTTATATTATGTGCATTTTTAGCGCCACTGATATTTAGTTTGTTCCTTAAGAAAGAATATATTTATCAAGGTGCTGTTGATGTTAAACCTTGGAGAAACCTAAAAATATGGATTATGATTTTAACAATTTTTATGATTGGTATATATTCTTATTTCTAAGAGCGGAAAGACTATGAAAAAATTTATTTCAAAATATTTTCCAAAGAACAATATTTTTTCTTTAATAAGTATTTTCTTTTTTACTTTTGGATTAACATTAGTAATTGCGATATTTTATACAGATTCCGAAAAAGGAATAATTGTTAATCTTATTTGTTCTATATTCTTTATTCTCTCTGGTGTTGGTTCAGTTTTTATTTCTAGAAATAATTCAGAAGATAAAATTAACAAATGAAGGTATTAGCAAAAATAGATAGTAATTCGGCTGTAAAAAAAATTGAAAAAAAGGATAACATTTTTTCAAGTAAAAAATTGGTAAATAATATTGAGCTTCTTCATTTATCCTATTTTCTATTTAAGGTTGAGATAAAATTAAAGAGTAAAATCATCATTCAACACATTTGTATTGATGGTTTATCAGGTGAATATGCTTTTGTTCAAAAAGAACATTTAAAGTTTACAAATGAATCTGATGAACATACAAAACTGATTTTAACTGAGTCTCAGGCATCAAAAATTGCAAAAAGTGCCATTACTGCAATGTTAATGGTACAAAAAGGTAAAGGAGCCAATCTAGTTTCAATAGATATTAAACTTATTTCTCTTATAAAATATCCTTATTGGATTGGTTATTATAAAAGAAAAAATGGATTCGATTTTGAAGTGGTTGATGCTGTGAATGGTAAAAAACAAGGGGCAAAAATGAAACCAGTTTTTGTAAAATTAATCATGCAGTAGACTTTAATTAATAAGTTATTGTATTGGTTACAGTAAGATAATAATGAGTTAATAATTACTTAACAATAGATAATTATATTTATGTATCAAGATTCCAAGTGTTATCATGGAATAATAATTTTGTTAATTGTATTAGTTGGCTAAATAAAATGATAAATATCATTAAAGGTTAATAATAATGTATAAAGTAATGAATATCAGATTGACAATTATATTTCTTCTTTTGTTTGGACAACTTGCTTTTGGGCAAACAACAGGTAAAATTTCGGGTAAAGTTGTTGATAAAGATTCAGGTGAACCACTTGTGGGTGCAAATGTTTTAATTGAAGGTACAACGATGGGTGGTGCTTGTGACTATGACGGAGAGTATTTTATTATAAACATTTCGCCTGGTAAATATAATGTAAAAATATCCATGATGGGTTACGCACCAGTAATTTACAAAGATATTCAAGTTTCTGTAAATAGAACAACAACTGTTAATGGTGAATTGTCGCTGGAAAATTTAGAATTAGAAGAGATTGTAGTTTCTGTGGAAGCAGTATCAAAAAGAAAAGATCAAACAAGTTCAATTAAAAACGTCTCGTCTGACCAAATTAAGCAGCTTCCTGTAGAAAATGTAGGCGATGTTATAGGTATGCAGGCTGGAGTAGTTGATGGACATTTTCGTGGTGGAAGACTTACTGAAGTCTCTTATCTAGTTGATGGTGTTTCAGTTACGGAAGGATTTAATAGATCGGGTAATAGTGTTTCTATTGAAACAGAAGCAGTTCAAGATTTAGAAATTATTACTGGAACTTTTAATGCTGAATATGGAAGAGCTATGAGCGGTATAGTAAATATTGTTACTAAAGAAGGTTCTAAGGATTTTCATGGTAGTTTTTCAAGTTCATTATCAAACTACATAACAAGTAATGGTGATATATTTATAGGGTCTGATGCTGGTGATGTAACTCGCAACCAAGATTATAAATTTCAATTAGAAGGACCAGTTTATAAAGACTATATAACTTTTTATTCAAATTTTAGATATCAAAATAATAAGGGATATTTGAACGGTATTAGAAGGTTTAACGTTGATGATTATTCAAACTTTTCAAACGCTGAAAAATTAGGTGAGACTGCAACCAAATGGGATGCGATTATTAATAATTCAAAATATTATTCCGAAGCTACGGGTGATTACGATTATGTGCCGATGGCATCAGATAAAAATTCTTCATTTATTGGCAAACTAACTTTTAGACCATTCCCTGGATTAAAAACTTCCTTAATGTACACAATGAATGATAAAGAATATCAAAATTATAATCACAATTATAAATATAAACCAGATGGTAGGAGAACGTACTACGAGAAAAGTGATTTATTTTTATTCCAAATGAATCATGTACTTTCAAATAGCATGTTTCATGATCTCAAATTGTCTTATAAAAAAACAAAGAATGAAAATTATTTATATATGGATCCTTTTGATTCGAGATATGTTGCAACTAACTATAATTCCAGAGCTGGTGGATTTATTTCGGGAGGACAGGATTTAGGATATGAAAATATTGAATTGAATGATCTCAGTATAAAATATGACTTAACATGGCAAATAAATAAAAATCATAGTATTAAAACTGGAGCAATGTTCACAAAGTATGATTTATCAAAAGATAATGTTATTGTAAGAGATAAAAAATATGGTTCAAGTGAATTAGATGAATTTTATTACGATACGGCAAAGGAAAAAATTCAATTCAATCCTTTTGAACCTGAAATTTTAAGTTCCTCAGTTTTTTCAGATTCCTATAACAAAAAACCTGTTGAATTTTCCACCTATATTCAAGATAAAATGGAGTATGATGATTTAGTCTTAAATTTTGGATTAAGATTTGATTTATTTGATTCCAAAACAACATATCCTTCGCAATATAGAAATCCGGCTAATCAATCATCCTTTCCTGATAATCCTGAACGAATGTCGACTTATCCAAATGCAAAGGCACAATCTCAGGTTAGCCCAAGATTTGGTCTTTCATATACATTAGGCTCTTCAGCTGTTCTTCATTTTAGTTATGGACATTTTTTCCAAATGCCACCATTATATGCACTTTATCAAAATAGCAGATTCTTAATTCCTTCAGGGGATTACGAAATTGTGTTAGGTAATCCAAATTTAAAGGCAGAAAAAACGGTTCAATACGAAATGGGTATATGGCAGGAGATAATGCCGCAAATGGGTCTCGAATTGAATGTATTCTATAGAGATATTTATGATTTACAAAGCGCAATAATTCTTACAACTTATAATCAAACTAAATATGGATTATTTAGTAATAAAGATTATGGTAACGTAAAGGGATTTGAACTTAAATTTGATTATTTCGTTGGACCATTTTCATTTTTAGGTAACTACACTTTACAATTTACAAGAGGAAACGCGGATAATCCTACATCAAACTTTACAAGAGCGGGTGAAAGTTTGGATGAGATTCCAAAACTTATTCCGCTTGAGTGGGATCAAAGACATACGTTTAATATTACTGTTGGTTTTACACAAGAAAATTATGGTATAAATTTAACTGGATATTTAAATTCTGGCTTAGCATATACTTATACTCCTATTCCAGAAAGTCCGCTTTCTAAGCAAACTTTATATCCAAATAATGAACATAAACCATCTACAATGAGTATTGATATAAAAGCTCATTATGATATTGAATTAATTGAAAATATAAAAACTAGAATAACACTTTCTGTATATAACTTACTTGACCAATTAAATGAAGTAAGAGTAAACGAAACAACAGGAAGAGCATATTCCGCAATAGTTAGACCTACTGAAATTTCAACATTTAAGAGTAATTACAATAATATTTATGATGCGATACGTGATCCATCGATGTATTCACCTCCGAGAGAAATAAAGATTGGACTGGGAATTGTTTTTTAAAATTATATATAATTGATACATCTAAAGGTTTATTATGACAAACTCAAAAATTTTATTAACTATATGTTTGTTGCTTATTTTTTCAATAAGCAACTATGCTCAAAAACCTTTTAGAGTTGCTACTACCGCAGCAAACTTTCTAGAAATTGGATATGGTTCTGCTGCTACAGGCATGGGAGATGCTCATGTAAGTAATGTAAGAGGTTTATCATCAATATATTGGAATCCTGCTGGTCTTGGATATATGGAAAAAAATGAAGTTTCTATTTCAGTACAACCATGGTTTGTAAATATAAACACCTCAATGACTGGTTTAGCATATGTACATCCAAGTCTTGGAACATTTGCTGTTGGAGTTCTAATAATGGATTTTGGAAAAGAAGAAGTGACAACCGTTGATTTACCAAACGGTACTGGTGAAAATTTTGACGGATTTGATTTAGCCTTAAGTGTATCTTATGGAAAAAAGTTGGCTGATTGGTTTGCTTTTGGTGCAACTGCAAAATATATAACATCTAAAATTTGGCATGAGACAGCCAGTGCAATGGCTATTGATTTAGGTGCAATTGTGAATACTAATTTCTTTACTTGGTCAGACATACCAGGTGATGGATTAAATATTGGAATGTCAATTTCAAATTATGGAACAAGACTATCCTATAATGGAATAGATCTAAAGCAAAGTGTAGATATTTTACCTGATGAAGATGGAAACTTTGCAAATGTTCCTTCAAGATTTGAATTAGATGAATGGGAATTACCATTAATATTTAGATTGGGTGTTTCCTTTCATCCATACATTGATGAAATACACAAAATAACTGTCGCTGTGGATGCTCTTCACCCAAATAATAACAGTGAGTCTGTAAATTTAGGTGCTGAGTACTCACTTAAAATTCCAACATATGGCTCTGTGTTTTTAAGAGGAGGATATAAAGGATTTTTACTTGATGAATCTGAATATGGATTATCATTAGGTGTAGGATTTATGATTGATTTGTTTGGTAATAATACTGTGAAATTTGATTATTCATATAGAGAGCATAAAACTTTAGGTGGTATTTATTCATATTCGCTCGGGTACCAATTTTAATATTGTGTTTTATAAGAAATTGAATTAGTGAAAGTTTGGAGAAATAATAAATGCAAAAAATTATATTAGCTTTTTTATCAATTGTAATGTTTTTTATTGTTACAATAAACATAAATGCTCAGGGAAGAATGTATGATGGTCCTGACGATCCAGCAGGTGATAAAGCAGCAGAGAGAACGGGATATATGACTGGCAATAGAACACTAGTCTTTTTTAGAAATACATCCGAGTTAAGTGATTGCTGTGGACTTGGTTACGATGTATCAAAATGGCCTAATAATTTTGACGGCACAAAAATGCACGATGGTATTGCTACTTTAGTTGGTGCAAGGGTGTTTTTAGAAAACGATACTATTCCAGTAACTTCGGGTTATGAAGGAAGAACAGATTTAGATACTCTCTATTATATACAAAGTAGTTATCGTGAACATATGGACGAGGATCCATCTTTAACAATTGAATATGGATTATACCCAGTGTTTGGCTATTTCAACGAATTAAGTGAAACTCCCGCAATGAGTAATTTGCCAGATTCTTGGCCAACTGAAGGATGGCCAACAAGAGACGGTAAAAAATGGCAAGGGGAATGGAACGGACGATTTGGACGTGGTATTATGAAAGCTGACCTAGAAACATTTTTTGTTACTAATGATGCCCAGGATCAAGAGTATCTTGAAGATGGCAAAACAGTAAAGTACTATCCAAGACCAAATGTAAAAATTGGTGATAAAAATCCAAATGTTTCAATTCAAAAAGGTAAACCATGGGGTGGCATTGGTGTTAGAATTGAAACCAGAGGTTTCCAATGGAGTAATCCTTCTGCAAATGATGCAATTTTTTGGGAACACAATATTGCTAATATATCTGACTATGATTTACCAGAAATGGCTTTTGGCTTTTGGATGGATAATGCTGTTGGTGGTGAAGAGGGTGTGGGAGATGATTTAGCTTATTATGACAAGTCATTAAATATGGCATATTCGTGGGATATCGATTTTATTCCTGTCGGTGGTGGTAAAGCTCCTGGAATATTAGGATTTGCTTATTTGGAAAGCCCTGGTTTGCCCTATGATAATTTAGATAACGATAAGGATGGTTTGCTAAATGAAAAAAGAGATAACGTTGCAGTTAATAAAATTGGGCCAACTGATGGTATCGAGAATTTAAGTGATTTTATGAAGTATTACAAATTAAATGAATCTGATCTAAAAGAACATTGGGATGCAGATGAAGATCAGGACTGGATTGATGGAAATGATGAAAATGGTAATGGCGTTTATGATAATAATGAAGATGCAGGAAATGATGTTGGACTTGATGGTGTCGGTCCAAATGATATTAATTATACCGGCCCAGATGCTGATGGCACAGAGTGCAACCATAAACCAGATTTTATTGAAGGAGTTGGTGCTGAACCAAATTTTGCTGTTACAGATGTAAGTGAATCTGATATGTTAGGATTAACCTCATTTCACTACACATCTGATATTGAAAGACAAGCTATTATAAGAACTGACGAAAGTCTTTTTAAATACATGGTTGATGGACAGTTTCACGAATTCCAAAGTGAACCATTAAATTTTATGGAATTTTTTGCTTCCGGAATTTTCCCTTTGTACAAAGGAAGAACCGAAAGAGTATCAATGGCTGAACTTCATTCTTATGATCCATTATCAGGTTTAATGAGCGATGATCACTCAGCTCCTGCTTTATTCAGACTTAAAGAAGTTGTGCAAGTGATCTATGAAACGGACTATAGGTTTGCTCAACCTCCTTTAATGCCAACCCTTACGGCAACTCCTGCTGATGGAAAAATTATATTAACTTGGGATGATGTGGCGGATCAATTAACAAGAGATGAATTTGCAAGTAACAAAAATGATTTTGAAGGATATAAACTATATAGAGCAACTGACAAAAAAATGTCAGACACAGAATTAATTACGGACGGTTTTGGAAATCCTTCTTTAAGAAAACCCATATTTCAATGTGATAAAATTGATTCAATTAAAGGATTTGCTGATTTTGGCGAAGTAAATGGCGTGGAATATTATCTTGGAGACGACACTGGCATAAAACACTATTATATAGATGAAGATGTAGATAATGGAAGAACTTATTATTATGTATTAGTCGCATATGATTATGGACTGCCTGATGTTGGTGACGGTATAAGTCCATCAGAAAATAATTTTGTTCTTAGATTAGACGAATCTGAAGATGTAATTGAAGTAAGTAAAAATGTGGCAATTGTAAAACCTCATCAATTTGCTGCTGGTTACGTTGCTCCTAATATTTCTGTCAATGAAGATATATCCACATTAGGAAGTTCAAAAGTTCAACCCACAATAATTGTTGATAATTCAATTAAACCAAACCACACTTATAAAGTGTATTTTGATGTTGATACTGTTACATATTTAAGATTAACTGAAAAAGTAAGACATCCAGCAGATGCTTTATACTTGAATAGTGGTTTTAGAATATATGACGTAACTGAAAATAATAAACTTGTTTATTCAGAAGATGTAAAAAATTATTCTGGTGAAAATATACAATTCGATAGCTATACTAATCCTGGTGGCACTAAGTATCAATTCTCTCGTATTAATAATAAGTTATTAACTTCTGGAATGTTTGATGGACTGCAAATTCAAATTCAAAATGCTATGTATCTATCCGAAATAAATTCGGAAAAAACTGGCTGGGTTAATGGCGATTCTCCTCTAGTTATTAAAATAAATACTAAGGAAAGCATTTATTTCCCATGGCAATACCAGATTGTGTTTACTGGGAAAAGTGATGAATACACAACTTTAACAAATTCGCCCAAAAAGATAAATAATTCAGAAAATATGCCAATTGGACCATCTGAAATATTGTTTGGGCAATCATTTGATTTTTATGTAATTAATAAATCACTTCCATCCGAAAGCGGCGAATTTGAAAGACTCGACTTATTGGTACATGATAAAAATAAAAATGGTCAATTAGATATGGATAGTGATGAAATTTTAGTAGGATATACTGTTCTATCTGGTTCAACATATTATTGGGCTGGAACCATTTTTACAATAGATTTTAGTGAAGCTTTTGCCAATAATAATCTTCCAATTGTCGATAACGTTTATCAAATCGATTTTTTAAGACCATTTACAAGTAACGATTATGTTGAATTTACAGTATTACCTCAAAATGAATTAGATAAAAATAATTTAAAAGAAAAAATGAAGGAAATTAAAGTTGTTCCTAATCCATATATTATGACAAACTCTCTTGAGCCTGCTTTAACAAATTATCAATTAAACCAAAAAAGACAGTTAATGTTTACTAATATTCCAGCACAATGTGTTATTAAAATATTCACAGTAAGTGGCTATTTAGTGGATGAAATAATTGTTGATAACTCTGTTTCATCACAATCTAATGAATGGGATACTAACTCATCCTCAAATGGGACAGCATTTTGGGATTTGAAAACGAGAGAAGGGTTAGATATAGCTTCAGGATATTACATTTATCAAGTTAAATCAACTCTAACAGGCAATACATTTGCCGGTAAATTTGCAGTAGTGAAATAATATTTTGGAATGGCAAATAAATTGGATTTAATAAGAAATAGAGTTGCCTTTTTGCTTTTGCTTTTCTTTTTTGGATGTTCAGCAGAAGCAGAAAGTAAAGAGAAAATAATAGCCAAAGTTGGCGATAAAACAATTTCATTAAATGAATTTATAAGAAGGGCAGAATATACTATTCGTCCAAATTATTGCCGTAACAATACAAATATTGATAAAAAAATCATTCTAAATTCTTTAATTGCTGAAAAAATGTTATCACTTGAAGTCGGTGAAGAAAGTGATATCCTAAAAAAGGCGACTGTAAAAAACTTTTTATTAGGCAGAAAAGAACAAGCAATGAGACAGTTTCTTTATGATAAAGAAGTAACGAAAAAAGTAAAATTGGATGAGAATTTAATTAATAAAGTATCCAATAATGTTACAAGACAATATGATATTTCTTATATAAGCTTAGCTGATACCCTTGTTGTGACCCAATTAAAAGAAGAGTTGATTGATTTTAACCTTGGCTGGGATAGCACTTTACACGATAATTATAATTTGAAAGATATACCTAAACGGGTGGTGACTTGGAATGGGTTGGAAAACTTTAAACTACTAGATTTATTGTTTACTCAAGATGTTCAGAAAGGTTCAATTTATGGACCTTTAAAATTTTCTGATGAACATTATATGTTTTTGAAGATTAATGGCTGGACAGCTACCAAAGAAATAAACGAATCTCAAAAGCTCGAAAATATTAAAAATATAGAGGACGTTTATAGACGAAGAGAATCAAGAGTGAAATATGAAGATTTTATTAGAAAAGTAATGGAAGATCATAGTATCGAATTCAATTCAGAAATATTTTTTAATCTAGCTGATATTATGGGCCCAATTTATATGAAATCACAGACTGAGAAGGAAGAGATATTTAAAAAAGGTGTTTGGGCATTTGATAAAGAACAAAATAAATATAAAAACTTAAAACCCGATATTGAACAGATTAAAAAAAAGATACTATATAAATTAGATGATAAATCTTATACAGTCTCTCAATTTTTAGAAGATATTCAAATTCATCCTCTAGTATTTAGACAAAAACAATTTCAACAAAAGGAATTTGGATTTCAGTTGCAAATGGCTATTATTGATCAAGTTAGGGACAAGTATTTAACTAAAATTGCTTATGAGAACAATTTTGATCAGTCTCCAGAAGTTGTTCGAGACAATTCTATTTGGTCAGATTATTTAAATTCAGTATTCCATAAATATAAATACCTTGAAATCCATAATGCTGATAATCTATTTGCTGTAGATAATCAAACTGCAATTAATGAAGTCTTAAATCCATACATTAATAAATTACAAAAAAAATATTCTGATAAAATATATATTAATACTGACCTGTTTAACTCAATAAAACTATCAAATATAGATATGTCTGTTATTTATAGTGGAGCTCCATTTTCATTAGTTGTTCCAAGCTTTCCCTTAATAACTTCAGAGCATAAATTAGATTACGGCGAAGTAGACAATAATTTAAATTAAATCAAGTGAAATTAAATTGGTAAACAAATAATATTTTGTTATTGTATATATTACAGTATGTTAGTATATTGTACTATATACAATAAGTAAATTAAACAAACAAACAACAAACAAACTGGAGGAAATATGAAAAAATCGGCAATACTTTTTTTTGCTTTTATGCTTTGTATGGCGTACTCACTTAGTGCTCAAGTCTACATTGATCCTACACTTGAAATAGAAGCGAAAGCTCTAAACTATAAGATGGATGCAGCACCAACAATTGATGGTGATGGCTCAGAATGGGCGTCAATTCCTTGGCAAACTCTTTACTTTAATGACAAGGATTTTAATGGTGATAATTTATCAGATCCATTCCCAGGAAGAATTGATTACGTGAGTAAATTTAAAGCAGGATGGGTTGATGGAAGCAATGTTCTTTATTTACTTATTAACATTCAAGATGATCAATTTATAACAGCTGATTCAATTAATTGGTACAACTCAGATGGTTTAGAAATAAGAGTTGATCCATTTGATCAAGAAGCTGCTGGTGAACCTGGTGAAAATCCAAGCTCTGCTTTTAATATAGGATTTAGAGTTGGTATAAATGAAGCATCAGGAGTTGAAGGAACTGCACCATCTGGCTATGAAGCCAAGTGGGTAGTAAATGAAAATTCTTTCCCTAAAACCGCTCAATTGGAAGTGGCAATAACTTTGGATGCAACTGCAACTCTCCAAAATCTTTACAATATGGGATTCTATTTATATTGTAGTGATAATGATATTAATCAAGATGACTCGCAAAAAGATAAAGATGCAGCTACTGTAATTTGGCCACAACTTTATAACGGATTAAATGGAGAAAGAATAGGTGTAGATGCTGTTTGGTCAAATACTTATTTTTGGGGTAATTTGGAATGTGTATCTCAAACTGTACATAATGTTTCAGGTTCAATTCAAGCATCTTTGGATGCTGCTTCAGAAGGTGATATTGTTGTTATACCAGCTGGTCAGTATACAGAAAACATCACAATTAGCACACCAAACATTATTGTTATGGCTGACGGAGATGTAAGTATAACTCCAGCAGTAGCTTCTGAGCCAGTTATAACAATTGCAAATGATGATGCAGCATATGGAGTAACAATAAAAAATATTACTCTTGAAGGTATAAATAATGATTCAACGAATGCAGCAGCAGGTATTGTTATAGGAAGTGCTTCTGCAAGGATACTTGGAAACACATTTAATGGATTTGATAGTCCTATTCTTAAAGGAAGTGTAGATTCTACAAAAGCATTTGCATGTGTTTTTGAAGACAATAAATCCTACCTTGGTAATGGTGGAATTAGTTTTAACACTTCTGGAACAGTAATTCGTTATAATTACTCAGAAGAGCAACAAGGAAGTTATGCTATTAATGTAAAAGGAACTCAACCTGGAACTGCAATTGATATAGCTTATAATACAATATTTAATCACAGAGGTGAATGTGGAATTGGTTATGGTGGTAGTGCTACATTCACAATTCATCATAATATGAACATAAGAAGCGAATCTTTATATGGTGCTGGTGATACTTCTGGTGATGATGGATTTGAAAATCAAGATAAAGGTGGTTCTACCGACTATATCTATAACAATACAATAGTTGGCTGGAAAAGTGATGGTATGCAAATGGGTAATGGAGAATCAAATTTCTATGTTAGAAATAACCTAATTGCGCATTGTAGTGGTAAAGATTATGATATCCGAACAGTAGCTTCTACAGATATTGATTATGGTTTATCTTTTGCTAATGGAACAAATAATATTGCTACATTAGGAACAGTTGCTATAGTTGAAGATCCATTATTTACTAATGAGTTGGAAGATGATTTTACAATTACCGATGGTTCACCAGCAGTTGACGCTGGACAAATTGAACCATTCGGATTCAAAGTTAGATTTGTTGGCAATGCTCCAGATATTGGTGCTTTTGAAACAGGAACTCCAGTAACTGATGTTGACAGCAAAAATTTAGGAGAAATTCCATCTAACTATTCACTATCTCAAAACTATCCAAATCCATTTAATCCAACAACTACAATAAACTTTTCATTGCCTGAAACAGGAATTGTAACATTGAAGATTTTTAATGTTTTAGGACAAGAAGTTGCTACTTTGGTGAATGGTAATTTGGGAATTGGCAATCATCAAATTAATTTTGATGCTTCTAAATTAAGTTCAGGTGTTTATATGTATACTATTCAAGCTGGTGATTTTACTGCAACAAAGAAAATGATGTTAATGAAATAATATAATACAAACAATTGAATTGCAATAATTTGCATGATATTGCCTCCTTAGAAGATAAATGGGACACTTTTATTGATGTGTCCCATTGTTTTTTTAGCATTTAGAAGTTTAATTTTTACTGTATTTAATTGAGTAACAAATGGGAACACATCTATTTATAAAGAAAGTTTTTATTTTTAACTATTTTCTTATCTATGGTTTATTATTTCCAGCATCTCCTGATTCACTGTCATTAAACGTAGTTTCTTACAATATACAAACTGGGGGTTACTATCGGACAGAAACTCCACAATTATTAGCACAGTTTGTTGAGGATTGGAAAGTAGATATTCTTGGAACTCAAGAACTCCATAAATTGCAAGTAGAAGCTATCGATAAGGCTTTACCAGAATTTTCTTGGTTTGGAGTTGGACGAGAGGATGGTAAGGATTTTGGTGAAACAAGTGTAATTTTTTATAGAAAAGAAAAATTTGAATTATTAGAGCAAAGTACTTTTTGGCTGTCTGAAACTCCAGATGTAGTTGGAAGCAAAAGTTGGAGTTCAAGTGATATTAGGATTGTTACTTGGGGAAAATTTCTTGACAGATCTATTGAAAAAACATTTTATGTTTTCAACACACATTATGATCATATTAGTGATTACGCAAGAACGGAAAGCTCAAAGTTACTTAGATTAAAAATGAGGGAAATTGCAGGTTTAAATCCAATAATAATAACCGGAGATTTTAATTGTACTGCAGGTACTACTCCATACAATTTAATAATTGAAGAAAATAAAGATGATTTGTTAATATCTAACTCAGAGAAAATTTGTCTTGATGATCCGTTTGGACCAAAAGGTTCATTCAATGATTTTAAAGACAATTCTCCAACATTAAAAATTGATTTTATTTTTGTGAATCAATTTTTTAAAACGCTAAAGTGTGGTATTATAAATGAAAAACCAAATGATAAATTTATCTCTGATCATTTTCCCGTTTTCGCTAAAATGGAATTTACATTTCCTACCCCTCCAATTCGACCAGTATTAAATGCTATTGCTTGTGATAATCAGGTAAATTTAATTTGGGATAGAGTCGCTGAGGATTCGACATATGAAACATTTTTTAAGGAAGGAAATGATTTCCAAGGATACAAATTATATCGTTCAAAAGATCCTAAAATGAAAGACGCGGTTTTAGTTGAAGACAGTTGGAATATACCCTTACTAAGAAAACCAATACTGGTAAGTGACAAGATTGA
>JAHISP010000060.1 GCA_018818165.1 Bacteroidota bacterium | reverse complement strand
CTTAAGTTTTCAGAAAATTAAATTATTTCTACTGTTAAGCAATATAAAAATAGCTTGTGATTTATTTGAAATAGAAAGTCACAAGCTGATTTCTTCCTTATTCTATTCCTTTTTAACCCCAATTAATTAACACCATAAACTAATAGAATTTGCCTACATAATTATTTTTATTTAGATTGAATCTAAATAAAAATAAAATTGTTTAATATTAATAAAAAAAAAGGAACAAAATGAACTTAAATAAATTGAATATCTTGATTTTACTACTTGCTTTCAGCTTTGTGGAATGTTATGGTCAGTTCGATTTTTTTGAATCAAAAGCAACTATTGGTGGTTATGGAGAAATGCACTATAACTATAAAAATAATAATGGTGCAACCAAAAACACTCTGGATTTTCATCGATTTGTTGTTTTTGTGGGCTACGGATTTACCGAAAAATGGTCTTTTAAATCTGAAATTGAAATTGAGCATAATTATGTAAGCGATGGTGAAGGTGAACTTTCGCTTGAACAAGCATATCTGGATTATCATTTTCGTGATTATTTAGGATTTCAAGCCGGTATAATTTTGGTTTCGGCAGGTTTGATTAACGAAAATCACGAACCGACTCTGTTTTTTGGAGTTGAACGACCTAATTATTCAAAATATATTATTCCAACTACTTGGTTTGGAAATGGTTTTGCAATTTATGGTAATTATAGTGGATTTGAATATAAACTTAATTTTATGGAAGGATTAATTGGCGATAAATTTAGTTTAAACAATGCAATTAGAAACGGAAGACAAAAAGGTTTTGAATCTGACGCAAGTTCTATGATGTATAATTTGAAAATTGATTATACAAATATTTTGGGATTGAAAATAGGTGGTTCAGCTACTTACAATAATTCTATTAGCGATTCGCTTTCAATTCCTTTTGCTTTGTTGGAAGTTCATGCCGATTATAGACAAAATGGATTGATTTTGGTTGGAGAGTATGGAAATATAAATTATTCCAACCATAAATTATTGAAGTCAAATGGTTTTTATTTTGATGTTGGTTATGATTTATCAAACCTAATAAATGTTGATTGGAAAATAATTCCTTTTGGAAGGTATTCTCGATATAATACTGCTTCCGAAACAGAAAATGGTGGCGACGAAGAAAAAATGTACGATATTAAAGAATGGATGTTTGGAATTACAATACTCCCAATTGATAATATCGTTTTAAAAGCTGACTATTCTCAAAATAAAAGTGAACTTAGCTCAATTAAAACAGAATTTATTAATCTTGGAATTGGATATAGGTTTTAAGTTATGTTAAAACTATTTCTCATCTTTATTCTTATTAATAAAGTCATTTTTGCCAATGGAATTGAACAGAAAGTAAAAGAGATTATTAAAAATCAATTTGGAAATAATGTACAAGTTGATTTTAATAAGTATAAAATTCCATTGGAGCTAAAAAATGAAATTGAAAATAAAGTAAAACAAAAGTTTTTTGCGGAAAGTGTTTTTATTTGGTTGATTAAAGAAAATGATTCATTGTTGGCTGTTGCAATTATGGATAATGTTTATGGAAAAGCTCAACCAATTACGTTTATTACATTCCTTGGAGAAAATGGTAAAATACTGTCAAACCACATTGTTAAATATCGTGAAGAACATGGTAGTGCAGTTTCAAATTTTAATTGGAACAAGCAATTTATTGGAAGGGATGAAAAATATGACTTTAATAAAATCGACGCAATAAGTGGTGCAACAATTTCAGTTAATTCAATTAAAAAAGGAGTTCACAAATTAGTGCTCCTTTATAAAACTTTAGACAAAACAGAATTATGGAAATAAAATTATTTCAACTTGATAAAGAGCTTAAAACATTTCTTACTACTTTTATAGTAGTTTTAACAATTGGGGTTTCAATAGGATTAGTTTACTTGAAATACACGACTAAAATGACTCCCAAAGGTACTGTTGAAAGATACAATGGTTCAAATGACAATGAATTTGATATAGCAGAAAGTTACCCAAAACCAATTTCTGAAATGCTAACTACAACACACAGTCATGTAATAATATTTGCAATTATCTTTGTTGCAATAGGATTTATTTTCAATTTTAATTCAATAATAAATGGTTTTTGGAAGCAATTTTTAATTATAGAACCACTGATTTCTACAATTATTACTTTTTCATCTATTTGGGGAATTCGTTATATTCACAAATCTTTTGTTTATATAACAATTATTTCTGCAGTTTTAATGTATGTTTCATATTACATAATGTCGTTAATTTCTTTTTATGAACTAGTATTTAAGAAAAATGGAAAAGAATGATTTTTTTGATAGAGTTTTTAAAGTGGTTGCTAAAATTCCTTATGGAAAGGTGACTACCTACAGTGCCATTGCAGAAGTTTGTGGTGTTAAATCGTCTGCCAGAACAGTTGGATGGGCATTAAATAGTGCTGCCAACTCAAATTTGCCATGTCACAGAGTAGTAAATAGATTTGGTGCTTTAAGTGGTAAAATCCATTTTGGAAGTCCAACATTAATGCATGAATTATTAGAATCGGAAGGAATTGAATTTACCGAAGATGATTGTGTTGATATGAAAAAATACTTTTGGCAACCGACTAAAAATTAGTTCCAAAAGTATTTATTGTTCTCAGTAGGCGTTAAAACTATGTACTTGCAGTCCATAGTGGTTTATTTAGTAAAAATTTTTGCTAATATCTGTCAATTTTTAATGTTGAAACACCACCATCAAAATTGATAAATATTTTATTTGTTGCGTTATTGAAGTTTTCAGTCTGGAAATGTTTGTCATCAATTTCAGAGAATCCTTCTAAATCCTTTACTACTAGAACCATATCACCTTTTATTTGGCAACCAGATTCTCGAGGAATATGAATATTTAATGTTGCAGCACCCATTTGAACATTTAACTTTAAATTTTCTTCCTTGTTCCCAAATTTCAAATCACTTGTTGATGCACCTGTTTCAAGATTAAACTCAGCAACTTTATACTCGGATAAATCCATTTTTACTTTTGCTGCACCAACTTGTAAATCTATATTCCAAACAGGATTTTGGTTTAAGCTAAACTCTACATTAGAATAATTATTATCGCCAAATAATTCAATTTCATCTTTTGTATGCCTTAGTACAATTCGTGCATTATCATTGCGATATCTGGTTTTAAAATTGAAAGTGTTGTATACTCCAGAAGAAGAACCAGAAATTAATTTATCTGTAGAGCCAGCAACTGAAATTTTACCTATGCCAGTTCTAATTGATAAAGTAGCGTTTTTTGTTGAGTCTTTATAATCCTCATAAAAATCTGAAGTAGTCACTTCTTTATCTGAGTAATTATACGAAATATGATTGAATCCGAAAATTGAACCATATAAAAACAATCCGACAAAAATACCAGAAATAACAGAAACAATTGGTTTTATAACGGTTCCTTTTAAAAGAATGGCAACTCCCCAAAGTATAATTAAAATAGGCCAATAATTAATAATACTATCTGGAATAAAAAGGCTGTAGTCATTTTTATCCAACAAAAAAAGTGTTCCAATTGTTAGAAATAGGAAACCCCAAAATAATTGTCCATTTTTATATTTCATTTCAACCTCGTCTATTTTTTGAGTTCCAAACTAGATATATTCCAAATCCAACTATTAGTATTGGAAACAAATCTTCAAAATTTAGGAATGAAAAAACTTCAATTCCAAGAAAAAAGATACCTATAAAAATTAAAACTATTCCAAAAATAACTTGTCCATTTTTGTTACTTTGTTTTGGAATTGTAAAGTTTATATTATTGTTAAAACCTTCACTATCATTATCAGCATTCTCAGAATTAGAATAATTAATAAATTTTTCTTCTGGAATAACAATCCACATAATTAAATAAAGCAAAATTCCTATTCCACTAAAAAAAACAGAAACTACAAATAAAATCCTTGCAACTAAAGGGTCAATTGTTAAATATTCTGCTAATCCAGCAGCTACGCCACCAAATATTCTATTTTGTCTTGATCGAGTTATTCCTTCTTTCATAGCGTCACCGTTTTTTGAATTTTTAGACGTAGACATGTATTAAAGGTTCAATAAGTTAGAAAATATAATTGGATATTATAAGTAATTATATTTTATCCAATAATCTTAAACGAAAAGTTATTTAACTTCACATTTAATATAGTGTCATAAATTTTGTAATTTTCATTTACCAAATTTGGAAATAAAAGGTTGATAAAAAAAATATTTAAATATTCAATTAAATCACTTCTACTATTTTTGATAGGTTTTAATCTTTATCTATTACTAGTATTTGCACTATTTAGATTTGTGGACCCACCAACTACAGCTTTCATACAACAAAATGAAAATAGTTCTTTCTTAAATATTATTTCATCCAATAATATCTCCCAGAAATGGGTTCCAATAAAATCAATTTCGAACAATATGATTTACGCAGTTATTGCTTCCGAAGATCAAAGATACCTTGAACATTTTGGCATTGATATTACGGAAGTTGAGAAAGTTATTGAGAAAAAGAAAAGTAGAAGAAAAAGTAGAGGTGCTAGCACAATAACTCAGCAAACTGCTAAGAATCTATTTTTATTTCCGCAAAAATTATTTATTAGAAAGGGAATTGAGATTTACTATTCATTTTTAATGGAAATATTTTGGGGTAAACAGCGAATAATTGAAACCTACTTAAACATTGCTCAATTTGGGGGAAATATTTATGGTGTTGAAGCAGCGTCAAGGTTTTATTTCAAGAAATCAGCACAGCATTTAAGCATAAATGAATCAGCTCAATTAGCAGCAATTTTACCCAATCCTGTTAGATTAAAATTGAAAAATAAATCAAGATATCTTCTAAATAGAATTGCTAGAATTGAAAGACAGATGAATAATCTTCCCAAAGTGGAAATAATTAAGGAATTAAAATAATAATAATAAATTATTTATCCTTGGTCTTTGAAATTACTTCAACGCATTTATCAAAAATTGTTTTTTCAATTGAATTTTCTAATATTGGAAAGTTGTATTGATAAACTTCAATTTTTGAATTTCTTCCATAATCGTAACTTGCTAATAGATTCTTATTTTCGTCAAAGTAAATGATATATAGAATACTGTATTTACGGAGCCTTGAATTGAAAAGATAGTAGGTGTTTGTTCTGTAAATATTTTCATTTATACCTTCAATCTCAATTGGAATGTGATGCTCTGTTAGGCTCCAAACATAAATATTTTCACCACCTGAAATTGCAACTCCTGAAACATCAATAAAAACTCTATCTAAACCTTCATTAAATACGGGTTCCCATTCAGTTTTGTCTTCTTGGGCAAATACTGAAATTGATAAAAATAAAAATGCAAATAATATTTTAGTAAATAGCATAATGACTTTAATTAGAAATAAATATTTCTTGAAATTAACAAAAAGTAAAGTATGAAAAAAGTAATTCTTCAGTTAATTTCACAATTTATAAAGACTTGATTGATTTACTCCAATACTCTTGGCAAATAATTGTATTTGAGGATATAATTGTTAAACATTCTACTCCCAAATTTATACTGTTTATTAAAGAGTAAAAGCTTGGTATTAGAATAGCTAGCAAATGGCATTCAGAGTATAATTGTAGCTAAATTGATGCACATTTGGTAGAGAAGTTTACAAGGGTTAGTAATAAAAAAAAACTAAAAGAGTTTTATTATTACAAAAAATTAAAGCTATTGTGAACAATAAAAAAGGGATAGACAAGCTATCCTTTTTTTTTATTTTAGTGAATCTTTATTTTTTTTAGAGCATCTTTGGAATAATAACTGCAAGCACCTTTTTTTGAATCGGGTTGAAGATTCAATGTTTTTATTGCCTTTGAAACAACAGCACCTGAAACACCAAGTTCTTTTGCAATTGCTCCAGCTGATAATAATTCTGATTTATCAGCCATATTTTCCTCCAATAGTAATGGTTAAATAAAATTAGTAAAAATTCTAATTTCTTCTAGAAAATAAAAAATTAACGTAATTTAAATGTTAGAAACGCAATTAATTGCGTCTCTAAAAATTTTAATGATGATGATGTCCTCCAACGCCATGAACATGTCCGTGAGCTAATTCTTCTTCTGAAGCATCTCTAATTTCAACAACCTCAACATCAAAAGTTAGCACTTGGTCAGCAAGGGGATGATTTCCATCAATTGTAATTGTGTCTCCATCAATATTTTTAACAGCCATTATAATTGGACCATCTTCCAACTGGGCTTGAAATTGCATTCCAACAGCAATTTCATCCACACCTTGAAATGCAGAACGTGGTACATCTTGAAGAAGTGCTGGATTAAATTTTCCATAACCTTCTTCTGGTTGAATAACTGCCTTAAATTTATCACCAACTTTTTTGCCTAGCATTTCTTTTTCAAGACCTGGAATAATATTTTGATGACCTTGAATATATGCAAGTGGTTCACGACCAACTGAAGAATCTAAAATATCTCCATTATCATTATTAAGTGTGTAATCAATTAAAACAACCTTGTCATTTTGGATAGTCATTCTATCTCCTTTTTTTTGAAAATTAAGTATGTAAGTTACAAATTCATTAAAACAATCAAAAACATGTAACTATATTCTTGTAATTATATTATTTTTGCAAAAAAAGAATTCAAATAATTGGAGTATATATGGAAAAGATAGGATTTGTTGGATTGGGAATAATGGGAAAGCCAATGGCTTTGAATTTGCTAAAAGCGGGATTTGAAGTTATTGCATTCAATAGGACAAAAGAAAAAGTTGAGGAAATAATAAAAGCTGGAGGAAAAGCAGCTAATACTCCAAAAGAAGTTGCAGAAAGTTCAGATATTATAATTACAATGGTTTCCGATTCGCCTGATGTAAAAGATGTAATTTTAGGTGAAGATGGAATTATTTTTGGAATTATAGAGGGAAGTGTTGTTATTGATATGAGTACTATTTCACCATCGGTTACAAGAAATATTGCAGAAAAATTAAAAGAAAAAAACGTTGAAATGCTTGATGCACCAGTAAGTGGCGGAGATGTTGGAGCAATTAATGCGACCCTTTCAATAATGGTAGGTGGTAATTTAAGCACACTTGAAAGATGCAGAAAAGTACTTGAAGCAATGGGGAAAACAATTACTCATTGCGGAACTAATGGAATGGGACAAACAACAAAATTGTGTAATCAAATTCTTGTTTCTGTTACAAATATGGCGGTTGCTGAAGCTGTTTTATTTGCACAAAAATCTGGATTAGAAGCTCACACAATGGTAGAAGCAACAAAAGGAGGCGCTGCGGGTTCTTGGCAATTAGCAAATCTTGGTCCTAAAATGGTAAATGAAGATTATGCTCCTGGCTTTATGATTGATTTACAACAAAAGGATTTAAGATTGGTTATTGAAGCAGCAGAAGAAATGCATTTACCACTTCCAGCGTTAACTTATGTTCATCAGCTTTATAAAAGTAATCAGGCAAATGGCGAAGGTAGAGAGGGAACACAAGCACTTTATAAATCAGTAAAACGATTAGCATAAAACGAAATAATTGTTCGTAAAATCATTTAATTGATAAATATTTTTTAATCTGGAGTAGAAATGAATTACACACTTCCAATTTTATTTGAGCAGAGCGTTGAAAAATATCCAAACAATATTTTAATGTGGGAAAAAGTAGGAGACAAGTATATTGGAATTTCCTACAAACAAATGCAGAAGTTGGTTCATAATTTTGCTGCAGGACTAATTAAACTCAATCTCAAAAAAGGGGAAAGAGTTGCTTTAATATCTGAAGGGCGCAATGATTGGGTTATGAGTGAAATGGGAGTTGTTTTTATCGGAGCTATAAATGTTCCTATTTCTGTTAAAATTGATGAGTTAATAGACTTAAAATTTAGGTTATCTCACTCCGGCTGCAAGTTTGTAATTGTTTCCAAAAGGCATTTAGCAAAAATTAGAAAGATTGAAAATGATCTTCCAGAATTAGAAAAGATTATTGTTCTTGACGAAATTGAAGATTCAAAGGATAATGAAATTTCACGTAAACAAGTGCTAAAATTAGGTGAAGAATATTTAATTGAAAATTATGAATCGTTTAATAATTTGTGGAAATCAATTGAAAATGACGATTTTGCAAATATTTGCTATACTTCTGGAACAACTGCCGATCCGAAAGGAATTATTTTAACTCACAGAAATTATACTGCAAATGTTGAACAAGCAACCTCGCTTTTGCCAATTCCAGAATATTATTCGTCACTTTTAATTTTACCTTGGGATCATTCATTTGCTCATACTGCAGGCATTTATACTCTAATGAAAAATGGTGCAATTATGTCATCAATCCAAAATGGCGAAACTCCAATTGAAACTCTTAAAAATATTCCAATAAATATTAAGGAAACTAAACCGACATTCCTTTTAAGTGTGCCAACTTTAGCAAAGAATTTTAGAAAAAACATTGAAAACGGAATTAACTCAAAAGGTGAAAAGGTTTCAAAATTATTCCAAAAAGCATTAAAAATAGCTTATGAATATAATGGAAATGGTTTTGATAGAGGCAAAGGCTTGCAAAAATTGAAATATCCGTTATTAAAAGTGTTTGATAAAATACTTTTCAGTAAAATTAGAGAAGGTTTTGGGGGAAAACTCGAGTTTTTTATCGGTGGTGGAGCGTTATTGGATATTGAGTTGCAAAGGTTTTTTTACGCAATTGGCATTCCAATGTTTCAAGGTTATGGATTAAGTGAAGCAGCCCCAATAATTTCGGCAAATGTTCCAGCAATTCATAAACTTGGTTCATCGGGCAGAATTGTAAAAAACTTGGATGTAAAAATAATAAATTCGGATGGAAATGAAGTGCCAATAGGTGAAAGTGGCGAAATAATCTGCAAAGGCGAAAACGTAATGGCGGGATATTGGAACAATGAAAAATCCACAAAAGAAACACTAAAAGACGGTTGGCTTTATACTGGGGATTTAGGTTACCTTGATAATGATGGATTTTTGTATGTTTTGGGAAGATTTAAAAGTCTGCTAATAGGAAACGATGGCGAAAAATACAGTCCAGAAGGAATTGAAGAAGCTTTTGTAGATCAATCGCGTTTTATAGAACAAGTAATGCTATATAATAATCAATCGCCATTTACAGTTTGCTTGTTATATCCAAATATTCCAGAAGTATTAAAAGAACTAAAGAAATTAAATCTATCAATAAGTAGCGAAGATGGAAAAGAAGCTGTTTTTAACATAATTCAATCAGAAATAAATCGTTACAAAAAAGGTGGCGAGTTTGAAGGAATGTTTCCAGAAAAATGGTTGCCAACTTCAATTGGCATTTTAGGCGAAGGATTTAATGAAGAAAATAAGTTCCTAAATAGCACATTAAAGATGGTTCGTAATAAAATAACAGAATTTTACTCAAACAGAATTGAATATCTCTATTCCACAGCAGGAAAAAACATAAATAACGAACAAAATAGAAGAATTTTATCACATTGGGGGAAATAGTAATGGAAAAGTTTGACTATTTCTTTTTCTTTTGTAAATGTATCTTTTTTTAGTTGTACCAATTATCCAGTTGTCACTGTCTGCCTTCCTTAGTAGATGAAAAATATATCGTCTTATAATGAGAAATAAAGGTGCTTGATTCTTTCTATTCTTGGAAAAGGAAGCAAGTTCAGGATATGTCTATTTTCCATTTATTTCTCTTATAGTCAACCTATTGCAGGACGCCATAAGAATGATGTCCGAAAGGAAGAGGGTCCTTAGTTTCCCAAGTAATTTCCTCGCTATTTGCATTTAAATAAAATGCGATTAATAATTAGCTGATTTTTGTAATTCTCATAATCCATCCAATTTATTTTTTCTAATCAAATCCAAGGTGTACTCCAGAGTGTATTCCTCATCATTTAATAAGTCCTCTAATGTTGGAGTTACTTTATAATCAGGTATCACTCCGGTTACTTCATCATTATTATGACCAGGCATATAGACTCTTGAAAGAGCAGTGATGCAAAACATTTTTGTGCCAGGTAACATAAATTGATTCTGGTCACCATTACTCAATAGCGGCTGCCCGGATTCCTCTCCTACAGTAAATGCAGTTCGATTATTTTTTGCTGAAGCAGGGAAACATGTTCCAGTGGAATACGACAAAGGTCCGGTTAAAATGTATGTTGAGCCCGTAAACCGATTATTACGATCAAAACTATGCTTGGGGTACTCTTCAATAAAATAACCATCTTGAATACTGCCGAGTGATTTTTTGTCCTCAATAAATTCTTTAGTAAAAGAACTTACTTTTGTCATTTTTTTCTCAATCAAACTGTATGGTTTATCTGTAAAATATGACATCAATGAGTCTGCAAGGTCAGTTAAACCGCCGCCGCTAAGATTATCTATAATCAAATGATTTATTTGTTTTTGAGAGATTACTGTAAATGCAGAATCCATAAAATGAAGAAAATCCTTCGGCGGCATAAACATTCTTTTATAAATGTAGGCTATATCATTGTCATAAAATCGCAATTCGAATTTTGGTTTTGAGGGTTCTTGAAAATCATTCCAATTGGCACCTTTTGATTTATACTCTACTTTATTTACTGTTATACTAAAATCAGAGAAGGAACCATAGACTAATGCCATAAATACATGAAAATCTTTCTCCAGCTTTTTTATTTTGTAGGATTCTTTTTCACCGGGAGTATACTTTAATAAATTTCTTAAGATTTTTTCCGACGAAACACCATTAATTTTCTCAATAATAGATCCTTTAACTAGAGCGTCATTCTTTGAAAAGTTTTCTTTTATGTATAGCGAATCATTGAAAATAATTACCCTAAATGGAAACAGTGGACTATCTTCATTGGGATTGAGTGCATCCGTGTATCTTAAGGTCGTATGCCCATCGACAACAACAAAAGGCTGCATTATTCTAAAGAAATCCAGCGATGACATTGGCTTGGTAAAGTTATTTTTAATGCTGTCGATTTTGGTTTGTAAATTATTGACTTTGTAGTGATTTAGAAATGTAGGATGTACATCCATTAATTTAAAAATTAGAGTGTCAATATCTGCTTTTATAATTGTCGGCTCAAAAAGTTGAGGAGTTTCAGTTTGTCCAAATAAAATAGCTTGAATTATCAAAATCCATAAAATAAATATTCTTTTCATATTTCATTCCTATTTATTATTAATTAACAAATTGTCATTTGTTCTTCATTAAATAAAACATTCAAGATGTACTTTCAATCAAATACAACGTACTTCAAATTAAACTCAAAAGTCGTTAATAATATTTATGTAGCTTATAATATAGATGGATGAAACATAAAAAAGTTGCTTCAATTGACAAATTATTTTTATTCTTTGCTGATATTCAATTCCATCCTAATCAGTTTCTTAATTATATTATTACAAATAGCAGGTGTTGAACCAAAATCACATGAATTAGTAGCCACAATAAAAGCTCTATCTAATTTAGGTGCGACCACAACTTCTGCATACCAAACTCCGTTACTACCGTTATGAACAAGTACGACTCCTTTGGTCCAGGGTTGTTCTATAATGCCCCAACCTCCGGCGTAGTTACCATCTGGCTCAATTAATTTATTCAAATATTTGTGTTCCAAAATAGGGTTCTCCTTAGATAATTGAAGAGAAAGAAATTTAGCCCAGTCTACTATGCTACAGTGAACCATACCTGCAGGAGCAAGTGCTTCCGAATTATCATATTGATCTGATACCCATTTATACCAATACCAGGTATTTTTATGCCCCCAAGGCTGATCTATTTGATTGTGCGTATTGGGAGCTCCAAATCCAGCTGAAGACATTCCCAATGGATCAAACAAACGTTCTTGCATTAAAGATTCCCAACATATACCAGTTACTTTTTCAGCCATACAGGCTGCAACCATATAGCCCAAATTGGAGTAATGGAATTCGCCATATTTATATGTTGCTGGTTTCTGAAGATTATCTTTTAAAATTGTCAGACGCCTTTCTATAATTTCTTTTTGCTCATGTACATCCCAATCCATTGCATTTTTTGAAAGACCTGCACGGTGAGTGAGAAGTTGCCAAAGTGTAATATTGTAATAATCAGCATGAATACTTCCTTTAATTTCAGGAATTACATCAATCAATTTCGATTCCCAATTAAGTTTTCCTTCTGCTACAAGAGTAGTAATCATGGTACTCGTCATTGCTTTTGTACAAGAACCCAAATGCACAAGATCATTAGTGGTAAATGCAATACCTGAACCAATTTTACGTTCTCCTGCAGATGCTATTGCAATTACACTATCGCTTGAGATTATTGCAGCAATCATCCCAGGGGCTTTACCATCACTGACTACTTTAGTCAGAATTTGAAGAATTGAATCTGATTTAACTGATTCCTGCTTTGTTTGCGAACCAACAGCCTGTTTCTCAGTTTGGATATCTGTTTTCTTGGTATATATCCAACTTATCAGAACTATAAGAAGAATGCTCAAGAAACCAATTCTAATCATTTTCATGTTTAATCTTCTATTATTTTACAAATAACGTCGTCTCCTGCATCCGGATGCATAGTCATACTTTCAATTTCCCCGGTATCATTTATATTAAATGAAAATTCATACGCCGAATCCTTAATAAAAAAAGTCGTTTGAGATTTTGGGAACAATGGAATGTCTCCTTGACCAGGTATTTGCAAAATCAACTGACTATCTTTTTTAATTACAGTAAGAATCATAACCGAAGATAGCTCATATTTAGCGACATAAGTTTCCAGTATAGACTCAGCAACAGTCACATCTTTGTACAATTCCTCCTTTGTAGGTTCGGGTATTGCATTTAACAACAATCGTCCTACCATTGCATAAGAGGGGGGTTCTGTAGCATTTTTAGTTACCGGAAAACCTGTTATTCCTGATTCTGATTTCTGACCTGCTTCGGCAACAAAACCGATGTTTCCATATTTATCGGGGTAAAATCGAAATAAATGACTGGCACCAAAATAGCTTGAATAAAGGAGTTTGCTGTTTTTAATATCGATGACAGAAATGAATGATTTTTTGAGACCAAGAAATGAGGAATTAAAGGCCTTCTCACAAACCGGATACTCTGAATATAAGGCATTTTCAGTAAGTGGGAAATCAGCAGAATTTGTTAAACCTCCAATAACAATAGTATCTTTATTAATAAAATTTGCTGACAACACACGATCTCCGTCACTACCTCCAAACAGGGTAGCGTATTCTAAGCTCATCGTTTCGGAATTAAATACAGATACAAAGCAATCGAGCTTACCTTGCCCTTTTTTACTTATTGCATTATCAGTTACCGGGAACCCTTCTCCCGTGGCGCTGCCACAAACAATCAGTCTGTTTGAATGGGTCCACGTTGTAGATGAAATCGAATATGCATTGGTTGCGAAATAGCTTAAATATGAAATTTTGTGATCTTTTTCGTTTATCTTGGCCATAAAATGATCCATTAAATTCCCAGCTTCAGGTATCATTATCTCTTTTCGAAAAGCATTATCAGTTACGGGTAAGCCTGCTGTATGTGTATTACCTACTATATAAATATTATCTAGGTCATCGATAGTAAGTCCTGATATCCCTTCTCTTGGGCTGCTTCCAAAGAAAGTAGAAAACAGAAGTTTTTTACCATCGGGACTCAATTTAGAAAGGAAACCATGCAAGTTATCATTATTTTCAATGACACCTGTTGTTAGAGGAAAGTCATGAGAGGACGTGGCTCCAACAATAATAATATTACCTTTAGAATCAACCTTAATTCCTCCTGATCCTACTGTTTCTTGTACCTCGCCTCCAATAAATGTAGAAAAAACAATTTCAGTTCCGGTGGGGTTTAATTTAGTTACGAAAACATCGCCGCCCCATGAACGTGCTCCGTTAAAACTGGTATCGTACGCTCCTTCGGTTGTAGGAAAATCTGATGATTCTGTTCCTCCTGCTATATAAATATAACCTGCATCATCAACTGTAATTCCTGAATGATGTTCTCTTTTTGTACCACCAATTAGTGTAGCAAATACTATTTCGCCTTTTGGTGTATATTTTGCTACTAACACATCCGCTTCACCTTTAAGTTGTGTTTGATAAGCTCCTTCGGTGGCAGGGAAATTTTTATCTCGGGTATTTCCTGAAATATACGTATAACCTTCGCTATCAGTATAAATATCTACACCCGATGCATATTTGTCGATTTGTGAAAGATAAGTGGAGAAGCCAAGCGTATAAACCGTTGTATCTGCTAGTTGGTTAGTCTGTGACTTTAGAATTCCCTGACTAAAAAGAAGTGCGAATAAAATAAATGTGATTTTTTTGAACATGTTTTTCTCTTATTTTAAAATTGTTGTTTTTATTCAATTTTTCCGAAGGTATTTTCCATTACATCAAGTGCAAATCTGGCATTTACAGTAACCGGACCAACACCCATGTCAATAGCAACTTCAAGTGCTTCCATTACCTCATTAATTGTTGCGCCATCCTTATATGCTTGTTCAATATGCCATTGCATACATGATTCACAATTTGTAACTGCTCCGATTGCTATTGCAATTAGTTCTTTCGTTTTTTTCGGCAAAGCGCCATCACAGAATGTTGCAACCCCCATATCTAAAAAGAGTCTATAAACCTTTGAATTTAGCTTCTCAAATCTTGCATTTGATTCTTTTCTTTTGCGGTCAATTTCTTCGAATTTGTTCATTTTTAAATCTCCTAATAGTATTTACCAATTGCTTATTTAATAAATAATTATAAATAATACCGTTATACCTTTTATAAAGACGAATAAGCGAACTGAAAGTTGCTGCAATTGCTAAATTATTTTTATGCTCTGAAATTAATTAGTTTTATATTTTGTTTACAGCTAATAATCAAATGTTTGGAAATTTCAGATGGGGATAATAGTTATTACCAAAGTTAGGCTATTTTGGTTATAATTTAATAGTAAAAACTGTTTCTTTATTTGGCTTAGACGTAACATGGATTCTTCCTCCATGAGCTCGTATTATTTGCTGTGAAAGACTTAATCCTATTCCACTGCCTTCTTTTTTTGTGGTATAGAAAGGAACAAATATTCTCTCCATGTTTTCGTCAGAAATTCCTGCTCCATTATCGGAAATTTTCAGCACTGCATGGCTATTATTATCAATATATGCAGAAAGAGTAATGCTTCCATTATCGGTTTCGGATAACGATTGAATTGCGTTATTCAACATATTTATTAGTACTTGCTCTATTAAATCACTATCAGCATTTATTTCAAGATTGATTGGATTTACATCATAGTGAAACTGAATATTTTTTCCAACTAAAGCTGAATCCAATAAAATTTTAATTCTATTAAAAAGAGAAGTTACAGAAAAATTATGTCTATTTGGCTTTGGAATTTTGGTTATGCTTCGGTATTTATCCACAAAACTCATTAAGCCTTCACTTCGTTTTTTGATTGTATTAACCGCGGAACTTAAATCTTCAATTGTTTCGGCATTTGGCTCTTTCATTTCATCTAGCAAACTTTTAAGAGTGGAAGCAAGTGAAGAAATTGGAGTAATTGAATTCATTATTTCGTGAGTTAGTACGCGAATAATTTTTTGCCAAGCTTCAATTTCTGTCTCTTCAATTTCAGATTGAATATTTTGCAGCGCAACCAATCGGTAGAGTTGTCCACGCATTCTAAAATCAGTAGCATTAATTAAGAGTTGCGTAGTTTCTCCACTTGATATTAATTTATAGTTTACTTTTTTGCGAACACTCATATCTTTAATAAAATCGCCAAGATTTGGACTAATACTATTTAATGCAGAAATATTTTTAAGCGAATTAATCTTTAATATTTTTTTAAATGCTCTGTTAATGAACTCAACTTCACCATTGGAATCAAAAGAAAGTAAACCAACTCCAATGTGTTGAATAACGGTTTGAAGGTATTTTAAGCTTTCCTCTTTCTCATTGCGAGTTTCTTTGAACTTTTCAAGCACTTTATTGAATTGGATGGAAATTTTTTCAAAAGACTTTCCAATTTTTGAGTAATCGTAATGCAAAGTAAAATCGGAATAATTTATTGATTCTAAAAAATTTGCCAGCTCATTGTTTGTTTTATCAACATAGCTGATAAGAAATACTATTTCAGCTACTATTATTAGTAAAGTGAGGATAAACCAAATATCAATTCCATAATTAAAAAATAAAAATGTTGCTGCAATTATTGAGATTGTCAGTAACAGAATTCTAGCTATGATATTAATTCTAAAATTTTTCATTCTATAAACCGTATTTTTCCATTCTTCGGTACAAAGATGTTCTTGTTAAGCCAAGTTCATTAGCAGCTTTGGAGATATTTCCTGCAAATTTAAGTAAAGCTTTTTGAATAATTTGTTTTTCAATTAATTCCAGATTAAACGTTGAATATTCTTCACTACTATTTTTCTCTTGTGAATTTGATGATGAAAAAAAACAATCGGATGGTTTCAAAATATTACTTTCGCAGAGAATTATACTTCTTTCAATAGCGTGTTGAAATTCTCTAACATTTCCAGGCCAAGCATAATTTTCAAAATTTCGTAAAGTTAATGAATCAGCTTCCAAATATTGCTTATTGTATTTCTTTTTATAGATGTTCATGAAATGTTCCATCAACAAAGGAATATCACCGGCTCTTTCGCGCAAAGGAGGAAGATCAATTTCTACAGTGTTTATCCGATAAAGTAAATCTTGACGGAATTTATTTTGTGCAATCAAGTCATGAAGTGAATTATTAGTGGCACAAATTAATCTTATATCAATCGGAATTGGTTTATTAGAACCAACTCGAGTTATTTCTCTGCTCTGTATTGCAGTTAATATTTTAGCTTGCAGTTCCAATGGGATATTACTTATTTCATCCAAAAACAAAGTGCCACCAGAAGCAATTTCAAATCTTCCAACTCGCTCATCTTTTGCATCCGTAAAAGCTCCCTTAACATGACCGAATAATTCGCTCTCAAAAAGGGAATGAGAGATTGAACCCATATCCACACTAATAAACGCTTCACTTACTCTGTTCGATTTTCTGTGAAGTGCTCTTGCAACAAGTTCTTTTCCAGTACCATTTTCGCCCAAAATTAAAACATTTGCGTCAGTTGCTGCAACTTTTGAAATTGTACTAAATACTTTTCTCATGGATTCGGAAGTGCCAATTATTTCGTGAAATCCCGTTTCGTTTTCTTCATTAATAAATTTTTGACGAGACTTCATTTTATTCAATTCCACCCTGGATTCTCTTAATTTGAGTGCAGAGGAGAGCGTGGCAATAAATTTTTCATTATGCCATGGTTTTAGAATAAAATCGGTTGCTCCTTCTTTCACAGCTCTAACTGCCGTTTCAACATCACCATAAGCAGTAATTAAAATTACAACAGCAAGAGGATCAATTTGCAAAATATCTTTTAACCAATAAAATCCTTCTTGACCACTTGTAATGTCTTTGGTGAAATTCATATCAAGAAAAATAACGTCGAAACTTGTGGAAGAAATTAATTTTGGAATTTGATTTGGGTCTTTTTCAGTTACAATAACAGATGCAAATGGCTTTAGCAATAACTTTGCTGCTATTAAAACATCTTCATTATCATCAACAATTAAAATATTTGACATATTATTTATCAGTTATAATTAAAAGTATAAAGTCTTTCTTTACGCAAATATGCGTATTTAATTTGTCAAAAACCAAAATAAATGTACGCTGGCGTACACCAGCGTTCGCATACGTACACTTCGATTATTTTACACAATGATTTTAAGCTTAAATCAAAGTAAATCTATTGGTATGATTTTAGCACAAAAATATAAAAATATTAGGATACAAATGGATAAGCAAATTGAAAAGAAAAAATGGACTCTCAAGAAAGTAATATCATATTCTGGTGCTGGAATACTAATTCTATTTATTTTCTACTTATTATTTATTAGCGATAAAAGTTCTAAACTAAATGTTGAGAAAGAAAGATTATCGATTTCGGAAGTTAAAAATGGCCCGTTTCAAGAATTTATTCCAATTACAGGTTCAATTGAACCTATCCAAACTTTTTATCTTGATTTAACTGAAGGTGGCAAAATTGTTGAAAAATTTATTGAAGAGGGAACGTTTGTAAAAATAGGTGATCCAATAATAAGACTAGAAAACGCAAATCTTTCATTAAATGTTATGAATACGCAATCAAGTTTTTTGGCTGCAGAAAGTCAGCTTAACATTGCTCAACTTACTTTTGAACAAAACCGATTATCAAAACAAATGCAACTATTGGATTTGAATCTGCGTCTACTAAATCAGAAAAGAGATTATGAATTAGCTAAATCCCTATATGAAAAAGGATTGGGAAATGTGTTTGATTTTGAAGCCAGTAGAGATAATTTGGATTATTTATCTAAAAGTAAAGAACTAATGCTCGAAGTATTAAGAAAGGATTCATTAACAAGTGTACAACTTGTTGAGCAGAGCAGATCAAATGTTGTAAGATCAAAAGAATATTTAAAATTAATAGAAGATCAATTAGCCAATTTAACCGTGCGAGCTCCTATTTCCGGACAATTGACTTCACTAAATGCTGAAATAGGTCAATCAGTTAGTTTTGGATATAAACTTGGGCGAATTGATAATACAGATGGTTATAAAGTTAGAGCAGAAATTGCCGAACATTACATAGCCAGAGTTCGTGTTGGTCAAGAAGGTGAGTTTGAATTTAATGGCAAAACTCATCACTTAATCGTTGAGACGGTTTATCCACAAGTTACAAATGGAATATTTTATGTTGATCTTCAATTTGTTGATGAACAACCAACAGGAATTAGACGTGGTCAAGCGGTTCATATTAAATTGCAACTTAGCAATTTGTCGGAAGCGTTAATGGTTCAGACGGGTGGATTTTACTCAACTACTGGTGGGCAATGGATTTTTGTTGTTGATAAATCTGAAACTTTTGCCGTTAGAAGACCAATTAAAATTGGCAGACAAAATCCTCAATACTATGAGATTCTTGAAGGATTGGAACCTGGTGAAAAAGTGATAACTTCTTCATACGATAACTATGGTGATATTGAAAAATTAATTTTGAAATAAAAATAAACGGAGAATAAAATGATACGTACAGTTAACCTAAATAAGATTTTTAGAACAGAAGAAGTTGAAACAACAGCTTTGGATAACGTAAGTCTTGAAATAAAAGAGAAAGAATTCGTTTCAATCATGGGTCCTTCTGGTTGTGGTAAATCTACGCTGATGAATATTCTGGGTTTGCTTGATAATCCGAGTGGTGGTGAATTTCATTTTTTAGGAACAGAAGTTGCCAAATATTCCGAAAGACAACGTGCACAATTTAGAAAAGAAAATATTGGATTTGTATTCCAGAGTTTTAATCTAATTGATGAACTAACAGTTTTTGAAAATGTTGAACTACCTCTTTTATATTTAAAAGTTTCCACAAGCGAAAGAAAAAGAAGAGTTAATGAAGTATTAGAGCGCATGGAAATAATTCACAGAAAAAATCATTTTCCGCAACAATTATCTGGTGGTCAGCAACAAAGAGTTGCAGTTTCAAGAGCAATAGTTAGCAATCCAAAATTGATTTTAGCGGATGAACCAACTGGAAACCTGGATTCAAAAAACGGTGATGAAGTTATGAGAATGCTGAGTGATTTAAATGATGCTGGCACAACTGTAATAATGGTAACTCACTCACCAGCTTATGCTGAGTATGGCAGCAGAGTTGTTCATTTATTTGATGGTCACATTGTAACCGAAAATTTTAACGAAAAATTTCATGTATAAATAATAATAAAGAAGACTATTAAAATGATTAAGCTAAAAAATATCGCAAAATATTACACAAATAAGTTTATTAAAACTTTTGTGCTAAGAAACATAAATCTTGAAATTAAAGAAGGGGAATTCCTTTCCGTGATGGGACCATCGGGTTCTGGTAAATCAACTCTTTTAAATATTATTGGAATGCTGGACACTCCTTCTAGCGGAGAATATTATTTTTATGACGAACCTGTTCATAAAAAAAGTGAAAAACAACTTACTGAGTTGCACAGAAATCATATTGGATTTGTATTTCAGAGTTATCATTTGATTGATGAACTAACTGTATATGAAAACATTGAAATGCCTTTGCTTTATCAAAAAGTTAAAGCGGGTGAACGCAAGGGAAGAGTTGCCGAAATACTTGACCGTTTTAATATGGTTGCAAAAAAAGATTTATTTCCAAATCAACTTAGCGGCGGACAACAGCAACTTGCTGCAATTGGCAGAGCAATTATTGGAAATCCAAAATTAATTCTTGCTGATGAGCCAACCGGAAATCTTCATACAGATCAAGGCAAAGAAATAATGGAGCTTCTAAAAAAGCTAAATCAAGAAGGCACAACAATAATACAAGTAACTCACTCTGAAGAAAATGCTAAGTATGGCGACAGAATTGTTAAACTAAGCGATGGTTGGATGGAATGATGTTCGGTTCTATTGAGAATTGATATATCCCTATTAACCATAAGGAGAATAAAATGTTTAAGAATTATATAACAATAACTTTGAGAAATCTTAAGAAACAAAAAGGTTACTCTTTTATTAATATATTTGGTCTTGCAGTGGGTGTAGCAGTTTGCATATTAATACTATTATATGTTCGGGACGAACTAAACTACGATAAGTATGATAAGAACTCAGATAGAATTTTTCGCTTATGTTTAGATGCAAAAGTAGGCGAAATTTCTGCGCAAGGTGCTACTTCCTGTGCACCATTAGCAGAAACTCTTATTCATGAAATACCTGAAGTTGAAACTGCGGTACGGTTGCGCAACTATGGATTTCCAGTTTTCTATTACAAAGATAAAGTCTTTAGTGAAGAAAGAGTTATTCGAGCTGATTCAACATTGTTTAATGTTTTTACAATTCCATTTTTAAAAGGGAATCCCAAAACCGCACTAACACAATCAAATGGTTTAGTGATAACAGAATCAATGGCAAAAAAATACTTTGGTGATGAAGATCCAATGGGTAAAGTTATTAACTCGGATAGAAGTTATGATTATATAGTAACAGGTGTAATTAAAGATATTCCAGAGAATTCTCATATTCATTTCGATTTTATAGCTGCATTGGCTAGATATAGAGACAGCAGAAGCCCAATTTGGTTTCAGAATAATTGGTATTCCTACGTGTTATTAAAAGAAGGTGCAGATTACCAAAAAGTAAATGCAAAACTAAATAGTGCATTAATGAAGTATATTAAACCCCAAATTGAGCAAGCCTTACTGACTACTTGGGAAGAGCTTGAAAAACAAGGTGCTAAGTATAAATATTATTTACAGCCTATTACTGATATTCACTTAAAATCGCATTTTATAAATGAATATGAATCTAATGGAAATATTACAAATGTTTATATCTTTTCAATTATTGCATTTGCAATTCTATGTATAGCATGCTTCAATTTTATGAATCTTTCAACCGCTCGCTATTCAAGTAGAGCAAAAGAGGTTGGAATAAGAAAAACGCTTGGTTCCAATTTTAATCAACTTGTAGCACAATTTTTGAGTGAATCAATTAGTATGACTTTTATTGCAGTACTGGTTTCCATCATATTGGTTTATCTTTTTATGCCAATATTTAATGATATATCCGGTAAGGAATTAAGCTTTAATCTATTTAATAACTATTATGCAATACCATCAATGCTTCTGCTAGTATTATTTGTTGGTGGATTGGCAGGTATTTATCCAGCATTTTTTCTCGCATCGTTTAGACCAATCGCAGTTTTAGGAAGTGGTTTAAAAGATGGTGTAAAGGGTAAAGGATTTAGAAGTGCTTTGGTAATCTTTCAATTTACCATTTCAATTACTCTTATTATCGGAACAATTGTTGTTTTTAATCAGCTTGAGTTTATTCAAAATAAAAATTTAGGATATGAGAAAGATCAATTATTAATAATTAGAAAAACAGATGATATTGGAAGAAGTATTGTGGCATTTAAAAATGATTTGAAAAATAATCCTTATGTAAAAAATGTTTCTAATTCTGCAGAATTACTTGGAATGAATTATGGCGATAATCTTTATGAAGCTCATATTAATGGAAAAATAAATAGACAATTGTTAAAAAGAGGTTTTATTGATTATGATTATTTGAAAACATATAAAATGGAAATGGCTTTGGGTCGTTACTATTCAAGCGAGTGGACTGTAGATACTGTTAATTCTATTATTATTAACGAAGCCGCAGTAAAAGCTTTGGGAATAATAAATCCCATAGGTTTTGAAATTATTGAAACAAGCACAGGTGATAATCAGAGAAATATGGTTTGGAAAATCGTTGGAGTTGTAAAAGACTTTCATTTTGAATCACTACATCAGCCAATTCAACCATTTGTAATGCAGCTTTTTAATAGAAGAGGTTTTGGAAGATATACTGCTGTTCGATTATCTACTGATAATTTAAGAGAGTCATTAGAATCGATTGAAACAATTTGGGCAAAGTATGCTGGTAATCAGCAATTTGAATACACTTTTTTTGATGAAGATTTTAACCGCTTATACCAAAGTGAAGAAAGAACATCCAAACTATTTGCAGGTTTTTCTCTACTTGCAATCATAATTGGTTGCTTAGGATTATTCGGTTTAGCAGCATACACAGCTGAGAAAAAAACAAAAGAGATTGGAATTAGAAAAGTACTTGGAGCTTCAATTCAATCCATTCTAGTTTTACTTTCCAAAGAGTTTATTAAATGGATAATAATTGCAAATATCATTGCATGGCCTATTGCATATTACCTAATGAATAAATGGTTGAATGATTTTGCTTATAGAATGAATATAAGCATAAAAGTATTCATTTTTGCTGGAACTACAGCCTTGCTAATCGCTTTTATTGCTGTAGGATACCAAGTTGTTAAAGCAGCAGTTGCAAATCCAGTTGATAGTTTACGGAATGAATAAAAATTTAAATTAAGGTGATTTAATGATTAAGCTTAAAAATCTCGAAAAATATTACACAAATAAGTTTGTTAAAACTTTTGTGCTTAGAAACATCAATCTTGAAATCAGAGAAGGGGAATTTCTTTCTGTGATGGGACCATCGGGTTCTGGTAAATCAACTCTTCTAAATATTATTGGAATGCTGGACACTCCATCTAGTGGAGAATATTTTTTTTATGACGAGCCTGTTCATAAAAAAAGTGAAAAACAACTTACAGAATTGCACAGAAATCATATTGGTTTTGTGTTTCAAAGTTATCATTTAATTGATGAACTAACTGTTTATGAAAATATAGAAATGCCTTTGCTTTATCAAAAAGTTAAAGCGGGTGAACGCAAGGGAAGAGTGGCAGAAATACTTGACCGCTTTAATATGGTTGCAAAAAAAGATTTATTCCCAAATCAATTAAGCGGCGGACAACAGCAACTTGCAGCAATTGGCAGAGCAATTATTGGAAATCCAAAATTAATTCTTGCTGATGAGCCAACAGGCAATCTTCATACAGATCAAGGCAAAGAAATTATGGAGCTTCTAAAAAAGCTAAATCAAGAAGGAACAACAATAATACAAGTAACTCATTCTGCAGAAAATGCAAAGTATGGTAACAGAATTATTAAACTAAGTGATGGCTGGATTGAAGAATAATATACAAGGAAAAACCTATGTTTACTAATAACATCAGATTCGCAATTAGGAATATTCTTAAAAACAAAGTTAATTTATATATCAATGTTTTTGGTTTTGCATTTAGCATAGCTGTATTTCTATTGATATCTATTTATTTAATTCATGAAAATAGCTTTGATAAATATCATATAAAAGCAGACAATATATACAGACTAATTGATTCGGAGAATAATAGCAGTAAAATTGATTACCGAGTAAGTGAAATTTTAAGAACCAATTTTCCAGAAGTTAATAATTCTTGCATTGTTCAAATTGGGTCACAGGCTATTAGCATTGCACATGAAAATAATGGGCTATTTATCAATAACATTATGTCTGTTGATAACAGATTTTTTGAAATATTTTCTATCCCTTTTCTTGACGGTAAGTCAGTAAACCCATTACCCACAATCAATTCCGCAGTTATATCAGAAAGTGTTGCAAAAATGATTTTTGGAACTGAAAATCCTATTGGAAAAGAGATATTACTAAGGAATAACTTACCTTTAATAGTTTCTGGTGTAATAAATGACTTCCCTAAGAATTCCAGTATGAAAGCTGATTTAATTGTCAATGCAGAGAATGACAATTTTAAATTTTCTTTTACTTGTGGCGATTATAATGATAAAAAATCGCATCGATATCCAGTTAACATTTATTTGGAGGTTAACGAGAATGCGGATGTAAGTTTATTAATGAAAAAGATTAATAACCATTCTAATCTCTTTCAGCCCTATGTGAAAAGTTTTGATGTAATCTCTCTTGAAAAAATGTATTTAGAAGATACATCTATTGGTGCTGATACATTAAAAGGAAATCCTTATTTGTTAAATCTTATGTTAACAATTGCAATAATAATTTTAAGTTTAGCTATAATCAATTATATAAACCTTTCTCTTGCCAGACAAAGTAAATTAAATAAACAATCAGGTATAAAAAAAATAATTGGAGCAAGTAGAACTGATATAGTTTTATCTTTTTTAATAGAATCTGTTTTAGTTACCACTTTAGCGTTTTTTGTAGGAATTATTCTACTTGTAATTGGATTACCGATATTTAATGACATAGTGAAGAACTCTTTAAATATAAATGTACTATTGCAATTTCCTTATAGTATAATTCTTGTACTCTTTATCCTCCTTTTTGGGCTATTTTCTGGGATTGTCCCTGCTATATTAATATCCTCCTTTCAACCTATAAATATGCTTGGTAGAGCTTCCATTACTAGAAGAAAAAGTCCATTTAGAAATGCTCTCACAGTATTTCAGTTTTCAGTTTCCATTACATTGATATTTTGTATAACAGTAATTTACAAGCAAATTAGTTTTGTTAAACATAAAAATATTGGCTTTGAAAAGGAGCAATTACTTCGAATTGATGGTTCATTCATTGAGAATTCCAATTCCTCAAATGCACTACTACTATTAGGTAAGTTTAAACAATTCCATGGAATTAATAATGTCTCCTTAACAAATGGCGCGCCAGGTAAAATAACAAATCATTTAGGCTTTGGTGTAGAAGGTAAAGATCAACTTGCTTCCATCATATATGTAGATTCCACATTTCTACAAACATTTAAGATAAAACAAATAATTGGAAGAGATCTTTTAGATAGTGATATTGGAAAAGCTTGCATGATTAATAAAAAAGCATATGAGTATTTGGGATGGAATAATCTGGAAAATAAAAGATTTAATAATGGTAGACCGAGTGGATATGAAGTTATAGGAGTTGTTGACGATTTTAATTTTGCGTCTTTATATCAACCAATAGAACCATTATGCATAATTTTTCAATCGACCAATAAACAATATATTAATGTAAGTATTGCAAAAGGAAAACTTCAAGAAACAATGGCTTATATAAATACAGCATGGACAGAGGTATTTCCATATTATCCTTTAAAATATCAATTTTATGATGATTGGGTTGATTTAATGTTTAGGAATGAAGAAAAACTTGCTAAAACTGTGGGCCTTTTTGCTTTACTAGCAATTTGTATTTCAAGCATTGGAATATTGGGATTGGCAATATTTACAACAGAAAACAGTAAAAAAGAAATTGGTATTAGAAAAGTATATGGTGCAAAAGTTAAACAGTTAATTGTTATGCTAAATCTTGATTATATAAAGTGGGTAGTTGTTTCCATAATAATTGCATTTCCTATTGGATGGCTGGTAATGGAGGATTGGCTTGAAGACTTTACTTATCGTACTGAAATAAGTTGGTGGGTCTTTGCTCTGGCGGGAGTTACTGCATTGGGAATAGCATTGTTTACAGTTTCATTTCAATCGTATAAAGCAGCAGTTGCTAATCCAGTTGATAGTTTAAGAAATGAATAAAAAAATAATTAAATAAGAGAAAAATTATGTTTGAAAATTATTTTAAAGTCGCGTATCGTAATCTTAAAAAAAACAAAGCATACACATTCATAAGTGTTTTTGGTCTTGCGCTTGGATTAGCTGTATGCACTCTGCTTTTATTGTACGTTCAGAACGAGTTAAGCTATGATCAATTTAACAAAAATGCTGATAATATATACAGGTTAACTCAACCTGAACACGCATATCATGCACCACAAGTTGCAATTAAACTAGCAGACAATCTACCCGAAATAAAAGATTTTGTACGAATATTTCCAATGGACAGTGGAATTATTGAATATGATAATAAAAAATTTAAAGAAAAAAACATACCTTTTGCTGACCCCGCAATATTCCGAATGTTTTCATTTCAGTTTGTATCTGGAGATAATGAGACAGCATTAGATAAACCTTTTACAACTGTGATTTCAGAAACATTAGCTCGAAAATATTTCGCCAATGAAAACCCCATTGGAAAAGTATTAAAATTGGGTGGCGAGAACGACTATACAATTACAGGAGTAATGAAGGATATGCCTCAAAACTCCCATTTTCGGTATGATATAATTTTAACACTTTCTGGTGCAGATAAAGTTTTTGGTTCTTTAATGATTAATTTGGGATGGCAAAATTTTCTAGTTTATTTTGAACTTCAGGAAGGAATCTCTAAATCCAATCTTGAGGAAAAATGTGAAAATTTAATTCAACCTTTATACAAATCGTATAATCCCAACTTCCCAAAATATTCATTACAAAGTTTGAAAGATATTCACCTCTATTCTGCACATATAAAAAATGATATCCAACCACAGAATAGCATTACATATGTATTGATATTTTCAGCAATTGGGATTCTTATATTGCTAATAGCTTGCGTCAATTATATAAATCTTCTTATAGCCAACGCTACAACTCGAATGAAAGAAATTGGAATTAAAAAAGTAATTGGTGCTACACGTAATCAACTTGCTTTACAATTTGTGGGGGAATCATTTTTGGTCCTATTTATAGCGTTTATTATATCTCTTATTTTTGTGCAATTGGGTTTGCCAATTTTTGAATCACTTACAGGAAAAGTTCTCTCTTTCACTGCATTAATTACACTAAAAAATATTGTGGGCGTTTTAGCTTTTCTTGTTGGAACAAGTTTTATTGCGGGATTTTATCCGGCGTTTTTTCTGTCTAAGCTTGAACCAATACAAACACTTAGGGCAAAAACTTTCACTGGTAAATCAAAAATTAATTTTAGAACATTACTTGTTGGAGTTCAGTTTACAATAGTAATTGTTTTAATTTGTTCCGCACTTTTTATGTTTAGTCAAATCGATTATCTTCAGAATAAGAAGTTAGGATTTGACAAAGAATTCGTACTAACTTCTGAAATAAACGGCGCCTTTGATAATGTTGAAAAATACAATGCTCTCAAAGCGTCACTACTTAATGAATCCTTTGTTGCAAGCGTTTCTTCTGGTTCACGAGTTCCTTCAAATACTACAACTAACTTCGGAACTTTAATACCAGAGGGAGAAACTAAACCAACTTCAATAGCACTTGTTCATGTACATCAAGATTATTTTGAGACGCTTGGAATTAAAGCTAAGAAGGGAGGCCTTTTTTCTTCCCAGCTTTCAACTGATATAGATAACGCAATAATACTAAACGAATCTGCCGTAAAGGAATTAATGCTTAAGGGTAATCCTATTGGACAATCCCTTAAATGTGACTGGCCTAAATCCAACAGGACAATTGTTGGTGTTACAGACGATATAAATTTTGAATCTCTTTATGGGCGCGTACGTCCAACTGCATTTTTAATCGATTATAGCGAATGCTCTCGATTAATAGTAAAAGTAAATCCATCAAACACAGAAACCACAATTAATAAACTACAAGCTATTTGCAGCAATTTTTATCCAGATGAAATATTTGAATTTCATTTCGTGGATGATAAACTTGAATATCTCTATCAATCGGATATAAACACTTTTCAACTAATGGGATATTTAACATTCCTTTCAATATTTATCTCATCTATGGGTCTTTTTGGTCTTGCACTATTTTCAATGAAAGGCCGTACAAAGGAAATAGGAATTAGAAAAGTTCTTGGTGCTTCCACTCCACGTATTTTAATCTTATTAGTTAAAGATTTTACAAAATGGGTGCTGATTGCAAATATTATTGCTTGGCCCATTGCTTTTTATGCAGTTAACAAATGGCTTCAAAATTTTGCGTATCGAATTGAAATGAATTATTGGCTTTTTCTCCTAGGTGGATTGATAGCTTTACTAATTGCCTTATCCACGGTGAGCTATCAAGCAGTAAAAGCTGCAACTGCAAATCCAGTTGATAGTTTACGAAATGAATAATGAAACAAGAGGTAAGTATAGTATGAAAATTATTTTAGAATAGCTGTCAGAAATTTGAATTGTTAAAACGTCATTAATTAATAACTGATTTGCCACATCGACTAGCTTGTATTCATAATGAATTATCATATGATAAATTTAAAAATAAAAAGAAAAAATTATTCGCATTATGCTTAAGAAAACCTTGTATGTTTAAAACCATCCAAGGTTTTTGGTTTTAGTCATTCATAAAACAAAAGATAAATATTGATTTTTTCATTACCCTTATTTTTTATTCAAATTTATGATAACTTTGTAACCTATAATTAAATTTCCAAGGTAAATTGAAAAATAGCTACTACTTTATTTCGGATATTCATTTCGGACTTCTTGAGCACAAAGTTGAAATTGAACGTGAGTTGATTTTTGTTGAATTTTTGAATTCAATTAAAGATTCTGCAAAAGAATTATATATTCTTGGAGATTTATTTGATTATTGGTTCGAGTATAAAAAAGTTATTCAGAAAGGGTATTTTCGCACTTTTACTGCTTTAAATGATATAGTAAGAAGTGGAACTAAAGTCCATTACTTAATTGGAAATCACGATTTTATGCATCGCGATTTTTTTGAAAAAGAAGTTGGTGTTACACTTTATCAATCAGAAATTAAATTGGAAATTGATAACAAAAAATTCTATTTAGCTCATGGCGATGGATTGGTAAAAAATGATTATGGATATTTAATTCTAAAAAAAATATTTAGAAGCAAAATTGCTCAAAATTTATATTCTTTAATTCATCCAAATCTTGGAATTAAAATTGCAAAGGGAACTAGCAAAACAAGTCGTAACCATACTGGAAGCAAAGATTACGGCGAAGGTGACGGTCTATTCGAATTTGCTAAATCAAAATTTGAAATGGGATTTGACTATGTTATTCTAGGTCACACACATCAAAAACGGTTTGAAGAAAATAATAATAAAATTTATGCTAATTTGGGAACTTGGTTAGAGAAACCGATGTATGGCATTTATAAAAATGGAAAATTTGAAATAAAGGATTGGAAATAGAATGGCTAAAGAATCAGTTAGAATCAACAAGAAGAAAAAATCGAAAATTAGAACATTTCTTTGGTCGCTAGTTCTCTTTTTATTTCTGTTTACGGTAATTGGTGGATTTTTCTTTTATAAGAATGTAATTGATGGACTTCCATCACTTGAGCAGTTAGAAAATCCCAAGCAAAGCTTAGCCTCAGTAATATTAAGTTCCGATGGCGAAGAAATTGGCAGATTCTTTAGGGAAAGTCGCACCGAAACTAGAATAGATTCAATTCCAAATCATTTAATTGAAGCGCTAATATCAACTGAAGATAAAAAATTTAGAGAGCATTGGGGTGTTGATTTACAGAGAGTTGTTAATGGAATTGTAAAAACTATTTTGCTTGGTAAAAGGCAAGGTGGAAGTACAATAACACAACAGTTAGCTAAAAATCTTTATGATTTCAAAGTTGTTAACGAGAATTTTCTTGAAACAATGACTCGCAAAGTTCGCGAAGTAATCACTGCAGTTCAGATTGAAAAAACCTACACTAAAAATGAAATTTTGGAGATGTATTTTAATATCTCGTATTTTGGACGTGGCGCTTACGGAATTTCAATGGCTTCAAGAATTTTCTTTAATAAGAATGTTCAAGAATTGACAATTCCAGAATCGGCTGTTTTAATAGCACTGCTTAAATCTTCAGTAATATACGATCCAGAAAGAAGATACAATAATGCACTTCAACGCAGAAATGTTGTTATGAACGAAATGTGGGAAGATGAAAAAATCACTGAAGAACAGTATCGTGCTTTTTCTGAAATGCCAATTGAAGTTTTTATTGAGGAATCGAGAGCTAAATTTCATAGTTCAATTGCACCCCATTTTATAGAATACATCCGTCAGCAAATGGAAGATATGTCCGAAAAATACGGATATGATTTGTATGAAGATGGTCTCACAATTTATACTTCGCTTGATACAAGAATGCAGAAAATTGCAAACGAAGTTGTGAAAGCGCAAATTGATGAAATTCAAAAACAATTTGATAAACTTTGGGACTGGAGAAAGAATAGAAAAACGCTTGATGATTTGTTAAATAAAGCAATTAAAAATAACCATGCATACAGAAAAGCTGAATCAAAAGACGAAAAAAATGAAATTTATAATTCGCTTAAACGTAATGTAGCTTTTGTTGATTCTGTTCAAAAAATAGCACAAACCATTGAAGTAGGATTCGTAGTACTAGATTCCAAAACTGGTGATATTAGAGCCATGGTGGGTGGACGAGATGTTGAAAAAGGACGTGGATTAAACCACGTTACGCAAATTAGACGTCAGCCAGGTTCATCTTTCAAACCAATTATTTATACTGTTGCTTTAGATAATGGACTTTACCCAGCTTTCCCAATTCTAAATCAGCCTTTTGAAGTAGATGGTTGGTCCCCAAGAAATTTTGTGGAAAATGAAATTGGTGGATTTTTAACTTTACGTGAAGGAATTAAAAATTCAGTAAACCTAGTTGCTGCTCGGTTAATTATTGAAGGACATGTACCACTTTATAAAGTGGGTTTATATGCAAAAAAAATGGGTATTAATTATAAACTAAATCTTTTTAATTCAATTGCACTTGGTTCGTCTGAAGTTGTTCCTTTGGAATTAGCTAGTGTGTATGGAACTATTGCAAATCGTGGAATTTATAATGAACCACTTTCTATCCAAAAATTTGTGGATAAAAATGGAATTCTGATTGAATCATTTACTTCCAAAAGTCATGAAGCAATTTCGGAAGAAACTGCTTATACAATTACAAACATGCTGGAAACAGTTGTAAATGAAGGAACTGCTCAAAGAATAAGATCAATTCATCATTTCTACAGACCTGCTGCTGGCAAAACTGGTACAAATGGAGATTACAAAGATGCATGGTTCATGGGTTTTACTCCTCAGTTAACTGCTGGTGTTTGGGTTGGATTTGATGATCAAAGAATTGCATTTACTGGGGCTTACGGACAAGGGGCAAAAGTTGCTGCTCCAATTTGGGGGGAGTTTATGCGTGGAGTTTATGACTCTCTTAAAATGGAAATTGAAGGCTTTTCGCCTCCCAAAAGTGGGGATATTGTTTCTGTTTCATTTTGCAAGAATTCTATTTATGAAATGGGTAGTCCCAGACTTTATTCCGATGAGTGCTCAAGCGGAAAACTAAGCGATATTATAAATATTAGAGATATTCCAAAAACATTTAATAGTGATAGAGATACAGCAATTGTTTTGTTCGATAAATATGGAATTGTTGATTCAAACTCTCATGAAGCAAAAGAAATAGTTGATTGATGTGAACAATAATTTTGATATGGATTCAGCATATAATAATGCAATTAAATTTACAAAATTGCATTACGAAAATTTTCCAGTTCTATCTTTTCTAGTACCTAAAAAATTGCAAAAACATGTTGCAATTATTTATCAATTTGCTCGTGAAGCCGATGATATTGCAGATGAAGGAAATAAATCGGTTACACAAAGAATTGAACTTCTAAATAGTTACGAAACAGCATTTAAAAATTCGCTTAATGGCATTTTTGAAAAATCTTTTTGGATGGCTTTATCAAACACAATTGAAACTCAAAATCTAACTTCCATTTATTTTTCAAATCTGCTAATTGCATTTCGTCAAGATATAACACAAACACGCTATTCTACATTTGAAGATTTATTACATTATTGCACTCATTCAGCAAATCCAGTTGGCAGAATTATTTTGGAATTAAATAAAATTACAAATAATGAAGCATTTTACTTTTCCGATAAAATTTGTACTGCGCTTCAAATTACAAATTTTCTACAAGATGTTTCCATTGATTTCAATAAAGGTAGAATTTATTTACCAATTGCTGAGATGAAAAAATTTGGTGTTACTGAAAATATATTTCTTTTAAAAAAAATAAATAGTAACTTTCAAAACCTAATGGAAGCACAGGTACAGCAAGTTTTTGAGTATTTTAACGAAGGTAAAAAACTACTTCCTTTTTTGCCATTTAGACTTAAACATCAAATAAAATGGACAATAAATGGTGGTGAAGAAATTCTTAAAAAAATTGTGAAATTAGATTACAATGTTTTAACATTGCGACCAAAGTTTTCTAAGTTAGATTTACTTAAACTGCTGTCATAATTTAAAGAATAAAATTTACGGTTAACAATTAAGAATTAAAGATTATTTATCTATTCTAAAATGGAATATGGACGCACAAGCAAAAGAAATATCGAAGAAAAGCAAAAGTAGTTTCTATTACGCTTTCAATTTGCTACCAGAACACAAAAGGGAAGCAATGACAACTCTATATGCATTTTGCCGTGAAACTGACGATATTGTTGATGAAAATGATTCATCAAGTGAAGTGAAATATGAAGCTCTTCGAAAATGGAAAACGGAATTAGAAAAAAGTCTTTTAGGTGAATCCTCGCTTACTTTATTAAATAACCTTTCAAAAGTAATAAAACAGTTTAAAATTCCTATTGAGCCTTTTTTTGATTTGATTAAAGGAATGGAAATGGATGTTCAACAAAGCCGCTACCCAACGATAGATGATTTAACCAAATATTGTTATCGGGTTGCTGCCACTGTTGGTTTGATGAGTATTGAAATTTTTGGATATAAAAACATTTCAACTCGTAAGTTTGCTGTTAATCTTGGGCTTGCACTTCAATTGACAAACATATTGCGAGATATAAAAAAAGATGCAAGTATTGGAAGGATTTATCTTCCACAGGAGGATTTAAAGAGGTTTAATTATTCCGAGGAAGAGTTATTTGCCAATATTTATAATGATAATTTTGTTTGTTTAATGCGTTTTGAAGCTAATAGAGCAAAAGATTATTTTGCAAAAGCTAATAAAAATCTGGATATAGCCGATAAGCCATCAATGTTTGCGGCAAGAGCAATGCAGCATATTTATTTTAATTTGCTAAAAAAATTAGAAGCGAAAAATTTTAGTGTTTTTGCAGAAAATATAAATGTTGGAAAGGTCGAAAAAGCCATTATTGCTGTTGGAGTTTGGGCAAAATATAGTTTAGTTTATTAATTAAGACTGTTCTTAGAAATAAGAAAAATATGGCAATTTTTATAGACATTTTTATTGTCAAATAAAAAAAACTTTCTACAAATAATAAAGAATCACATGAAGAAAATTTTAATAATCGGTGGTGGATTGTCTGGACTTTCTTCAGCGGTTTTTCTATCAAAAATTGGTTACTCTATTGAAATAATTGAATCAACTCCAAAATTGGGTGGAAGAACCTATTCATTAAATTATAATGGAATTGCAGTTGATAATGGTCAGCATATTTTAATGGAATGCTACAAAAACACTCTTGAATACATTGATATTATTGGTTCAAGAGATTTATTTGAATTTCAAGAAGCATTATCAATAAATTATGTTAACGATAGAAAAGAACTTTTCAAATTTAAAATACCCAAATATTTTTATCCGCTAAATAGAATTATTGGTATAATGACCTTCAGATTACTTAAAATGAAGGATAGACTTTCTGTGTTAAAATTTCTATTAAAACTAAAAATAAATGCAGCTAATAATTTTATTGACCTAACTGTATATGAATTTCTAAGACAGAATAATCAATCAAAAGAAGCAATTTCAAGCTTTTGGGAAAGTTTAGTGGTAAGTACAATGAATACTACAACTAAAACTGCATCTTCCCAAATATTTGTTGATATGATGAAAATCATATTTTTTACAGATAAAAGAAGTGCAAATATTGTAATTCCAAAAGGTGATTTAAGCAAAGCCTTAATTGCTCCAGCAGCGAAGCACTTAAAATCTAATGGAGTTAAAATATCAACATCAGAACGTTTAATATCAGTATCCATTGAAGACGGAAAAGCAACTCAGATTTTAACAAACAAACGCACAATTACCGATTTTGATATACTTATTTCAAGTATTCCAGAATATTCATTAAGAAAAGTTGAATTTATAAATTTAAATCAACGTATTACATTATCTAAACTTAAATATGCTCCAATAGTAACAGTTCATGTTTGGTTAAATTCTAATCCGCTTGAAGAAAAAATGTATAATTTAGTCGGCGGTAAATTTGATTGGTTATTTAATCATGGTACTCACATTTCTTTGGTTAAAAGTAATGCTTTAGAGCTTGCTGAAATGAACAAAAATCTAGTTATTAAGATTGTTTTCTCGGAATTAAAAAAATATTTTACTATATTAAGTAAATCAGAAATTAAGAGTTACATTTTGTTAAAAGAGAAATATGCCACTTTTGTGCCTGATCTTGATTCAATTAAGCAAAGAAAATCAATATCAAATTTGATAGAGAATTTTTATGTTTGTGGTGATTGGACAGACACGGGTTTGCCAGCAACAATAGAAGGTGCTGTTAAAAGTGGGAAAAATGTAACTCAAAAAATTATTTCAAACAATTTTAACTAATCTATTTTAATAACATTTTAATTAAGGAGGCTTCAATGTCAAATTTAAAAGACAAATTAGCGACTAAGATTGAAGAGCATCGTCCAAGAACCACACGTTTACTAAAAGAGTTTGGAAACGTAAAAGTTGGTGAAGTTACAATGGAGCAATTAATTGGTGGAATGCGAAGTATTAAATCTCTTGTTACGGATATTTCATACTTAGATCCTATGGAAGGAATTCGATTCAGAGGCTTAACTATTCCTGAAACACTTGAAAGACTTCCTAAAGTTCCTGGTAGTAAAATGCCATATGTTGAAGGTTTTTTCTATCTTTTATTAACTGGAGATATACCAACAGAAGAAGATGTAAAATCAGTAGTTGACGAATTTAAATTAAGAAAGGTTGTTCCGCAATATGTTTTTGATGTTTTAAAAGCTATGCCCGAAGATTCTCATCCAATGGCTATGCTTTCAGCAGCAGTTGTATCATTGCAACGCGAATCAATTTTTGTAAAGGAATATAACGCTGGCTTAAATAAAATGGATTATTGGAAACCAACCTATGAAGATTCATTAAATCTTTTAGCAAAACTTCCTCAAATTGCGGCATTTATTTATCGTTTAAAATATAAAGAAGGTGATATTATTCCTTCAGATCCAACTTTGGATATGGGCGGTGATTTTGCGCATATGATGGGTATAGAGCCTCCTTATGATGATGTTGCAAGGTTATATTTTTTATTGCACTCTGATCATGAAAGTGGTAACGTAAGTGCTCATACTGGTCATTTAGTCGCTTCAGCGTTATCCGATGTATATTACTCTACTTCAGCAATGCTGGATGGTTTAGCTGGTCCGTTACATGGTTTAGCCAATCAAGAAGTCTTAAGATGGATGCAAGACGTTATGGATAAAATGGGTGGTGAAGATAAAATTCCTACAGAAGAAGAAATGAAAAAATTTGTTTGGGATACTTTAAATTCTGGACAAGTTATTCCTGGATACGGACATGCTGTATTAAGAAAAACTGACCCAAGATATCAAGCGCAAAGAGAATTCTGTCTTGAAAATATGCCAGATTATCCATTGTTCAAATATGTTGATGTTCTTTACAAAGTTACACCAGATATTTTAAGAGAACAAGGTAAAGCAAAAAATCCTTGGCCTAATGTTGATGCACAATCAGGCGTTATTCAATGGTATTATGGCTTGAAAGAATATGATTTCTATACCGTACTTTTCGGCGTAGGTAGAGCAATTGGTGTTCTAGCAAACATTATTTGGGATAGGGGCTTAGGATATCCACTAGAAAGACCTAAATCGCTTACAACAGATATGCTTGAAGTTATTGCTGGAATTAAGTAATTAGCTTTTAATTCTAAAAAAGGGATGCCATTTGGTATCCCTTTTTTTTTATATTTTAAAGTAAAAAAATTGGAATTAATATGAGTACCGAAATTATAACATTGCATCTAAACGAAATTAGACAAACAATTTTTAAGGGTAAGGCTGCTCTTGAAGAAAATGAGCTAAAAAAAACAACAGACCAGATAAATGAATTATTTTCTGAAGATAAAAAGTATAGCCTAATTCTGGGCAAAAATAATGCTGAAATATTGTTGGAAATATTACGAACAATATCATTGGCGCATCTTGCTGAAAATATTTTATCAGAATTATTAGTTGATGGGTTAACAAAATTTAGCAGATATCTAGTTGAAAATGCAAAAGATAATGATGTATACAAATCCATTATTCATGAACTGCTAAACCTCTTTAGATATTCCATTTGGATGCAAAAAATTAGCAAGGATAAAAAATGGGAAACACTTTTTGCTGATTTAATAGAGACAAGTAATTATAATTATAAAATCCTTTTTAATCAAAGAGTTCGGGATTATTCCGATATAGCTTTATTTATGGTAATTAAAGGTGATCGTTACGATGAGTATTCATGGACAAGAGTAAATAAATCTGTAATTAAATATTCCAATAGTTTAAGAATTTGTTTGCAAGGTTTACCAACCAAAGATATGGACGTTGCATTTCTGATGGAAAATAGTTTAGATATGGCTTTGCTTGATATTGCTTGTTTAACTTCAGGAATTAGAAACGTAATGATTCCGGCAAATTCAGTTGGTGCTCATATACTTTTTATATTAAATCAAACAAAAGTACCCATAGTTATTGTTTCAAATGAAAAGCAGCTTTCCAAAATTAAAGTGATAAAGAATGAGCTAAAATACCTTGAAAAAGTAATTTTGCTTGAAGGAAAAAGCATCGAAAATTGGGTAATATCATTTAGTGATTTTCTTGCTAACAATAAAAATATTGCTGAAGCAAATGTAATTCATGTTAACGATTTAGCTTCAATTATGTACACTTCTGGAACAACTGGCGACCCCAAAGGAATAATGTTTTCGCAAATGAACATAATTTATAAACGCTTTATGCGCGCAATGGCTCTTCCAAAAATTTCAGACAAAGATCGTTTTCTATCATTTCTTCCACTCTTTCATACATTTGGAAGATATTTGGAACTTTCTGGAGCAATATTTTGGGGAGCAGAATATTGTTTTATGGAAAATCCATCAGTTGAAACTATGATTTCAAATATGAATCTTGTGAAACCTACTATTTTTGTTTCTATTCCTAAAAAATGGTTGCAAATATATGAGGCTGTTAACGCCCGAATTAATATTCAAATAGATTCGGAAGAAAACATAAAGAAAACAGTAATGGAAATTACAGGAGGAGAACTTACATGGGGACTTTCTGCTGCTGGATTTTTGCCATCTGAAGTTTTTGAATTTTTTCAAAAATATGGAATTACACTAATGAGTGGTTTTGGAATGACCGAGGCTACTGGTGGAATTTCGATGACACCTCCAGGAGAATATTATATGAATTCTCTCGGTAAAGAACTACCAGGTATTGCAATGAAAGTTGCGGAAGATGGTGAGTTGCTAATTAAAGGCAAGTATGTAATGCTCGGTTATTATGAGCAAGATGATTCAATTACCTTTGATAAAGGTGGGTGGTTGCCTACTGGCGACATAATGAAGCAAGATAGAAATGGCTTTATTGAAATAATTGATAGAAAAAAAGAGATTTATAAAAATATTAAAGGAGAGACAATTGCTCCTCAAAAAATTGAAAACTTTTTTAGAGATTTTGAAAATATTAAACAAGTATTTATAGTTGGTGATCATCGTCCTTTTAACACATTACTAATTTATCCCAATTACACCGATTCAGAAACTTTTTTCAATAAAATGGATAGCAAGCAAAAGAATGAATACTTTTCTTCAATAATAGTAACAGTTAATAATTTTATTGCTCCCTTTGAGCGTATAGTTGATTTCAGAATAATTGATAGAGCTTTTAATATAGAAAAAGGAGAAGTAACAGAAAAGGGAAGTTATAAAAGAAGAATTATTGAAGACAATTTTGCTGATGAAATAGAATCAATGTATGTAAAAACACATACAAATATTACTGTAGGAAGTATTGAAGTTAAAATACCAAATTGGTTTCTACGAGAAAAAGGTAGTTTGAGCAGTGATATAATTGCTGTTGGAAATGAATTGATGCTTCCAAAATTGAATAAGCAATTAGTAATTGATACAATTAATAAAGAAAAACACCTTGTGCAAATAGGAAGTTTCATTTACTTTTTAAAAAGTAATCAATTGGATTTACAGCCTATTTTAACCAATGCATCATTGTGGTTGGGTAATAAAGAATTATCAGATTTTACTAGTGATTCTATTATTCAATGGACAAGAAAACACGCAAATGAAGATGGAATTCATTTTTATGATACTACAGATATTGTACTTGGTAACATTAGCTTAATTAACGAAATGGAAAAGTACATTACTGCTGGAGAAGATTCCTTATTAGGATTGCATAAGGCTTTATTAATGTTACAAAGCGATTCCTATGGTTCTGCCAGATATGGAATTAAATATTTATCACAAATTATATCGGATAACCAAAGTGTTAACTATTTTTTGGTTAAAACTATGTTACTAAGACCTAATATTAGCAAACTAGTAAAAGTTAGAAGAGAAATGCTAAAATTAATATTTAAGCATAACCATGAGTTCAATCTTGTAGATGTTTTTAATTTATATCTAGATTTTGATAACAGTCTCATTGAGGAAGATATAATTAATTATGCTATTGAGAATATTAATAACAGTATATTCATTGATGTCATTGAAAAGCTATTGAAAGATAGACTTTTTAATTACAAAATGGCGAAAGATATTAACAACACATGTTACCCCACATTACTAAATTTAGTTACTCAGTTTGGAATTTTTCACCCAACCACATATGAAAGATTGCGTCAAATATTAGTTAATTTACAGCTAATGAAGGAGCATTCAACACTTTCAGAATTGGCTTGGAAAGCTAGATTTGATTTAAGAATTGGCTTTAGAGACTGGTTAGGCAAAAACCAAAAAATTGCAGTAGATTTAGAAAACGGTGATGAATATAGATGGAGTGATGTCCTAGTTTTTGAAGAGGGAATTGATACTAAAGATCTTAATTTAATGACAGAAGCAATCACAGAATCACCAATACTTAGAGAAGCTATTTTCCTTTTTTCTAAGGGTAAGGTTGTTAGTCTTTCCAATATTTTACCAAGTGGTGTATGGATAAGTTATAATAGAGAATATAGAAATAAAACTCTTTATAGAATATCAGTACAAACAAGATATGAAGGGGCATTTCATATTATGTTAATTATTAATAAAAATAGAACCGATGCTGCAATTCATAAAGAAGTAAATTGGTTGGTTCTTGCTGGGTCTGAAACACTTGCTAAAGACTTAGTTGAGGATTTTGGAGGTTATTGGCCAGATTATAAAGTATGGACAAGCCAATACAATCCTGGTAACAATGTTTATAAGGTACTTAGCAGAGAAATTAGAAAAAAAGATGATTCTGCAAAAGAAAGAATTATTCAACTTTGGCCATTCTTTATTTGGAATGCATCAGTAGCAATTTTCAATTTCTGGTTGGTTAGTGGAAAAAAGTATGTACTAACAGATACAACAACTAAAAATTTTATTATTCCGTCTCACGATTATCAAACTGGGACAAAAATTTTATCACTTTCTGAGACCATCCATTTTGAAAACATTTCTCAATTAATAGATAAGTTTTATAATAATTTTGTTGCAAAAACGATAGAAAAATATAGTTTCTTAGAAATTAATAATATCTGGAATTATATATTTTCTGGAATAATTGATGCAATTGGAGAAAAAGAAGGTATAGAATTACTTATTCAATATAGGCTTGAAATAAGCGAAAAGAATGTGAATGATGACAGAATTAATTCGCTTAATGATATGATTTCAGTTGTAGAAAGTCGTAGATTTTTGCCAAAGAGACTTTATTTTGCTATAAAACGTTTTCATAGATGGCATAAAATCAACCCTGATGCATCATTTTCAGCTCAAGCTGAAATGCTTAAAGAGTTATATTTAACTTATCATATGAACGAATTAGAAAAAACATATCCTGAAGCTAGAACTAGATTTTTTGCAGAAACAGTATTTATAAATTCTAGTGATAAAACCAAAGAAGTACTAAATAGATTATCAATGGAATATCATGGTAAAATTGAGATGGATAAGGATTATTTGCATAAGCAAATAAATAATCTGCAATCAGAATTTGAATTAAGTGAAAAAGAAAAGTTCTTTTTAGCTCGTTTGAGTTTCCCACATCTTAAACCTAACGTTAGCGCCGATTTCTTGAAAATTAAAGGAGAGATATCACCTGGTGCAAATCTTGTTATTCAGATAAATGATTTAGATGGAAATCCATTTTACATTAGAATGCCAGTTACACCAAAGGAAATATCAAAATTGCATCAACTATTTATTGACACAAATCTTTTGGTAAGTTTCCAAAATAAACATAATTTTTTAATTGCTATTTCTGATAGAGGATTTATTATTGGCGGTTTAGTATATCTTAAAACCTCAAATAATACGGTTCATATGGAAAAGATAGTTGTATCAGATCATTACCGCAGAAAAGGAATTAGTGATTTGTTGATGAATGAGTTTTTTGAAAGAATGAAAGGTGATGGTTTTAAATTTGTTACAACTGGATTCTTTAGACCAGAATATTTTTATCGTTTTGGTTTCAAAGTGGAGCGAAAATATTCAGGATTAGTTAAAGAGTTGGATTCACCTCAAAATAGCGAAACAAAATAGGTCTTAAATTTCAATTCTTCAAAGTCTTTAAAATCTAGGCTGCCTGTATTCAAATGGGAATATAGGCAGCTTTTGTTTATTACAAAATTTGGGCAAATGATAAGTTTGTATTTGGCTAATTTTTATTGTGTGAATATGGAATAGTAAAAATGAATTTGCTTCCTTTATTATTCTCACTTTCAGCCCATATTTTACCATTATGTTTTTTTACAAATTCAGCACATAGTATCAATCCAAGTCCGGTACCTTTTTCTTTATTAGTTCCTAAAGTGGATTTACTTTCGGCAATGTCAAATAAGTTATCTATTTGTGTTTTTGTCATTCCAACACCATAGTCTTGAATTGTTACAGTTACAAAATCTTTATCATCATCAATAGATACTTCAATATTTTCGCCAGCATAAGAAAACTTAATTGCATTAGTTATCAAATTACGAAAAATTGTGTTTATCAAGTTTCTATCCGCATTTATTAAAAATGACTTTTTAACATTTGAAATGATTTTAATCTTTTTTTGTGATGCCGATATTTCGCTAAGTTGAATGTTTTCTTTTGCTATTTCGGATAAATCGATATTTTCTGGAGTAAAGGAAGTTTTCCCCATCTCTGCAAGAGACCATTTTAATAAATTTTCTAATAGTTGAAAAGTTTGCACTGAGGTTTTATTTAATTGAATTAGTAAATTATTAAACTCAAATTTATCTTCTTGAACTTGGTCTTCAATTAAAAGTTCGCTTAAGCTTATTAAAGTTTGAAAAGGATTTCTTAAGTCGTGAGAAATAATTGAAAAATATTTATCTTTTTTAGCATTTAAGTTGGTTAAATCTTCAGCCGTTTTTCTTAAAATAACTCCTTTATTTTCAAGTTCAACATTTTTATTTTGAATAGCTAAAAGGTGTATTTTACCCATTTTATGATATATTAAAATAAAAATTATGCCACCTAAAAGAATAAAAAGATGAATTAAAAACATGGTTAACATTCCATTATCTATTGAGTTAGAATATACACTGGAATTAAACGAAATACTTAATCCACCTCTAATATCACCAACTTGATATCCTTGAATAGCGTGACATTGCATGCAAGGTTTTGTAACAACTAATGGTGCCATATACCTATATTGTGATATATCACCGCTTTCAACTAATTCTAACATTGAATTAGTTTTTTTCTCAAATGTTTTAAGTGCTTTGGTTTCCCATTTATCGGCTTTGTTTGCTGGTCGTATTGGTTTTAAACTAGTTAGATGCAGTTTTAAATTATTATTGATATTATTAATCTCAGCAATTTGCCTGGTCATGTATGCTGGATTTAATTTTGTAAGGTTCAGTCCACTTTCTGTAGAAATATCTCTGAGGCTATCAATCAAGTAAGGATTTGGTTGTGTTTCTTTTGTTATTGGAACATAAACTCCTCCATGCTGTGCATTCCAATCACGTATAGTCTCTATTTGTTTAAATATCGATTCAGCTTTATTTCTCACCAGCATAAAAGAATTGTTCTTTATTTCATATACGTTCCAATAAAAAGATGTGGTTACTAGAACAGACCACAAAATAATAATTAAAACTAAATATTTTGTTTTAATAATCATATCGCTGCTTAAATTATATAATACACAATTATCGAAAAATAATTTTAATTATCAATAACAAAATTATTTTTGGTGAAATTAAAAACAAATAAAATATTATTTATCATTTTGGTGCTCGTGCTATGTTTAGCATTGCAGCAATAAAGAAAACGATATTAGCAAACCAACCAGTAAGTATTGGCGACATAACTCCATTTTTGCCAAAAGCTTGACTAATACTCATAAAAACCAAATATGTGAAAGTAATGACCAGGTTTATTCCAAATTGTAAAGCAAGACCACCTTTGCGTTTATTTGTTGAAAGTGGTAAGCCAAAAAGGACAGTTATTATGGAAGCAAAAGCAAAAGCAATACGTGAGTGAAACTCAATATTTACTCTTGTTGGATTATTGCCAGCATTTAATTCTTCTTTTGCTAATTGGAGAAGTTCCGAAAGAGTCATTTCTTCATTTTTGATTTGTTTATTTATAATATCCTTTGGAACAAAATGTAAATTATCAAGCTTTATTTCATCAAATTTTATTGCTTTTTCAGATGAATTAGTGAAATTTCGTTGAACACCATCGTACAAAGTCCAGCTTGCAGATAAAGTATCATATTTCATTCTTTTAGAATCTATTCTGTTAAGCATTTGTGTAATATTGTTAGGGTTAAAATCTTGAATGCTAATAATATTAGCTTGTTCAGTATTTACATTATAGGAAGAAATTGAAACAATACGAGTTTTACTATCCTGGAAGAAAATATTATTTCCACTTGTAAAAGTTCCAAACTTCATATAATCGCGTTCAATGCTAACTTTTATTTTATTGGTTGAAGGAGAAATATAACCACCAAAATATATTGAAAAAAGAGAAATAAAAATTGTTGTAATTATGAATGGAGCCATGTATCTATAAAGACTCATTCCACTTGCTTTTAATGCAGTAACTTCATTTAAATCAGATAATTTTCCAGTTACAAAAAGAGCTGCAAGTAACACAGAAATAGGAGTCATGTAACGAATCATTTGAGGTAGAAAAACTATATAGTATTTAAATATTATTAGAATTGGAACATCATTATCAATGAATTCATCAATATGTTCCATTAAATCAATAACAATAAAAATTGCTAAAAATGTTAGCAGCGCAAATATAATTGTTAAAAGAAACTGTTTTATTAAGTATTTATCAATTATCAGCATCAAAATCCTTAGCAGGTAATAATTTTTGCGGAATTAACTTTTTAAGAAAATCAAAATTAATTGTTACTCTCTCTTTTGCACTTTTAATTGTAAAGTAAATTCCTAAAGCTAAGAGTATAACATTTGCACTCCAAGTTCCCCAAAAAGGAGAAAGCATTCCTCGGTCGGAAAGTTTTTCACCACCAATTAAAAATGCCCAATACATTAAAAAGAATATTAAACTAATTCCAGCAGCTACACCAAAACCACCTTTACGAGTCATAGTTCCAAGAGGGGCACCAACAAAAATAAATAGAATACACGCAAAAGGAATAGAGTACTTTTTATGAATTTCAACCCAGTATTTATCAATATTTTCTGTGTTGTTCCTTAATCTATTGTTGCTAGAACGCAATGTACCTTTTGCCGCTTTTATTTTATCACCAACTCGTAAGTAAATAAACTTCTTCGATTTTTTTACTACACCTTCTTTTTGAGTGCTTGCTTTTGCAATAAAATAGTTGGTTAGTTTTTCATTTAATTCTGCTTGATATTTTGACTTAATAATATTTAAACTATCCACCCGTTCTATCATAGCATTTGCACTTAGCTCTCTATCCATTCTATGTATGGATTTATTAGAAGACTGGCTAAATGAAAACTGACTAGCATCCATAACAATTTTATGGCGCTCAAAAATTATTTTTCTATAAGCCTTGTAGTCATAATTATTTGAGGTATGAATTTCGCCATTATGTAAATCAAGAACTAAGTTTAATAGATTTTTTGTAAAATATAATTTTCCGCGTTTAGCAGTTATAACCGAAATATTTCTTGGGTCTGTTTTATCATAAATTGTTAAATTTTTAAGAACATTAGTCTTCCTATCAATCTTTCTTGCAAGTATTGATTGATTAGGAATTTCTTGAGAAAAAACTCCAGGCACAAGTGATAATGTTGGTTTTTTGCGGCTAATATCTTGTATTAAAACTCTTGCAGCGTGATTAGCATCTGGATAAACATGATTACTGAATAACACAAGAAGCCCCGCAATTACTATACTTCCAAGCACTGGTGGAACAAGCATTTTGTAAAGACTCATTCCAGATGCCTTTAAAACAGCAATTTCGTTGTTTTGTGCCAGCGAGCCAAATGCCATTAGGGTAGAAATTAAAACAGCCATTGGAACAACAAGAATAAGCATCCAAGCAAGATTATAAACTACCAACTTTATAATTATAATATTGCTTAATCCTTTTCCAATTAGCTGATCAGCAGATTTCATAAAAAACTGAAGTAGAAATACTGACATCAGAATAAATATCGAAAAAAGGAATGGAGCAATATGAGCTTTAATTATGTATTTAAAAATTAGCATTTAGCTTCAAGAATTCCTGTTTGTCATTTACTTTAATAATAGATTAGCAAAAATAGTAAAATCTAATGCTATAATGTGGAGTAAATTTGAATTACATAGAAGTAAAGTAAATTTATGATTAAAAGAATTAATGCAAAAATTTGCAACGCAGATATAATTTGTGCCACAACAAATAGCAAAGAGTTGTAACAATCAACAATTATTTTGGATAAAAAATAAGTTTTCTAACAAAGATAAAATTGTAATTATTTATATTTACGAAATAAAATAAAAATAATAAATATTGAGGAAAAAATGAGCGAAATTAAGCTATTAGTTGAAATGAAGGAGAAAGCAAAACAACGTAAAAGAAGAATTGTGTTACCAGAATCGCATGATGAAAGAGTACTTAAAGCAGCGCAAATTTTGATTAAAGAGAATATTGCCGAAGTGATAATAATAGGAAATGAAGAAAAAATTAAAACAGATGCTGAAAAACTTGATATAGATTTAATTGGTGTAAAAGTTATTGACCCACAAACTTCAGAATTAACCGAAGAATTTGCTGAATTATTTTATGAATCACGAAAGCACAAAGGTGTTACACTTGATGATGCAAAAGAAATAATGAAGAAAGATTTATTTTTTGGCGCTATGTTAGTTAGAGAAGGCAAAGCTGATGGTTCAGTTGCTGGTTCAACTGCTTCAACAGGTGATGTTCTTAAAGCAGCTTTTCAATGTGTTGGAATGCCAAAAGGTATTTCGGTTGTTTCAAGTTTGTTCTTAATGATTTTCCCAGATAAAACATACAGTTATGCAGATTGTGCAGTTGTTCCAAACCCAGATGCTGCTCAACTTGCTGATATTGCAATTTCAACAGCGGATAATCACAAAAAATTAACAGGTGAAGATGCAAACGTTGCAATGCTTTCATTTTCATCAATGGGAAGCGCAAAACATGAAGATGTTGATAAAGTAATTGAAGCTACAAAAATTGCAAAAGAGAAGCGTCCGGATTTGAATATTGATGGCGAACTACAATTTGATGCTGCAACAATGGAATCAATCGGAAAGAAAAAAGCCCCAAATAGTACAGTTGCTGGCAAAGCAAATGTTTTAGTATTTCCAACACTTGATGCTGGAAACATTGGATACAAAATAGCTCAACGTCTTGGTGGTGCAGAAGCTGTTGGTCCAGTTGTGCAAGGATTAAAAAAGCCATTGTTTGATTTAAGCCGAGGCTGCAGTGTGGATGATATTGTTAATACATCTGTTCTTGCTTGTTTAATGGCCGACTAAAATTAGAGCAAAAAATAATTGCGAATTAACCTTCAAGGTTATAGCCAAAGGAATTACATTACGGCTAAACTTTGAAGGTTTTTTATTCTTTGCTAAAATTTAATTTTGAAACTCTAATTATTGCATAGATTAAAATAATAGTTCCAATCCATTGAAGCCAATCGAGCATATTATCGTGAATAAAATATTCTAAAAGGATGGCAGTAAGCGGGAATGATAACTCAGCAATTGTAGCTACAGAGGCGCTAATTCGTTTAAGTCCATAATAATAAAGAAAAATTGCAAATCCACCCGAAGTAAAAGCAATTATACCAAAGATAATCCACTGAAGTTCAGATACTTCTCTTACAGCAGAAAACTCACCAATCAATAATATCACAACAAACATAATAATGGAAGTTGTTACAAATCGTAAATAAGTTCCCAATTCATATGTAACATTTTTTAGAGCACGTTTACTTAAAACTGTTGAAAATCCAAAGCTGAAAGCGGCAAGAAGAGCATATAAAGCTGCTCCAATTGTGTAATCACCGCTATTTAAATTAGGAAGATTTAATCCAAAGGTCATTAAAAATGCACCAATTATTGAAAGAGTTGCCCATTTAAAAAATTCTTTTGGAAGCTTTTCTTTCAATAACAATGAAGCTAAAATTAAAGCAAACACTGGTTGTAACTTTTGCATTAAAACTACAACGGAAAGATTAATGTATTCTACATAAAATAATGCTTTTGTAATTGCCATTGTTCCAAGTGCACCACCAAAAAATGCAACACCCAAAAATGCAAGAATATCCTTCATTCTTAGATTTTTCAAATCATAATATCTTTTAAAAAGAATTGGAGTTAATAAAAAGGCAACAATTATGCTTTCTAGAAAAACAACAAATGGAACGGGGAGAGTGTACAAATGTGGTCGTAGTAAAATAGAATCAACGCCCCAAAGAGACGCAGCAATAATTACAAATAAAGGGGCAAATCTATTCATCAAAATTTTGTCGCTTTCAATAATAATTTAAAAATAAATGCAAATATACAAAATTCATTTGATGAATATGCCTAACTAAAGATTTTCACTTTTTCTTAACCGCTTATTATTTCAAAAGAGTTGTGAAATCAGATATTTATAAAAGATAATTTTTTAGAAAATACACTGATTTTTAAACTGTCGTCTAAATTACAATTAGTATTATTAAATAATTGATAACTGATACTTTTTTCATTATTAACTATATTTAAAACTAATTAATCAAAATATCATTTGGAGATGTACAAATGTCTGATAAATCTAAATTGTGGTATCTCGAAAATTTTAATCTATTTGAATTGATGGAGAAATCAAAGATGATGGAATTAGATTCGATGACGTCAATGCAGGAAATTAAAAAATCGCAACCAATCTATTTTGCAGAAGACCCTTCAAATTCAATTTTCTTTTTGAAAAAGGGAAGAGTTAAATTGACAAGAATTTCCAAAGAAGGAAAGGAATTAATAGTTGCATTAATAAATCCTGGTGATGTTTTTGGAGAAATGGCAATTTTAGATGATGGCGAGAGAACGGATTTTGCAACTACTATGGAAGAATCATTAATTTGTGCAATTAGTAAAAACGATTTCAAACAATTTATTGAGAAAAACCCAAAACTCAATTTAGAGATTACAAAACTTATTGGATTTAGAATGAGAAAATATAGTGAACGAATTGAGGATTTAGTTTTTAAAGATGCTGAACAAAGGGTAATTTCTTTTATATATAATCTAGCACTTGAGCAAGGCAAAAAAATTGGTGAGCAAATATTTTTGAAACCATTTCTTACGCATCAAAATATTGCTGAACTAACTGCATGTTCAAGACAAACAGTAAATACAATTTTAACAGATTTGCGAGTTCAAGGTTTAATAGATTTTGATAGGAAAAAATTAATTATCCAAAATGAAAAAGAATTGAAAAAACTTAAATAAATTCTTACTGTCATTATTACGACAGTACTTATACCTAACCTTTTTTATTTTACATCAAAAAAAAAAGAGTTTAAGTATGGATTTTGATTTAGTAGTTTCAAAGAATTGTTGTGCATGCACAAGAGCAGAAAAAGATTTGGAAAAATTTATAATGCATCGTGATTTTATAAAATTTAAGAAAGTATTACAAAATAAATCGAAATATGAAACCGTTATAGTTCCATCATTGTTTATTGACGGAAAACTATTTTCTTATGGGGAAATTGATTTAATCCGACTCGAAAAAAAAATGATAAGTTTACTAAAAAAAGTTATTTAATCATTTTCATATCATCAAGAAAGGGAAGTGTTTCTCTTAATGTTTTAACCTTTTCTACATCTATTTCAATAATTGAAATACTTTCGGCAAAATTAAGATTAAGAATCTCTCCCATTGGATTAACACCAGCACTATGTCCTGGATATTCTAAAAAAGGGTCATCTCCAATTCTATTAACTCCAATCATATAACATTGGTTCTCAATTGCTCTAGCTTGTAGCAGTATGTCCCAATGTTGGATTCTTGCAACCGGCCAGTTTGCAATATTTATTAATACATCGGCTCTCTTTTTGCCATATTGGCGGTATAATTCTGGAAACCTCAAATCGTAACAAATTGATAATCCAAACGTAACATTGTTAACTTTTGTAATTATTGTCTCATTTCCAGCTTTAAAATTTTTATCCTCTTTTGCAAAACTAAATGGATGTATTTTTCTGTATACTACTCTAATTAAACCGTTATTGTCAAAATGGATTAGGGAATTATAAACGTCTTTTTCATCCTTTTCAATTATCCCAGCAAATATGTGCTTTTTTAGTCTGCGTGATAATTGCATAAAATAAGTAAATGAAACACCATCAATTTCTTCGGCAAATATTTTTGAACTCATCGTAAAACCAGTCAATGACATTTCTGGAAATATTAGCAACGAAACATCACTTAAATCAACACTTGTAATTAAAGCTTCAATTATTTTTATAGTTTCTTTCGGATTTTCCCACACTGGGGAATATTGTATTAAACCAATTTTCATCTTATTTTCACTTAATATATTTAATTATTCGTTAGTTAAGATAATGATGAATTGAGCATAATTCAAAAAAATATGTGCAAATTAACTTTTTTGACTTTGGATTAGTTAGTTGAAACAAAAATATCATGAAAAAGTTAAGTCTTAATTGAATTATCAAAAGCTAAAAAAAATCTGAGAATTTAAATAAATATGAACTATGTCTCAATATTTAATCCAAATTAAAAAAAATAGAATTTGAAAGTTTAATTAGTCATTTTTAATTTTTAACTTACGTTATTAAAACAATACTAATAAGTGAGAAAAATATGCTCAACTATGTGTGGCTCGGACTTTTAATACTTGGAATTGGAACAGCATTAACAACGGATATTATTGATCAAGCTGATAACAAATTTCGCAATGGCGATAAACTTCCAATAGAAATTATTTTTGATGATTCAACATCAATTCAAGCTGATGGAGCATATTCAGGCAAAATAAAAGTTTTGGCAAATGATTTCAATGAATTTTATGGCACTGTTCAAAACGATGATATTTTTGTAACAAGTAAAATATCAGTAAATAAAAGTAAAGATATTGTTAGTGTTTTTTTCAAAGTGAGTGATGCAACGCCAGAAATGTGGAAATATATGGCAAAAATTTCTGGAAAAGATGATGATTTATTAGGAAGTTTTAAAGTTAGAGAAATTAAAACAAGTAAAATTATCACTGGCGATTTAATTCTTGAAGATGTTGCATTTACAAAGATGAAAGATGTAACAAATGCTGCTTTAGATTATGCAGGAACTGCTGTTAACATTGCTCTTGGTCTTATCGGAATTATGGCTTTGTGGTTAGGAGTTATGAAGGTAGCTGAAGAAGCTGGCTTAATAAAAATAATTGCCAACTCAGTAAAACCTTTAACTAAATTTTTATTCCCTGATATTCCACCAGATCATCCTGCAATGGGCTCAATTATAATGAACATGGCTGCTAATATGCTCGGACTCGGAAATGCAGCAACTCCTTTTGGCTTAAAGGCAATGGAAGAGTTACAGACACTTAACGATAAAAAAGATACTGCAACTAACGCAATGGTCACGTTCCTAGCAGTTAACACTGCAGGTCTTACTTTAATTCCCGTTACTGCAATTGCAATTAGAGCTGCCTCTGGTAGTAGCAATCCTGCTGTAATAATTGGAACTTCAATTTTTGGTGCTCTTTGCGCAACCACGGTTGGAATAACGGCAACAAAGATTATGGAAAAATTTCCAATAAAGAAAGGCGAATATGGTAATTGGTTAAAATCTTATAGAAAAGGATTATTGGTTTTCATTTCGCTTATTGCCATTATAACATTACTTTCTGTAACGGGACTTTTAACAGTAATTTTTTCAAAACTTTCTTTTTTAAATCCAGAATTATTTAAAGCAGTTATTAATGTAATTTCAATAATTGCAATACCTGGCTTAATATTTATGTTTATTGGATATGGTGCAATTAAAAAAGTAAAAGTTTATGAAGTATTTGTTGTTGGAGCAAAAGATGGCTTTGATGTTGCAGTAAGAATTATACCATACCTTGTTGCAATGCTAGTTGCAATAGGAATTTTTAGAGCTGGTGGCGGGATGCAGATTTTAATTGCTGCGCTTGAACCATTCACAAATTTAATTGGAATGCCAGCAGAAGCCTTACCAATGGCTATTATGCGTCCTCTTTCTGGTAGTGGCTCACTTGGAATTATGGCAGAAATAATAGCCACACATGGACCTGATTCATTTATTGGAATTCTTGTTTCAACATTCTTTGGCAGCACCGAAACTACATTTTATGTGTTAGCAGTCTATTTTGGTTCTGTAAATATCAGAAATACACGTCATGCACTTCCTGCTGGCTTACTAGCAGATGTAGCTGGAATTCTTGGTGCAGTTTTTATTGTTAAATTACTTTTTGGGTAAGATAAAATTTAAGCATATTAAAAATCCGAATTCACAATTATGAATTCGGATTTTTTTTTGTTTTATCGATAATTGTTTTTGAAATGAATTTGTTAAACTTCCAAAATTTGGTGTTCAATTTTATTAGTCTTAATTTCGTTCATTATCCACTTAATAATATCAATCCCATATTTATTAGCAAAGTAGATAAAGTTTAATTCTCGTTCTTGCAAAGAATTATTTGGATAAATAACATTCCTAACTTTTTGTAATTGGTTTATTACCGTTTGGTGTTTCCTTTCTTCCGCACTTTTGGATTTTACTTTTAGCATCCCTATTGTCTGTTCAATTCGTTCAATTGTTTTCTCAATAGGTTGAGAAAGTGATTCATCAACAGTTAACAAATTTTCCTTTAATTCATTCAAACTATTCTGAATTTCCATTTGTGTTCTACTAAATAAATCATCAAAATTAAATTCAGAAATTTGTTTTATCACTTTTTCAATCAACACACTTTCATCAAATGTGAAATCAGATAAAGATAATTTAAATTTATTAATGGTCGCTAACTGTCGCTTTTCAATTATTGTAGCTGAAGCACGTGGAAAAAGGATGGGAGAGACAACTTTGAAGAAATCGTAATTTGGAATTACTTGCGCAAAGTAACTAATTTCACTTGGACCCCCAACATAAACTACGGTTGGTAAAAGAAAATCTTGGCAAACAGGTCGTAGCATTACATTAGGGCTAAATGCTGCTGGATCAAAATAAAGTAAGTTCATCAATTCTTCTTTATTAAGTCTTTTTCTTTTACCTTTAAATCTAAATTCATCATCAATTGGTTCAATTAAGTGACGACCAGTTTCATCAGTATAAAACAAATTTATTGGTTTTACTTTTATTTGAGCGTGGTAAACTTCCTCCAATTCAGCACTTTTAAGAATATTTGTTGTTGTGTGAACTTCAAAATTGTTTAATTCCTTTTCGAATATGGGAAGTAATAAATTCTTCACTGAATTATCTTGCGGATCAAAAATTATCAGACCATATTCATCAAATAATTGAAACATCAAATTTTTGAATGCTGACTTAAATGTGGAACCTTCTTTGTAACAATCCTTCAATAATAATAAAATATCATTCTTAAATTCATTATCGCGAAGCGCTTCTTCTAATTCAGCTATAGTATTATTAATATTTGAATTAAAAACTACATTACCAGCTGCACCTCGGTTAAATTCTTCTTCAAGTCCATCGTTATAATTTAAGGATATATAATTATTGTTTTTATCTAAAATATTGGTTGAAGCTACTTCGTCAAAATCGTGATCGTCAGCTTCCATCCAAAAAATGGGCACAAAATTATAATCGCTATATTTTTCGTTAAATAAGTTTGCCAATTTAATTGTGGAAATGGTTTTGAATATTGTATACATTGGTCCACCAAAAAGTGAAACCTGCTGACCCGTAACTACTGCAAAAGTTTTATTTGAAGCAAGTGAAGTAATATTTGATTCGGTTTGCTTTGAGATATTACAATTTGAATATTGCTCTCTTATTATTTTTGAAACCTCTTTTTGATGAGGACGGTCATATTTTTCCAACTCTGAAAACGTCTTAAAAAAATCTTCACTTTCTCTAAAATTTTTCGGATAAAATTTTTCTACATTTTCGTATTCATTTATATAATCTAAAAATAAATTCTGAAATCCAGGTAATTCTGAATAATTTATAAACATTTGAAATCCTTTCTAAATTTGTCTCACAAAAATAATGTAAATATTTGAATAATACTTTGGAGTTTTAGTTATAAATATTAACTTTACATAAATAAAAAATCCTAAATAATTTTTCGGAGGGAAAAGTGGGAAAATTAATCTTATTTGTATTATTAAATGTGTCTGTGCTATTTAGTTACAATAATTCAACTTTATTAAACAATGAATTTAATATCCCAAGATGGTTTAGTGCGCAGGATACTTCAAAAAATCTTTTAACAGCTGCAAATCCAATATTTAAAGATAATAATTTATACCTAATCTATGTTTCTTCAAGTGAGTTTGCAGACTCAATATTTACTATAAAAAGTAGTGATTATGGTAAAAAATGGGCAAATAAAACTTTGGTAAAAGAAATTAACAAGGAATCTGAATCTAATTATCTAACTTTATCAAGTTTGTTGCTTTCTTCTGGGCGTATTATACTTACCTACTCTGTAATGTCTGGATTATCTGCAACTTCCACACAATATATATATTCAGATGATTTAGTTTCTTGGTCTGCGCCCCAATTTATTGTTAGTAGTGGAGTTAAGATTAATCAACCACAAATTAAACAATCAGAAAATGGAAGAATTTGGATCTCTGGAAGGAGTGGATATCTTTTCTACAGTGATGATGATGGGAGTTCTTGGTCACCGAAAAATATTGATTTTAATGCACACGATATTGTTACAATTGGAGATTCGACTATTTTAGCTTATTCTATTGAGAGCAGTATAGAAATTATTCTTAGACGAAGTTTTAACTTTGGTGAAAGTTGGTCTATTCCAGAAAGTATTTTTGCTTCATCAAAAAAGATTTCTAATTTAACGGTAAGTTCTTCAGTCGATTCAACCTGGTTATCTTTTAATATTGAAGAAAGCACAATTTTTCAAGACATTAACAGAACTACAATTAAATATATAAAAATGGATAAGAATGTAACTAATTATACTGATCCAATATTATTTACAAATTATATGGGTAATGATACTAAATTTAAAACAACAATTTTAGAAGGTAAGCCTTTTTTTACGTTTTTGACAGATAGAAAATATGGTGTATATCAAAATTGGTTTTGTACAATTGGTAATTCAACTATAAATGAAATGTCATATCCAACAATTTACAAATACAATTTATCTGAAATTAAATTAAACACACCTATTAGAATTGAAGTATTTGTAAACAATTCTACTGAAATTGATGGATGCAAACTTATATTAACAGATAATACAATTAGCGAAGAAATTTTGCTGAACGATTCTGCAATGGATGAAGATTTAACTGCTGGCGATAATATATATAGTGGAGGTTTCAAAATATTTGAATACGGAAAAGAATATTTCCTAACAATTATTATCAATGATATTGAAAAAAATATTCTTACATATCCACTTAACAAAATTGTTTATAATCAACCTGTTGAATATGAATGGTTGAATGTTGGTTCTTTCCACAATTGGTATTCAAGTATTGGGAATGAAAGAGAGGTTGAGCACTCTAACGCTACTGGGTCCCTATATGGTTGGCAATGGCCAGGATATTATCCAAACCAAGATATGCAAGCTGCAAAAGGCTTATGGATAGGTTGCCGTAATTATACCGATCCAAACGCAAATAACACAAAATTCGATTACAAGGTTGTTCATTGCGGACCAAGACCTCAAACGGGTGGGTCAAGTGAATTTTTTCCTGTTGAGTTTAAGCATTATGCAAAATATCACCCAACTGAAGTAAGAGTTGATGGTGCATTATCAAATTATCCAGGTCAACAAGTTACAATTGATGAACTTGACCCAAGTATGCCCTATGATCAAATGCTTTACAATTATGTAAATACTGAGCTTGGTATGTCGATGAAAAGAAAAATTTATCAATTTAGCAATCCCTATTATGATAATTTTCATGTAATTGAATATACCTTCATTAATAATGGCAATATTGATGGAGACTCTGAAATTGAAAGAACCAGTGGAGATTTAGAAGATGTTTATTTTTATTTTCAAAAACGACTTAGCTTTGTTAGAGAAACTAGAATGCTTTTTGGCGACCAAACTTCTTGGGGTGCTAATACATTGAATAACGAAGTTGGTCCATATCCTTCTGGGGGTAATGAAGATTTAAGATATTCTTATGCTTGGCATGGTTACTGGGATCGTTTTAACGAATACAATAGTCTTGGTGGTCCAATTTGGCATCCAGATCTCGGATACGGTGCTAGAATAAATGATGCTGATACAGTTGGAAGACTTGGTGCAGCACAATTTTCTGGTGCTTTAACTTTATTTGCTCAAAATGGAACTGACCCAATGATTGATGATACGAATCAACCATCGACTACTGGTTATGAATCTTCTGATGATGAATTGCAGTACTACTCTGATACTTATAATGTTTCTCAGATGCAAGCAAGATATAATTTGATGGTAAAAGGTCATCCAGAGCAAAGTCATGCGGATTGGATTACTGGCAGTGATTATGTTAATTCTACTATTGTTGGTGGAAATCAATCAATAAATAAATCGGGTTATTCATATGTTAACGGATATGGACCATATCAGGTAGCTTATGGCGATAGCGTTAAACTAATTATTGTTGAAGGTTCTGCTGGATTAAGTAGAGATGAAGCAATAAGAATTGGTAAAATGTTCAAGAGTGGTGCAATTAGTGTCTCTGATAAAAACATTGCAGTACTTACTGGTCAAGATTCACTTCACGTATCATTTGAAAGAGTAATGGATGCTTTTAAAAATGGATGGAATGTTCCACAAGCTCCATATCCACCAAAGTCTTTTAATGTTAATTCACGTCCTAGTAGTATCGATTTGAGTTGGACACCAAATGAAGATGGTCCAGCTATTAAGGGTTATGAAATTTATAGAAACACAATTGAGCAGGTTGATGGTTATGTAAGTAATCAATATTATTCTAAATACACAAAAATAGCTGAATTGCCAGCAGATGTTAATGTATTTTCTGATACTACTCAAGAAAATGGCAAAAATTACTATTATTATATTGTTACTGTGGGTGAAAATCAACCAGCAAATTCATCTCTAAATATTCCATCGTATGTTTTGAAGAGTAACAGGTCATATACACAATCTTATTTGCCAGCAATGAAAACAAATCCAAATTCGATAAAACCCAATGGAGAAATACCTAATAAGCTTGAGTTGTTTCAAAATTATCCTAATCCATTTAATCCTTCCACAAGCATACATTATCAAATTCCTAATGATGGTTACGTAAAGTTGAGTATTTACAACATTACTGGAAGTAGAGTGGCTACTTTATTTGAAAAGTATCAAAAAAGTGGGGAGTATAAAATTAAATATGACGCAAGTAGTCTTTCATCTGGAATATATTTTTATAGACTAGAATATTTTTCAAATGAGAGCAGGGAAACTATTTCTAGAGCAATGAAGATGATATTATTGAAATAAAAATTACCAAAAAAATTATTTCATTGATTAGCATTTTCTATTACCTTAAATTTCGACATATTATGAAACAAGTTTTGAATATCACTTATTTATTTTATGATGAGATAACTGGATTTAAACAAATTAAAAAGCATGAATGAAATAGTTTTTACAAAAATTACTGGTGCTGGTAACGATTTTATTTTAATTGATAAAAAATTAAACAATAATTTAAGTTTAAACCCAGTTCTAATTAAATCAATTTGTGATAGAAGATATGGAATTGGTGGCGATGGTATTCTTACTATTTCTGATAGAGAAGATTATGATTTTGAAATGGATTATTTCAATTCGGATGGAAGCAATGGAATGCTTTGTGGAAATGGTGCCCGTTCAATAATTAGATATGCTGATTATAGTGGTAGATTGATAAATTCAAAAACTAAATTCATTTTTCATAATGAGCCATTTTCTGGAGAAGTTTTAAATTCAAATGAAATAAAATTTAATCTTAACACACCGACAAAACTTAAATTAAATTACGAAATTGAAATCCTAAATAATAAACTAAACGTTTCGTTTATTGATACTGGTGCTTATCATGTAGTTATTAATATTGATGAAAAGGGAAATGATATAAGTTCAATTGATTCGTTTCCAGTAGAGCAATTTGGAAAAGAAATTAGATATAGTAAGTATTATCAACCACTTGGTACAAATGTTAATTTTATTTCCATTAGAAATGAAGAGATTAATATCAGAACCTTTGAACGCGGAGTTGAGGCAGAAACTCTTGCTTGTGGAACAGGTTCTGTTGCCTCTGCGATGATTAGCTATTTAAATGGGAAAGTTGTTCCACCAGTAAGATTAGTGACAAAAAGCAAAGAAGTTTTAACAGTTGACTTTAAGTATCAAAATGAAAAATTTTCAAATATAGCGTTAACTGGTCCCGCTAAAATAGTTTTTGAAGGAAAATATAAAATATAAAATATAGGAAAAGTATGGAAAAGGTAATTTTTTCAATTAAATATGAAATAATTGAAGATAAGAAAGATGAGTTTTTAGATGTAATTAGAGAACTTAAAAGTGTGGTAAAAGCAGAGGGATTAGAAAGCTATAACGTGTATTCTGTTAAAGGTAAAAAAAATGTTTATCAAGAAATATATGTTTTTGAAAACACCGAAGCGTACGATAACTATGATGATGTTGCTGATGGAAGAACAGACCTTCTAATGAATAAACTTTCTGATTTAGTAAAGCCAAATAGCACACAGTATTTAACTCTAAACGAAATATAAATTGTCATGGTCGAATATGTAGGTGCAATACATATACACTCTAATTATTCCGATGGATCAGGTACAATAGCAGAAATTAAAAAAGCTGCGCAAGAAGTTGGGTTAGATTTTATTGTTTTAACTGACCATAATACTCTTAGAGCAAAAGACGATGGTCAAGAAGGTTGGCATGGTGATACTTTTCTTCTTGTTGGAACTGAAATTAATGATAAACAAAACTTAAATCACTATTTAGCTTTAGGGATTGATAAAACATTTTCAACACGAATTTCTGCAAAGGAATATGTAAAAAAAGTTAAAGAGAAGGGAGGAATTGGATTTATTGCGCATCCATTTGAAGAACGTTCCTCAATGAATGAACATCCTCCCTACCCATGGAATGAATGGGAAACAGAAGATTTTACCGGAATTGAAGTTTGGAATCACATGTCCGAATGGATGGAAGGATTAAATGAGGATAATAAATACAACTATTTTGTTCATCCATTAAAATCAATAATTGCACCTTCTTCAAAAACACTTGAAAAATGGGATGAACTGAATATAAAGAGAAAAGTTGTTGGCATTGGTGGAGTTGATGCACATGCTCACAAGCTAAATTTATTGGGATTTTTTGAAGTTGAAGTTTTTCCATATAAAGTTTTATTTAAATCTATTAGAACTCATTTGCTTTGCGATTCACCATTCCACAAATCTAATAATGGAGTTGAATTTACAGAAGATAGAAATGAAATTCTTAAAGTACTAAAAAGTGGTAGATTATTTATCTCTAATTATTATCGCGGAGATGCTAAAGGTTTTAGATTTTTTGCGCAAGATTCAAATATGATTTATCACATGGGCGAAACAGTTGAATTCAGCGAAAAAATTAGATTACGCGTAATTCTGCCAAATATTAGCGGTACTATTAAACTGATTGCAAATGGAAAGTTTATTGACGAAGTAGAAAATGTAGATGCCGAATTCAGAATTAGTAATCCCGGTGTTTATAGAGTGGAAATTTATCTCGACGGAAAAGCGTGGATATATTCAAATCATATTAGAATTGGACTCTAATTTTTATTACATTTGAAAGTTATATTAAAATATTTTGTTAAGGAGAGATTGTGTTAGCTAAAAAGAAAAAATTATCGAAAAAGGAAATTAAAGAAGATAAACTTGTTACTTCCTTTTATGAAGCAAAATCGTTTTATGGAAAAAATCAAACAATGTTATTTGCTTTAGTTGGTGGAATTGCAGTTATAATTCTTGTAGTCCTTTTTTATTCTAGTAAAATGAAGGAAAATAATCTTTTAGCTTCGGTTGAAGTGTCACGTGTTATAAATACTTATAATGCAGGTTTATATCAACAAGCTATTGATGGTAAAGAAGGAACAAAAGAAATTGGTCTTATTAAAATTGTAGATGAGTACAGTGGTACAGAGCAAGGTGAACTTGCTAGAATATATCTTGCAAATGCATATTTTTATACTGAACAATATGAAAAAGCACTTGATGAGTATGACGATTATTCAGGAAGTGATAACTTGATGATTGCTTCAGCTCTGGCGGGTAAAGCAAGCTGTTATGAAGTAAATAAAGATTATGAAAATGCTGCAAAATATTTTGCAAAAGCTGCAAATGTAAACGAATATATACCAGCAAACCCAGATTATTTGCTAAATGCTGGTGTTAATTATATAAAAATTAAGAATATTAGTGAAGCAAAAGTTGTTCTTAATAAAATTAAAAATGATTATAGTACATCTCCAGCTGCAAGACAAGTTGATAAATACTTGGCTCAAGTAAAAAACTAAATTATTTTAGAAATTATTAATTAATTTGAAGGAAAAATGGCTGATACATCAGATTTGAAAAATGGACTAATAATTAAATTTAAGAATGGTCTATATACAGTAGTAGAATTTCAACATGTAAAACCTGGTAAAGGTGGAGCGTTTGTTAGAACGAAAGTTAAAAACCTTATCACAGGTAGAGTTCTTGATAACACATTTCGTGCTGGTGAACCAATTGAAATTGTTAGAGTTGAAAGAAAAAAATATCAATTCCTTTTTAGAGAAGGAGATTCGTTGGTTTTAATGGATAGTGAGACTTATGAACAAGTGAATGTAGATAAATCATATTTTGGTGATCAAGACAAATTCCTTAAAGAGAGTGAAGAAGTTGAATTACTACTTGATGATAAGGATGCAATTGTAATTGCAGAAACACCAATATTTGTGCAGCTTGAAGTTGTTGAAACAGAGCCTGGCTTTAAAGGTGATACCGCTACAAATGTTATGAAACCAGCAACTCTTGAAACTGGTGCTGAAATAAATGTACCAATATTTGTTAATGTTGGCGATTTACTAAAAGTAGATACTCGTGAGGGTAAATACGTAGAAAGAGTTAAAAACTAATTATAAGAGAGTCATGGATTATAACTTAATTAAAAAACTAGTAAAAATTGTTGAACAGAGTGAAATTACTGAATTTTCAGTTCAAGAAGGAGATCTTAAAATTAAGATTTCAAAAAATGGTAGAAAACAAATAGTTAATACCGTTGTTGAGCAGCAAAGCAATGAGCATAGGTACGCTACTCAACCAGCTCAAGTATCAATTAGCGGCAGTGAGAATAAAATAGTTGAAGAGACTAAGAGTTCAAACCTTCACGAGGTTTTATCTCCTATTGTTGGAACATTTTATCGATCTCCATCCCCCGATTCCGCCTCATATGTTCAAGTGGGAGACGCAGTTTCTGAAGGTTCAATTTTGTGTATTGTTGAAGCAATGAAGTTAATGAATGAAATTGAATGTGAAGTAAGTGGCAAAATAGTAAAGATTTTAGTAGAAAATGCTACTGCTGTTGAATATAACCAACCTCTTTTCTTAATTGAGAAAAGCTGAAAATTTTCACAAAGTAAGGATTAAATTTGTTTAAAAAAATTCTAATTGCGAATAGAGGAGAGATAGCTCTTCGAATTATTCGCACTTGTAAAGAACTTGGAATTTCTACAGTGGCTGTTTACTCTGTGGCTGATAAAGAATCGGCACACGTTATTTTTGCTGATGAAGCCGTTTGCATTGGTCCTGCTAGTGGAAAAGAAAGTTATTTAAATATTCCTAGCATTATGTCTGCTGCAGAAGTTACTGGTGCAGATGCAATTCATCCAGGTTATGGATTTTTAGCTGAAAATGCTCATTTTTCTCAAGTCTGTGAAGATATGAATATTAAGTTTATTGGACCTTCTCCAGACATGATTCAAAAAATGGGAGATAAGGCATTTGCAAAAACTACTATGAAAAATTGTGGCGTTCCTGTTGTTCCCGGTAGCGATGGGCCTGTTAAATCAATTGATGAAGCTAGAAAAATTGCAAACGAAATTGGATATCCAGTTATTCTTAAAGCGTCTGCTGGTGGTGGTGGAAAAGGCATGAGAATTGTTTGGAAAGAAGACGAGGTTGAAAATGCATTTCTAACGGCTAGTAATGAAGCAAAATCTGGATTTGATAATTCAGAACTTTATCTCGAAAAATTTATCGTGGCACCTCGTCATGTTGAAATACAATTAATGGGTGATCAGTTTGGTAATGTTTATTCTTATGGAGAAAGAGATTGTTCCATTCAAAGAAGACATCAAAAATTAATTGAAGAATCTCCATCACCTGTTATTTCTGAGGAAGTTAGAATACAAATGTCAGAGGCTGCAATTCTAGGTGCAAAATCTGTTAATTATGAAGGTGCTGGTACAATAGAATTTTTAGTTGATAGTGACCAAAAGTTTTATTTTATAGAAATGAATACAAGAATTCAGGTTGAACATCCTGTTACTGAAATGGTTAATAATGTTGATCTCATTAAGCAGCAAATTTTTGTTGCCGCTGGTGAAAAAGTTCAAGATATGCCATCAAAAATTAATGGTCATAGTTTTGAATTTAGAATAAATGCTGAAGACCCAGATAATAATTTTAGACCATCTCCAGGAAGAATTGAATATCTTCATTTCCCAGGTGGATTTGGTGTGAGAGTAGATTCTCATATTTATACAGATTATATAATTCCACCATACTATGATTCTTTAATTGCAAAATTAATTGTTTGGGGAGTTGATAGAGATCACGCTATAAAAAGAGCAAAGAGAGCTTTTGATGAATTTACAATTGAAGGGATTAAAACAACAATTCCTTTCCATAAAAGGATTCTTAATAATAAATACTTCCTTAGTGGAGATTATGATACAAATTCGATAGAAAAATTATTAAATAATTAAATTTAGAGGTTAATATGAATATTCCACAAGGAACTAAATTTTCAACAGACCATGAATGGGTTACAGTTGATGGAAATATTGCAACAATTGGCATTAGCGATTTTGCTCAAAGTGAACTAGGCGATATTGTATTTGTAGATATCGATTCTGATATTGCTGAATTAGTTTTTGGCGAAACATTTGGTTCTATTGAAGCAGTTAAAACGGTTAGCGATTTATATGCACCGCTTTCTGGAAAAGTAATTGAAATTAATGCTGCATTGGAAGATGAGCCAGAATTAGTAAACTCTGATCCTTATGGAGATGGTTGGTTGATTAAAATTGAGTGTTCTGATTTATCTCAACTCGATTCTCTACTTTCAATCGAAGATTATAAAAAGCAGATTGGTGAATAACCATCTGCTTTTTTTTATTAATTAGAAAAGAATGAAATGCTTACAAAACAATCAATATTAATTTTAGATTTTGGTTCACAATACACGCAGCTAATTGCACGGCGTATTCGTGAAGCTAATGTATATTCAGAAATTCATCCCCACACATATTCTCTTACTGAGATTAAGGCGTTAAATCCTGCTGGAATTATTCTCTCTGGTGGACCCATGAGCGTTTATGATGCGGAAGCTCCTCACATAAATAAAGAAATATTTAATATAGGCATTCCAATACTTGGTGTTTGCTATGGTTTGCAACTAATTGCGAACAATTATAATGGAAAAGTTGAGCCGGCTGATGACCGTGAGTATGGAAAAGCTAAAATAAAAATCCAGAATTATTCGCCAATCCTAAGGGGGATAAAAGATAATTCAATTGTTTGGATGAGTCATGGTGATTTAATTACAAAAGTACCCGATGGGTTTTCCGTTGATTCAACTACAGATAATACACCCATTTGTGTATTATCTAACGAAAAACTAAATATTTACGGACTGCAGTTCCATCCAGAAGTTGCCCATACTGAAGAAGGCAAAACCATTATTAATAATTTCCTATTTGATATTTGTGGTATTAAAGCAGATTGGACACCATCAAATTTTATTAAATCGTCTATTGAAAATATTAAATCGCAAGTTGGTAATGAAAAAGTAATTTGCGCTTTAAGTGGTGGAGTTGATTCATCCGTTGCCGCTATTTTAATGCACGAAGCTATTGGTGAAAATCTTATTTGCATTCATATAGATTCTGGAATGATGAGGAAAAATGAAAGTGCTGATATTATTAAAATGTTTGAAGGCAGCTATAATTTAAACCTTATTTCAGTTGATGCATCAGAAAAATTCATTTCTAGGTTGGAAGGAGTTTTTGATCCAGAGAAGAAAAGGAAAATAATTGGTGCAACATTTATTGACGTGTTTGAAGAGGAAAGTAAAAAATTTGGCGAAGTTAAATATCTTGTCCAAGGTACTCTTTATCCCGATGTTATTGAATCTGTGCCAGTAAAAGGGCAATCAGTTACAATTAAAACTCACCACAATGTTGGTGGACTTCCAGAAAAAATGAATCTTAAATTAATTGAGCCATTTAGAGAATTATTTAAAGATGAAGTTAGAGCAATTGGAAAAGAGCTTGGTTTGCCAATTGAATTTATAAGACGTCATCCATTTCCTGGTCCAGGCTTAGCTGTTAGGATAATTGGAGATATTACAAAAGAAAAGTTAAATATTTTAAGAGAAGCAGATCAAATATTTATTGATGAACTGCACAATTTTGGTATTTATGATGAGATATGGCAAGCCTTTGCTGTTCTTCTTCCAATACAGTCTGTTGGAGTAATGGGGGACGCGAGAACTTATGAAAATGTTTTAGCATTAAGAGCTGTTACTTCTGTTGATGGAATGACTGCGGATTGGTATCCATTTAAACCCGAAGTTTTAGAATCTGCATCCAATAAAATTATCAGAAATGTTCCAGGCATTAATCGTGTAGTTTATGATGTTAGTTCAAAACCACCAGCGACAATTGAATGGGAATAATAGAATCTTTAAATATTGAAGCCCAATTTAAGAAGGCTTCTGCATATATCAATAATAAAAATGAATTAGCTGCAATACAGATTTACCAAAAATTACTTAAATATGAAGAATCCGAAAGGAATTCAACAATTAAATTAGCTGATTTGTATGATAAAGCTGGGAAAACAAATTCTGCAATAGATTTATTCAATCGTTATCTTGAAAGAAATAGTGATGATGAAGAGATAATTAAATTAGTTAGTTATTTCCTTGTTAGAAATTCCCTTTTTGATGAAGCTGAGGCATTTATAAATAAATATCAGAATATTCAAGATGAAAATATGGATTTTTTGAAAGGTATTGTTAATTTTCATACAAACAAATTTCACGATTCTCAAAGCACATTTGTAATGTTTTTAACAAAATATAAATCTTCAGAGCTAGTTCCTAGTGCCCTTTTTTATCTGGCAAAAATATATCTTCAAAATTCTCTTTTTGACGATTCACTTAAAACAATTAAAAAATCTATTGAATTATCAAATAATAATGCTGAATCTTATAGAATTGAAGCCGAAATATATTTTAAAAAAGAAATGTATTATCATGCAAATGAATCAATTAATAAAGCATTGAAACTGAATCCTTCAATAATTGGGTGGCGACATTTTCAAATAAAAATATTGATTCTTCTTGAAGAGATAAATAAAGCAAAAGCAAAACTTGACAATTTTGTTGATGAATCTGAATCTTCTTCGGAATTATTAAATATGTTGGGTAATTGGTATTTGAAAAACAATGATATAACCGAAGCTAATAAATATTTTAATATTGCTAAAAGCTTTAAATACACCAGAGTAAATAAAATTCACAATTAATTTGAGGGCAAAATGAAAGTTAAAGATATTCCCTTAGACGATAGACCACGAGAAAAATTACTACTCCGAGGGCAGCAAAATATAACTGATGCAGAATTACTTGCAATTTTATTAAGAACTGGTACTCGAGGCGTTTCTGTTGTTGAAATGGCACAAAAACTTATTGGTAAATATACAAATTTGGCACAACTTGCACTTCAATCGGCAGAATCATTGCAAAATAATTTAGGAATTGGCAAAGATAAAGCTGCCACACTAGTTGCGGCATTTGAAATAAGCAGAAGAGTTGAATCGCAAAGCAAATGGTTTTCTAATAAATCAATAACTTCACCATCGGAAGTTGCTAAAATGTTTATTCCAATTTTGCGAGATGAATTAAAGGAACGGTTTATTGTTGTGTCACTAAATTCTGCAAATAGAATAATACGTTACAATATAATATCTACCGGAAATTTAACAAGCAGCATTGTACATCCTAGAGAAGTGTTTAAAGTTGCAATTGAAAATAATTCGGCAAATATTATTCTTTTGCATAATCATCCAAGTGGAAATTGTGAACCAAGCAATGATGACATTAAAACAACAAAAAAATTAGTAGAGGCAGGTAAATTATTGGATATTAATGTTTTTGATCATATAATTATTGCAGATAATAATTATATTAGCTTTGTAGAAAAGCAAATTATTTAGTTTAGTTAAAAAAATTTGTATATTAACCATTGTGTAATAATAAATAACTATTCAATTAACACGGAGGAATCCTATGCTAAAAGCAAAAAAAATGTTCACTTCTGCTCTTGCTGTAATATTACTTACAAGCATGGTAAGTTTTGTCGGCTGTAGTGGTGTAAGTGAAGAAGAAATGGCAAACTTAAATGCTATTAGAACAGAAGTAAAAGCTCTCGAAAAAGAAGTTAATTCACTAAAAAGTGAAAAAACACAACTTGAAAGAGATATTGCAGAACATAATGCAAAGTTAGAAAACATCGCTAAAGAAAAAGCAGAAGTTGAAGCTAACTTAGCTAAAATGAAACATTAAAAAGGAGAAATAAATGAAAAGTTATAAGTTAATTGCTACTATCTTGAGTTTATTACTTCTTTTATCGGTAAGTACTTTTGCTCAAGAAGAAAAAGAAATGACTCAAGAGGAATTTCAACAAGAAATGACTAGATTAACTCAAAACAGAATTGAGTTAACTAAAGAAGTTAATGAATTAAAAATCCAAATTGAAGCTTTAAAAGCTAAACAAGCTGCACTTGAATCTGTTGAAGACAGTCAAAGAGAACTATATGTTCTTGTTGGTGCTACCGAAGCTTCAATTGCTCGTTACAGAAGTGATGTTGCTGCTCTAAAAGGTAAAATTCAAAGAAGAGAAGGAAGTGTTGAAGATGCACTTTTAGCATTACAAGCTCTTCAAAATGATAAAATTAGCGCTCTTCCAGAATTTAACGATGAAGTTTATGGTCAATTGCAACGTTCTTTAGATGCTTGGAAAGAAGAAGTAGCAAATAAAGAAGTTATTTATACTGTTGTAAAAGGTGATTATCTTTGGAAAATTGCTAAAAAGAGTGAATTTTATGGAAACGGTTTTGCATGGCCAGTAATATATAATGCAAACAGAGACCAAATTAAAAATCCTGATTTAATTTATCCAAAACAAGCTTTCAAAATTCCTAACTTAAGTAATGAAGAAAAAGCTAAATACGATAAAGCAAAAGCAAATTACAAACCAGCTCCACCTACTCAAAACTAGAAATTAGTTAGGGGAAGTTTAATATATTTTTCGAGGATGTTCAATTATTTATTGAACATCCTTTTTTAATTTAGGAGGTTTTTACGCAAGTAGAAAAGCAAATAAACATCGATAATGTAAATATCCAAGATCTACTTGGTTTTAATGATAAAAATATTAAACCAATTGATGAAAAATTTACTGCAAAACTGTTTATTAGAGGTGATAAAGCAGTTATTAAAGGGGATTCTGAGGAAGTTGCTAGTATTGATAAAATTTTAAAAGAAATGATTTATGTCCTTAATACTACTGGTAGTCTTTCAGCAGAAGACGTTTTAACTATAATTGACTTAACAATTTCTGGAGAAGAAATTATTACCACTACAGAATATAATAACATTGTTTTATACTCTAAAAAAGATGTTATTAAAGCCAAAACTCCAACCCAGAAAGAATATTTTGATAGTGTATTAAAAAATGATATTTGTTTTGCTATAGGACCTGCTGGAACGGGAAAAACGTATTTAGCTGTTGCATTTGCTTTAGCTGCATTGAAAAAGGGAATTGTTCAGAGGATTGTTCTTGCGCGCCCAGCAGTTGAAGCTGGTGAAAGCTTGGGCTTTTTACCTGGAGATTTTCGTGAAAAAATTGACCCGTATTTACGTCCACTTTATGATGCGCTACAAGATATGCTGCCTACTGAACAAATGCGTAACTATCTAGAAAAGGGTATTGTTGAAATAGTTCCTTTAGCATTTATGCGGGGTAGAACTCTAAATAATGCATATGTTATTTTGGATGAAGCTCAAAATGCTACTCCAATGCAAATGAAAATGTTTTTAACCAGACTTGGGCCAAATTCTAAAGCAATAATTACGGGCGATATTACTCAAATTGATTTACCTAAAAATAATGAAAGTGGTTTAGTGCAGGTAAAAGAAATTCTTAAAGATATTGATGGTGTTGGTTTTGTTTACTTCAATAAAGGTGATGTTGTTCGCCACAAGCTTGTAAAGGATATCATTAATGCTTATGAGAAATTTAGTAATGGTGATTAATGCTTGAAAAATCAGTTTTTATTGTCCATTAAAATTATTTTATAAAATAATCATTTTCTTATGTTAAGTTTCAGATAGTTTTTTCAAATCTTGGTAATTACCAAAATCCATAATTTTTAATCATTAAATGCAAAGATTAGTATAAAATTATAAATAATACTTGACATCCTATAAATATGTCCTTATTTTAGAATTGTAATTATTACAAATTTATATAACAAACATATTTATAAAATTATGGAGGTTTTATGTTAAAAATTGGTCAAAAAATACCAGATATGAAGTTTAAAGCATTTCAAAATGAAGAAATAATTGATATTAGTTTAAAAGACTATAGAGGTAAATGGTTAGTTGTTGTTTTTTATCCAGCTGATTTTACTTTTGTTTGTCCAACTGAATTGGAAGATTTAGCTAAAAAATATGATGCATTTAAAGCAACAAATGCTGAAATAATAAGCATGAGCACTGATACAGTTTTTGTTCATAAAGCATGGCATGATACTTCAGAAGCTATTAATAAAATCAAATATCCAATGGGTGCCGATACTAATGGCAAAATTAGCAAGAAATTTGGTACATATATTAAAGAAGAAGGTCTATCTTTAAGAGGAAGTTTTATTATTGATCCAGATGGTATTTTGAAAGCGTATGAAATTAATGATAACAGCATTGGAAGAAGTGCTGATGAGTTATTAAGAAAACTTCAAGCAGCAAAATTTGTATCTGAAGCTGATGGCGAAGTTTGTCCAGCTAATTGGAAACCAGGTGAAGCTACCTTGCATCCTGGATTAGATTTAGTTGGAAAAATATAATATTTTTGAGGGAATCGTTATCAAATTCCTCTAAAATTAAATTTTATTAAATGGAAAAAAAATTGTCAAATAATTTAGAAATTGTAAATAATCAAAATATTAGTGAAATAAATGAAGAGAGTATTCCTATATCAGTTTCTAAAGTTAGTAAAATTTTACAAGATTCTGGAGTGAGTCCATCAATTCAGAGAATAAAAATTTTACAATTTATTTCTAATGATACAAAACACAGTTCCGTTGATAGAATTTATTCAGAATTAATGTCTGAGATTCCAACATTATCAAAAACTACGGTTTACAACACGCTATCCTTATTTGTTAAAAAAGGAATTATAAATTCTATATCGATAGATAACCATGAAATACTTTATGAGCATTCTCAAAAACCTCACGCGCATTTTTTATGTGAAGTATGTAATGAAATATTTGATATAGACAGTAGTATTAGTATTTTTAATATTAAAGAAATGAATGGGCACAAAATTAGAAAAGCAGATGTTTATTTAAGTGGTGTTTGTAAAAAATGCCTCGAAAAAAGTAATGAAATAATAAAATAAATTATAAGTTAATTATTAAAATAAGGAAATAAAATTATGTCAATAAGTACAGCAAAAGCAAAATGGAATGGGGAATTAAAAAGTGGAAGCGGAGTAATGAGTTTTACTGGTTACGAAGGACCATTTACGTTTGCATCACGTTTTGAAGATGGAAAAGAAACCAATCCAGAAGAATTAGTTGGTGCAGCAAATGCAGGATGTTTCTCAATGTTTTTATCAGCACTTTTGGGTAAAGAAATGATTGTTCCAACAAGCATTGAAACTACAGCAACAGTTACATTAGGAACAGTTGACGGTGGTCCTCAAATTACTGGAATTGAATTAAATTGCGTTGCAAATATACCTGGAATTAGTGACGAGAAATTTCAAGAATTAGCAAAAAGTGCTAAATCGCAATGTCCAATTTCAAAACTATTTGCTGGAACAACAATAACATTAGTTGCAAAATTAGTTTAATCAATTATAAAAGAATTTAAAATAGGATAAAAATTTGAATGATATTCAAACTACTTTATCCTATTTTTATTAAATTTGAATTGCTAATTATTTATTAGTAGTATAATTCAATATTTTATAATATAATTTTTGTAGGAAAGGTAAATGGCAAAAGGACTAGAGCTGAACAGTAAAGTAACGCAAGTGATTCGTGTATCCCCAGTGAATATTATAATTAGAGTATCTCCAGTTGGGTGGGAAGTTCCAGAATTTGAAGCTGGACAGTTTGCTGTGATATATTTACCAGGTTCTGCTCCAAGATGTGAAAATTCAATTCCAGAGCACCAAGAAGTTGACCCAGAAAAAATGATTAGACGAGCATATTCTATTGCATCTTCGTCAAAAAACAAAGAATATATAGAATTCTACATTACTTTAGTACATGATGGAGAACTTACTCCAAGAATATTTGCTTTAAAACCTGGCGATAGTATAGGGTTAACAAGTAAGTTTACTGGAATGTTTACAATGGATAAAGCGCCTCATGATGCTAATCTTGTTTTGATTGCAACTGGAACGGGAGTTGCTCCATATATTAGCATGTTGCGTTCAGATGCACTTGCTAATCCAAATAGAAAAATTGCTGTGCTTCATGGTGCTTATAATACTTGGGATTTGGGATATTCTTCTGAATTGTCACTACTTGATTCATTGGTCCCTAATTTTACTTATATTCCAACAATTACTGATACCGATAAAGAAATTGTAAAATGGGGTGGCAATGTTGGCTTTGTTCAAGATGTTTGGAAATCGCGAAAACTTGAGCAAAAATGGAATCAAAAATTAACTTCAGAAAACACACACGTATTTTTGTGCGGAAATCCTTATATGATTGATGAAACAATTCAATTACTCGAAACGGAAGGTTTTGTTGAACATAAAGGAAAAGTAACTGGACAAATTCACGCCGAAAAATGGTAATTAAAATTGAAAAGGGAAGTTAATCTTCCCTTTTTTCGTTAAAATAATCGAAAACAAGCTTACCTTTACTTGCACCAATAAAATTTGATAACTCTTCAAGTGACTTATTTCTAATTTCGGAAACGCTTTTGAATTCGATTAGTAATTTGCTTGCAATTGTTTCACCAATACCATCAATTTCTGTTAATTCAGTCTGGAACGTTCTTTTGCTTCGTCGTTCGCGATGAAAAGTAATTGCAAAACGATGCGCTTCGTCTCTAAGGTGTTGCAATAATTTGAGACTGGAAGAAGTTTTAGGAATAGTTTGTGGTTCAGAATCGCCAGGAAAGAAAATTTCCTCCAACCTTTTTGCCAATCCAATAATGTTGTAATTTGCATAACCGAGATTATCCAAAATTGAAACTGCGCTGGAAAGTTGTCCTTTTCCACCATCGACCATTATTAATTCTGGAAGTGGTTCATTTTCATTTTTTAATATTGTATAGCGTCTTTCAACAACTTCACGCATTGAGGCAAAATCGTCAACTCCTTCAACATCTATTATAATAAATCGTCTATAAAGCGATTTTTTAGGCTTTCCATCAACAAAAACGACTAACGAAGCAACAGTTTCACTTCCTTGAATATGCGAAATATCAAAGCATTCAATCTTGCGAGGCAGCACATTTAACCGTAAATCGCGTTTTAATGCTTGCAAAACATATGGTAAATTGCCTTCTTTTTTCATTTTTTGAAGCTGAATATCTTTTAATTGCAAAATGGAATTCTGTTTGCACATTTTAATTAGCGACATTGCATCGCTTTTAATTTGTGGAACAACAAATTTTACATTTCTTTCAGCCTTAATTTTAAGCCAATCAAGAATCAACTCATGTTCAAAAGGGAGCACTTCAATAATTATCTCTTTTGGAACCTCGACAAACTCGGTGTAATATAATTTTATCACTGAAGAATAAACTTGGCTTAAATTTTCATCCAAATTGCTAGTTAAAGTAAGTTGCTTTCTTCCAACCAAACGACCTTCGCGGATAATTAAAATTGTGGAAGCAACATCTTTTCCTTCAACAGCAACGCTAATTACATCTCTATCGCCAAAATCAGTTGATACAATTTTTTGTTTGGATGAATAGACTTCCAGTTTTTTAATGGTGTCACGTATTTCGGCTGCTTTTTCAAATTGATAATTATCCGAAGCAATTTTCATTTCGTAATAAAGTTCCTTAATCAAAATATCGGATTTTCCTTTAAGCACTTTTATCAAGTTGGAAACCATTTTAATATAATCATCTTGACTAACAAATCCTTCGCAAGGTCCATCACATTTTTTTATGTGATAATCTAAACAGATTTTAATTTTGCCTTTTGCAATTGAATCGCTGTCAATAAAATGTTTGCAACTTCTTATTTTGAATGTTTGGTTTATCATCCTTAAAGAAGATTTCATGTCCTTTACATTTGTGTAAGGTCCAAAATATTTTGAGCCATCTCTAACTACATTTCTCGTGGGAAAGACTTGTGGATATGGCTCATTTGTAACGCGAATGTATGGAAATGTTTTATCATCCTTAAGACTAATATTATACTTTGGTTTTAATTCCTTAATTAAATTATTCTCAAGAACAAGCGCCTCAACTTCGCTATCGGTTACAATTAGTTGAAAATCGATAATTTTATTAACTAAAGCCATAGTTTTTGGTGAATCGACAGTTGAACGAAAGTAGGAACGAACTCTATTTCTTAAGTTTTTTGCTTTTCCAACATAAATTACTTTGTCAGTTTTATCCTTAAATTGATAAATTCCAGGTAAAGTTGGAAGTGAATCAAGTTTAGCTTGCAATTCGGTATTTTGTTCGGATTTAATTTTTGTCATAAAGCAAAGATAATAAATTTGGGAAAATGATTTTTGGATTATTGTGTGGTTTTAGAATTGATTGTGTATAGGTAAGGATAAGAATAGTAGCCGACTGCGTGGCACTTTCCTGTCAATTTACAAGAAAGTTGAAGCGAGCTACAACCCTTGAAATTACTACTATTTCGTCCATTTTGCATATACATTGTTAGCCAACGTATTTATTTTATTTGAATATTAATCCAATTTAGAATTTCTTTTAATGCGGTTGGTGAAATTGTTTGTTCAGTTGTACTATATTCACTTGGCGCACCAGTTTCACATTCTTGAAATAAATGATTTAATCCTTCAAGTTCTTTTACTTTCACTTTAGTATTATTTGATTTCTTAACTACATTTTCAATTATCTCTAAATTCTCTTTCGGTGGAACCTGCATATCCTTACTTCCATTAATTGCGAGCACAGGACAGTTAACTTTTGATAAATAAACAACAGGGTCAAGTCTTATAAATTCAATCATCCAAGGGGATGATAATTGGTTTATTAGCACAGTTTTTTGTTTTTCTGGTAACGCTAAACCATATTTTGAAGTAAAATATTCTGACAAGGTATCTGAAATCAGTTCATTTTTAATACTCTTGTTTAATATTATTTCATAAGCACCAGTAAATATTTGCTGATTGTTCTCAATTAACTGCTTATTAACTCCAATCTGCGTTTCAATTTTGTATTTTTGAAGCAGAAGTAATTTATCACCACGAAGAGATGGACCTGCCATTAAAACTATAAAATCAACATCTTTATTTTCTGAGGCAATAATTGGAGCTATCACACCTCCTTCACTGTGTCCAATTAACCCAATTTTATCTTTGTTTATGTCTTTCCTTTTTTGAAGATATTCTATTGCATATTTAACATCTTTTGCAAAATCAAAGGTTGTTGCTGAATTAAAATTACCTGTAGATTTTTCAACGCCTCTGTCATCATATCTTAGTACTGCAATACCATTCTTCGTTAGAAAGTCTGCCAAAACAAGAAAAGGTTTATGTCCTAATAACTCTTCATCTCTGTTTTGTGGTCCACTTCCAGAAATTAAAATAACAGCGGGAAACATACCATTCTTTTCAGGTAAGGTTAATGTTCCTGCCAATTCAATTTTATCTTCTATATTCTTAAATTTAACCTCTTCTGAATAGTAAGGGTATGGTTTGGTTGGTTCTTGTGGTCTAACTATTTTTTCTTTTTCAACTTCTCTAATAGTTAATACCAAGGGGAAAGACTGATCTCCTTGTTTAAACGTCCCAACAAAAGAGTTCTCATCCCTTAAAGTTCCTTCATATTTAATTCCTTCATTTGACATTTCAAGTTTTAGAATAGAATTATCAAAACTTGTAGTTGTTACAGTTATTCCTTTTGCTCTCTGGTCAGGGCTATCCATTGTTGAGCTATAACCATTATCTGTTTTTGTAATATTAAATACCAATCTCAATTGAGTTCCCTGAGCTTTCAATATCCCATTCCATTTACCTGAAATGTCTTGTGCATAAATTGACAAACTTGTTAAAAAAACAAATAAGAATAATCCTATTTTTTTCATGTTATTTCCTCTTTTTTTATATGTTGGCTAACATCTCAATAAACACATCTCACACATCCATCAACCACACACTACATTTCATCAAAATTCGTTAAAATTTATAATTTTTAGGAATTACCACAATTCCAGTTTCTGTAACTTTAAATCGCTTTTTATCCGATTCAATATCAAATCCAATTTCAGTTCCTTCTGGAACTTTTACATTTTTATCAATAATTGCACGCCTAATTCGTGCATGGCGACCGATATTACATCTATCCATAATTATTGAGTCAGTAATATAAGCGTAGCTATTAACGCGAACAAGTGGACCTAAAATGGAGCGTTCAACAAGTCCACCAGAAATTACTGTTCCATCGGTTACAAGCGAATTATAAGCTCTTCCAACACGCTCACCTTCGTGCGAAATAGTTTTAGCTGGTGGCGATTGAATTTGCTGTGATCGAAGGGGCCAACTGGAATCGTACATGTTAAAATGTGGATTTACATTTAACAAATCCATACTTGCAGCATAATAACTATCCAAAGTACCAACATCAACCCAGTATGGTTTGTCTTTGTGATTTTCATCTTCATATCTAAAAGAAAAAACGTCATAACCTTCTTTAATCATGTATGGAATAATGTGCTTACCAAAATCTGTGTTGTCTAATTTCTTTTCTCCCATCTCCTTAATAATTTTAAGAAGTATCTCTACCTTAAAAACATAAACACCCATATTTACAAATGATTCACCAGGTCTATCTGGAATTTCTGGAGGGTTTTTGGGTTTTTCAACAAAATCTATTACTCTATAGTTTTTATCAATTTCAATAACACCAAATTCTGAAGCAATACTTTTTGGAACAAAAAGCGATGAAATAGATAAATCTGCTTTTTTATCAAGATGGTATTGCAACATTTTTAAATAGTCCATTTTGTAAATATGATCACCAGAAAGGATTAGAACATACTCCGTTCTGTTTTCTAAAAGATTAGCATTTTGATAAATTGCGTTGGAAGTTCCAGTATACCAATTGTTACTCATTTTTAGCTGAGGAGGAATTGAATAAATAAATTCGCCAAGTTCTGGATTGAAAATATTCCAAGCCTCATAAATATGTTGTGAAAGCGAATCAGATTTGTATTGAGTTAAAACATAAATTCTCCTTAATCCAGAATTCAAACAATTGGATAAAGTAAAATCAATTATTCTATATTTACCACCAAATGGAACTGATGGTTTAGATCGGAATTCAGTAAGTGGCATAAGTCTTTCTCCTTGTCCACCTGCTAAAATCATTGTTGCAGTATTTCTTAATAGCGAAGAACCAAGATAAGCCATTTTTTCCCCATTTTAATTTTATAAAAATATTATGAATTCTTGTACAACACAAGATAATAAATCGTTAAATTTGGCTTCAATTTAAATAACAAAAAATTTATATACTTAATGGACAAAATAAGAAAAATTGTGTTAATATCAATCCCACTTTTTATTATATTTTCAATAATTTTATTAAAAGTGGTCATAAATAAAGAAGATAGTGACTTATTCTTAAGAAATCTTTCATCAATAATTAAATATTCGTTTATTGATAATGTTGAACTTCCAAACAGAAATATTGATGTTCTGGAATATGAATTAAAATTAGATATTTTCCAAAATGAAGAAATAATAAAAGAGAACGCTAAAATTAAACTAGTTACAAATGATAAAAGTCAAAAAATTATTGAATTAGATTTATACGATAATTTTAAAATTAATTTTGTAAAAATTGAAAAAACGGAAGTAGATTATAATTATAGTGATAACAAAATAGAAATTGATAGAAGTAATATATTAACCGATACACTTAATTTAGAAATTGATTTTGAAGGTGAGCCGCAAAATCTTGGTTTCGGTTCATTTTGGATGAAGGAAAAAAATAATAAAAAATTTGTTGCAACATTAAACGAACCAATTTATGCTTCAACTTGGTTTCCATGTAACGATACTCCAGCAGATAAAGCACTTTTAACAATTTCAATTACCAACGATAGCAACATTGTATCTTTGTCGAATGGCAAATTGAAAAAGACTTTTTCAGAAGGGAATAGGCGAACTTATATTTGGAATTCTAAATATCCAATTTCCACTTATCTAATTTCAATTTATTCTGGTGAATATAAAAATTTTAGTCAAAAGTATTTTTCTACAACTGATACTATGGATATTGATTATTATGTAACCGAAATGAATCTTCAAGATGCAAAAAAGGATTTTGCAAAACATCCAGAATATTTGAAAGTGCTTTCAGAGCTGTTTGGCGAGTACCCGTTTATAAAAGATAAATATGGTATTGCAGAAATTCTTTGGCAAAAGGGAGCTATGGAAAGTCAAACAATAACAGGTATAGGTAGTAATTTTATTTCTGGAATGAATTTTTATGAATCAATGTTAATACATGAACTTGCTCATCATTGGTGGGGAAATTCTGTTACACCAAAAACATGGAAAGATATTTGGCTTAATGAGGGCTTTGCAACTTATTCTGAAGCTTTATATTACGAAAAAATAAGTGGCTTTGATGCACTTAAATCAACAATGAGTTCTTTTAAATCCAGAATTAATTCTGATGACATTCAAAAATTATATAATCCTGGGACTAATTTATTTTCCTCAACAGTTTATAATAAAGGTGCCTGGGTTCTGCATATGCTGCGAAAAGAGATTGGTGATTTTCTTTTCTTTGTTGGATTAAAAGCATATTACAATGATTTCCAATACAAAAATGCCGAAATTAGGGATTTCAAAAAAGTATTTGAAAAAACATCAAAACGAAATCTTGATAAATTCTTTAATCAGTGGATTTTTGAAGGAAGTGGATTTTTGGAACTTGAAATTAAATTGAGCGAAAAGGTGATTTCAAAAAGCGAAATTGAGTTAAAAATAGATATTAAGCAAATTCAAACTGGTTACGAAAATTATCATTTTCCACTCGATATTGAACTTGAAGATTCATCGGGCAACATTAAAAATATTTCGAGCTATATAAAAGGCAATACTACTTTGAAGTACAAATTGAAAAATAGATTAAAAAACGCGTATTTTGATAAAAATAATTGGCTTTTAGCTTTTATTGAAACGGAAATTTACAGATAAATATTTTCCTCCATTAAAAAGCTCAACTTTCAAAAAAGTTGGGCTTTTTCAGTTTTCATTTGGTAAAAGTTGGGCTTTTTTAATACAATTTGTCTAGTTTCAAAAGGTTTTATTTCTCTTTTTTCCTAAATATTTTTACATGTTTAACTCGAGACACCTATTTATTGAAATTTATACTCAAATTATTACGTTTTTAATCTTGTTTTCTTTTGTGCGGAAAACATGGGAAATTTACAGATAAATATTTTCTTCCATCAAAAGCCCAACTTTTTTGAAAAGTTGGGCTTTTTAAGTTTTCATTTGGTAAAAGTCGGGCTTTTTTAATTTACAGATAAATATTTTCTTCCAAAATCTTTATTTCAATTTTTCCGTTTGAGACTGATATTAAATTTTCGCCTAATTTTTGGATAAATTCTGGTTTAATCAAACATTCAATCAGGGGATTTTTATCGAATAAATTATTAATATTTTGAGCTTTATAGGTGTTAATAAAATGATGAACATCGCTAATGTAATCATATCCAAAATCGATTAAAATTTTTGAATAGTTTTCTTTTACAACAATATCAGCATTTTCTATTGCTCCGATTGCTGAGTTGTAATATGCTTTACCTAATGGTCCAACGCCAAGCTTTGTTCCACCAAAATAGCGAGTTGAAATAATCAAAACATTGGATAAATTAAAATGCTTAATTGCGTTAAAAATTCTTATGCCGGCTGTTCCATTTGGCTCTCCATCATCGGAATATTTGAAAGATTCATCGTCAATAAATTTATATGCATAACAGTTATGAGTTGCATCGTAATGTTTTTTTCTAACATCTGCTAAAATTGATTCTGCTTCTTCATGATTTTGAATAGGGAAGAGATATCCAATAAAAAGTGAACCTTTTTCTTTAAACTGGAATTGAGAATTTTTACTTATTGTATTTATCTTATCCATAATTATTAATAGGTTTAAATAAAATATCCTCTGAAAATTAAGTGCAAGTAATTCTACATAATTTTTCGAAGTTCATTTTTTAAAATCTTCTTGTATTTTTTAGCTTCTTTCCAGATAGCTTCAACTTTATTAAATTCAAACATTCTAACATCTTTTATATCAATTTCTAACATAATATTAGGTTTGCTCGATTTTAATTTTTCTTTCAAAATTGAATTTTGCATAATTTGAAATGCAGCAAAAAGAGAATCCAAAGCGTTTGGAACATCTTTTGAACTTATACCTTTTTTTGAAGACACATCAACAGCAATTATGTAATCACATTCTTTTTGGATTATATCGTATGGAAGAGGGTTTACCATTCCACCATCATAATATAGAGCATCTTTTATCTTCATTGGGGTAAATAGAGCAGGGAGTGCATAACTTGCTCTAACAGCATCAATCAAATTTCCAGATGTAAAATGATGTTCTTTTTTGTTCCAATATTCTGTTGCAACTATTTTAATAGGAATTTCAAGATCGGTAAACTTATATGTTTTTACTTTTTCCTTAAAATAAGTAATAAATCTATCACCTTTAAAAAATCCAGAAGTTGATATAGAAACACCAAGCATATCAATTATTTTAAAAACATCGTATTTCTTGTAAAATTCCATTAGCTTAAAATCCTTTGATAGGATTAACTCTTCAACAGAACTTTTCATTTCTTTTGTGGTCATTCCAGATGCGTATGCAGCACCAACAATTGCCCCAATGCTACTGCCTGATATAATGTGTGGTTTAATTCCTAATTCTTCAAATACTTCAAGAATTATAATATGAGCTAATCCGCGTGCTCCACCAGCACCAAGTGCAATTCCAATTTTTTTCATGTACAAATTTAATGAAAAAACTGCTCAAAAAAGGTTCTACTTTTGTGGATAAAGATTAAACGATGTGGTTAATAAAAAACCTCCAGGAATTTAAATTCTGTTTTCCACAAAATTTCCAAAAAGGATGAATTAGTTTAATTTGCAAAGATATTTCAAAAATGGGTGTCCTAAGTTAATTTGTAAGTGTGTTTAAGATAAGAGAAAAAAAATATATTGAAAATATTTCAGTACAGATTAACTCAAAATAATATGCGCAAATAAAGAATCCAAGACAATTGTTTTTTTAGATAAAAAAGACAAGATAGATTCGTCATATTAATTATTGTAGTGTTATATCAAACTTGTAAATGGCAAAGCTCTCGAATCAGCGATTCGAGCTACACTGTAGTGCGATTCGCCGAATCGCAAAGCCTCAATACTGACAAACATGTAAAACTGTATTAGAAATAGGCTAAATTAAAACAATGCTCTTAAAAAGTTGAGGTGTACCAATACCGAAAATAGGAAGATTAAACGATGTGGTTAATAAAAAACCTCCAAGAATATAATTTCTTGGAGGTTTAAAGAGCGTTGTAGAAATGTTTATGAAATATTGTTGGACTATTTTTCCACCTTAAAAACTGAATCTAATACAGTTCCATCAACCCATTTTATAATTGCAACAACTTCTTCTTTGTTTACTTTGGGTTTAGCTGGTTTTCCACCGCATATTTCATTTACTTCATTATAAATTTCTTTAATTGTTTTAATTGGAAGATTGCTTCCTTTAACTGCTTTTAGTAAATCTTTTCGTTTTGGATTTATAGCAATTCCACGTTCGGTTACAATTACATCCACCAATTCGCCAGGAGCGACCAATGTAGTTACTTCATCAACAATTACTGGAATTCTATCTCTGAATGATGGAATTGCCAAAATTACAGTTTTCCCAAACATACAATTTTGCCAGCCACCAATTCCATGTAAAAGATATCCATCAGAATGAGTAACAACATTTGCGTTAAAATTTAAGTCAACTTCTGTTGCACCTAATACTACAGCATCAATTTGTGATGCAAAATTCCCTTTTCCGTGAAAATTATAGCTTGTAAATGGACTTGTATTCAAATGTCCGTCGTTTTCACGCATTGAACGAACACCTTCCAAATCAAACGTTTGTCCATCAAGAATATAATCAGTTAAACCTTCTTCCAACATTTGGACAAGATATTTTGTACTGCCGCCACGTATAAATCTTGCCTTGATGTTTTTCTCTATCATTTTTTCTTTTAGAAAAAGTGCAAATGCTAGATTTGTTCCACCAGCACCAGCTTGGAATGAAAAACCATCCTTTAAAATTCCAGAAATTTCTAGAAATTGGGCAACATATTCGGCAATTAGAAGTCTATCTGGACTTTTAGTAACCTCAGTTGTTCCAGATACAATTTTTGAAGGATCACCAAGTGATTCAAGCTCAACAACATAATCAACATTATTACCTTGAATTTGCCAAGGTGAACATGGAAAGGGAATAAGATTATCAGTAACAACAATTACATTATCAGCATATTCAGAATCCGCAAGAGCAAAACCAAGTAGTCCGCAAGCAGATTTCCCTCTGTCACCAGTAGCATTTCCAAATGGATCGGCTGTCGGTGTAGCAATAACAGCAATATCAACATGCACTTCCCCATCTTGAATTGATTGATATCTTCCACCATGAGAGCGAAGAACGCCAACACCTTTCATTTTACCTTCGGTTGTATATCTTCCAAGCGGACCGTTCATTGAGCCTTCAATATGATGAATTGTGCCGTCGTTCAAATATTGAATTAAATGTTCATGAACGGGAAAAGACGCGCTTGGATACCAACGAATATTTTTAACACCCATTGATTTAATAGTATCGAACAGAATATTTGTTAAAACATCGCCATTACGCAAATGGTGATGAGTTGAAATTGTCATTCCGTTTTTGAGTCCAGCCTTTTTAAGGGCTTCGCGTAAATTTTTTACAACTTTATTTCCATCCAATGGATAATCAGCACAGCTTTTTATTGGCGCACCAATTTTATTACCTGTTGGTTTGTGTTTGTTAACTCCTTTGTAAGGAATAACTATTTCACCATTTACTTCGGTTGGAACTAATCTTCCAGCTGCGTTCTTAACTAATTTCATAATTATATTAACCCATTCAATTTTGCTAATTTTATTGTATTATGCGCTCTTTTCACAACTGGAGCATCAATCATTTTACTTCCAATAGAAACGACTCCAATGCCTTTTGCTTTTGCTTCTTCAAATGCAATTACTATTTTTTGTGCTTTTTCAATTTCTATTTGAGTTGGCGCAAATGCATCGTGAACCACTTGAATTTGTCGCGGATGAATGCAACCTTTGCCTTCAAAGCCTAATCCTTTTGCCTCAATAACTGAATCGCGCAATCCTTCCATATCGTTAACATCAGAAAAGACAGTATCAATTGCTTGAATTCCAGCAGCTTTTGCTGCATTTACTAAAGACGCACGTGCATAAAAACTTTCTTTGCCTTCGTTGGTTCTTTGAGTACCAATATCGGCGGTGTAGTCTTCAAGTCCAATAGCTAAAGCACAATTATATTTACTTGCGGTGGCAATTGAATAAGCATTAATAACACCAAGAGCAGATTCAATAATTGGCATGAAAAAGATATCATCTTTTATTTTGCTAGCTAATTTAAGTTCATTTACTTTTTCTTCAACTTGGATAATCTGTTCGGCCGTTTCTACCTTGGGAATTAAAATTACGTGAACATTATGAGGTACAATATATTTAAGGTCATCTAATCCTTGTGGGAACTGATTTATACGCACCATACGTTCGGAGCCATAAAAATCAATTGCTCGTAATGAGTTTCTAACAATTAGTTGTGCCGCATCTTTTTCAGTTGGTGCAACAGAATCTTCCAAATCTAAAATAATTCCATCAGGTTTATGCAAGCCGGCATTTGGATAAAATTTTGGCTCATTACCTGGAAGATAAAGTCTGCTTCTTCTCAATTTATCTTTGGAAGTTTTATACTTATTTTTCTTATTGAAAGTTGGCAAAAACTCCTTTTCTATTTTAGGATTAAGTCGTTTAACTGCCAATTCAAATCTAGCCATTAAAGTGGAAGGGAGTGCGCCATAATCCTCAACAAGTATCTCTGCATGTTTCAGTTCAAAAAAATCACACATTTCTAAAATAGTAGTTTTTATGGATTCCCCATACATAACTTCCACTTTACTTTTAATATCTAATTTAATTCCACCAAGTCGCTTCGAAGTTATTTCAATATAACAATCCGAACGGACTTTATCACCTTTTTGACCAGCTATTGATTTTTCCATAACATCACTTTTAAATATTTTTTAATGTACTGTTTTTATTGACAAAATTTATAAATATTTATTAAAACATTATATTCAAAACTATATTACTAACTTATTCATAAAGTTATTAATTGTCATTCCTTCACAATTTAAAATCATATCTTTAATTTCTGCTTGTCGTTTTTCAGAAAGAGTTCCTTTTGCCAAACCTGCAAATTTATTATCAAGGTCTTCCATTGTCATAGGTTCTCGAGGATCGCCTTTGGGATATTCCATATATTCTGAAAACTCTTTTCCATCTTTAGTTTTAATTACAACTTTTGAAGGTTGTTTAGCAGGGAACATTTTTTCAAATTCAATTGAAGGTTCACCCTTTATTTTATCAATTACTTCAAATATTCTTGGGTCTTTCAATTTTTCATCACTAAAAGATTGAGTCGAAATTTTCTTATCAACTATTGCAACTGCTAGACAATAGGGAAGTGAGTGATCAGCAGTTTCTCTTGATTCAGGACGGTATTTTGTTGGATCGAATAAAATATCGTAAGCTTGCGCAAAAGCTGTTACTCTAACTTCTTCAATATCCGTGTAATTTAAGTTATTGTGTTTCATTGCTTTTAATGCACAAGAAATGTGAGTGTGAGTTAAAGCTTCGGTTGGAAATGCTTTCATTCCACATTCCAATATCTTATAACTTTCACCAAGTCCGCCAATTAAAGCCTCAACATCCCAAGACCATTTAGAAAGACCATCACGTCCCATCATTTCGGTTGGATTTTCTTTTTCTTCTTTCGCATTCCAGCCAATGAATGCGTCCATAAAACCTTCTTTTCCTTCAAAGACTTTTTCCGTTCCAGAAAATCCTTTTTGTGCCATAAGTGCTGCAAAAACTCCAGCTTGCACAGCCATTGGATCAACAGTATTTTTCATCATTGTTAATTTACCGGCAGTTGGACAACCAATTGTATAATTGTGTGAGCCATTTATTCCAATTGCATTAACCATTTGGTCAACGGTTAATCCAAGCATTTTACCAGCCACAATTGGAGAAACAAATTGTGTTAAAGTTGCATGGTGCCATTTTCGTTCGCGGACACCAGGTTTTGCAAAAAGGCAAAGCCTCATTTCAAATTCATAAGCCAAAACAATTGCAACAATAACATCTTCCATAGAAGCACCAACAATTTCGCCTGCAGATAGTGCAGCGGGAATAATATCAGATGGGTGAGAAGGATCATTTTTCCAGTAAATATCGTTAAAATCCAATGCTCTTATCATGAGCGAATTTACTAATGTAGCATTAACTGCTGGAATTTTTTCACCAAAACCAATTACAGTAGCTTCTTCTTTTCCCGCCATATCTTTATATAAATCTCTAATAATTTTAACATCTTTAGTAAGATAGCCGCCATAAGCACAAGCTACAGAATCATAAATAAAATTCTTTGTAGTTTCAACAACTTCTTTAGGTAAATCTTCAAATTTTAGGTTTACTGCAAATTCAGAAATAATACGTGCTATTGATTTTTCCATTTTTGTTCCTTCAATAAAAGTAAAAATATCTATAATTTATATATGTTACGGTTAATGTAACATTTAATTGTAACAGTAATTATAACAATTCTAATAACAATAAGTCAATAAATATTTTATAAAAGGAAAGAAAATGAATGGATTATGAATCTAAATTAAGTATCAAATTCAACTTTAAAAATTGTACCTTTACCTTTAACACTTTCAACTGAAATTGTACCTTTATTGATTGCAACATAATTTTTAACAAGTGCAAGTCCAAGTCCATTTCCTTCATATTTTCTTGTATATCCTTGTTCTTCTTGCGAAAAAGCATCAAATATAGTTGGAATAAACTCCTCCGAAATTCCAATGCCAGTATCAACAATTTCAATTACTATTTTATTTTCTTTTTTAGAAAGAATTACATTAATGTATCCTTCTTTAGTGTATTTGATGGCGTTATCAACTAAATTGATAAAAATTTGACCAAATGTATATTCATCAATTGATAAAGAAACTGCACCAATATTGTTGGTAAATTTTAACTCTAAACCCTTTGATTTAGCTGCTTGTTTTTGCTCAATAACAATAAAACTTAATGTATCGGCAATATCAATTTCTTTTATGTGTAATTCAAATGTACCCGAATTTACTTCTGACATATCTAAAATTAAATCAATTGTTCTTATAATTCTTTGAGAAGATCTTTGAATTGGCATAAATAATGAATTTATCTCATCATCGTTTTTATTTCCCAATAAATCTTCCAACAAACTAACATAACCAAGTACTGTGTTAATAGGAGTTCTAATTTCATGTGATATCTGCGCTAAAAATTCAGATTTCAGTTTATTAGATTTCTCTGCAGCTTCTTTTGCTAATAAAAGATATTTTTTTGTTGCCTCTTCGTCAGTAATATCGCGAAGTAAAGCAACAATAGCTGGTTTATTTCTATATTTAGTATTTCCCGCATTTATAGATAAAACAATTTTGGAACCATTTTTTTTGTAATGGGTAGTTCTAAATTCCTTTACATTATTATTGTTTGTCACATTCTCAATTAATTCATTAAGGTCGTTAATATCTTTACAAAGAACTGTAGTGGATAAATTAATTAGTTCATTATCCCCATAACCATATAGTACTTCTGCACTATTATTTGCATTAATAATATTAAGTGATCCAATATCAATTATTAAAATTGCATTATGTGCATTTTCAAAAAGCCCTTTGTAATCCTTTTCAGATTCTATTAGTTTTTCTTGATAGGAAATATTTTCTTTATATATTTTTACTAATTCTATATTCTTTTTTCTAATTGCATCGGTTCTTATACGATAAACAATATAAATACCAAATAAGAAAGCAAAGAATAGAAAAGCAAAAAATAAATTTGATTTCCAAATTGGAGTTTCAATTACGAATGAAAATTTAATAGGGTCAGATGGTTTTGAGCCATCTTCAGTATATGAAATTAATTCAAAAGTATAGGTACCTGGATTTAAAGAAGAAAAAGTTACATATTGATTTTTTGTTAATGGTGAAAAAGCTTCGTTGGAGCCTAGTAATCTATATCTAAAAAGTACATCTAAAGGATTTGTGAAATAAATTGATGAAAAATGAAAAGTAATATTATTCATATAATAAGGAAATTCAATATTGTCATATTTTAAGGGAACTGTTTCATTTCGTGTTCCAAAGTCATTTAAATGAACATTATTATAATTTATTTCAATTGAGGTAAGAAGAGGGGACGATATAAATTGTGTATTCTTTTCTTTTGATTTATCATACATAATAATTCCTGATGGAGTTGAAAACCAAAAGAAACCTTTTGAATCAATAATAGAACTTAATTGATTGCACCCCATACTAGGAAATCCATCATAGGCGTTGTATGATTTTATTTTAATTTCACCTGTTTCAATAAAATACTTATAGTCCAATTTGTTAATTCCTTTGGTTGTGCCAATCCAAAGAATTGAATAATTATCATCAAATTTTGTAAAAAGAATAGAATTATCACTTAATCCTTCCTTAGTAGAAATATATTTAATGGTGTTTTGGGAATCATGAATATTAGGTTTGTATATTATTAGACCACGCTCATATGAGCCTAGAAGCAATATTTCATTAACACTATCAACACTTATTGAATAATAGCTGTATTGATTCAATATCTCTTGCTTAGGAAAATCAATTGAATTCATGTCTTTAATTTTATCAATTCCGGATCCTGAAATAAACCAAATGTAGTCATCAAAGCCTAGTACAGAATCATATATTGGAGATGAACCAGAATATTTTAATGCAAACCGCTGAAAAGTACTGCCATTATATTTAAAAACACCACTGCTTGAAGTATAAAACCATAAAGTTCCATTTTTGTCTTCTATGATTCCCATAATGTTATCATCAGTAAATCCATTATTACTGGAAAAATGAAGGAGTAAATTGTTAGTATCTAAACGAGAAACGCCATGAGAAGAACAGAACCAAATATTTTTCTTTTTATCTTCAAATAAATTCCAGATTGTCTTAGGTAATTTAGATAATATTGGAACTTGTAAAAATTGATCTCCATCCAATTTAAGTACACCATTTCCATCGGTTGCAACCCAAATTTCACCATTTGAAAGTTCAATAATGTCCCATACCGAAGAACTTACCCCATTATGTCTATCAAATAAAACAAACTTTCCATCGTCAAAAATATAAGCACCATGGTTTGTGGCAAACCAAAGATTTAATTCTCTATCTTGGAAGATTTGATAACACTCTCTGGCTTGAAAATAGCTCGTATTTTTATAATGTGTATATAAATCCTTATTCTTTTTTATTATGCCAACAAAGGTTCCAAACCAGATTTGATTAGTGTTATCAACTTTAATTGAATAGACGATAGTGGTTTTAACATTTAAATCTTTGGACAAAGAATCATTTTTATAAAAAAAAGCACCTTTATTTGTACCACACCAAAGTGTACCATCTGAACTTAAATCTAAATCAAAAATAATAATATCATTATTTAAAGGAATTATTTTTTCTTTGTCAACTTTATATAATCCTCTATTAGTTCCAATAATAAGAGAGTTATTATTATCATATTCAAAAGCATAGACTTTAAAACCTTTGAAAAAATCAAATTCTGGATTATTAATTATTGTGTTATTTGAAAAAACTGAAATTCCATTTTTTGTACCAATTAGAAAACGATTTTTATCCTTAAATATTGTATATAGTGTATCGTTTGCTAAGCCATCTAATTTTGTGAAATTTTTAAAATTTTCACCATCAAAAATAGAAAGACCACCAAAAGTAGCTAGAAGAAGTTTGTTAGGTTTGTATTCAAGTGCAAATTCAATGTTATTATGGGCTAATCCATTATTTTTATTAAAATTTTGTGTTTTCTTGCCGTCAAACTTTGATAAACCGCTCTGAGTAGTAAAGTACAAAAATCCGTCTTCAGTTTGAACAGTTGAAGTAACAATGGCGTCTGGTAATCCTTCTTTTATTGAAAAATTACGAAAATTATAATTCTGTGCAAATAATTGAGAAGCAATTAATGATAATAAAAGAAATAATATATTGTTTTTTATGTATTTCATTTTTGTTTGTTATGCTCAATACTTTTTATGATTAAAATGAAAAATGATGAAAAATGTTATAAATAATATTAAATAAAAATTATTGTAGGAAAAAATATAATCAAATTTTATTAAAATAAAGGGATTAATTCAATTTAGAAGTATTTACAAATAAGAAGCTAATTTAAAATTGAAAATCCCAATCAAAAAGAATGGGATTAAAACAAAGCAAAAACTTGAGTAGTACTAATTTTCTACTATTACAGCTTCTTTTTTTTCAATAACTTCCCTAAACACAAAATTTACTTTCCAAGTATTGGGTTTATATTGCACTAATTCATTTTTTGAAACTAAAGCAGAAGTAAATTCTAAAGCTAGTTTTTCAGCGGCAGGGTATTTAAGTAGAATATTTTTCTTTTCAAAAAAGAATTTTATTCCGTATTGAATGTCTCTTAAAAAGACGTTTGCACCAGTAAAAACTGGCATCTTTTCAGCAATAAAACGGAAGAAAATTTCTTTATTATTAAGTAATTCGTTTAGATGATTCATTTAAATTTCCAAAATTATAAAAGCTGAGCACTGTTTTTAACAAATTCAATTACATTATTGAAGAAAATTCCAAAGAAAATTATTAAACCAGCTAGAATTAGAACAATAGTAGTATCAGTTTTACTAACTTTAATTGCAGCAACAGTGTCTTCAATTTTGTTGAAATACATGTGCTTTAAAAGTCTGGAGTAATAATAAACAGAAACTACCGTATTTAGCAAAGCAATAATAACAGCAGTGATTAGATTAGCATCAATAACGGCTGCAAAAAGATTAAGTTTTGCAACAAAACCAAAAGTAGGTGGAATTCCCGCTAATGAAACAAGGAAAATAGATAATGGAACAGCAAGAAGTGGAGAAGAAAATCCAAGACCGTTTATATCATCGATGCTTTCTTTATCGTTATCGTTTGAAACTAACATAACTACATAGAAAGCACCTAAGTTCATTATTAAGTATGCTAAGAAATAAAGCATAACTGCACTCATTCCAGCATTTGAAAGAACAGCTAGACCAAGTAAAAGATATCCAGCATGCGCAATTGAACTATAAGCTAGCAGTCTTTTTAGGTTTTTTTGCCAAAGAGCGGTTAAATTACCGAGAGTCATTGTAAATAATGCAATTACAATTAAAAGAGTTTGCCAATCAAAAACCGAAATCATATCCCAAAAACCATTAGTATCTACATAACCAACAAAAGTTGAATGCACAAATCTAATTAATAATGCTAACGCAGCAGCTTTACTAGCAACAGAAAGATAAGCAGTAATAGGAAGTGGAGCGCCTTCGTAAACATCTGGAGTCCAAAAATGGAATGGCACAGCAGAAAGTTTGAAACCTAGCCCAACAAAAATTAAGATTATAGAAAATGACAGAGTAAAAATATTAATTTGAGTTGTTTGTAATATGTTATTTATTTCAAAAAGATTTGTCGCACCAGTTAAACCATATAAAACAGAAATTCCGTATAACATCATTCCAGAAGCAGCAGAACCATAAATAATATACTTTAGTGAAGCTTCACTATTTCTATTTCTGAGTTTTGTAAATCCAGCTAAAACATATGATGAAAGCGAAAGAAGTTCTACAGAAAGATAAATTAATATTAAATCTACTGCCGAAACCATGAGTATCATTCCTAAAATCATTCCATACATTAAAGCATAATATTCACCAGATCGTTTATAAATGGCTTTAATTTCGCTTGAAGACATTGAAAAGAAAATAACAATAACAGAAGCAAGAATAATAATTAATTTGAAATAATTTGAGAACGGATCAACAGCAACCATTCCGCCAGAATTCATTGAAGTAACTGCAAAAGCTGAATCAGTAATTCCCATATTTCTAACAACAAGAAATCCTGTTACTATGAGTCCCAAAAGAGCTAGATAAGGAATTAGTTTTTTATCTTCATGAAAAATTAAGTCAAATCCAACAACTAACATGAGGAAAACAGCTATTGAAATCTCTGGTAGAATGTTACTTAAACTTAAATGTAAATTTGCAAAATCCATATTTGGTCGTCTATTTAATAATCTTAATTTTTAATTTAATGTAGTTGATAGAAAATCAACTAATGAATTTACAGATGTTGTCATGATATTTAGTACAAAAGAAGGGAAAATACCAAGTACAACAACAATAATTGTTAAAGGAACTAGCATAGCTAATTCACGAGCATCAACATCTTTTAGTTCTTTCCATTTTTCTGGAAGTGTTCCAAGATAAACTCTCTGTAAAGTCCAAAGCATATAACCAGCACCTAATAATATACCAAGCATACCAATCATAGTAATAGTTCTAATTGATTCAACTCCAAAAGCACCCACAAAAACTAGAGCTTCAGAAACCCAACCACTTAAACCAGGAAGACCGACAGCAGCAAAGAAAGCAACAGTTACAAATCCAGTGTATATAGGCATTTGGTTAGCAAGTCCGCCAAAATCATTTAAACCACGAGTGTGAGCTCTATCGTAAATGATACCAACAATAAGGAAGAGCATTGCAGTAATTGTACCATGATTGAACATTTGGAAAATTGCTCCATTAATTCCAACGCTAGAAAGCGAAGCCATTCCTAAAAGAACATAACCCATGTGTGAAATTGATGAATAAGCAATAAGTTTTTTATAATCCTTTTGAGCCATTGCAGCAAGAGCGCCATAAACAATATTTATAACACCAAAGAGACCAATGTACCACATTAATTCTCTAGTAATATCTGGAAAAATTGGGAAACTAATTCTCAAAATACCATAAGTACCAAGCTTTAACAACACACCAGCAAGTACAACTGAAATAGGAGTTGGTGCCTCAACGTGAGCATCTGGAAGCCAAGTATGAAAAGGGAACATAGGAATTTTTACTGCAAATGCAACAAATAGACCAATGTAAGCCATAAATCTCCAGTTATCTGGATTTGATGGTGAAAGAATTCCATCGGTTAAATAATTATTTTGATTCATTAAAGCTAATAAGTTAAATGTATATGCTTGTGTTCCATCAGCAAGAACTTCAGTTGCGCTAAAGTATAATCCAATCATGGTGATTAACATAAAAACTCCACCAAGCATTGTGTAGATAAAGAACTTGATAGCTGCATATTCTTTACGAGGACCGCCCCAAATACCAATTAAGAAATACATTGGCAATAACATAACTTCCCAGAACACAAAGAAAAGAAAGAAATCTAATGAAACAAAAACACCCATTGTTGCTGCGTTAAGAAGCAAATACATTGCAAAATAACCTTTTGGTGATTTTTTAATTGTCCAAGATGAAAAAGTTGCGATAAAGAATATTATTGTTGAAAGAAGTACAAGTGGAGCACTTAAACCATCAACACCAAGAAAATAGTCTATCTTTAATGTTCCTAAAAAAGCAACATCTGGAATTTGAATCCAAGCAACTTTTTCAATAAATTGGAATGAACTTACCTCAAAAACTCCACCAGCAGAATAATCGAAGTTTAGTATCATAACTATTGCTAATACTAACTGAATAGAAGTAACAGCTAGTGTAGTGTATTTAACATTATTTTCTGCACTTTTGGGTAAAAGTAGTACTATTATCATTCCAAATATAGGAATGAAAGTGAGAAGTGTTAATAATGGAAATCCTTGCATAATATAATTAATCCTTAACGTTTAATTTCTAATTAAAATGGTCTTAATACTAGTAAAATGATAATTACAGAAAAAACTACATAAACAATATATGTTTGAACTTTACCTGTTTGCATTTTTCTAAATGAAAGACCAACAAAACCACTAACAAAAGCTGTAAAATTGACTAATCCATCAACAATATATGTATCAAACCAACCAGTAATATTTGCAACTCCTCTAGTGAAAGTAGCTGAATAATTAACAATTCCGTCTACAATGGTTGCATCAAACCAGGAGATAAATCTACTAAAATCAAGAAGTCTTTCAATAAAAAGGAAGCTGTAAATTTCATCAACATACCATTTATTATAAGAAAGATTATAAAGAGGTTTAAGCTTCTCTGCTAATTTATCTGCGTCAATTTTTTTCCAATGATACATTAAAAATGCAAACAAAATTCCGAGTCCAGCTAGTATAATTGATAAAATCATTGCTGGATAGTGAACAGCATGCATAGCGTGTTCATACATTTCTGAATGAGTAATTGTAGCACTTCCAGAACCTGAACCACCGTGAGAATCATTATTTACTGTACCTTCAATTTCGTGACTTTCACTCTTCATAAATTCAAATCTTGCTTCTTCGGGAACAACAGTTTGGGGAGCTTTTACCCAATTGTAAAACCAACCATCAGCAGGTGCAACTGGATTAGGAGTATAAAATATAAATATTGATAATGAAGCCAAAATAATTAATGGAATTGTCATCAGTTTTGGAGATTCGTGTGCATGATCATATTTATGTTGATTTCGTGGCTCACCATGAAATGTCATTATAACAAGACGGAACATATAGAAAGCCGTCATTAAAGCAACAGTAAATCCAATAATTGGAATTAAATAGTGACCAGTTAAATTACCAAATGCCCAAGTTCCTGCTAGCAATCCATCTTTACTTAAAAATCCAGAAGTAAAAGGAATTCCAGAAATTGCTAAAGTTGCAATTAAAAATGTAATATATGTTATTGGCATTTTTCTCTTCAGTCCACCCATATTACGCATATCTTGTTCGTGATGCATTGAATGAATTACTGAACCAGAACCAAGAAATAGTAATCCTTTAAAGAAAGCATGTGTTACAAGATGGAAAAAAGCAAATGTATAAGCTCCAACTCCAAGAGCCATAACCATGTATCCAAGTTGACTAACAGTTGAGTAGGCAAGTACTTTTTTAATATCGTTTTGAGTTAAAGCAATAGAAGCAGCAAAAATTGAAGTTACAGCTCCAACTACTGCAATTACTAACATAGCATCGGCAGTTAACATTGCAAAAATACGTGCAACTAAATAAACACCAGCAGCAACCATTGTAGCTGCATGTATTAAAGCAGAAACTGGAGTAGGACCTTCCATTGCATCTGGCAACCAAACATGTAATGGCATTTGCGCAGATTTACCAATTGCTCCCATAAATACCAAAATTCCAGCAGCAGTTAGCCAACCATTGCTGCCAAAAGGAACAACACCGTTGGAAATGTGATTGAAAATTTCAGTAAAACTAAAAGTATGATAATTAGTAAACAGAATTAAAATACCAATGAACATTCCAATATCACCAATTCTGTTAGTTAAAAAGGCTTTCATTCCAGCATCGGAAGCCGATTTTTTCTCGTACCAAAATCCAATCAACAAATATGAAGAGAGTCCAACTAATTCCCAAAAGATGTATATCATCAATAAGTTATCAGCAATAACAATTCCAAGCATTGAAAATGTAAAAATTCCAAGATATGCAAAATATCTTGAAAATCTTATATCACCTTTCATATATGCAATTGAGAAATAATGAACAAGTGCGCTAATTAAAGTAACAACAAACAGCATTATAATCGTAACATTATCTATCATTATTCCAAGATTTACTGTCAAATGTCCAATGGTTGGAACATTTCCAAGATCTATCCAAGTAAACTGAGCTATAATTGTATCATTAACATAACTAGTTAGTTTTACAAATCCTGCATAAATAGAGAGAAGTAGAGCAACCGAAATAATTCCAACTTCAAGTTTGTATAAATGTTCGAAACGTTTTCCGAATAATAATACAATGAAAAATCCCACAAGAGGAAGTAAAAGAATTGTAACTGCTAAACTTATTAAACTTGATTCTGACATATAATTATTCTTTTAAATTATCGATTTCGTCAACATTCACGTGACCGAATGTTTTATAAATATTTAATACAATTGCTAATGCAATTGCTGCTTCCGCTGCTGCTAAAACTATCACAAAAAGAGCCATTAATTGTCCATTAAGACCATAGTTGCTATATCTAGAAAATGCAACAAAGTTAATATTTGCAGCATTAAGCACTAACTCAACTCCCATTAAAACTAAAATGGCATTTTTTCGTGTTATTATTGCATAAAGTCCAAATGCAAAAAGAAATGCACTTACAACAAGAAAATGTGTTAAACCAACTTCTACCAAAGCTTTCCTCTAACTATTCTTGCTCTCTACGTGCCATTGAAGCTGCACCAATAAGAGCTATTAATAAAAGTATTCCAAGTAATTCAAAAACTAAAACATAATCGGTAATTAAAAGTTTGCCTAATTCAAAAGATGTAGTCTGTGGAATTTCAGTTAGATGAATTTTCCATTTAGTTCTGGTCATAACTGAAACAACTGCACCAAGAAGTATACCAATTCCTATAACTGCAGGAAGAATTTTTGCAGTTCCTTTTTTTATTTCAACATTAGTAATATTTGATGTAAGCATAACACCAAATAAAAGTAATATTAAAATTCCACCAATATAAACCATTATTTGAGTTACAGCTACAAAATCGGCACCAAGTAGAACATAAATTCCACTTACTCCAAAAAATGTTGCTAACAAATAAAATGCAGAACGAACAATATTATCAGATGAAACTACCATTAAGGCAGATACTATTGTTAGTGTTGCAAACAAATAAAATATTAAATCGTAAATAGACATATATTTCTTATCAATAATTAATTTTAGTTTTAAATTCAAATAACAACTGTAATTTCCGCAAATTTTAAGCGGGAATCTGTCACATTTTATAGATTCCCGATAAGAGCATTCGGGAATGACAGATACTTTTTAGAAAATATAATTAATCTTCTTTTTTCTCATCATTGGAAGGTTTTACTTCCAACTTTGCTTTTTCTTCTGCAGCTTTTTTAGCATCTGCTTCTGCTTTAGCTTTTGCTGCTTCTAATTTTTGCGCTTCTTTCTCAGCTTGGAATTTATCAAAATTGTCTTGCTTTTGTTGAACTTCTTCTTTAGTTAAGCTAGCAAAGTTATAAACCAAGTTGTCTCTATCAAATTCAGAATACTCGTAAATATCAGTCATATAAATAGCTTCTGTTGGGCATGGAGCTACACATAATTGACAAAAACAACATTTTCCTTCGTCAATATCAAATTTAGTTACCCAAAGAGCTTTTTTCTGTCCTTTTGAGGTTGGATCTGGCATATCTGTTGGAATACCTTTTACAGTCTCAATTTCAATACAATTAACTGGACATGCAGCCGCACATTGCATACATCCAATACAATCGTTATAATTCAGAAAAAGCCTGTTACGAGCACGTTCTGGAAGTTTTGCTCTTTCTTCAGGATATTGAAGAGTTACTGATGGAACAAATAAATGCTTCCAAGTTATCTTCATTCCAATAAGAATTGTGTATAAACCTTCCCAAGTATTTTTAAAGTAATTTTTTATCATTATTTTTTTAGATTTTCAGACATGAGACTTGTGATGCAAGATTAAAAGACTTTTATTGCCTTAAATCTTGTGTCTAATTTCTCATATCAATTATTTATATCAATAAAATTAAACCGACGATTAATAAATTAAAAAATGCATATGGAATTAAATATTTCCAGCATATAGTCATTAGTTGGTCAACACGAACGCGTGGTAAAGTCCAACGTAACCACATATCAACAAAAACGAAAAACATTCCTTTGCCAAGAAACCAAAGTAATTGCTCAATAGGAATTAACCACTCAATACCAAGTAAATTGCCAAGATATCCAAAAGGGGAGTTGTAGCCACCAAAAAAGAAAATTACTAAAATAGAGCCAATTAAAAACATGTTTGCAAATTCTGATAGAAAGAACATTGAAAATTTAATTCCAGAATATTCAGTATTAAATCCAGCAACAAGTTCTGATTCAGATTCTGGTAAATCGAATGGAGTTCTGTTACTTTCTGCAAGTGTACTTATAAAAAGAATAATAAATGCAACAAACATGAAAGGAACTAAAAGGATTTTTGCAAGTCCTAATTCGGGACCACCAAATATTCCCCAATTCCAGAAATGGCTAGTTTGAGCAATAGTTATTTCACCAAGACTCATTGTTCCGTAAAGCATAATCATTGTTAAAACAACAAGTGCTGTTGGAATTTCGTAACTAACAATTTGAGCAGCTGAACGTAAAGAGCCGTAAAGTGAATATTTATTGTTTGAAGCCCAACCTGCCATTAAAATTCCAGCAACCACAGCTCCAGAAAAAGCAAGGACAAAGAAAATTCCAACATCAGCGTTAGAACCAATAAAAATGCTTGTAAAAGGAAGCATTGTAAATGTGGCTAAAGTTGTTACAAAAACAACATAAGGAGCAATGTTAAAAAGTGCTTTATCGTTAGCGGTAGCAATAATATCTTCTTTTTGGAGTAATTTCAAAAAGTCTGCAAGAGTTTGAAGTACGCCATGCCAACCAACTCGCATTGGTCCAAGTCTATCTTGCATATGAGCAGAAACTTTACGTTCTAACCAAACTGCAAAAAGAACAAAAAGAACAATAAAAGCCAATACAGGAACAGTAGCTAAAATATATGCTACAATTTCACTACCAAATATTTCAATTAAATAATTTTGCATTTATCTGTCTATTTCTCCTAAAACAATATCTAAACTTCCAAGAATTGCAACTACATCTGCTACAAGATAACCTTTTGCCATTTGTCCAATTGCTGATAATGAAACAAAAGAAGGAGCACGTACTTTTACTCGAGCTGGATTTAAGCTTCCATCACTAATAATGAAATATCCTAATTCACCTTTTGGAGCTTCAACTCGGTGATAAACTGTTCCAACTGGTGGTTTTACTCTTCTTGGAATTTCTGATTTTACATCGCCGTCTGGAATTTGATCAATTGCTTGTTCAATAATTCTTAAACTTTGCTCAACCTCTTGAACGCGAACGTAATATCTATCCCAACAATCGCCAACTGTTCCAACTCTTCCTTCACCAACTGGAATTTCAAAATCAAATCGGTTATAAATTGAATAAGTATCATCTTTTCGTAAATCAAACTTTACACCACTTCCACGTAGGTTAGGACCAGAAAGTCCAAGATTGATAGCTTCTTTTGCTGGACAAACACCGATATTTGCAGTTCGTTCAATAAAAATTTTATTAAATGTAAGTAGATTATTTAATTCAACAATTGTTGGACGGAAATAATCTATAAATTCTTTTGTTTTTCTAACAAAATCGGGATGAATGTCATGCGAAAGTCCACCAACCCACATATAATTATATAACAATCTTGCGCCACAAGTATGTTCAAACAAATCAAGAATTTTTTCTCTGTCACGGAATAAATAAAGAAAAGGAGTAAACGCGCCTAGATCAAGTCCAAAAGTTCCTAAAGCAACTAAATGTGAAGCAATGCGTTGAAGTTCCCCCATAATTACACGAATATATTCAACTCTTTCTGGAACTTTAATATCCATCAATTTTTCAACAGCGCCAACGTATCCAAAATTATTATACATTGAGGCTAAATAGTCCATTCTATCTGTATATGGTACAACTTGAGGATAAGTCATTGCTTCGCTGTGTTTTTCCATGCAACGATGCAAATAACCAATATGTGGTTTTACATCGTGAACAACTTCACCATCTAATACAAGTTCTAATCTTAACACACCATGAGTAGAGGGGTGTTGAGGACCCATATTTAATATCATTTCTTCAGTTTTCATATTTAGTATCAAGATATGAGATTCAAGACTTGAGAATAAAAAAAAAAAAATTAGACTAGTAAAAAAGATTTGAGCTAATCTTTTTTACTAAAACTACCTAATCATTTTCATTTAAAGTCTTCTTAAATCCAAATATCATTTTTTCAATTTCTTCAATATTAGTAATTAAATTATTTAGTGTTTCTTCATTTATAAAATCTAAATCATATGCCAAATAAATATGTGTTTCTAATTCAAAAGCAGAACCGTTTGCAATATCTAAAAACCTTAAAAAATCTTTATCTGTTCTTCTTCCAGCTCCTTCAGCAATATTTGAAGGAATTGAAATTACTGCTCGTTTCATCTGTGATGTTAATGCAAATTTTTCTTCTGGTGGAAATTTAGAAACAGTTAAATATATTTCTTTTACATAGTTTCTTCCTTTTTGCCAAATCTTTAATTCTTTAAAGTTATGCATAACAACTCCTTAATTAAGTATTGAGATTTCAGCCACAAGAGTCAAGACTAAAAATCCATAGATCTACTCTCTTGTCAACTATCTCATTTTTAATCATTTATATAAAAGAACATTTACTCTTTCACAATCTCTTGTCTTAAATCTTTTGTCTCAGATCTCACATCTTTTGTCTCAGATCTCAAATTCTAATAAGGAATCTTCATTCCTTCGTAGAATTCTGGATTTTCGTAATCTTTTCTTAATGGGAAACCTTTCCAATCGTAAGGCATTAATATTCTTGTTAAATCTGGATGATTATTAAACTTAATTCCAAACATATCGAATGCTTCTCTTTCATGCCAATTTGCTGAATGCCAAATATCAGTAACCGATTCAACTTCTGGATTATTCCTGTTTGTACTTACTTTTAAAGTTATTTTATGTTTCAATTCTAATGAGTCTAAATGATAATAGACTGATAGAGTTCCATCGGTAGATGAAAAAGAACCATCTTCATTCTTTACTTTTTGAACATTATTGTCATCAACACCAGAAAGATTCATTAAACTATTAAATTGTAGTTCATCAGAATCTCTTAAAAATTGTGTAATTAAATTAATTTTTAATGGCTCAACTGAAATAATTGGTTCTGTTGGAACATCAGTAACCATTTCTAAAATTGAATCACCAAATTTTTCTTTCAATAAATTAAAAATTTCTTCAGCAGTCATTAGGCAGTCTTTTTATTTTTAGTTCTTATTGTTTCGGTTCTGATTTTTTCTTGTAATTTTAAGAGTCCTTCAAATAAAGCTTCAGGACGAGGAGGACAGCCTGGGACATAAACATCAACTGGAATAATTCTATCAATTCCTTTCAGAACGTGATAACCATGTTCCCAATAAGGACCACCAGTATTTGCACAACTTCCCATTGAAATAATGTATTTAGGATCTGGCATTTGTTCGTATAATCTTTTAATACGCGTTGCCATTTTTAAGGTAACAGTTCCTGAAATTATGATAACGTCAGCTTGTCTTGGAGTAGGGCGGGGCATAACTCCAAATCTATCAAAATCGTAATTAGAAGCAGATGCAGCCATCATTTCAATTGCGCAACATGCTAATCCAAAACTTAATTGCCACAAAGATGACAAACGTGCCCAATTCATTACATCTTCCATTTTAGCAATTACTATATTACTATCATTAAATTCTTTATCGAGTAAACCCATAATTATTTTTTTGTATCCTGAATTTCTTTTGGTTTAGAAAAATTACTAAGATTTGTCACTATTGGTTTTGAGCGTTCCCACTCTAAATCGCCCTTTCTCCATTCGTAAATCATTCCAATAAATAGGACAATTAAAAAGATTGCACCAACAGAAAATCCATAAAAACCAAAAGCACGATAATTTAAAGCCCAAGGGAAAAGCATAACAACTTCGACATCAAATATTAAAAATATTAAAGCAACAACATAAAAACGAATATTAAACTTTTGCCAAGATGAGCCAATTGGGTTTTCACCGCACTCATATGTTGTATGTTTTTCAGCTGTGGGTCTTTTGGGTCTGATGAGGTAAGCCATAACTATTGCTATACCAACAAATGCAATTCCGACAAGGATAAAAATAAAAACTTTTCCAAATTCTGTAAGCATAATACCTTTTTTTAAATGACCTCGAAAAATACTAAATAGTATAAAGTAATGTCAAGGAATTAATCCTCAAGATTTAAATAAATGGTTGTTTTTAATTCAAAAAGAACATATTGTCTTGTTTAATGCAAAGCTAAGTTACATGTTGAAATTGCTCCTTTCAAATTAAATTGAGCCGTTAATTTATTTTAAAAGCATCAATTTTATTGTGTCTGAATATCCTACATGATTAAGAAAAATAATATAAACTCCCGAAGGTAAATCACCAGAAGAAAATTCAATGTTATAAATTCCGTCAGATTGAACTTCATTCACAAGAGTTTCAACAACTTGTCCTAAAACATTATACACTTTTATAGAAACATTTTGTGGATTTTCACTATAAGGAATTGCATAACCAATTTGTGTTGTTGAATTAAATGGATTAGGAAAATTTTGCTTTAATCCAAATAGATAAACTGGTTCTGGAGGAAGGTGAGTTGTATCACCAATAGCAATAATATCCAATTCATTATTATAAAAATATGGACTTAAATCTATTAATCTTTTCTTTGCATTTTGCAAAGAACTAAGTGAACTTGTTGCATTATATCCTACCACAAAAGCTACAATTATATCAATTGGTTCATTCCTTTTAAGTTGAAATGGTCCAGTATTTAACATCATTCTTACATCATTGGGTACTGTATTTATCCATCCTTGTGGAATAACTGGATCGCCGGAATAGGGGAATAATCCGTTTATATTGTTACAATCCTCATTAAATACTTCACCAAATTGCCAATCGCAAGCATTGATTTTCTCACCAGTGTTTAAATATCCAAGCATATTATTCCTATATTGTTCAACAACATAAGGTTCGGAAGTGCCATTATGGGATAAATAATAAGGTTTAAAAGAAGTGGCATTTCGATTTTGTGCTCCTTTAATTTCTGATGTACCTTTTACAAATCCATTTACTTCAAATGCTGAGCTTAATGAAACATCTGATTCATCAAATATTCCATTATCGTTCAAATCATTAAAAGTAACATTTGGAATAAACGCAGCAGGTCCTTGTAAAATTGAGATTAACATTGTTGGAGCAGATTTGCCCCAAATTTTATCGGGTGAATTTTGATATGCAAAAGCGGCATTTAATGTTGTATCGCAACCGAGCAAATCGTCATTATAATCACCAATATCTGGGTCTGAAAAAGTTCCAAAATAGACTGAATCCAATAAATTGGTAACAATTCCGGTATTTTCAATTCTGTATCGGACAAAAATAACATTTTTAAATACAGTCGTGAAAACGGTTTGTTGAATATCAATTCCTAGTGGATTACCTGTTATTCTACGTCTTATACCTGGAACTGCATCTCTATAAACACACCATACTGTTTCATTTCCAATTAAATCTGGTCTATCTTCGTTATAATCCCATTTATTGTTTCCATTTCTATCAATTGGATTATAAACTCCATCATTATCTCCATCGTGAAAATCAGCACCAAGTTTTACTGCATTTTTCCAATTTTGCCAACTTTCGCCAAAAGGAGTATCAGCCAACCTAACAACATAAATAGTTGCCAAATCGTTAAGTTCGGGGTGTTTGTAACTGCCAGGTAAATAATCCTCATTTCTTGCAGCTGAAGCCACACCATTTGCCCACAATTTATTGTTATTGTAACCGCTTAAATAAAATCCACTAGAAAATAAAATCCGTTTGTTATTATAATACATTCCACGCATACTATCATTAATTGCAGCATCAGCAAGAATTCCATTATTTCTTATTGGAAAGATGATATCACCATGATTTAAGTAATAAACCGTGTCTACTTGTGCAAATAGATTGAATGAAACAAATAGTAAAATGAAAAGATATTTTTGCATAGTGACCTCATTATTTTAATGCTGATTTATTAAAAATATTTTAATAATAAAGTAAAAAATTTAGAAGTTACCTCAAATATATAAATTCATTTTTTTTACAAATCATTGCCGAACCAGGACAGTAATTAACTATAAAGTTTATAATAATTTGTATAAATAAATATATATATATATATTTATCATTTATAAAAAGATAAATAGTTATTAATATAATTTTATTTATATGTACAAAATAAGAAATAGAGTACAAATAATTTATGAATTAAAGTATATACAATTTTTTGAATTTAATTTTTAGGCACCGCATATATTAAATACCTCCTATAACTAACTAATTAAAACGAATAAAACACTTATAAATAACAAAAAATGGAATAAGAAATGAAAATTCATGTTAAAACGAAAACGATTGTCAGTTTACTATTCATTTTTGCCATCTTATTAATATTAGGATGCAATGATGAAATCACAAATAACTATAATACTACTGATGGTAGAGTTATTGGAAGTATTCATGGTGTGGTAACTGATGCAAACACAAACACAAGAATATTTGGCGTTGAAGTAACAACGGTTGTTAATGGAAAAGTATTTAAAACATTAACAGATTCTTTGGGCTATTATTCAATTACAAACTTATCAACTGGAGATTATGAAATTTCTTATTCAGGTAAAAAAGACTTTGCTATTGGTAGAACAACTGTTTCAATTCCTACACTTCAGCAAATTGGGATTACTGAATTTCCAACTAGCGAAGATTTTCATTATAGTGAAAAAATGGATATAGATTTATATATGCTAAATGCTGGTTTAACAGGAAAAGTTTGGACAAAATTTGATGATGAAAACACAATTATTGCAAGTGGAGTTATGGTTATTGCTGATTTTTCAAATTATGATATTTCTCCAGATAAATACATAACCACAACTAATAGCGATGGCAGTTTTACTTTTAATAACCTGCCTGCTACCGGAAATGTTGAATTAATTACAATGCCTTATAACAATGGAATAAGTAACTACAGTGTTAATAGTACAAGTGCAATACTACTTCCAAATATAATAACTAATGCAAATAATATTATTTTGTCTATCGCACAAGAGTCACCTTTTGTTGTTCAAAATAACTTTAAGAACAATAATTTCAATTTATATGATGATATTATTCTTACTTTTTCAAAAGAAATGGAGCCTTCATCTTTCTATATTTCTCTTTCTAGCACAACATTTGGTACTGTAGAATATGAAGCCACATGGAATAGCAGCAATATTACTTTATCAATTAATCCTTTTGTTGCGCTTCAAGTTAATGAAACTTATTACTTAACAATAAATGGTAAATCAAAAGATAATAACCTTTTCTCTGAATCGTTTACTTTTGGTACTAAGCAAGGAATACAATTTGTTAAAACAAATCTTGAGCGTACTGATGGTATTTTTGATGAATTTAGCATATTTAATAATATTGAAATAACATTTTCAGAAAACGTAGACTTAAACAATAAAGATGGATATGTTTACCTTATTGATGAAAATTCGGAAATTGGACAAACTACAAATAGTATAAGTCCTCAAGACACGAAAACACTAGTTATTAATCCTATTGAAAATATGAAATATGATCACAATTACACATTGTCATATAAAGTATATTCTACTTATGAAAGAGATTATGCTTCTGGATTAATTAGCTTTAGAACAAAAAGAAATTAATCAATATTTTAAATTCATATTTAGTATGAAAATTATATTGAAATAAAAGTTTTTTGCAATACAAAAATCAATGAAGCGATGAGAGGTTAATGCAGACCGAAGCTTCATTGATTTTTATTTATAAACATCACATAAAATATTTTATACCACAACTAGCACCACTCATCAAGAAATGTACTTTTCGTTTAATTCAGCACTGTAAAACCTGCAAAGAATTATGCCAATAATTACTTCTAAGTTTTTTCGTTTTTCTAAAACTCATTATTAAGGGCAATAGGGGCGAAGATTTCTATGATTTTATCTGATAGGGTTTATTTTACAATTGTACTCATTAAAAGAGATATTTTGGAAGATAAAATTATGGACGCATATTATGCGTCCATAACTATTAAAGTGATTTTAGCTTATTTGTTCTTTTACCCAATTTTCTAATCCGCCAACTACAACTAATTCTTGAGCAGCAGTTCCAACTGGACTAATAGAATATTCCAAATCACCAGTTACAATAATTGAATTTTTGAAATCAATTTTAGCTTTTATTCCTGTTTCAATTGTTAGATTTCCATTAATAAACTTCTTTTTGAAATCATTAACTAATTCTGGAATTTCGAGCACAAGAAATCCATTATTAAGGGCATTACGCATATAAGTTTGGCTTGCAGAACCTGTAATTACAAGTTGAATTCCACGATATTTTAGAGCGGTTGCAGCTTGTTCACGCGAACTTCCGCTTCCAAAGTTAAATCCACCAACAAGAATATCGCTTTCTTTAACAATTTTGCCAAATTCTGGATCGTAATTTTCCATTACAACACGGGCTTGGTCGGCGGGTGAAAAATCATCGTTGTAAGTGTATTTGCCTGGATAAATTCCATCTGTATTTAAGTTATCTTGCGGACAGAATATTAAATCGCCTTCCATTATTTCGGGGAAGCCATCAATAATTTTTACTGCTTTAATTTCTCTTTTTGGCTTTGGAAGAACCATAATTTCAGCAGAAATATTTGTATTTGAATAGCTTCCAGTAAAACTAATTTTTCCAGCAACCGCTGATGCAGCAACTACAGCTGGAGAAGCAAGATAAGCTAATGCGTTTGCAGAGCCCATTCTTCCTTTAAAATTTCTATTTGTTGCAGAAATTCCTATTTCGCCATCTTCGAGCAAACCAATTCCTAATCCAATACAAGGTCCACATCCCGGTGGAAGGGGAATAGCGCCAGCATCGAGTAAAATTTGCCAATCGCCATTGTTTTCGCTGTCTTTTTGAACTTCGTTTGAAGCTGCCGCAACATAAAACTCAACTCCATTAGCTATTTTTTGTCCTTTTAGAATCTTTGCTGCTTCTGCAATATCTTCAACCCTACTATTTGTGCACGAAACCAAATAAGCTTTATTTATTTTAACTTCCTGATTACTCAGTTTTGAGGCTGAATTCATAACTTTAACTGAGTTTGGACCAGAAACATAAGGTTCAATTGTGGATAAATCGATTGTAATTTCCTTTGCATAATATGCGTCAGAATCTGCTTTAAGATTTTGCATATCGGCTTTTAATATTTGCAATCTTTCATTATTCATTCTTGGATGTTCACCATTTCCGTCAACATCTGATGAAACTCCTTCCAAACCGCGTAATTTAACTTTTTCAATTCGGTTTGTAATCCAATCAATTGTAATTTCATCAATAGGAAAAACTCCGCCAAGCGCACCCCATTCGGTTGTCATATTTGCAATTGTTAAGCGTTGGTCAAGTGTTAATTCTTTTACGCCTTCACCAGAAAATTCAATAATAAAGTTCAGAACTTCATCTTTGTTAAAAAATCCACAAAGTGCAATAATTACGTCTTTTCCAGTAACTCCATTTTGAAGTTTTCCAGTTAAACTAACTTTAGCAATAGGAGGAATTTGCCACCAAGTTCTGCCAGTTGCCCAAATAGAAGCAGCATCTGTTCGTACAATTGGAGTGCCGAGCGCCCCAATTCCGCCATACATATTTGAATGGCTATCAGAAGCAACAACAACAGTTCCAGGCCAAGCGTAGCCTTCTTCAATCATAATTTGATGTCCAATTCCACGTCCAGCTGGATAGAAATCGGCACCAACTGATTTGGAAAATGCTTCTATTTTTTGATATTTCTCGAGATTCTTTTCGCTTTTATCTTGAATATTGTGATCTAATGTGTGAACAACTTGACGAGGATTTGCAAGTTTTGTAGCACCAATTTGTTTAAATTTTGGAATTACAGCTCCAGTGTTATCATGAGTCATAACATGAGCTGGTTTTAATGAAATAAAATCGCCACTAACAACAGTAGCTCCTTCTTCTAAATCAACGGCAAAGCGTTGTGCAATTTTTTCAACTAAATTTTGGGACATATTATCTCCGTAAATATTGTGAAATGTCAAACGTCAAAAGTGAAAAGTGAAAAATCGTAAGACGAATCACTAATTAAAATTTATTTTAATTCAAACAATACAAAATGTTAAAAAGCAAAAAACATAGTACCAACTATTTACTTTTTATGAGATTTGATAATAATGCAAAAGTATGATTTAATAACTTATCAATTTTATTTATATCAATATCCCTTAAATAGTTCAATTCTAATGATATTTCAAATTGTGTGTCCAATTCAACTAAAGAAGCTCTAGCAATTTCATAAAATCTTTTTCTTTCAATTATGCTCTTTCGCGCAGCTCCTTCCGAAATATTTGAAGTTATTGAAACAGCAGCACGCCTCATTTGACTAACTAATCCATACAATTCATTATTAGGAAAAAGTTTAGTAACGACATAAGTTTCCTTTACAAGTTGAATAGAAACTTTCCAAACTTCGAGATTTTTGTGATTTAAGTTTAACATGACACTCCTCTTAATTAATTTATAAATCGGAATTAAATTAAATATAAATTGAACTAATAGTTTGCGAGAAATTCACATCTTACTTCTCACTTTTCACTTAATAGTTTTTGCTTCTTGAAATGGTTCGAAGCTCACAAAATCTGCATGGTGAATTATTAACGATTCAACGGAGCGTTTACCAACATTTCCTTCAACTGAATGAGTTCCAATCATGTGTAAAACTTCTGGTGGAAGTCCAAATTGTTGGGCAATTCCAACTCCGCTAAAAGGATGACGAACATATTTCCCAAAGTTACTTGTTGAAAGTTTTCCATCAATAATTTCGTATTCTAACAATTTACCAACATCAATAAGAATTGCACCAGCGATAAGGTAATCCATATTTATTTTTATTTCATCACCAAAATTATTTTGCATACGGTTTGCAATATCAACACTAAGTTGAACTGCGGTTCGTTTGTGATTCATAAATGTAATGTTGCAGTTCTGAATTAGCAATGAAAATGGAATAACTTCCAAATCTTCCGCTTCAAGCACACTGTTTTCAATTGCATGAACCCAGCAATTAGTTACTTGTTCGCGTAATTCTTCGTCTTTAATCCAAGCAATTTCTGGCCAGATTTTCTTTATTTTTTCTTTCATTTACACTCTCAAAATATATCTTTTATAAAATAAATTTGTTTTTATTGGTGAAATATCAGAAGTGAAAGGTGAAAAGCAACATATTTTTACTTTTCACATTTCACTTTTACCATTTCACTTTTCACAGCGCAGCAATTACTGCATCAGTCATTTCTTGAGTTGTGCAAGCACCTTTTTCAAAAACATCTGCACCGCCACGAATTTTCATCATGTCGTAAGTTTTAACTTTTCCTTCTTCAATTACTTTTGCAATTGCATTGCGTATTTTATCAGCAGTTTCTTTTTCGCCAATGTGATCTAACATCATGCAAGCTGATAAAAACATAGCAATTGGATTTATAATACTTGGTGTTAATTTTTCATATTTCGGAGCTGAGCCGTGAGTTGGTTCAAAAACAGATACTTCATTTCCAACATTTGCAGAACACGCAAATCCTAATCCACCAATTAAACCAGCAAAACCATCGCTAATAATATCGCCAAACATATTTTCGGCAACAATTACACCGTAATCTTCTGGATTTTTAGTCAACCACATCATTTGTGCATCAATATTTGTATCCCAAAGTTGAATTTCTGGAAAATCTTTTTTTATAATTTGTGCTTCTTTTACCATCATTCCAGAAGTTTCGCGTAAAACATTTGGTTTTTCGCAAACTGTTACGTTTGTATATCCAAACTCTTTGGCATATTCAAAAGCCGCACGAATAATACGTTGAGTTGCTTGACGTGACAAAATACGTGTCGAAATTGCTAAATCTTCACTTTTTACATTTGCGAAAGTTTTCATTCTTGGATGAGTTTCTAATGCGTCGCGAACTTGTGCTGGAGGATTTGTCCACTCAACACCACCGTACATTCCTTCAGTGTTTTGTCTGAAAATAACTGTGTCAACCATTGGTTCTTCAAAGCCACCTTTTCCATCTTTTCGTATAAAATTTAGTGGATTTCCTTTAAAAGCTTTGCATGGACGAGTGCAAATATCCAAATTAAAATGTTGACGCAAAGTAACAATTGGAGAAAAATAAACATAACCTTTACCTTGCAATTCGGGAGCAAGTTCTGCCACAGCAGCATCTTTTGGTTTTGAAGTTATTGCACCAAAAAGACCAATTTTATGTTCTTCTAACAAATCAATTGTTCTTTGTGGCAAAGCGTTTCCTTCTTTTTGCCAAAATTCCCAACCAATATCGCCATGAACATAATTTGCTTTAAAACCAGCTGCTTCCAATAATCTAATTGATTCTGGTAAAACAACTTTTCCAATTCCATCACCAGGCATTGATACTATTGTTCTCATTTTTGATTCCTTATAATTATGTAAAATATTTCAAAGTATTCTTGTAATGTTACGGTAACTGTAACAGTTAAATATAATCAATTTCCATATCAATAAATCAAGAAAGGAATTCAAAATTAGAAAAATAACAGCAAAAAAAATAATACATTTATTCAATAGAATAATTAAAAGGTAAAATCAATTTGAAGTGCTATTTTATTATCAATATTACCTTTAATTAGACTATTACCAGAGCCAATATTTACTTCATTTGGTTTAAAAAGTTCTGAATATTTTGCAGAAATAAAAAGATGATTAATAGGATTATATTTTAGAAGTAAATACCATTTTACTCCAGAACCAAAAAGAGCTGGATTTGTCATAACTCCACTTAAATCATTTTCAAATTCATAAATTCGAGAAGAAAAACTATCTGTTTGGAAGAAAATAATTCTCCCATGCAATGATAATTGTTTCGAATAATTATATTTCACATCCTGGAATAGTAAAATACCTTTTTCGTTTATATTTACCATATTTAGTGAAAGCAATTCAACTCTTGATTTAAGTTGAATCGAATTACTTACTTTATAAATTAATTCAAATCTAAATTTATCCGTTTTTCTATTTTGGATTATATTTTCATTATTTACTAATTCCAAAACTTCTTTATTTTCTGAAAAGTATCTGAAATATAAATTTGTTTTATTAACAGGAGATAATTCATAACTGAACGATATTTCATTTCCACTACTTGGAAGTGCAATTGAAGCATTTGAATTTGGGAACTTAAATTGATCGAGATAGAAATTTATAATTCCAAAATCTGGTCTCCATTTAATGCCAAGATAAATGCCAAATTCGTTATTAGTATTTTTAGTCTCACCAAAGCCTTGTCCGTATTTGCTTTCGTAAGTATTTGAATAATTTCTGATTGAGGTAACAACTATAATTGAGCGAAGTAGTGAGAGTTGCAAAGTATTTATGTTTGCAAGGCTTGAGTTATAGATTGCAAATTCACCAGTTAAAAACAAATCACCATAAGTCAATTCGTAATTGAAGGAAATGTGTTTTTCGTTCAATTCACTTTTTGTTGTTGAACCGTTATCAAATATATTTTGATTTTCAATCATGTAAAGTGCTGAAAGTTTAAGGAAATTAATTGGCTGTAAAGTAAATATAAATCCATAAGTATTTTGTGATAAATTAAAACTACCCTCACCAAATGAATAAAATGATGATAATTCAAAAAAATTAGATGAATATTTAAAAGCTGCACCTTTCATATACAAATATTCACCAGCGCTTGTATAAGGTGAAATACCACGAGCTCTTTTAATAATTGAATTTGTTGCATCGCTACCCTTAGAAAATGAATATGGTGACCATAAAGCAAGCCCTTGACCAAATTCCATTGTATAAAACCCACCAATAAATTTTATTCCATTTATTAAATTATTAGCTAGAAAATAGTATGAATGAAAATCAGAAATTGATTTTTCACCCGCATCTTTATCTGTTAATATTCCAATTTGAATTTTCTGATTTGTGTTTATTAGCAATCTGTTATAAATCTTTGCTGGTGTGCCAATATAAAATCCATTTTTGTAACCTTCTGCTTCTTGAATATTCTGTGAAAAACGAGAACGTAGTTTTATTTTTAAATTTTCTAAGAATGAGGAGTCTATTTCACTTTCTCGTCTTTCTAAGAATGTGAATGCTTGTAGAATTTTAATTGATTTGGTTGAAATATTTGCGATGGATTTTAGCTCAGAGTACGAAAATATTCTTCCATTATCTTTACGATATTTTACAATTGCATTTGCAGATTCAATATCAAGAAATGGTAGGTTCATAATTTCTGATTTGTCGGAATTATTGAGGTCAATAGGATCATTGATATATTGCTCAATTAAATCATAGAGTTGTGAATTCTCCTGCTCTATTGTTGCATCTTCTAGAATATTTTCAAGGATGTAATCAATATTTTTTAATGAATCATTTTGAGCTGAAACATTAGATGTTAAAATAATTATCACTAATAAAAATATTTTAATAATATCATTCAATTTATTGCCCACTCAAATATTCTTTTATCCTTTCTGTTCTCGATTTATCACTTCCAAACTGTAAGGTAATACCAATTTGATGTGTAAAACCTAAATCCTGATGATTAAAAACTGCGTAGTCAATTTCGAAAATTGAGTAATTAATTCCTAAACCAGCTGAAAATGAGGAAGGTTCATTCATTGCGCCAATTCTGAGATTTAAATATTTAATAATTTCATAATCAATTCCAACTCTAAGCGAACTGTTTTTATCAATATCTTTCTCAATTGCAGCATTAAATATAAGTTTTGAAAGAAGTGTATAGCTAAATCCAAAATTAAAAATCATTGGTATTTGGTTGTTTTCTTTTCCAAAAGAAGAATGCGTTATATTATCAATAGCAAAACCAATTCTCAAATTATCAGTCAAATACGCAAGTCCGCCAATTATTATTGTAATTGCGTTATCACTACCATAGTTTTTAATGGATAAATTTCTATATGTAAGAGTTGTACCCAAAAAGAAGTTTTTTGAAATAATTTTGGAGTAAGAAACAAATAAATTATTTTCTTTGTATAACTCAAATCCATAGTTTGAATATGCAATTGCAAATGAACCATAATTTGTTGGTTCGTGATAAACAGCAGAACTATTTGCAAGTTTATTTATTCCAAAAGGTGAAGGGGAATAATATATGCTAAACTCTCTCCAATTTTGTTGCGATAAACCAGCAGGATTATTAAAGAGTGCATATACATCATTACATAATGCAATATCGGAGTGAGAAAGAGAAATTTGTTTTGCTCCAGGTTTAATTTGTCCAAAGCTTGCAAAACAAAAAATGAGCAAGACAAATATTATTTTTTTTAATAAATTCATATGTATTATTTGTGCCTTTTTTGAATATTAAAAATTTATGTTTACAAGACAAACCCTAATCCCTTTGAAACAGTCATGAAAGTTTCATATCTTGTAATCATAGTTGTTGTAAGTTATCTAAATTATTTCTTTTAATCAATTATTAACTAAATGAGTTAAATATGAAAAAGTGTTTTGTTGTTATTTTCCTTTTATTAAATCTTAATATCTGGGGACAGGAGTTAGAGGCAACGGTACAAATAAATACTGAACAACTTAAAACAATTTATAGGGAACATCTAGTAGTATTTAAAAATCAAATTGAAGATTATCTTAATAATACAAAATTTACTGGTAGCAGTTGGGAGTGGCCTAGAATAAATTGTAGCTTTAATATATTTTTTACTACCGCATCGGATGAACTGAATTATACAGCACAAGTAGTAATAAATAGTACTCGTCCAGTTGAAGGTAGCGAAAAACGCTCTTTAATGTTGAATATTATGGATAATAAATGGACTTTTCTTTACGAGAAAAATCAAAGTTTATATTTTAATACAATGGATTTTAATCAGCTCACAAGTTTCTTGGATTTTTATGCCCTTGTAATTATTGGAATGGATGCAGATTCATATCAACCATTTGGTGGAACAACTTATTTTCAGGAAGCAATGAGAATTGCTATTATGGGCGGAACTTCTGGATACACCGATAGCTGGGGAACAAAGAATGCAAATTACTATAAACGTGGTTTTATTGAGGATGCTACAGGTGCAAACTTCCAGAAATTTAGGCAAGATATTTTTGATTATCATTACAATGGATTGGATGTTTTTTATCGTGATAAAGAAACAACATATAAAAATATAAACAAACTAGTTGATAATCTTGAGCAAATGAAAAAAACTACAAATATTAGAAGTCCTTTTATAAATTCATTTTTTGATGCAAAAGCTGGTGAATTGGTTTCATACCTTAAGAATTATGAAGACAGAACAATATTTAATAAATTAATTAAAATTGATCCTGCTCATACATCTAAATATATAGAAGCTCAAGAAAAATAAATGCAGTTCAGCCATAACCAGCAATTATTGAATGGAAAGATCCTTCAGGTCTGAGAGATTGCTGGTTTTTTCAAATTATTGATAGTAAACTTAAACTTCAGAGAGGGTATTGGGATAAATTCACTTTCCGCACGTTCCAAAATTTACCGATGCCAAATGATTGTGCATAATTATTAATATAGTTCTATTTGGCAAATTTTATACTTATAACTCTATCTCCTTCATCAATAATGTCAACAATTTCCATTCCTTCAATAACATTTGCCCAATTAGTGTATCTTCCATTTAAATGAGGATAATTTGAATGCATAACAAACCATTGTGAGCCTTCCGTATCTTTTCCAATACTTGCAATTCCAACAGCGGCTCTATCAAATGGAAGTGGTGAAAATTCTGAAACTATTTCATAGCCAGGTCCGCCCCAACCAGTGTTGGTTGTATCACCAGTTTGGATAACAAAGTTAGGAACAACTCGATGAAAAATAACTCCATTATAAAAACCCTTTTCAGCAAGAGTTATAAAATTGCCACAAGTCATTGGAGCAAATTCCGGTTTTAATTCAATTGTGAAATTGCCTTTGTTTGTTTCAACATATGCAAATTTGTATTTGAATGCAGAACTCCAGAGTCGGATAAACAAAGCATCATCCTTTAATGCTTCAAATTTAAGACCTTGTTTTTCAAGAGCATATTTTTTAATGGAATTAAGCATGGAAGATGAGAGCATATCAATTACACTTTCATAAAATAAGTTGTCAACTCTATTTGCTAAATTAGCGAGCGAAATGATTGTTTCAGAAAATTGGGTATCATTTTTATGATTAAATATTTGTTCGAGAATTATTTCTTGCAAAACTTCTTTATTTTGTTTTATTATTGGAAGTTCTAATCCATCAGCAATTATAGAAACTGATGATGTTTTGTTGCCTTTCAATACCGTAAACAAATAGGAGGCATATTCTTTATTGTTGAGATATTTATTTTGCAAAGTTAAATATGCAGGTAATAAATCCAGTAATTCTATTTCACTACTATTAATAATCCTTTCATTCAAATATTTAAAATTAAATTCTGGATTAGATATATTATCAGCTAAAAGTCGATAAATAAATTTTGGTTCAATTTGTTGGGAAACTACATTTACTAATGAATCGGTTGCTATTTTGAAAAGGGAAGCATAACTAATTAGCAATTCACCTCGTGTATTTTTTGTGAGATTTTGGTTTTGAAGAAGCGCTTCTATTTCATGCTTGATCCAAATTTGATCTTTGGGATATTTAATGTTTTTTAGTGCTATTGCTGCTGTGCGAGATACATTTGGATTATTATCTAATACTAGATAAATGTAATTGCCAATTTCTCCCTTTGAACTAAATGGATAGTAACAAGCTGAGTTTGCTGTTTCAGTTCTAATTCTCCAAGAATCTGAGTTAACTAAATTACTAAGCAAAATGGGATCATCTGGAAAATATTTTAATTTTCTAAAATTTCCAAGAGCATAAAGTTTTGTTTGATGATAGTAATCATTGTTTAGATATTTAATTAATTCTGGTATTGCTTCTTTACTTGAACCAAGTCTGTAAAGAGCATAAGCAGTATTCAAAGCTCGTTCATTATTATAAATGCTTATAAGTATTGAATTTGCTTTATATTCATCAAGTAATTTTAGGTTTTGGGGTATCTTCTTTAAATTGTTCACAAGATATTCGAGCGAACGTTCATTTGTAATTCCACGAGAATAAAAATTAGCAATAACTATGGGAAAAGTTATTGAACTAACAGGTGAGTAATGACTATCTGAGATACTGTCAATTGTTTGCATTAAAAAATCAAGAGTTAAGGAATCACCACATAAACCAAGTGCCTCAATGTAATTATCCTTAAATGGAACATAAGCAGAATCATAAAGATAGTCTTCCGATTTTTTACTTTCACCTAATTGTCCCAATGCAAAAGAAATATAATCGCCATAATTATTAAAATCTAGTTTAATAACAGAATCGACAAATGTAGTATCTTCAGAATGGCTTATGGATAAAAGTGCAGCATGTATTTTTGTAGAATCATTAGAAGATAAGTATTGGTAAATAATATCTTTATCAAATTCACGAAGAAATGTTGTTCTAACTAATGCAGAATCGTTTTGTGTAAATTGTGAGAAAGTTAAGTTGCTTGAAAGTAATAAAAGAATGGACAATAAAACAAAAATTCGTTTTTTCAAATCATTACCTAGTGTATTTATTAGTAAAAAAGGCAGAAAAGATTTCTGCCCAAAAAATTAAATTGACATCTCATAAACACGGTATTTTTTATAAACTTCGCCATTCATTGCCTCCGCCCCTCGAGTCATCATGGCATTATCTTCAAGAATCCAGCTTGCTTCGCCTTTTAGTATTCCAATCTTTTCAGCTCGTTTAGTAATTTCATAATACAAAAGTGCATCTAAACCACGCTTTTGATATTCTGGAATAATTCCTAAAGTAAGAACTCTAGCCCATTTAATTTTTTTTCTTTGGGTGAAAAGCTTAATAAAATTAAAAGGCAATAATCTGCCGTTAAAATCTTTAAATAGTTCATTATAATCAAGCATAACAAGTGCAAAAGCAACTATTTTGTCTTCAACTTCTGCAAACAAGACTAGCGATTCTTCAACAAGTGGTTTCAACTCCTTTGCCAAATTATCAATTTCTTCATCAGTCATTGGAATAAAGCCCCAATTAGGAGCCCAAGCTTGATTATAAACAAGTTTTACTTTTTCTAATTCACTTTTGAATTGCTTAAGATTTATTTGCTTAATCTCAACTTTGGATCTTTTTCTTGCAATTTCGGCAACACGAATTAATTTTTCTGATTTTAGTAATTTAGGATTATCAATCTTATATGCAAGCAAATCTTTTATCTTTTTTAATCCATAATTATCCATTAAATCTAAATAATATTTAGGATTATATGTCATCATTAATCTAGGAGGATCGTCAAACCCTTCTAAAAGCATCCCGAACTCATCATTACTGGATGGATTTGCTGGACCACGCATTGCTGTTACACCTTTACTTTTTAACCATTCTTTGGCTTTATCCAACAATGTATTTGCAACTTCTTGGTCATTGATTGATTCAAAAAATCCAAAAAAACCAATATTTTCGTTATGAACTTTGTTATGAGTATCATTTTTAATTGCGGCAATTCTTCCAACTGGTTCGCCATTTTTAAAAGCCATAAACATTTCCATTTCTGCTGTTTTGAAAAATGGGTTTTTGTCTTTATTAAGAATTTTCTTTTTATCCATTAAAAGGGGTGGAACCCAATTTGGATCATTCTTATAAATTTTCCAAGCAAATTTTATAAATTTTACAATATCCTTTGTTGGATGAAGTGTTTTAATTTCAATACTATTCATAAAAACTCCTTAAAAAAAAAGCTCAGTGATGAAAACAACATCATTGAGCCTAAAAATATAATTTGTAAATTGAAACAATTAAACCAATCCCAATTCAGTCCCTACTTTTTTAAATACATCAATTATTTGGTCAAGATGTGATTCTTCGTGTGTTGCCATGTAACTAGTGCGCATCATTTGTCTTCCTTCTGGTACGCCTGGTGAAATGAAAACATTAACAAAAACACCAGCATCAAATAACATTCGCCACATTTTGAAAGCAATTTCATCATTTCCAACAATTACAGGAACAATTCCAGTTCTTCCATCAATAACGTTAAAACCAGCTTCGGTTAAACCTTTACGAATATAATTTGCGTTATAAATTAATTTATCAACTCTCCATGGTTCTGCTTCAAGAATTTCCAAAGCAGCCATTGCAGCAGCAACAGAGGCAGGAGTTGGGGAAGCAGAAAAAATTAAAGCAGCGCTATGATGTTTAATATAATCAACAACTTTTGCTTTACCAGCAATAAATCCACCAAGTGAGGCAAACGTCTTGCTAAAAGTACCCATTGTTAAATCAACATCGCCAACTAAATTAAATTCGCTTGCGGTACCACGTCCACCTTTTCCAATAACGCCAACTGCGTGTGCGTCATCAATAAGAGTACGCGCATTATGTTCTTTTGCGAGAGCAACTAATTTATCTAATTCAACTATTTCACCACCTGTGCTAAATACACCATCACTAACAATTAGTTTTGGAGTTTCTTTGGGAATTTTATTCAAAACTCTTTCCAAATCAGCCATATCATTGTGCTTATATCTTGATAAATCTGCGGACATACCTTTTGCCATCATTGTAGCAATTTGAATTGATGCGTGATTATCTTTATCAGATACAACATATTCACCACGTTGCACAAGAGTAGGAATTACACCTTGTCCTGTTTGGTAACCAGTACTATAAAGAAGAACAGCTTCAACGCCAAAAAACTTTGCCATTTTTCTTTCAAGTTCTAAATGCAATTCAAGTGTACCGGTCAAATAACGCGAGCCAGAACAACCAGTTCCATATTTTTCAATAGCTTTAATAGAAGCTTCTTTTACTTTGGGATGAGCAGTTAGTCCTAAATAATTATTTGAACCAGCCATAATAACTTCGCGCCCTTCAATGTGAACTAATGGCCCTTCATTTTCTTCAATTGCTCGGAAATAAGGATATAGTCCTGTTTTTTTTATTTCATCTGCACGAGTAAAATCATAACATTTTTTGAATAAATCCAATGTTTCTCCAATAATAGTATAAAAATGTATTTTATAATTAGTATTTTTAGTATAAATTTAACTTGCTAATTTACCATTTAATAGATATTAATCCAATTTTGAAAACAAAATATAAGATGTTTTATGATCACAAAAAATATATCAGTAGTAACAGGTGCAAGTGGTTTTGTAGGAAGCCATTTAGTTGATTATCTTTTAGAAAAGGGAGATGAAGTTCACTGTATTGTAAGAAGAAGTAGCAGTTTACGTTGGTTAGAAGGTAAAAATGTAGTAATTCACGATTCAGGTTTATTTGATTTTAACTCATTGAAAATAATATTGAAAGATATTGATTTTCTTTATCACGTTGCGGGAGTTGTAAAAGCAAAAACAGAAGAAGGTTATTTTAAAGGAAATGTTGAAACAACAAGAAATTTATTAGACGCAGTTTTAGAAGTTGCTCCAAATATAAAAAGAGTTCTAATTGTTAGTAGTTTAACCGCAAGTGGACCTTCAAAACTTGATTTTCCAGTAGATGAAGAAAGTATTCCAAATCCAATTACAACCTATGGAAGAAGTAAAGTTGCGCAAGAGGAATTGGCAAAAAAATACATGGATAAATTACCAATTACAATTGTGCGCCCACCAGCAATATATGGCGACCGCGATACTGAGATTTATTTAGTCTTCAAAACATATAAACAAGGATTAATGACTCTTGTTGGATTTAACAGAAAAGAGTTGAGTATAATATATGTTAAAGATTTAGTACAAGGAATTTATCTTGCCGCAACATCAGAAATTGCGAAAGGTGAAACTTACTTTATCAGTTCAAAAGAGTTTTATAATTGGCCTCAAATTGGCAAAGTTATAAAAAATGCAATGGGAAAAGGTGCAATTAATTTAAGATTACCTCATTTCCTTGTTTACATAGTTGCTGCATTTGCCCAATTTTTCTCAATGTTTAGCAGCAAACCAGCTACGTTTAATCTTGAAAAAGCTCGTGATTTTGTTCAAGAAGCTTGGACATGTGACACCACAAAAGCTCAAAAGGATTTAGGATTTGTAGAAAAGTATTCGCTTGATGAGGGAATGAAGGCAACTATTGATTGGTATAAAAAAGAGAAATGGTTATGAAATATTTTCTATTATCAGTAATCCTTTTTCTTGGAGTATTTTTTCAGGCTTGTAAAGAGGATGCAAATCGTCAGTGGGTAACAATTGACCCAATACAATGCATGGGAAATACTTGGGAACAAGACTGGTTAGAAAAAAACAATGATGATTATGAATTGTATTCAAAGTTTACTGATACCAAAAAGCTTCAAATATTTGAACAATATTTTGAAAACTTAGGTATCTTAATTTATAAACTAGAGCAGTCTTTTCCTTACGATGCAACTTGTGCTGCTTGTAATTGTCCCAGAGGCGACCGTATTCATTGTTATATTAGTGAAAACGATATTGACCAAATGCTTAGTTTTGGATTTAGAATACAATGATTATTCTTAATTAAATTACTAAACTCTAATATTTATGAGTCTACTTTAAAAAGGTTTTAAACGGTTAAAACCGTTAAAGATTTTTGTCCTTTTACCACTAACCCACGACTTAAGAGGCTGTGTGAAAAGTCGAAGTCAAGGGAAAAGATTTTGGTTAACAAATGTGATAAAATAGTTATATTTATATACAAAATAAATAGAATTAAGTAAGACAATATTATGATATATATACAACCTCAAGATCGTAATCAGCTAAATATGATGAACAGTTTGGATTTGTCGAATGCACCAGACAATCCAATAAGAATAATGGATGTTTTAGTTGATAAAATTTATAATAGTCAAAGAGACAAATTCACAAAAGCAAAAGAAGATAATATTGGGCGCCCCAGATATCATGATATAACTTTCTTAAAGCTATATATTTATGGTTATTTACACGGAATAAGTAGTTCCCGTAAATTAGAATCAGAAACAAAGCGGAATATAGAAGTAAAGTGGCTGCTGGGAGATTTACAACCAGACCATTGGGTTATATCTAATTACAGAAAAGAAAATGGAGATTCGATAAAGCAATTAACGAAATCATTTCGCAAGTTCTTACGCTCTACCGGATATATAGAAGGAAAAACAGTAGCAATAGATGGGACAAAAATAAAGGCATATGCCAGTAAAGATATGTTAACGGTAAAAAAGATAGAAAAAAGATTAGAGAACTTGAATAAGAATATAGAAGAATATTTACTAAAACTACAATCTAATGATACATTAGAATCCTTAGAAGAAGAATTAGCAACAGAATATATTGGTGCAGATATAAACAAAATACTATTGGACAAATATATAGTCTCACAAGCAAAGATAGAAAAACTGGTAGAAGCAAAAAGATTTTTAGAAGAGAATAACCGAAGCAGCGTGAGTCTCTCAGACAAAGAAGCCCGACTAATGAAAAGTAGAGATGGATTTATCCCAGCCTATAATATTCAATCGGGAGTTGATTCAAAGCATAATATGATAGCAGACACAGAAGTGACAGATGAGGAGAATGACTTAAATCAATTAGAGCCAATGGTAAATTCTATAGAAGAAGAAATAGGCAAGAAACCAGAAGAAGTATTGGCAGATAAAGGCTATTACAAACCAACCAAAATAGAAGAATTAGAATTGGACGAAGAAATTAAATGTTATGTAGCAATACCAGACGAGAAAAAAGAAGTTTCAGAGTTCAAATACAATAAGGAAAAAGATGAGTATATTTGTTCGGAAAGGAAACCACTAGTATTAAAACAAAAGAACAAGGAAAGAAAGAATGGTTATTCCGATATGTATCAAGGGCTAGAATGTGATGGATGTAAATTAAGAGCAGAATGCACAAAATCGAAAAGTGGTAGAATTTTATATAGACCATCAAATATTGAATGGGTTGAAAGTTATAAAAAGAGAATGGAACAAGTATTCTCAAAAGCAAAAGTAAATAAAAGAAAAACAATAGTAGAGCACCCATTTGGAACACTAAAATATTGGATGGGAAAAATACCGTTGTTACTAAGAGGAAAAGAAAAAGTTTCAACAGAAATAAATATATACTCAACTGCTTACAATATAAAGAGATTGCTTAATATTGAGTCTTTTGACAATATAATGGAACTAATAATTGGTTATGATTGGGTATCTGCATAAGATGCTCTTTGTTTTTTTTGTTTTAGTGCAATAAGTTGTATGTTTTCCCATTAATTTAGATTATATAAAAAGTAGCAATGGAATTACAAAAATATAAATAATTAAAGGCCAACAATTGAGGCTTTTCACACAGCCTCTTAAGTCGTGGGTTATTAATAATTTAGCTATCAGATAACCGTTTCAACGGTTTATTTTCAGCCTAAAAACCGAACACATTCATTATTTAACAAAAATCATTTTTTTGCTTTGGCTAAAATTGCCACTTTGCATGCGATAAAAATAAATTCCAGAAGTTAAATTTTTGGCATCAAATTTAACTTCATAAAATCCAGATATTTGCTGTTCATTTACAAGTGTTGCAATTTCATTTCCAAGCACATCATAAACTATTAGTTTCACTTTTGATGTTTCACTACTTCCATCATTTGGAATTGAATACGTTATTGTTGTACTTGGGTTAAAAGGATTTGGATAATTTTGTTTAAGTTCATAACTATCTGGAATTTTTGAAGCATCTGAACTATTTTCTTTGATGTCTGTTAAATTTATATCACGAACTAAGCGAACATAATTGTAAACCCTTCTCACATCTCCTTGTGGACCGAATCCGTAAGTAGGCTCTCCAGTTTTCGGGTCAGTTCTTTGCGCACCTGCCCCATGAACATCATAAAATTGGCTGCCTGAGCCAAAATCCATATAGCCGAGTGCTCTTCCAAAAAAAATAACCACAGCGTCCGTACCTGGATTAAATGTTGTAGATGTCCAGAATCCTGGATAATCATCTTGATTATCTTCATTAATTATTGAAGTGGTTTCAAAAACTTCATTAATAGCAGGTGAATTTGTTGCATCGGGTGAACGAGTATAGTCTAATATACTGTGAAGTTCTTTTGCATTTGGAAGTCTCCAATCATCATATCCAGCAAAAGAAAACTTCTCTGCAAAATCCAAAGCTTCTTCCCAGTTTAATGAGCCGTTACTTTTAGTATAGTTTGAAAGGAGAGAAGCAACTCCTTCACTTCCGCTATCAAATTGAGTCCACATCAAATCAGTTGATTTATCAGTAATAGTATTGTTTTCATTGTCTTCAAAATTATTTTTGCCGTAATTGGCGTTGCTTCTTACAAATCTTGCATAGTAAGGCACACTGTCGCGTCTAAATTGAGGATAACCTTTAATTCGTCCATCAGCAAAATTTACCCCAAAAAAAGTTGCGTTTCCGTCCATTGTTGTTGAAGTATAAACTGTGTTAGTAACATATTGAGCATCGATGTAACGAGCAGTTTGACCATACTCAAAATCGAAATAAAAGGTGTCAATAAACGGAACAGCATCAATGGGAGGTGTAGTTGATTCAGGTGATCCACTGCCTTGATTTCCTGTGAATAAGATTAAAGAATACAATTCTTTAATTGTCGGAACTCGCCAATCTGTATATCCACCTGTATTTGCAGACGCAGCTTCAGACTCGGCATCGCTCCAAGTAAGTGTTATAAATGATTTTTGCCATATTAAACCAGTAACATTATCAGTAATGGTACCATCACCGTTATCGGTGTATGATGGTTGATATCCATCAAATTGCGCATCCTGTCCATAAAAATTTTCACCAGCAGATGGTTTAGTAATTTCACTAATATTTCCATAAAACTTGTTTTGCCCTGTATCAACAATTTTATATGTTTGTGCTAACAAAGCATAACTTGAAATAAATATTAATATTAAAATACTTTTCATGTGAAACTTTAATTTCCATTTCATTATTTTTAACTCCTAATTTAATTTAATCTCTTGGCCTCATATGCTCAGGCTTTTGTCCATGGTTTGGTTCATGATTTTTCATGAAATCGTCGAATTTAAGTTTTTGTTCTTCTGTCAAAATACTCTTTACTTTTGCTGCAAAATTATCTCTAAAACCTTCCATTTCTTGTCTATCTTTTTGTTCAGCTAGTTCATGGTTTTCCATTTTAGTTTTTAATTCGGCAAAATGGTTTTTAAATAGTTCAGTAATTTGGGTTTTCTGTTCGCTGTTTAAATCAAGATCTGTAGATAATTCATCCACCATTTTCATTATTTGTTTTTCATCTGGAATTGGGGGATGTTTCATATCTTGTCTAGGTTGAGCAATTAAACTACTGCTAACTAATATTATAGCACTCAAAATCAATTTGCTAAGATTGTTGAATATTTTGGGTTTGTTCATTGTAATTCTCCTTTTTTTATTTTGCTTATTTGTTGTTCTATTTGTTAAGACGATGGTTTTTCAAAAAACTTGTGGTGAAATAAAATATTATTCTATTAATTCAATTATGTAATGTTACTAAAGTGAGCAAATGATAAATAATAACAACAATCAATGCACAGGCGAACATGGGATAAAAAGAAAAAGTCCATTATTTATCAAATATTGGACTTTCTACTATTAAAACTTTTTTTCTAGTTTATGGGTGGGGGAGGCAGTTCACCTTTTGGAAGAGGTGGTTGAAAACCTTCATTCATTCTATCTTTGGGCGGACCAAACATTACATGAATGAGTAATTGAAGCTTTTTTTGTTGTTCTGAGTTGCATAATTCTTTTAACTCAACAAAATGTTTAAAGGTCAGTTTTTCTAGTTCAGACTGTTTTTCAAGGCTAAGTTTAAGTAATGAATCAGAAATAGTTGAAGAATTATTATCCTCTAGAACTTTATCGAACATTTGCTTTTTTAGGTTTCTAATTTCTTTCTCTAGATTTATAGTAACTTCTTGATGCTTATCTCGCAGCATTAAATATTTTTCTGTTTGCTCATTGCTAAAATTAAGCTCTTTTTTTAGCATTATTTTTATATCTCTTGGCTGAGCATATGGTATTTCTTTATTAGACTCTTGTGGTCTTCCAATCCAAATCATAACAATTGTTGAAAGATTTAGAATTATAAGAATGATAATTACTATTACTAAATAACGCTTTTGTTTAAAAATATCCATTGTATTTTCCTATTCAAAAATATTTAAACTATTTTGATTATTGTCAATTTTGAAATCTTCCGAAAAAATATCCACTAACTTTGATTTACTATTAGTTTCGATGTATTGCGCATTACTATTAAAATACCAAATTGCTGTGCTTAAGTTTAGTGCCACCAAAGCGGTTAGTAAAGCTGGTTGAAGAATTGAGGAGTAAAATCTTTTAGGTTTATTTCTTCTTTCTTCCAACCTCGATTTAACACGAGTATAAAAATAAGGATTAGGTTGTAATTGTTCCTTCAGTTCAAACTGTTTAATAGTTTTCTGAATTTCATTTTCAATATTTTCTTTTTTATTCATCTTTTTATCCTAATACTTTTGACGATATTTTTATTAAAAACTAGCACCATTATAATATTTTATGACTATCAGTTTGTTTACAAAAGATACCTCTACTTTTAAGAGCATTGTTGTAATTATGTTGGTTTATTATACAGTTTACTACTTTGTTAGTATCTGTTTGCGATTCAGCGAATCGCACTACATTGTAGCTCGAATCGCTGATTCGAGAACTTTACTATTTACAATAGCGAAAATTGAATATAACGAATCAATATTATCATTATAATATTTTATCAAAGTAATTATATAATTCTTTGTGTAAATTCTTTTTTGATCTATGTATTAATGCTTCAACAGCAGAGAGTGAAATATCCATAATCGATGCAATTTCTTTATTGCTAAAACCTTCGTATTTGCTTAGTGTTATTGCAGTTATCTGATTTTCTGGTAGTTTCCCAATTGCATCATCTAAAATTTGTTTTCTTTCTTTGGCTTCTAGTTCTTTTTGTGGATTGTGAGTTGTTGGAATTTCAATTACTCCTTCATCATCGCCAGGCTTGAATATTGATGCAAGTATAGCAAATCTTTTCTTTCTCTTTTTCATTCTTAGGAAATCAAGCGATTTATTTACAGCAATGCGATAAACCCATGTTGATAATTGTGCTTCTTCGCGAAAATGAGACATGGATTCATATACTTGGATGAATACTTCCTGAGCAATATCATCGGCATCTTCAATATTATTTACATATCGATAACACGTATTACGAACCTTTTCTTGGAGGTTTTCTACAATGCTTTGAAAATCATGTTTATTATAAATTTGTTCGGACAAAAATATTTTTCCAGACTGTTATGTTGCAATATAGTATTAAGACGAGAAAATTAAAAAAAACTTGTGCTTTAATATAATATTTTGTTAGAATCATTTTTTTGTGGAGCAATAAAACCTTCAACTAGCAAATTGCAGATATATATTTCACTGGTAAAAAACTTTCAGAGGTAGAAAAAGTAAACGTACTGGTAAAATGATTCCTGCTGGGTAAAAATAAAAATCATTCCCGACCACAACTAAATGATATATCACTGGTTGTGAATGAATTATTACCAGGGAATGATGATATTTAGCTAGTAAATAATGGATAATTGCTAGTACATTTTTGATTACCTTAATAAAATCATCTTTTTTGTTGATGAGTATTTCCCCGATTGAATTTTGTAAAAATAAACTCCAGATGTTAAATACGATGCATTAAAATTGATTTCATAATTACCAGCAGATTTTACTTCATTTACCAATTCGGCAACTTCTTGCCCAAGGATGTTGAAGACTTTTAGTGTAACTTGGTTCACAGAATAATATTCTGTGTTACGTGGAATTGAATATTTAATTGTCGTACTTGGGTTGAATGGATTTGGATAATTTTGTTCTAGCTTATAAATGGTTGGAATACCACTACTAATTTGTTCAACATTATTTACAATATCTTTATGTCCCATTGTTCCGAATACATCTATTGCATCTCCACACCAAAAATCTATGTAAGTGTGATTAAATATGAAAGTGTTGACAAAATGGTGTAATCCATACATGCCGGTTTCGTTATCATTTGTTCCACCATTAGATGCTAATCCCCAATTTGCACCATATTTATATTGAATTGTTGATGATGTATAAATAGGAAAGGTTACCTCTTTAGTCCAGAAGTCATCATCTGCTGTCTCGTCACCATTAGTTCCATCATCGGACATGAATAATACTTTGTTGGAGTCAGAATCTGGCCATTCCAAACCAAATAATTCTAATGGTGAACTTGCTCCAGCAAGCACAACATTATCAATAGAAGTGAATGTTTTTCCATTCCAATATACAGCGTTGTTCATATCAACAACAAATCTAATTTTTGTTTCATGCAAATTAATCCCTTCAGTTCCTCCAAAAACGTTATAAGCCAATACGGGCAGAATTATATAATGATTAGTCAGATCTGTGGCTGATACAATGTAGTAATGGCTATCACCACCTTCCCAGTTTGTACCATTTACAGTTGTGTATCCATATTTGTAATAAAACATATCACCATCAAAAGATTCAAATTGTGCAGAACCCTCATAGATATTAGTATCAGCGGTTGAACGTGTAAGCACTACAATATCTGACCAATTATTTAATGAACTACGTGTAAATAAAGTATCTGTTGCATTAATAAATTTTTCAGCAGCAATTTCCAATTCCATATTAACTTGGAAGTAAATAGTTATTTCAGAAGTTGTTTGAGCACTTGTTGAGTAAAACAAAAATATGGCATAAAAAAATATGTTAACACTTCTCATAATTTTATAATCCCTAAAATATGATTGATTTGCTATTTGCATATTCAAAATATTTATTCTTCAATCTCTTTTTTCTTCTTCTTCTTCTTTTCAATATTATGCAGTTCAGCTTTTAGTGATATTTCTTTTTCCTTTTCACCGTGTGATTCTAATTGCATACTGGCAATATTTGTTGCGTGACTGCTAATTCTCTTTAGCAATTCAATCAATTCCAAATGTATCTGACTTGATTCAACCGTTTCTGGCACTTCATCAAGCAAACGGTCAAAATGTGTTCGTCTTAGTTCTTGTTCCATTAATCTATATTTTTTGTATTTCTGTTTAATATGCTTTGCATCTTGAAGATTTATATCTTTAAAATATTCTATTGATCTGCTCATTTGTTTAATTGTTTTTAAGTGATATTCTCTAATTTCTTTTTCACCTTCTTCTGAAAAATGTATATTATTTTTGTTCTTCTTTTTTGCAAGTGGAACTAATCGCTTAGCAATTACATTTCCAATTTGCTCAATTTCAGTGGCAGTATGCATAAGTTGAAAAATTTCATCAGACCGTTCTTCAACAATTGATTCTTGACTAATTTTCCTTAAATATCTATTTATTTTAAAATTTAGAAAATCAATTTCCTCTTCTTTTTCGTTTAATTCATCTAATGCTTCAGGCTTGTAATCAAAGAATATAGGAAGTATTTTCTCAATCATACCTTTCACTTTCAAAGCCATTCTTATAATTTCAGCTTTAGTTAAACTTAAAGCCAAAGCTGGTGTTGAAATTAAATCATCCTCCAAATATTTAGTTTTAAAGTGTTCTTCTTCCTCTTCATCTGGAATATCAGGTAACATTTTAGTAATGAGTTTGGCTGCAATATTAATACCTGGTAATAATATTGCGGTAAGAATTATATTAAAAAATGTATGCGCATTTGCAATCTGGCGAGGAAGTGCGTCAAAATTATTAGGTGATGTAATATCTAATCCAGTAGCAGGTGAAAATGTTCTAATCAAATCAGCAAAAGTAGGAATCCACCAGGCAAAAAGAATTATTCCCAAAATTTTGAAAAGCGAATGAGCTAGTGCAACTCTTTTTGCATCTCTGCTGCTGTTGATACTTGCTAATATGGCAGTAATGCTTGTTCCTAAATTTGAACCTAATAAAAGAGGTATTGCCGCTTCAAGAGTAATTAAACCTTGTGAACCAAGAACAATTACAATTCCGATAAATGCACCACTGCTTTGAATTAAGGCAGTAAAGAGAGTTCCAACTAAAATACCCATTATTGGATTTTCGAGGTGCAAGAGCAAATCAATAAAAGGTTTGTATGTTCGCAAGGGGAACATGGAATCTGACATTAACCACATTCCTAAGAATAAAATTCCGAAACCAAGAATTCCACCACCAATATTTTTAAGTTTTTTAGTTTTAGCAAGAAGTCTAATCAAAACTCCTATTCCAACAATTAGCAATGCATAATCTGTAATTTTAAATGCTATTAACTGTGCAGTAATTGTTGTGCCAATAGAAGCACCAAGAATAATTCCGAGCGATTGAGAAAATGTCATCAGTTGTGCTTGCACAAAACTGACTAGCATAACGGTTGTGGCGCTGCTGCTTTGCATTCCAATTGTTACAAAAATACCAGCAATAACAGCAATAAACCGATTGTTAGTGATTGTGCTTAAAATGCTTCTCATTTTGCTGCCAGCAGCTTTTTTAAGCCCATCACTCATCATTTCCATTCCAAGAATAAATAGAGCAAGACCACCAATTAAGCCAATTACAAGATAAAACACCCAACTTTGGTCACGGGCATAAATTTTAAAATAGACAATATTATTTTCACCATTATTGTTATCAATCCTTGCTGAAAAATCGTAATCACCTTTTTCTGAACCCAATTTAATGCTAGTTTGTGCAATTCCATTTTGATTTGTAAAAACTGTATCGTTTTCAATTTGTGTTCCAACTGATTTCTGAGGTGCGTAAATAATTGAAAAATAAACTGGAACTCCTTCAATTGGTCTATCTTCAAAATCTAATATTAAAACTGTAAGTGGTTTTTCAACTAGAGAATTTGCAGTAGAGTAAATTGTTTCGGTTTCTTTTGTATTTGAGTTATGATCATCAATTATTTTAATTGTTTTATGAGTTGAATCAATGCGGGTTAAAACAGAATCTTGTATTTGTGCAAAAATATTAGATGAAATAAATATAAATAATGATAAATAATAACTAAGTTTTCGAGTTTTTGCCATATTTGTATCCAACTATTTTCACAATAATAAATACAACATAATCTTAATTGAAAAGTGTTGCAGGGGGCTAGAATAATAAAAAAAAATTAAATATGCTAATTTTTATAAAAATATTTTCTTAAAGGTTATGTTGAAATGGTCTAAAGATGCGGAAATTAAATTATTATAAACCAAACTTTTTGTTTACAAAGATAATCTTATCTAGTAATTTATATTTTGTATTATTTATTGTTTTGTAAAAATTATTCAGAGAAAAATGAAGTTAATTCATAAATATATTTTTATAATAATAAATTATATATTTGAATTCAAAAACAAATAATGATTTCGTTATATTTTAATTACTAAACAAATTAACTGTTGATATGAAAGAAAAAAAAGATTTTAGTTATCAAGCGGTTTTTAACGAAACTGTTGACTCAATTTTTATTACGGATGGAATTTCTGGTAAAATAATTGACGTAAATAATTCAGCAAATGAACTCCTTGGATATTCAAAAGATGAACTTATTGGGCAAAATCTCTCAAAAATTTTAGATGGAGGGAATGGATCTCAACTTCCCAAAAGTCCAACCCAATTTACAATGTTTGGTAGCGTACTTTCAAATAAAGAAATAAAAACTAAATCCGGTGAAATTATTCATGTTGATATGATAATTAACACTTTTAGTGATGAAAATGATAATTATGTTTTTACTTCACTAAGAGATGTGAGCGAAAGAATTGGATATGAAAATAAAATTATTTCCATTAATGAAGAATTACGGAAAAGTAATGCAAGTAAAGACAAGTTTTTTTCAATAATTGCACACGATCTTAAAAATCCTATTTCTGCCATAATTGGTCTTTCAGAAATTGTTACAGATAAAGATGATATAATTGAAGAAAGGGAATCCCAAGAATATTTAGAAATGATTAAAAATCTTTCGCGACAAACTTTTGAACTCTTAGAAAATCTCTTAAATTGGTCACGAATTCAGACAAACAACATTGAGGTAAAAAAAGATTATTTTGATTTAAACAAGCAAATTGATAAAATAATAAATATTCTTATGCCATCTGCGGAATTAAAAAAGATTTCATTAATTAATGGTGTAGATGAAAATTACAATGTTTTCGGCGATTCTGATATGATTGGTACCATTATAAGAAATCTTGTTTCAAATAGTATAAAATTCTCATCTCAAGATTCAAATATTACCATCTACGAAAAAAGCGATTCTAATTATTGGTACATTTCTGTTAGTGACGAAGGTGTTGGAATGGAAGAAAGTTATATCGCAAATCTCTTTGATATTGATGTGCATACATCTCGCCAAGGAACTAACAAAGAAAAGGGAACAGGAATTGGTTTATTACTTTGCAGTGAATTTGCAAAACTTAATGGTGGTTCAATAGAAGTAAATAGCATTATAAATGAAGGAACTACTTTTACAATTAAATTGCCAAAGGAAATATGAAAAAAGGTATAATGTGGTTAATAGTGCTTTTTTTTGTTTTTTTTAATCTTAATGCACAGAATAATAAAAAAATTAGATTTGCTGTTCACTGGTTACCACAAGCTCAATTTGCTGGCTATTATATTGGAGTAGAAAAAGAGATTTATAAAAAGTATGGTTTAGATGTAGAAATTATTCATGCTTCCCCAAGTATAACTTCGCAAGAGCTGCTTCTTGATGGAAAGGCTGATTTTGCTTCAATGTTTTTAAGTACAGCTCTTTTGTTGAAATCTAACAACGCGCCAATTATAAATGTGGCTCAATTATCACAAAAGTGTGGGCAAGTTTTAGTGGCTGAATCAGATAACATAAAAGTACCATCAGATTTAAATGGTAAAAAAATAGGTATTTGGAGGTCGGGGTTTGATGAAATATTGATGTCATTTGTCAATAAAAATAAATTAAATATTGAGCTTGTTTTAATAAATTCAACAATTAATTTATTTCTTTTTGGTGGAATTGATGCAATGAATACTATGTGGTTTAATGAATATCATTCAATTCTTAACGCTGGTAAAAATAAGGAAGAGTTAACAACTTTCTTTTTTGCTGATTATGGATTGGACATTCCAGAAGATGGAATTTATATGCTTCAAGAAAATTATCATAAACCAACAGTTGAAAAATTTGTAAAAGCTACTTTAGAGGCATGGAGTTACACTTTTAAACACAAAGAAGAAGCAATTGCATTAGTTGAACAGCAAATGAAAGCTCATTATATTGCTTTTAATAAACCACATCAATCTTGGATGCTTAACAGAATTAATGAACTATTTGAAGTAAAAGATAAAAAATACATTAACGGTCAACTTTTACAAACTGATTTTGATAATACATATAAAGTGCTTTCAGATTTAAATAGGATTAAAAACAAATTTAATTATTCAGATTTCTATTTCGGAATTAGATAAAAATAATATTATGCTACCCAAAAAACACACATTTGCATTTCGTCTAAACCTATATGTTGTTTCATCAATTTCATTAATAGCGTTGATTATTTTTACTTCCTATTATCTAATTTCTAGAAATCTATTTCTTGAAGGAGCGGAACAGAACGCAAAAAATATAACTGAAAAATATGTTAATCAAATTGATGCAGTAATTGGCAGAGTGGCTAAAATACCATTAAACTTTGCTTCAGTTATAGAAAGTAATTTATTAAACGAACATCAGCTAACTTTAATGCTTCAGAATATTGTTGCCAATAACAATGAAGTATTTGGAAGTGCTATTGCATTTGAACCTTTCAGTTTTAACAAGGATAAATATTTTTCGTCAATTTATGTTTATAAAAATGGAGAAAAAGTTACCACGTCCAATTTAAACGATCCTAAATATGAGTACTTTTACCAAGATTGGTATCAAATTCCAGCTAAACTTGGTGAGCCTGTTTGGAGTGAGCCATACTATGATGAAGGCGGCGGTAATACATTAATGACGACCTATAGTGTTCCATTTTACAAAATTGAAAATGGTTTAAGTAAATTATGGGGAATTATTACTATTGATGTTGAGTTGCATTGGCTTGATAAGTTAGTTTCTTCAATAAAAATTTATGAAACTGGATTCGCTTTTGTTATTAGTTATGCTGGTACTTTTGTAACACATCCTAATAACGAATTTATAATGAACCACACAATATTTTCACTTTCGGAAGAACATAACATTCCTTTATTACGCGATTATGGACGCAAAATGATTGATAGACAAAGTGGTTTTGAAAAGCTAAATGGTGTTACTATCAAAGATGATTCAAGAATTTATTACACTCCTTTTAATTCTAACAATTGGTCACTTGGTATAATTTTTCCTGATAAGGAACTTTATGCTGATTTAAATAATCTTTCACTTATAATTGTTATAATTGGATTTTTGGGATTAATATTTATAATAGTTACAATAACTACAGTTTCTAAAAAAATGACTAAACCACTTAATCTTTTTGCCATTGCGGCTAATGAAATTGGTTCGGGTAAATTTAATTCAAAACTTCCAGAAATAAACTCAAAAGATGAAATAGAAGAACTTTTCAATTCATTTAAGCAAATGCAGTTTGAGCTAAATAATTACATAATAAATCTAAAAGAAACTACTGCTGAAAAAGAAAAAATGCAAAGCGAATTAAGAATTGCTCATAAAATTCAAATGGATATGGTTCCAAAAATATTTCCACCTTTTCCAGAAAGAGATGATGTGGATTTATTTGCAATTTTGGATTCTGCTAAAGAAGTTGGTGGAGATTTGTACGATTTCTTTTTTATTGATGATGAAAAAATTGTTGTGCTTGTTGGTGATGTTGCAGGAAAAGGTGTTCCAGCTTCATTATTTATGGCGGTTACAAGAACATTAATTCGTTCCAAAATCACTAAAGGAATTACAAGCTCTGTAATTATTGATCAAATTAATCGCGATTTAATGCAAAATAACGATAGTCAGCTTTTTGTAACTCTGCTTTTGTGCATTATTGACCTCAAGACCAAAACTATGGAATTTACAAGCGCTGGTCATAATCCAGCTTATATTGTCTCAAATAGTGGCGAAATTACTCCTCTAAAAGATAGACACGGAATGGCTTTGGGCTTGTTTGATTTGAAACCTTATACATCCAGCTTTTACCAAATGAAACAAGGTGATAAATTTATCCTTTATACCGATGGCGTTAATGAAGCAATGGATAAGGATGGAAATATTTATGATTATTACCGTTTAGAAAATATGCTTGGAAAAATTCAAAATTTGACGGCTAAAGAAAGTACCGAATTAATTATTAAAGATATTATAAACTTCGCCAATGGCGCTGAACAATCCGATGATATTACATTGATGGTTGTAACTTTAAAATGATTTTTTAGAGTAAAAAATATCGGTTTATGAAATGAAAAGTGGTGTTAATCGATTATTTGGTAATTAAACCCAGATTTGTCGATAGGAATAAATCTCTAATGACGGTCATTAGAAAAAACATCGGTTAACTTATTCTGATACAATAAGTTAGACTTACAAAAAATGGTCATTTTCTGCTAAAAATAATATGATAAAAAATTACTGACTTTATAAGAACTATATTCCCTTAACACATTTAATATCAATAAGTTACGAAAATATAGTCGTTTTCTAATGACAAATTAGGGTTAAATTGTATTTATTACTTAGTTAAATTTTTTACAAATCTTACAATATTTTTATCGCCCTTTCTTTCATATTTAATTTCATCTGTTTTCTGTTTTACAATGTGAATTCCCAATCCACCAATTTTTCTTTGATCTAAATTTTCATTGATATTCACTTCTTCTTTTGAAAGTGGATTAAACTCGTTTCCATCATCAATTATTTTTACAAGAATATTCTCGTTTTCTATTTCCATCGAAATTTCAATCATGTGAGCTTCATCATCAGAATATCCATAGTTGATTGTATTTGTAATTAGTTCATCAAGAATAAGATTTAGTTCAAAAATATGCTTTTGCGAAAGATTATTTTCAGCACCAAATTGTTCAACAAAAGAAGCAATGATGCTAAGACTCGATATTTTATTTTCAATTGAAAGATTTTTCATAATTATGAATTTTTTGTTCACAAATATATCCAAAGTTAAGACCATTAAAAATAAATTCAATTAAAAGTGATTAGGTGATATTAGTATCAACCATAATCCAAAATTACACTACAATTAAAACAATTCTATATTATCTTTAGAAAAGTAATTTTATAAAGATTAGCTTTCAATTTTTAATTAATTAATGATGGAATAATGAAAAAGTATATAAAAATTTTATTGGTTTTTAGCTCGCTAATATTTGTTGGTTGGGGAAATGTTGGGCATAGTAAAATATCATCCAACGCAACAAAATTTTTCCATCCTGATATGAATGAGTTTTTGTACTGGAAAGATTATCTTACTGCACATGCTTCTGATGCGGATTACAGAAAAGGGGATGACCCAACCGAAGGTTTTAAACATTATATAGATATTGATAATTATTCAATTTTTATTTCTAATGGAAGAATTCCAAATACCATCGATTCTGTTATTGCTATGTATGGATCATCGTTTGTAGCTGATCAGGGTATTTTGCCGTGGGCAACAATTACTACTATTGATTCAATAACTGCCTCATTTTCAAGAAGAGATTTTGAAAAAGCTTTGTTCTATTCTGCAGATCTTGGTCATTACGTTGGCGATGGTCATATGCCGCTTCATATAACAAGAAATTATAATGGTCAATACACTAATCAGAGCGGAGTTCATTCACGATATGAATCAACAATGATTGGAAAATATTCATCGCAAATAGATTATGCTGGCGATTCTGTTCATTACATAAATAATGTTCCAGAATATATTTTTCAATATTTATATGATAATTATAGCTATGTTGATTCTATTCTTATTGCTGATAAAAATGCAAAAGCCTTTGCTGGAAGTACATCAAGCGATTTATTTTATCCAAAATTTTGGGAATATTCAGAAAATTATACAGTAATCCTATTAAGGAATGCATCCAAAGCAATGGCAGAATTAATCTATACTTCATGGGTAAATGCTGGAAGTCCAGAATTAAATCCATCAGCAATTAATGATGAAACTGAAATAGAGAATTTTTATTTAGGGCAAAATTATCCAAATCCTTTTAATCCTAGCACAACTATAAGATATTCGCTTTCGCAAAGTGGTTTTGTAAATTTACATGTTTATAATGTACTTGGACAAGAAGTAGCAAAGTTAGTAAATGAAGAGCAAAACTTTGGAAGTTATCAAGTTCAGTTTGATGCCACAAATCTTCCAAGTGGTGTTTACTTCTGTAAGTTAAACGCAGTTTCCATAGGAACAAAAGGAAGAATGTTTGAAAAATCTGTTAAGATGTTACTTCTAAAATAAAGTTGCTTACACAAAAAGCTTAAACAGACTGTAGTTTGTTTGAGATTGTACTTTTATCTTGTTCACACAGCCTCTGAATTTTGGGGTTAATGAAATCATTAACATTACAACAAATTTAATTTGCTACCAAGATTATTAGTTTCCCAAAAGATATTTCAAAAAATATTTTTAGTATTTGTATGCTTAGAGATTGGTTGATGTTGTGGACCATTGAAACTGCCTCACCATTTAAAATAACAATGGAAAAGTTCCACCTTGCTATTACTTTGCTTTATGTAAATTAATATGAGCTAAAATAATTTTATTATAAACAATTTGCCATTTAAACTTTTGTTACTTAACTTGCAAACAAATAAGAGGTTTTAGTGGTAAATACAAATAGGCACATATCTTTTTTCTCCTTTACAAGCTTTTCCCATAAAGAAAATGTTTTATTTTTTTTGCATTTAACATTAGCCTTTTTACTTAAAACACTTGGCACACTATTTGCCCCCCCCCATTTTTATTTTACAACTTTTTCACTTAAAACAAAACCAATTAATTACCAGCAAAAATTTAATACACTTAATAAGAAAAAACACAACTCAAAGAAATTATACGGCTTTAAAATTATACTTTAACAAACGTGAGTATTTTGTTGGGTTTGTGTAGAAGCGGTTTTACTTAAAAAAATAATTAGTTCTATCAAAAAAAAATTAGAGGTTAAAATGGAAAAAACATTTATTTATAGAAACTTTTTATTAGCTCTTGTATTATTTAGTATGATTATAGCTAGTTGTAGTAACGATACAGGAGCCAATAATAATGATAATGAAAAAATAGTCCGAAATAGTATTGCATATACTTATGGTTGCCCAGCATTCTTTATACACCCAGATGTTTGGAGACCACCAGGCAGCCTTATGATAAGTAGAAATACTAGTGGTTCTGCTGCATGGACTCCTTCTGGACGCGTAGGACCTACTTATATTAACGATACAAAAGATAATTATATTAGCAGATTAAATAATGCTAGTATTCCAAACCAAAATAATTATAGTGAATATAAGAATGTAGAAGATGGTGGGTATCCTGGTGTATTTTATCCTGATCGAACTATGGAGCCTGAGGCCAAGTATCAATCTGGATTTGTTTGCTATGCATTAGTTGTTCGAGCGATGACAGACGCTGGATTAGTACTTGGAACAAATGCAACAGCTGGAATTGGATACTTGTTAACCGAATTCACAGAAATTACTGCGCCCAATTCTACAACTGTATTACCAGGAGATATAGTTGTATATGATTTTGATGTTTCTCAAAATAATGGTGGGGATCATGTAGCTATAATCACTAAAATTAATGGGGACAATCCAAATGAGTGGACAGTTATTAGTTCATTAGGGTTAGTAGATTATTTTGTATACGGTGTTAAAGAAAGCAAGTTAGATATTTTTCAAGATTTGAGCGATGGTGGTATTTTTGAATGGTGGGATGATTATTGGCCTGAGCCACTTCTCTATAAAATATATACAAAAAGACAACTATAATTAAATATATGGAGATTTAAATATGAAGTATTATTTTTTCAAAACAATGATTTGCATACTAGTATTGCCTTCTATTTTCTTTTCACAAAATATTACTAAAACAATTATTTTGGATAATTACAAGACAATAAATGCACAAAATTCTAAAAATATAAACGACAAGACTTTAATGCAGAAAGACCTTTTTTATAAAGATGTAACTTTCGATAATGAACAAAGAATTTATCTGTCAGATGCCATTTCAAAAAAAATATTAGTCTTTAATAGAAACGGCAAATTTGATTCAGAAATAAATTTAAACAATGATGTAAATAATATAGATTTCACTCAAATAAAAATATGTTCTTATAAAGACAATTTATATGTGTTGTTACTAAATGGTGAATTTTATGTAAAGTTAGTAAAATATATTAAAGGTAAAATGGTTCAAAATTTTGAATTAGAAAACCCTTCCCCAATTGATAGGAATATTAATGTTACAGCTAACAATGATAAAATATTTGTGACAATAGCACCTTCTGCCCTAGACCCACGTTATTATGAAAAGGGTTTAGTTTTTGTTTATTCTACTGATGGAGATTTTTTAGGACGAACAGACTATTTTTATGAAGATGAAAATGGAAGAATATATAAGAGCACTGGTGATAAAAATAATTACTATATCCAAATATTTGAAGCACCTAAAACAAAAAAAATTTTAATGACAAAGGATTTAAAAAAAATTGATGAGATTGCTATTCCATACATTCAGTCTGGTAAAATATCTAACCAAGATAGATGGTATTATGTTGGTCATGATGAACAAAATAATATTTACGTTTCAAATAATTATAAAGTATTGAAATACAATTCTTACACAAAATTAAAAAAGGAAATTTATTTTGATGCAAATAATATTAGAAACAATGATCTTTTTATTACTAATAATACAAAGATTAGATGTGATTTCACCGGAAAACTATTCTTATTAGAACTAAAAATAGATCATAAAAATGAACAAAACTTTAATACAATTATTTTACAAATCGATTAGAGGAAGGGAATATGCATTTTAAAATATTAGTAATATATCTAGTTCTTATTAACACTGTTTTTTCACAAAATATTAACCATTTTATTTGTGCTAAAAAAACAAATGACAATTTTATTATTAACCAAAAGATAGCAATAATAGAAAATACAATAAAGGCTGGGTCGTACAAAGATGTAAAAGAAAGTTTATTGTCTATAAAAAAGGAAAGCAATGTATTCTCAAAATATTCTAAGAAAAAGACAACATCAACATACACGCCAATAGAAAAGCCGAAATATTTCAATTTTGAAATTGAGAAAATTAACAATAGTAATGATGAAACTACAATTTCATGTGTTGCCAATTTGATTTATGATAAAAACAAAAAAGACATTCCATTCATTCTCTATTTTAATAAAATTAATAATATTTGGTCTATAGCTGATGATGATGACAATATGCTATCTACTATATCTCGCGCATTTGTTGAATCCACAAAAACCAGAAGTGTACAAACTAATTCTACCGAAGTTGAAATTATTGATAATTCTAAAACATTAATTCCTGTTAAATATAGCTCGATATACAATGTCTGGGAAATAAACAAGAGTCTTGCAAATAGTAATTTCCCAGGTATAGATTTTTGCTCAAAGAACTCTGAAGTTGATGTGAATATCTATGTATATGGACCTGATCCTTATAAGAGTGAATCAGTTTATTTATTATCAGACCCTGTTTATGGTAGAATATTATTTGTCAATCAGGAGGAAGGTAAATTTACCAATGATTATGAAATTAAATCTTATGGAGACCATGTTGGGGAATTCAAATTCCAAAATCCAATTGCAATTGCTGTTGGCGAGAATGGTGATTTATTTGTAGCGGATATTGGATTGAACAAAATTATTAAATTAAAGTATTTCCCAAATACAAATACAATTGCCTATCAACAAACTATTAACGTTGCAGGTCTAGGCAAACCATCTGATATTTCATATTGTAAAAGCTATGCTTCTACTTGGCCAGCTAGATTGGTAATAGTGGATATGTTAAATCAGTCATTACTTCAAGTAGATTTAAATGGTAATATACTTACTACAACAACTGGTTTTTCAGATCAGAGTGGATATCAACCATTTAATCATATTGAAAGAGTGGCAACCAATAGATTTGACGGATACGTTGCGCTAATAGACAATGGATTAAAAAAAGTAATACAAGGTTTAATTATTAATAATACTAATTATATCTTTTTGTATAATGTAGCAGAAAGTTTTTCGTACTTATCAAACTTTTCAGATATTGCAATTTGTCCAAATAATGAATATTTAGTTTCAGATATTGGGTTAAATAAAGTTCATAAGTTTTCATTCGAAGGAGATTATATCTGTTCATTTTCAAATTCTCCTTCTAATTTTGGGGGCTTCAATTTACCTAAAAGAATATCTTCTGTAGCAAATAATTTTGATGGTCGTGTGATTTTAGAAACTGATATTTTAAGTGTTTGGTCAGATAACTCAGGCGGTAGGCGGTTTTTTCAAAACTCTGACGTTTTTAATATAAATCACTCAATTGATGAAAATTATTTCCATTTCAATTTCACACTTACATCTTATTCTAAAATTAATCTAAAAATATTAAAAAATGGCGTGTCACAATGGAGCAAATCATATTCGATGATATCTGGTGGTTATCATGAAGAGAATATACCAAGGAGTGGTTTTAATTTTGGAGAATATGTTTTTAGTATAGAATACAAACAACTATATGATGAGTATTATCAACAATATGAACAAGGATGGAAAACAAAATCCATTGTCTTTACAAATGAACCAGTATTGCCTTCAGTAATCAGTAGCAACATGACTATCTCAGGAGCATATTTAGCAACATCTAGCACAACAATAAATAGTGGTGTGACTCTCACAGTTGAAGCTGGTGCAAGCATTACTTTCCAGAACGGAGCCACGTTAATAGTTGATGGTACGTTGGATGTAAATGGCACAACAACCAACAAAGTAACCTTTGATTTTATTGCCCAAAACTCAACATTAAAAAACGGTATTAAGATAAACTCTGGTGGAACAGCTAATATCTCAAATGCAGAAATTAAAAATGCATACAATGGAGTTTATGTTAATGGAGGCAGTGCAACCATTGATGGTTGTATAATAAGAAATGGTTATAACGGAATTCAGCTTTATGACACAGATTATACAACGAGTATTAAAAATACTCGCATCTACGAACAGACCGTAGGTGTTGATATGTATTATTCAACTGCAGTAATTTCTTATAGCGAAATAGATAATAATTATATTGGTATTAGTTGTTATAGTTCTTCTCCTCAATTGATTTACAGAACCAGTTCAGGTGGCTATAATAATATTCATGCAAATTCTTTTGGTATTATGGCATCTTATAATTCTAATCCATTTCTGGGTAGACAAACTTGCTTTACATTTGGTGGAAGTAATATCATAGATTTAAATACAACAAAAGATATAAATCTAAATAACTATTGCACAGTTTATGCAGAAAATAATTATTGGGGTGGTAGTTCTGGCTCCTATTATGAAGGCACTGGTTGTATTGTTTACGATACTCCTTTTTTAACTTCGCCACCACAAATGAGTCAAAACAAAATTAAAATCACTCCAGAAGAGGAAATGTTTAATAATAAGTTTCCACCTCAAGTTACTTCAAGTGCAAATTCTACAGAACAATTGAGCTTAGTAACTTCAAGTAATGAAAAATCTGGTTATAACGAAAGCTGGCAAATAGAATGGAAATTACTCTATGCAAGAAATTTAATGCGAGTTAAAAAGTACAACCAAGCAGCAAAAATATGTGAGAGTGTAATAACAGAATTCCCAGATTCTGCACGCTCATATTTAGCATTAGATTTATTATGGCAATCACGTAAAAATGATGATAAAACACTTTTTAAACAATACGTTGATAATAAAGCAAAATCAAAAGTTAAAAAACAGCTATACGGTGTTGCTGAACTGATGCTAGCTTTTAGTGAAAGGGCGAACACAGCAGATTCAAAAGAAAGAGTAGCAGGTTTAGATGTGATAGGCGAAAAATATAAAGATACTCCTCTTGTTGAACATGTTCTGTTTCAAAAGTTCATGTTTTATCTCTATGAAGAAAACAATATTGAATTAGCAAAAACAACTTCTGCGGAATTAGGAAAGCTATTCCCAGAATCTGAATCATATTATGCTTCTCAAAGACATCTTGGAAACGATGTAGTAAAACCAACAGAACCACTACTAGCAAAAAATGCTGCTAATGAAGAAACCACAGAAATACCAAAAACATACGAGCTACTTGGTAATTATCCAAATCCATTTAACCCAAGTACAACAATAAAATATGCTTTGCCATATAGCTCAAATGTTGAGCTAACTATTTATGACATTACTGGTAAAGTGGTTAAGGTATTTAGTGAAAGTGGACAGTCTGCTGGTTATCAAAATATAGTTTGGTTTGGTGATAGCCAACAAGGTAGCAGAGTTTCAAGTGGTGTTTATTTATACAGATTTAAGGCAACTTCCATTGATGGTAGTAATAAAGTATTTGAAAAAACAGCTAAAATATTACTACTTAAATAAAACCCAATTTATTGAAAGTATAAAAACCTCCGAGGTTTTCAAAACCTCGGAGGTTTGATTATGATACTGCTGATTACGAGTAAAAAATGAAAATAATTACAATACTAATATTTCTATTCTCAAGCACTGCTTTTGCAGAGCACCCCGATACAACTATTACCAAACTGCAACAGAGAGCGGAGCTAATAGAATTAGCATCCAAAACACTTGGTATTAATAGTAAAATATTAACAGCAATTATATTTACGGAACGCACATTAAATTACACTTGGGAAGATGAGGCTATGGATAACATTCTTGCAGAAGCTGGATTAAACAGCTCAATCGGTTTCTGTCAAGTAAAGTTAAAAACAGCTTATTGGATTGAAGTACAATTAAATGATACAAGTGCGGCATACTTTACAAACAAAGCTTATAAAGGAAAGATAAGCCTAAGTAACTCTCCAGTTGAAATAATAAATAAACTTGAAAATGATTCATTAAATATTCTTTATGCAGCCGCTTTTGTTAGAATTGCAATTAGTTATTGGGATAAAGCTGGTTTTCCAATTAATGACAAAGCAGATATTTTAGGAACACTCTATTCAACTGGTCTTTTCAAAAGAGATGGCACTAAAAGAATTCCAAATAATAACCCAAAAGCAAATGAGTTTGGCAAAAGAGTTGGTAAGCAATACAATAAACTAGCAAGGGAAAATGATTAACCGACATTACAAAACTGTTAAACAGCAAGGAAAAATGATATAACGTCAGTGAAAAATGGTATAACGGCATGGAAAAATGGTAAACTACCGGGGAAAAATGACTAAACGGCAAGGAAAAACGGTAAACCGGCATAACAAAATGATAAAACGGCGGGGTAAAATGAGTAATCGGCTGTACAAAATTATTAACCAACACTGTTTAATGGTTTTGTAGTGGTGGTTTGTAAAAAAAGCACACACCCCCAACCCCCTCTCAAGAGGGGAAAACAATTTAAGCTTTTTGTTTTATTTTGGGGTGTCAGATCACTCAGTCCAACTTCTCCGAAGGAGCGGTAAAATGTCCTCTCTAGAGAGCAATGCTGTCAACTTAAGCAATTTGTCATTGTTTTGGCAAAGGCGAAAAGCCCAACTTCTGGGATTTTAGCCTTTTTAAGACCAAGTTTATAGAAGTTGGGCTTTTGTTGTTAATGACGTAACTTAAAAATATTTCCTTAAATTGACAACATTGCTAGTGAGGGGAAGATGCTTTAGCATCAGGGGTGTGTTTTTTTTGAGTATGATAAAATAAACGCACTTCGTGGAATTTTCCCGAAGTGATAATAACATATATTTAAGTGAAAAAACAAAGCATATAATTTTAATGAAAATTATATGCTAATTAACTAATCACAAACAAATAGGGAGTCTCTAATGTCAACAACAAAAAGAACATTAGCAGAAAAATTGTTATCTGCACAAGTTGCAATCGATAACGCAATATCGGATACGGAAATTAAGGCATTATTAACAGATTACGGTTACGATGATGTTCACCTTGCAGAGGGTAAAGCATTGCTGGATAGCGTAAATCAGTTACAACAAGTTCAGCAAAAAGAATATGGTGATCAATTTGAATCAACAAACTCTTTAAATAGCATTTGGGATAGCGCTTATAGTGAATATATGCGTTTTATTAAAATTTCGCGTGTAGCTCTTAAAAATGAGTTGGCAATTTCACAGAAACTTGGTTTAAACGGAGAAAGAAAATCATCTTTTTCTGGATGGTTGGCTCAAGCCAAACAATTTTATTTAAATGCTCTAGCTGATGCAACTGTTTTATCTAAATTATCTTCTTTTGGTATTACACAAGCAAAATTAGAAGCTGGCAAAACTCTTGTTGAAGAAACAGAATCTAAAAATGCAATTCAAGAAAAAGAGAAAGGTGAAGCTCAACAAGCCACGCTTGAAAGAGATATTGCTGCCGATCAATTATTTGAATGGGTAGCTGATTTTATTGTTATTGCTCACATTGCTCTTGAGGGTAAACCACAACTATTAGAAAAACTTGGTATTGTTCAACGTTCATAGAGTATTATCCAAAAACTTAATTTACTCATATCTGTTAAGTAGTTGATGAGTAAGCTCATCAACTATACAGATTTTTATTTTGTTAAAGCGATACTTATTAATAATAATTATTAATCTTGTTTAATTCCAACGACAATTATAAATACCTAATGTTTAACAGAAAAATATTAATACTATAGGGCAGTTTTCTTTTTGCTAAAGAACTAAAAAAATATTTCTAGTCTTTGTATGTTTATATATTAAAAATATAATTATGAGATGAAATGAATAAATTAAAATTTGAATTGGAAGTATATACTTTCCAAATTGATATTGTGGGGCATTTAAGCAATATTATTTATGTAGAATGGCTTGAAATTGGTAGAATAAAATTGCTGGAAGCAATGGGGTTGCCTGTTACAGAGTTAACAAAAAAAGATATTTTTCCAATTCTTGTAAATACAAATATTACTTATAAGCAGCCAATTTTCTTTGGTGATAAGGTTACTTGCGAAGCTTGGATTTCAAAATTGAACGAAGCTTCTGCAATTGTTGAATTTAGGTTTTACAAAAATGATGGAGTTTTGGCGGCTACAGCAAATCAAAAAGGCTTGTTTATTACAGGAAGTACAGGAAAACCGTTTCGATTAACTGAAGAGAATAGAAAACCTTTTGAAAAGTTCCTTATTATAGAATAGTTTTAGAGAGGATATTATTTAATAATTTAGTTATGTTATTTAGTGAAAAATTAAAATTAAAGAGTGTTTTATGTATATCAAAATTGATTCTAACCAAAGTGGAAGTAACAAAAACGCACCAACTTTTGAATTCCATATTGCCGCTAATTTGCGAAAGAAATATGAAGTAAGCGATGAACTATTCTCAATATCGGGCAATATTATTTTTGCAAATATTGGTCAAGTAAGAAAATTTGTAAATAATTTTAATAAATCCAAGAAGGATAGTCAAAAAATAAAAGTAAGTGAAGTTAATGCTGCTGGCTTAATAGATGAAATATTTCACTATGTAATTAGAAAATATGAGGACGAACTTAACCCTAAAGTATTTAGCAGAGCTATTGAGCATCTTGAAAAAGAAATTGGAGAAGATGAATTTAGAAAACTACTTTTCGAATTTATAGAACTATTTCCACCAGTAGATGTTTACAAAGGCAAAGCAACTCCGTTTGAATATTTAGGCTCATACACTGGAGGAAAATCCAATAAAGAAATAACAATAGAAGAAATGTTTCTTTTGAACTTTGCTAATATAAATCCAGCAAATGAAAAACTTAAAGAACTTTTTGATGAAAATTATTTTAAAAACAAAGAAATATTTAAGAAAACTATAAATGGATTAAAATCATTTTTTAAGAGCGAACCGGCAATTGGCAGTGAAAAAATGGATTTGTTTGAATATTTGTTTAAGCCAATTTTAAGCAGACCAACTAGTTTAGCAGAACAATTAGACTACATATTAGAGAAATGGGATATCATTTTAAGAGATAAATTTTTGAACAGAGTTCTTTCAAACAAAGACTTGGTAAAAGAAGAAATTACATTTGATTATAGTGGTGGAGGCGGAGGTTCAGCGCCTACTATCGTTCCTAAATACAAGGGTGATTATGATTCTACTGATGGTTTTACATTAGGAAAATCTCTTTTCAATTATGCAGATAATATAAATACTACTTATGAAGAAACAGAACAATTTACATCCGATATTCATTGGATGCCAAATGTTGTTCTAATGGCAAAAAATATTTATGTGTGGCTTGACCAACTTTCTAAAAAGTATCAGAGAGAAATAAAGACTTTGGACCAAATTCCTAATGAAGAATTAGAAGAACTTGCGCGTAGAAATATAAATGGACTTTGGCTAATTGGTTTGTGGGAAAGAAGTTCAGCTTCCAAAAAAATTAAACATATAATGGGTAATATTGACGCAGTTGCTTCGGCGTATTCGTTGTACGATTATGCAATTGCTTGGGATATTGGTGGGGAAGAAGCATATAATAATTTTAACGCAAGAGCCAAAGCGAGAGGAATTCGTTTGGCTAGCGATATGGTTCCTAATCATACTGGAATTCACTCTGATTGGGTTCGTAATCATCCAGAGTATTTTGTGCAAGTTTCAGAACCACCTTTTAATTATTCATTTAATGGTGAGGATTTATCGGAAGACCCTAATATTGAAATTAAAATTGAGGATGGATATTGGGAAAAACATGATGCTGCTGTTGTATTTCGTAGAATTGATAAGAGGTATAATGATGTTCGCTATATTTATCATGGTAATGATGGAACAAACATGCCTTGGAATGATACAGCACAGCTTGATATGCTAAAGCATGAAGTCCGCGAAGCTGTTATCCAAAAAATATTTGACGTTGCACGTAAGTTCTCTATTATTCGTTTTGATGCTGCAATGACACTTGCAAAAAAACATTTTTCTCGCTTATGGTATCCACAACCTGGAATGGGCGGCGATATTCCTTCGCGTACCGATCATTCAATGTCGCGTGAGGAGTTCGATTCATTTTTCCCAATAGAATTTTGGCGTGAAGTAGTTGATAGAATAAATCACGATATGCCGCAAACACTACTGCTAGCCGAAGCATTTTGGTTAATGGAAGGATATTTTGTGCGCACACTTGGAATGCACCGTGTTTATAACTCCGCATTTATGCACATGATGATGAAAGAAGAGAATTCAAAATATCGTGAATTGATATATAACACACTCGAATTTGAGCCAGAAATATTGAAAAGATATGTCAATTTTATGAGTAATCCAGATGAAGAAACTGCAATTCAACAATTTGGTACTGATGATAAATACTTTGGTGTATTAACTTTGATGATTACTTTACCAGGACTTCCAATGTTTGCCCATGGACAAATTGAAGGTTTTACTGAAAAGTATGGAATGGAATACAAGCGCGCTTATTATGATGAAAAACCAAAAGATTGGCTAGTTGAAAGACATGAAAGAGAGGTTTTTCCAATATTGCGAAAACGACAGTTATTTTCAGAAGTTGAAAATTTTTGGTTTTATGATTTTTATGATTTAAATGGAAATCTTAATGACAATGTTTTTGTTTATTCCAACAAAGCTGGTAGTGAAAAATCGTTAGTTTTATATAATAATAAATATGATAAAGTTTATGGAAATTTCCAGAAATCAACTCCAAAACTTGTTAAGATTGATGATAACAATAAATTTATAAAAGAAATTAACATCAACGAAGCACTAGAAATAAATGGAAATTATAATTATTTCTATATTTTCAAAGATTTGTCCGCAAATTTGGAATACATTTATAAAGGTTCCGATTTATGGCAAAATGGATTTTATTTTGAGTTAAATGGATTTGAAAGACGCGTATTTACAGATATTAGAGAAGTGGAAGATAAAAATGGTGATTTTTATAATATCTATACTGAACTTAATGGAAGAGGAGTTTACTCTATTGCGGCCGCGATTGAGGATAAAAAGCTTACTCCAATTTATAGTTCATTCTCAGAATTATTGGAAGAAACTGAAATTGAGAATTTCATTAATAAATTGATTCTTAATCCATCAAAGAAAGGGGAATTATCAATTGAATTTTTAAATTTATCTAAAAAGTTAGAGCTTTTTACTAAGGAAATATCAAATTATACAGGATTGATAATGCCTTTTTCTGAAATAGAAGAAGTTGTATTGAGAAAATTTGGAATTATTAAAGAACTTAATCTGCTAATAAAATCTGAAATATCTGAAGAAAAGAAGAGACATATTAATTTGACTAAATATTTTGTGTTAAGTACTCGAGCCGATTATTTAGAAAATTCAAAAATTATTTTAGCGTGGTTAATTCATCAAGAAATTGATTCGAGAATTGCAAATAAAAATGAATCTAAAAGATTAACTAATAAAATATTGCATAAGTCATTTGCAAATTCAATTTACCGCACTGGAAAAGGGCAAGACGAAGTTGTTAAAATTATATCTTTACTAGAAGTTTTGCTTGAGGATTATAAAACACTAACTTCTGAAAAGAAAACAGCAAAGGTAAATCTTAATAAGAAGCAGGATATTATTGGTTATCTATTGAGTAGCCGAAAAGAATTTATTCGTAAATTATTTGAAGATAATTATGTTCATAAATATTTGGAAGTAAATATTTACAAAAAAATTAGATATTACAATAAAGAAAGATTTGAAGAATTTGTAAGATGGCTGTTAAATATTTTTATGATAGAAAGACTTTCTGAGAATAAAGAAATTAAAGAAGTGCTTAATCTTTATTGCCACATTTATGAATATCTAATTGAGTCATCAGAAGAATCTGGCTTCCAGTTGGATGAATTAGAAGAAATACTGATTCATAAAAATATTACAAGATAAAGTTACGAAGAGGGTAAAAATGAGTAAAAGCATAATTAAATAATAAAAAAGAAAGGAATACATATAATGGAGGTTTCTGAAAACAAAAAAGCCCCACAATTTTCATTACCAGATAGCGATGGAAACTTGGTAAAGTTAAAACAATTTTTGGGGCAAAAAGTAGTATTATATTTCTATCCAAAAGACAATACATCCGGATGTACTGCAGAAGCATGTGATTTTAATAATTCTTTGAAAGAATTTGACAAAATAAAGACAAAAGTGCTTGGTCTTAGTAAAGATTCTCCTAAATCACATATCAAATTTAGAGATAAATATGATTTAAGTTTTGCATTGTTAAGTGATGAAACTACTGAAATTATTCAAAAATACGGTGTTTGGAAAGAAAAGAGCATGTATGGAAAAAAATATATGGGCGTTGAACGTACCACATTTATTATTGACGAAAAAGGGAAAATTGAAAAAATATTTCCTAAAGTTAAAGTAAATGGACATGTTCAAGAAATATTAAACTATTTAGCAGAGAAATGAGGGAGATATGGTTTATGTAACTCGTAGAGAAGTTTTTAGCGCGTCTCACAGATTAACTAACCAAGAATTATCGGATGATGAAAATATTGAGATTTATGATAAATGCAATAACCCATACGGACATGGTCATAACTACACTTTAGAAGTAGTTGTTGCCGGTAATATTAATCCTAAAACTGGATATGTGATTGATCTAAAAAAATTAAAAAAAATAATTAAATCTAAAGTGATTTCTAAAGTTGATCACCATCATTTCAATTTTGATGTTGATTTTATGAAAGGAATAATTCCTACCACAGAAAATATTGCTATTGGAATATGGAAATTATTAGTAAATGAAATAACAGAGGGAAAATTATATTCAGTGAAATTATTTGAAACTGAAAACAACTATATTGAATATAAAGGAGAATAGATTTTGGACATAAATAATGTATCACAAAAAGTGAAAGTAATTTTAGAGGAAATTGGAGAAGATACTGAACGTCAAGGTTTGGTAAACACTCCAGAAAGAGTTGCAAAAGCTTACGAATTTTTGACTAATGGTTATAAACAAAATGTTGATGAAGTAATAAATGGTGCCATTTTTGAAGAAAAATATGATGAAATGGTTATTGTTAAGGATATAGATTTCTACAGCATGTGTGAGCATCATATGTTACCTTTTTATGGAAAGGTTCACGTTGCATACATTCCTAATGGGAAAATAGTTGGCTTAAGTAAAATTCCAAGATTGGTTGATATGTTTGCACGCAGATTGCAGGTGCAGGAACGTTTAACTCAGCAAATTGCTGATGTGCTTGATGAAAAATTACAACCCAAAGGAGTAGCTGTTGTAATAGAAGGGTATCACATGTGCATGATGATGAGAGGAATACAAAAGCAGAATTCTATTACGACAACAAGTGCCGTTCATGGTGCATTCCGTGCAGAAAAGACAAGATTAGAATTCCTAAATTTAATTTCGAGAAACAGAATATAATGCAGAAAAAACAAAATTGTGTTTGGATAACAGGTGCAAATTCGGGAATAGGAAAATCTATTACCCATCAATTTGCTAAAAGTGACATTTTTTGTGTTGCCTCAGCTCGAAGGAAAGATGCGCTTGTTAGAATGAAAGATGAAGTATCTGAAATTTCAAATAATATTGAAATATTTCCACTTGATATTTCTAGTTCGGATGAAATATCAGATGTTTCAAAAAAAATACTTAAAAAGTATGATATAGATTGCTTAATAAATAACGCTGGAATAACGACTTTTACAGCTGCTGAAGATGATTCAATTGAAGATGTTATCGCAATTATTCAGATAAACTTAATAGGTTCAATTGCTACAATTCAAAGTTTAATTCCTCATTTTAAAAAACGTGGTTGTGGAATAATTATTAATATTCTATCTGTTGTGGCAACAAAAGTATTAAAAAATAGTAGCATTTATTCTGCATCTAAAGCTGGTTTGTTAACTTATGCAAATGTTTTGCGTGAAGAAGTTAGAAAGTATAATATAAAAGTAATAAATATTTTGCCAGGAGCCACAAAAACACCAATTTGGTCATCCGAAATGCTTAATAAATATGCCAATAAAATGATGTCTCCAGACGATTTAGCAAAGTTTATTTATCATATTTATACATTGGATTCAAATCTAGTTCCAGAAGAAATTACAATTAGACCTATTGGAGGCGATTTGTAGAATTGATTAAAGGTTGGTTGATTATTATCCTTAAATAATCAACCAACTTTTTTACTTATTTTCTACCTCTTGGAAATCTATTGCAATCATTATTTCCATTTTTACGATTAAATTTTCCATCCCGATGAGCAGACATATTAAATGTTTTTGTCCATTGCTCTTTTTGTGTGTCATCTAGTAAATTATATACATCTAACCACATTGTTGTTCTTGAAAGTTTAATTTTAGCTTGTAATTCGCTGTTATTGCTCGTTAGTTTTAGCAATTCTTTTTGATCAATCTTATTATCGGTCATCATTTTACGAACAACTAATCTGTTTTTTTGAATTTCATTTTGCGTTTCGATAACAAGATTTTCATGTTTAAATCTTAAATCACTTATTTTGGCAACTTGATCGTCAGTTAATTTTAAGTTTGCTTCCATTCTTTCAAATGGCGCTTTAAAACCACAACCACCATCTAGTCTATCTCCAGAACCAAATCCCATTCCCATTCCGTTTCCTCTACCATTTTGAGGTTGGGCGTTCAAAGATGCGCCAACAACTAATAAAATAACTACTAATAAATAAAATACTCGTTTCATTTTTTTAACTCCTTTTTTTGTTAATTATTGTTTGTGCTGCTTTGACATCGCAAAGTCTTAATAGGTTTAAAATAAAATGGAAAGTATTTATATCATTAAATATTAAATGCAGTTACAAATTACTTTTTTGATTAATTGTTTGTAGATTTATTCTAAAAATTATATAAAATTTCATTTAGCAATAATTTTATAAAGATTAATTAATTATTTCAAAAAATAATTGGTAAAATAATTAAACTATTAAGCCTTTAAAATTGTCAAAGCAATAGTAAATTGAATTATGGATTTTGTGGAAGATAAAGATTTAGTTAAAGAGTTTCTCAATGGAAATGAAATTGCATTCAAAAAGCTTGTTAATAAATATTCCAAAAAGATTTATTGGCATGCTCGCGGAATGCTAAATAATCATTTTGATGCAGATGAAATTACTCAAGAAGTTATAATAGTTCTTTATAATAAATTAAATACTTTCAATTTTGAATCAAATTTATACACTTGGATATACAGAATAACCTCTACGAGAACCTTAAATTTAATTAGGAAGAAAAAAGTTAAGGAGTTTTTTTCTTTGTCCAATGGGGAATTTGATAGCCTTAAATCGGAAGGTGATTTACAAAATAATTATGAGAATAAGGCAGAAATTGAAAAAATAGAGAATGTACTTCAGAAAATTCCAGTTAGACAGAGAGAAGTTTTTATAATGAAAAATTTTGAAGAATTGAGTTACAAGGAAATTTCTGAAATTACAGGCAAAAGTATTGGTGGATTAAAAGCAAATTATTTTCATGCACTTAAGAAAATAACGGAGTTATTAAATGGACCAGAATAATAATGAATTAGATGAAATAAAATTGTTGGAGAATCAATTAACTCACAAAGTTGAAATTTATAGAAATTTTAAGAACTCGCCAAATAATGAATCTTATTTTAATAATATTAATTCCAGAGTTCTAAATAAACTTGATGAAAGAAAAAGTAAAAAAATGTTTCATCTAAATCCATCTTTTGGATATGCAATGATATTTATAGTAAGTTTTCTTGTTTCTTTTCAATTAATTGATTTTAGTAATAAGGTTTCTTTGAATGATTCAGATTTCTTTTTTTCCGAAACAGCACTTTGGATTGATGAAGAAATGTATTTTTCAAGTATATTGGATGGAGATATTGATTTAGATTATGCAAACTATTTCAAAAATGAAATTGACTTTTCTAGTAGTCGTTTTCTACATTATGACATAAAGCAATTATCTGATAATGATTTAGATGAAATTTATGAAAATATTAATAAAAAAATATTTTAGGAGACAATCATGGTAAATAAAAAATCAAACTTTTTTATTAAACAATTAGCTATTTCAACAAGCATATTTGTGCTTTTATTTAATGTAATGTTATTTGCACAGCGAAATAATCCTCCAGGTGAATGGAGCAGAATGCATGGCAAAATAGAACAATTAGAGAAAATTAAAATAATTGAATTACTTAATTTAGATGAAGCAACTACGCTTAAATTTTTTTCGCGGCGAGATGAACATCTAGATAGCCAAAGAGCTTTAATAGACAAAAGAGATTTGCTCTATGATAAACTAAATGAAAGTTTTAAGTTAAAAGATGAAATAGATTATAAACAAAGAATTGCAGAAATTTTTGCAATTGAAAAAGAAATGTTAGCGCAACGGGAAAAATTCTTTAATTCATTAAAAGATATACTTTCAGAAAAGCAAATTGCAGAATTAATTGTTTTTGAATCCAACTTTAGAAATGAAATTAGACATCAGTTTATAAAACAAGGTGAAAGGAGGAAGCCTTATAATTAGTTTTTTTTTGAAATAAATAAGTGAATAAAATTTTACTTTAATATTTGTTATCAAAAATAACAGTTATCAAAAACAAGTTTTCATTTATCATTTAGGACTCAAAAATGGATTGATTTCATATCTAATTCTATTCCATAATATTTTAATTGACCAAAATTATAAGACTTTGTAAATTCTTAAGAAATATTTGGAACAATTCTCTAGTAGTTTTGTCAAAATGTCGGTTGTTAATTCTTTCATTATAGCAAAAGTTATTGATTTTTTAATCTACCTCATGTATCTTTGTTATTCTAGTTTTTGCGGAAGTGATGAAATTGGTAGACATGCTATCTTGAGGGGGTAGTGCTCTTCTGGGCATGCGGGTTCAAGTCCCGCCTTCCGCACTCGTTTTTTTTTAAGTAATATAGGAAATATCTATGAACAATTTAAGCAAATCAATTCTATTTATATTTTTATTAGCAAGTACATTTCTTATTGGACAAGAGATGAATAATGATGCAGCTCTGCTCTATAATGATGGGAATAAGTTAATAAAATCTGGTCAATACAATGGAGCAATTGAAAAATATAATGCAGCAATTTTAATTCAAAAACATCCAAATATTTATTATCAAAAAAGTATTGCTGAGAAGAAATTAAGGAAATTTGAAGATGCTGAAAAGTCACTTTTGCAATGCATTGAAATAGATCCTAATTTTATGGCTGCTTATAGTGGTCTTGGTACAACTTATTATTCGCTTAAAAATTATCAGGCAGCAATTGATAATTTCAATAAATATTTAGAAAAAACAGATGACAAAAAAGGGAAATCTAAAATTCAAAAATTTATTGGTCTCTCATATACACAATTAGGGCAAGAAGCAAAGCGTGATGGAAAACATCAGCAAGCAATTTCATATTTAAATGAAGGTGTAAAAAATTATAAATATGATTCTGCTTATTTAACTTTAGCAGAAATCTATATTGAATTAGCCCAATATGAAAATGCTTTAGAAGCCGCTGATAATGCTATCAATAATAGAAAAGACATTTCACCTGGTGCTGGATATTATTATAAAGGTTTAGCATTCAAAGGCCTTGGAAATAACGAAAAAGCGAAAGAGAGTTTTGGTACATCGGTAAAAGATAAAACATATAAAGCTAATAGTGAATACGAATTGAAGCAAATGAATAAATAAATTATTAAAAAGCCCTAAATTGTTATAATTAGGGCTTTTTTATTTTAAAGAATAATGCTACAAAATATTAAACAAAACATTTAATCTAACATGAGTTGAGTTTAATGCATCTCCACTGCTTAACAATGTATTCATATTGTAATGTGCTGAAAAATCTAAATTAATTACAGGAAGTAATTTAAAATATAAACCAGCTCCAAGACCCAAACCTGTTTTACTTTCAGCTTCGCTAGCTGAAAAATCGTTTACAGTTGCCTCTCCAAAAGAAGTATATAGCAACTCACCAGCTAGATATGGTTGAATTGGGCCAGGTATTAATGTAAATTCTGCACCTAATCCAATTGATAAGAAACTAGTTTCCGTTTTTATGGTTGTGTTTGTTATTGGTTCTGTATACTCATTTGATAATGGATTATAATAAATATTTGCAGCAAATTGAATTGGTAAAACTGGAAGACTAACTAGAATTTTTCCGCCATAATGAATTCCAGAATTCAAATTTAATGCATCTTCTGCAGTAAAGCTATTATCACCAGTAAGAGCAGTATAGCCACCGCCAACTCCAACTTTTATTGACTGTCCAAAAGTTAAAGATGAAATTAGTGCTGTAAATAACATGATAAATAAAATATTTTTTCCCATTTTTTCCTCGCATGTTTTGTTAGTAATGTTGTTACTAAATATAAATAATTACTTTAAAAGAAATTAAACATAATAAATTTAATCCAAAATATTTTTTGTATAGATGCAGCTTTATATTTTATTAGTTTATGGAACATATTATGTAATGTGAGTGTTTATTCAAGCAAGATTAAAAATAATTTCAAAAATATTACTCTATTTTTAGTTATTTTTAACTGATTTATTGAAAAGACTTATTTACTTTTTGAGTAACTCATATTTGCTATTTAACAATGCTGGACTAAAAAAGAAGAACTTCGGTAATACTTTATATGAAAACAGTTATTAAAATTTTAATCATCGTTACACTTTTATCTACATTAATCTATTCTCAAAATGGGGATGTGTTTTCTGAGGCAATGGAGCTTTATAACTCTAGTCATTTTATTGAAGCAAGGGAAATATTTCAGAACATTTCAACAATGGATGACATTGATGAAAACTTTGTTGTTTCTTCAAAATATTATGCTGCGGATTGTCTTCTTAAAATGGGTTTAATGAATGGTGCAATTGCAGAATTTGAGCATTTTATTCATGAATACAGATTTTCTAATTTTAGAGGGGAAGCTCTTTTTAAATTAGGTACAACATATTTTCAGGTAAATGACTATGCTCGAACAAGAGAAAAATTATTAATTCTCATCAAAGAATATCCAAATGATGACAAAATTGGCTTAGCATATTATTGGATTGGTCAATCTTACATAAATGAAAATAAATTTATTGAGGCTGAGGATTTTCTTCTACAAGCTGTTTCACTTGACAAATATAGCAGCAAAATTGATTATACAATTTATTCTCTTGCTTATATTTATGAGCGACAAGGCAAATATTCAAACGCTGTAACTTATTATGATGAACTTTTAGCATTCCACCCTGAAAGCAAATTATTACCAAGTGCACAATTAAGAATTGGTGGAAGTTATTTTAAACTTAAGGAATATGATAGAGCTATTCTGGAATTAACTGATCCACTGATTAATAAACTTGAAGAAAAGGAACAGATAGAAGCGGGCTATTTATTAGCTAATTCATATTTTAGATTAAATCAATATAATAAAGCTGAAGAAACCTATCGTAATGTTTTAGCAAAAAATTCTTCTGAGAATATTGAGAGAGAACTTAAATTTGGAATTGCCTGGGTTAATTTTCAACAGGAAAACTTTGGTGAAGCTTATAATGGTTTTACTGAGATTTCCTCAAGTGAAAAAAGTGATTCGTTATCAATTAAATCTTTGTATTGGAAAGGCGAATGTAAGCGCTATTTGGGAGAAACTGGTGCTGCCGAGAAAATTTATGATGATTTTTTAAATAAATATGAGACAAATAATTATACTGATGCTGTGAGAGTATCAATAGGAATAATTCAATATAATAGAAAGGAATATAAAGAAGCCTCAAAGAATTTAAGTTTAGCCTCATATTCTAATAATTTGCATTATAAGAGTAGAGCACTTATTCTATTGGGTGAAATTAACCTTGAAAACGAAAATTACATGGAAGCGGAATTATATTTTAGCAAAGCACTGAAAATTCCTTTGCTTTCGCAGGATATTTCCAATAGAGCAATTTTAGGTCTTGGTGCAGCGCAATATTTTACTGGGAAATATGATGATGCAATTATGAACCTTACTGATTTGTCTTCTAGAGCTAGAGAATTTGAGCCAAGAACAACTCATTTTTATCTTGCTGAAACATATTTTGCAAAGGGTGAATTTAGAAATGCACAGCAGCACTACTCTCGCGTTGATATTGGGGATGATTACATTGGGAAAACGGCATTATATGGAATGGCTTATTCGTATTTTAATTCCAAAGATTATGCAAATGCAGTTTATTACTTCAAAGAATACATTTCAAAGTATAAAAATAATAGCAATATAATTGATGCCCAGTTGCGCCTTGCTGATAGCTATTTTGGAATGAAAAATTTTGATTTAGCTAGTGACGAATATAAAAAATATTTCAAAAAATATTCTAATAGAAAAGATAACGATTTTGTTTTATTTCAATATGGTCAGTCTCTATTCAAATCTGGTAATAGTAAAGAAGCAATAAATAAGTTGAATCTATTATTAAAGAGCTATCCAAAATCAAAATATCAGGATGATGCACAATATTTAATAGGCTGGATAAATTTTCAAAAAAAGGATTTCAATTCTGCAATTATCAACTATAAAAAATTAATAATTGATTATCCAAAATCTTCAATTATTCCAATTGCCCTTTATTCAATAGGAGATTCATATTATAATGGTTCTGATTATGATTCAGCAATTGTATATTATCTAAAAATAATAAACGAATTTCCTAAAACATCTTTTGTTTATGATGCTATGAATGGAATTCAATATTGCTATCTTGCTCTTAATCGTCCAGAAGACGCTATTTCGTTAATAAATGGATATATTGAAAAATATCCACATTTAGAGAATAGTGATAAAATTTTAATGAAAAAGGGTGAAATATATTTTAGTTTTGGCAATTATAAAAGCGCAATGACTGGATATTCTGAAATGATAAATTTCTATCCTAAAAGTAAGCTTGTTCCTGAAGCTCTTTATTGGATGGGTAAAAGTGCGCTGCAACTTAAAGAAAAAAATGAGGCATCAGAATATTTTAAGGAAATTATTGATAAACATATTAAGTCTGATTATGGAATTGAAGCAATTGTTGAATTAGGTAAAATTTATTCAGAAAGTAAAAATTACAAAAATGAAACACTACTGTATTCTGAAGTTCTACCTAAAATATCAGAATCACCAAAAGCTGAAGAAATTCTATTTTTGCAGGGAATAGCTTTTATAAATGCCAAAGACGAGGCAAATGCTTATAAAGCTTTCAACGAAATAATTAACTATTATGACAAGACTTTATTTTCTGATAAAGCAAAAATTGAAATTGGAATTTTAGAAATTACTAATGGAAGACTTACAAATGCGGAACAATTGTTCAGCGAAGTTGCAGAAAATAGAAGCGACGATATTGGTGCAAAAGCTCAATACTATCTGGGTGTTTCACGATTTGAACAGAAAAAATATGATTCCGCAATTTCTTCATTAGTTAGAGTTAGAACGGTTTTTGCTTCTTATGATGAATGGTATACAAAATCACTTTTAAAACTTGGTGATAGTTACATAAAAATAAACGACAAAGTAAACGCACGTAAAATGTTTCAAGCAGTTCTCCAAAAACATCAATATGATGAATATGGAAAAGAAGCCAAAAATAAATTAAATAGAGTTTAATAATTTATGCGAATAAAAAAAATAATATTCATTCTTATTCTATTTGGCAATATTTTGCTTTTTGCCCAAGAAGGAAACACCAATCAAGGTATTGAATTACCGGCATTTGTTATCACTGGAATTCAAGAAGTATCAATACCAATAGTTGACAAAAAGAAATCTGAGTTTGTGCCTATTGTTGGAAACAGCTTTTTAACTCCAAATTATAATACTGAAGAATTTTCGCTTTTAGATAACTCAAGTCCAATTAAGAAGGAAATGGACCTAAGTTCTACAGATGAAAAATATAATGCTTTACTTCAATTGGGAGCTGGATTACAAACACTTCCAATTGGCGATTTGTTTATTGGCTTCAATAATGCTGATTATCTTTTTAACTCTCATATTTTTGGACGTGACGAGCGAAAATATATCCCTTATGCGGGTTATAATACTTCAGGTGCAAAAGCTAAATTTAATTATTTCGTAAATCACAACGCAAAAGTTTTTCCGGGTTTATCAATTGGAGTTGAAGGTAATTTTATACGTGATTTATACTATTATTACGGTACCAAAAATCCATCAAATTCTAGAGAAAATGAATATTATGGAGGTAAGTTTTTCTTATCAAATCAATTAAATAAAAATTTTAAGTATGGAATTAATCTCAGTACAAATTATCTTAAAATGAAACAAGATAATACATCTGAAAATATAATTTCTACAAGCGGATTCATTAACTATAAATTTGGTTCATTTGGAATAAGTGGAAACGGAACTTATCAATTACAAAATGTTAATAATAATCTGCTTGGCGATAAAAATGCAGCATATTTTAGTGGCAAAGCATTTTTCCATTTTCTTAATTCAAAAATATTTGAATTTAAAGTTGGTGCTCACTATTCACAATTAGATACAAATAATTTGTTTGCACCATTAGCAATGCTTTCTGTTTTTGTTGATAAAGGAATTTCTTTGTTTTTATCTTATGAAGGAGATTCTGAATTGATAACTCAGCAAACATTATTAAATGAAAATAGATATTTTGAAAAAAGTGTTCAAAATATTTTTAGTAAGAATAATTCCAATATTAGATTTGCAATAAAATATGACTTTTCAGATATGTTCGAAATAAATGCAGGTTTGTATTCATCAAAATATGATAATTATCACTTTTTTGAAGATTTAAGTAATGACAATAAATTTAACATTGTTATTGCTAATGATATTAAAGAAAATGGTGGATTCTTGAATATACTTATCAATACAAAGCAATTTGGCGAACTTTTTGCCAATTTCCAATTTCAAAATATTACAGATTTAAATGATTATAAAATTCCATATAAACCAATTCTTAAAGCAGATGTATTTTATGGATATATGTTTAATTTTGGCTTATATTCAAAATTGAAACTTAATTATTCAAAATCCACATACAGTAATTTGCTAAATACTCGTACTATTCCTGATTACATAAATTTAGGTTTATATTTGAAATATAGTATATTTAGCAGTTTTGCATTAACTTGCGATTTTCAGAATCTTTTAAATAGAAAAGATTACTTATGGAAAGGTTATGAGGAAAAACCATTTGATGTTATTGCTGGTATTGAGTATAGATGGTAAAAATTATTTCCACAATAAATGGAAAAAGAAATGAATAAAATAGCATTTAAAGAAATAGTGTTAGAAATATTAAGAAGCGAAAGTGATGAAACTTTTTCTGCTTTTATCAAGAAATTATCAGAATATTTAAGTGGTAATAATACACTTAAACTTGATGGAATTGGGCATTTTCAAGTTAAGAGAGAACCGCTTTCTAGAATGGAAAGAAGGGGAGAGGAAAGTGAAAAGGAAATTCTAATATTTTTACCAGAAGGCGAAACTTCAGAGGAATCAATACTTTCATTTGAAGTAAATAGCGAATCTCAAACGTCTGATAAACTTGATGATTCTATTTTTGATATTGGCGTAAATAGACCTACTGTAATTTCTGATTCTGAAATTTATGATGAACATAATGAAACTAGAATTATAGAGTTTATTGAAAGTGGTGAAATATTGCAAAATTTTGATTTACTTAACAATGTTTCGTTTTCTTCATTAAAATTAGAAAACGAAGAAAATATTGATTTTAAGTCAACAGATATTTTTAGCAAAGAGGATTTAGAATCATTTGGCAGTGATGAAGACGAGACAACAGAAGTAAAAATTAATAAGGATTTTCTAATAGATTCTGATAATTCAGAATTAGAAGATGATGAGCTTATTCTTGATAGAAACGAAGAATTAGATATTGTTAATAATTCTGATGATTTATTAGAAGACGAGGAGATTTCTGATTTTGGTGATTCATTAGAAGATGATAATATTTCAAATGATGATTTTGGAGTAACAGAGAGTAAAAATGGAAATATTGATAATAAGAATCCTTTTGATGAATTAGAAAATTATATAAAAGAAGACAATCAGGATGAAGCACAAGAAATTTTAGATGAAGCTCCTGAAGAACAACAAAATGATATATTGCCGAATGAAAATCCTACTATAAATAATACAAAAGAAAGCAAGAAAGTTACACACAAGCGTGAAAGTTATTCTGCAATTAGGAATAAATCTGGTGGAATATTAAAGAATCCGATTTTTTATATTGCTTTGTCCATAGTTATAATTGCAATAGCTGCAATATTTATTTTTTTGCCTACAAGTGAAACCGAATTAGTAGGTGACTCTGAGATTGTCAATTTACAGGAGTCAAATAACGCTGAAATAGGAATTATAGATTCTACTAATTTAAATGATTCTGTAAAAATTGTTGATGAAAAAATTCCAATTAAAGAAGAAATTAAAACAGTTGAACAAAGCGAAGAGGAAAAACTTGCCGAAATTAGAAAATTGGAGCAGCAGAATAAAATTATTCCAAAAGAGGAAAAAAAACAGGTAAAAGCTGAAGTAACAAAAACAGTTTCAACTGAAATGTACCGCGAAATTGCAAATGAACAGACAATTACAGACCGAATTTATTTTGATGGAAAGAGATATACTGTACAAGTTTCATCATGGAAGAGTGCAAATATTGCAGAAAAGGAAGTTAATAAATTAAAAAAACGCGGATTTGATGCATTTATTTTTAAGGTTTTTATCAAAACCAAAGGAAGTACTTGGAACCGTGTTCGAATTGGATATTTTAATTCAGTAAATGAAGCTGAAGAATTTATAAAGAAAAATAAAATTTAAATAAGGAAAAAAATGAGTTTATTAGCCGTTGTTCTTAAAGGTGGTTGGGTAATGCTATTTATATTTATAGCATCAATTATAGCAATTACAATAATTTTAGATAGGGTTTGGGCTATTAAAAAATCGCGGTCAAATGTTCCAGCATTTTTAGTTAAAATTAGAGGCTTATTGAAAAAGAATGATATTGGTAGCGCAATAAATTTCTGCCTCGAAAATAAAACACCAACAGCAAATATTGTAAAAAAGGGATTAAAGAAAATTCAATTTGGTCATGAAAGAGTTAAAGAAGCTATAGAATCTGCTGGACGTCAGGAGATAAATAAATTAGAAAAAGGTTTATCAGTTCTTGCAACCATCGCTGGTGTTGCACCGTTACTTGGGTTTTTGGGAACTGTTACAGGAATGATTTCTGCGTTTATGAGAATTGAAGATTTGCAAGGTGCTGCAAACCCAAGTGATTTAGCTGGTGGTATTTGGGAAGCATTACTTACAACTGCTTTTGGTCTTGCTGTTGGAATTATTGCATATTCATTTTATAACTACCTTGTGAACGCAATTGGTAAATTTGTTTTAGATATAGAGATTGTATCAAATGATATTGTTGATATTGTTGAAGAACTACATATATCAAATAATCAAATTAAAATGGATGAGGAATAAATGAAATTTGAGATGCAAAATAAACCTCTCACAATATTTCACTTTTCTTCATTAACTGATATTGTAATGTTGTTATTAATTTTCTTTTTATTAACATCGCAATTTGTAATTCAAACTGGAGTTAAAGTTCAGCTTCCTGGTGCATTAAATAATGAGCAGACGGTTCCTACTAGGATTATTGTTTCAATTACTGAGCAAGGTAAAATTTTTGTTGGAAAGGAAGAAGTTGAAATTGGATTGCTTCCTTTAAAATTAGAAGATGTAAAAAAAGTTGTTAATGAGGAGAATCTAATAATTCGTGCTGATAAATCTTCTAAAATTGATTTGGTAATAAAAGTCATTGATGCTGCAAAAGGAGTTGGTATAAACAAATTTACTATTGAAACTGAGAAAGAGTCATTTTAATGTTTTGGAAAAAGTCAGGATACAGATCAACAGCAATTTCAGTAGTAATTCACCTGTCAATTATTTTACTATTGATGGCATTTAAAATTACTCCAGAAATTGATTTAAATGAATATGTTACAATAGGGTTTGGTAATATAGGCGAATCTAGTTCGACCGGTTCTTTAACAAAAAGCGAACCTGATATTCCTTTGGTTAGTGAAAAAAAGAAAAATGAGATTGAAATTCCAAAAGTGAAAAATATTGACGAAACAAATGATGCAGTACCTGTTAAAGCGGAAGAAAAAGTAATTGATAAACAACCTACGAAAACAGAAGCAAAAGATAAAGTTATTGATGATGGAAGTGAAAGCAAAGGTAATTTTGGGTTTGAGCTTGATTTTGGAGGAAAAGGACAAAGGAAAATATACAGCTATGAAATTCCAGCATATCCACCAGGAGTTTCAAAAGAAATAGATGTGAAGCTACAATTTACAATAATGGCAGATGGCTCAGTAGGGCGCATAATTCCAGTGCAAAAAGCAGATACTCGCCTAGAAGCAGTTGCAATGAATTCTTTAAGAAAATGGAGATTTGAAGCTTTACCAGAAGGAGTTAAAGGCAAACCTCAAACTGCAGTTATTACATTTCCATTTAGATTACAGTAATTTTTGAAATATTGTTGATTTATTAAGATTGAGATAAAAATTTATTCTAACTTTTTATTTTTTGAATTAAGAATTTGCACACCAATTATTCCACCTAAAATTCCAAAGATAGAATTAACTATTAAATTATTAGCCAACAACGAAAAAGTATAAAGTGATGAAAAACCACTTTCTGTTATATGTTCAACCACGCCACTTAAAAGTCCAATTACTTCTTCTTTGGTTAAATTATCCATTGGAAAGCTGTTTATTGTTTTTACTAATTCTGGAAAAGTAATAACTAAATCATTTTGGTGAGTAATTAGAGTGATTACGAAATCGAAGAAAGTTCCCAAAAATGCAGCAACTAAACCTGTTACGAGTCCAAATAAAACTCCTTTTTTAATATCCAATCGTGAAAAATCGGAATTAGCTTTTTGGTCTAACATAAGTGAAAAAAATGCAGCCACAGGAAGTAACAAACAGCACGCAAGGCTTTTTATTACTGGAACAACCATTAAAACACCTACTACAAAACCAACAATTATTGGCGAAATATATTTTTTATTATTCATTTTTCTCTATTAATATTTGAAAACCATTGTAAATATATACAATTCCCACTAAACCAAAAATAACTCCAGTGATAAACGCAAAAATTTTTGAATAATTGTAAGTTCCAATTGAATACAAAAAAACATTAATCAACATAGGAAAAGATGCTAATATCATAAATATGCCACTTCTTAGATTTAGTTTTGAAACAAACAATAGAATAAATGATGAAATTAATCCGCCAAGATAAATTCCGCTACATCGTGAGCAAACAAGTGTGCTATGATTATCAAAAACAATTAACTTTTCAACTTGCTGATGACAAACGGTTGAGTAAATTCTGCTCAAAAAAGGATAGGCAAACGAAAGTTGATTAAAATAGGGAATTACAAACTCAATAAAAATTCCAAATATCCAAAATAGAATTGCAAAAGAAATGATAAATTTGACTTTTAATGACAAGATAGCTTCTCAATTACAAAATTGAAAAAATCAAAATTCGCTTTTCTGTTAGTATGTATAACTTTCCGCTAAATAAAATAGCTTCAATAATGCTTTCATCGGTAGGTATTTTACTTGGAGTTATGTTCCTAAAATTTGAAAGAGGATTATTTAGATTTTGATAATAAAGCGAATCGGAAGAATTTAAAATTAAATTGTTAAATGTAATATTGATATTTTGTGTTTCATTTTTGGAATGAATTTTCAACAATCCCATTCCATATTGGTCAAAAACGCTTAAAAATCCACTATCCAACACAAAAATTTTAGAATTGTGCGAAAGTGCAATTGAGGATGGATTTTCGAGAGTAAAATCACCAGAACGATAATTCCCAAATTCTAAATTAAAATTGCCGGATGAATTATATTTTAAAATCCGAGTATTTTCGGAATCGAGAATAAAAATATCATTTTGAATTGATGTTGCACAACTTGTTGGATATCGAAAACCTTCAAATTCATTTGATTCTAAATCAGTTTTAATCAAAAAAAGGAAGTTCAAATCCTTATCAAAAACTTGAATTCTGTGGTTATTTTTATCCGTAACATAAACACGCAAATCAGTAGCAAAAACATCTGCTGGATTATCAAAAGCCGAATTATCCCATCCATAACCGCCAATTTTTTGGATAACTTTATCAAGAGTATCCAATTTTACAACTTCATTATTGCCAATATCAGAAATATAAAAAAATCCACTTGGCGTAACAGAAAATGCCGATGCAGACTTAAAAGAGCCAATTTCGCCTTTGAAAATAAAGTTTTGAGCATAAATTGACGTGCTAAAAACGAGAAACAATATTTGTATTAATTTTCTGTGCATGTGCTAATATAAATAGAAGTTGAGTTTAATTCAAAATTAAGTTTAGTTTTATTGAAAGCAGTTCATTTTGTGAATGAAATTGGAGAAATACCAGCTATGCGAGGTCAAATGTAAAAACAATGTAGACAATAGGTTCTACGCTTAATAAAAAATATTTTTCATGTTATATTTACTAAAATTGGCGTAGCACAGATTAGCAATCTGTGTTTTGAAATATTTGACCTCACATCATTATAAAATTTCGAAGAGTTTTCCAAATCCTAAAAAAAATTGTAAATTTGAAAGCAATTTCAACAATAAAAGAGAAAGAATTAAAAATGAATAAATACAATAAGCATATTTTTATTTGTGAAAATATAAGAGAAGAAGGAAGCACGAAACCGAGTTGTGCGCGGCATGGTGGAAGTGAAATAAAGGAAAAATTCAAAAGTAGATTAGCAGAATTGGGCTTGGGAAGCAGCATTAGGGCAAATTCTTCAGGATGTCTTGGTAATTGTAAAAATGGTTCAGTTGCTGTTGTTTATCCACAAGGAACTTGGTACGGTAAATTAACAGTTGAAAATGTTGAGCAAATTATCCAATCGGATTTAATAAACGGTGTTGTTGTTAGTGAGTTAGAGTTGAAAAATGAGTAAAAAATCTGAAAGCGAAAGATTAAAAAGCATAATTGATTTACTCAAAAAAGAATATCCAAAAATTAAAATACAATTGGATCATTCATCACCATTTGAATTGCTAATTGCAACAATGCTTTCGGCTCAATGCACCGATGCACGAGTAAATATTGTTACAAAAGATCTATTCCAAAAATATAAATCGCCAAAAGATTATCTAAAAGTTCCGCAAGAGGAGTTAGGGAAGGATATTTTTTCTACTGGATTTTACAATTCCAAGTCGAAAAATATTCAAGCTTGTTGTAAAAAGCTGATAGAAGAACATATTGGCGAAGTTCCAAAAGATTTTGAAAAGTTGGCAAATTTATCTGGTGTTGGAAGAAAAACCGCTTCGGTTGTTGTAGGAAATGCGTTTGGAATTCCAGCAATAGCCGTTGACACACACGTTATTCGCTTAACAAATTTGCTTGGATTTGTTAAAACAAAAGATGCTGCAAAAATTGAGGCAATCTTAAAAAAGTTACTTCCAAAAGAAGAATGGGTAAATTTTACGCATTATATAATTTCGCACGGAAGAAAAATATGCATTGCACGCCGTCCAAAATGTTTGGAATGCGTTTTGGTCGATTTATGTCCGAGTAAAAATGTTGATTAATTAAAATACTAAATGGGATTAAAATGGAAAAAGAATTAAATCGCGACGAATGTTTAGCAATTTTAAAAGAATACACACAAAATGAGTCTTTATTAAAGCACGCATTTGCAGTTGAGACTTGTGTTTTGGCTTATGCGAAAAAGTTTGGCGAAAATGAAAAATATTGGGGCAATGTTGCTTTACTTCACGATTTTGATTACGAAAAATATCCAACTGCGGAAGAGCATCCTTATAAAGGTAATGAAATATTGGAAAATCTTGGATTTAGTGAAGAGTTCAGAACCGCAATTATGTCGCATGCAGAATATACTGGAATTAAACGCGAAACAAAATTGCAAAAAACTCTCTTTGCGTGTGATGAACTTGCTGGATTTATTACCGCCGTTGCATACGTTCGTCCAAGTAAATCAGTTGATGAAGTGGAAGTGAAATCGGTTAAAAAGAAAATGAAGGATAAAGGATTTGCGAGAGCTGTAAATCGCGAAGAAATTATACAAGGTGCTGACGATTTGGGAATTCCGCTTGATGAGCATATTCAATTTTGTATTGACGCAATGAAAAACAATAAAGAATTATTAGGTTTATGAGAAAGTTGAATAAAAATCACATCATAATTCTTTTAATTTCAACTATAATTTGTATTCTACTTTCTGGATTTATCGATTACGAAAATAGTGTTTATTCAAATATGGATATGAATAAGTACATTGCTATGGCGGAAGTATCTCCAGGTATTAATACAAATATAATAAAACCATTTGTTTACAGAATAGGTGCGCCATGGATTGCAGGATTGCTTCCTTTTACGATACCTATAAATTTTCTTATTCTTAACTCAATTTCACTATTTTTCCTTTCATTGGTCTTTTTCTTGTTCTTATTAGAATACAAAACTGATACAAGCTTGGCCCTAGTATTTACAATTATTTTTCAATTAAATAGATATTTATTCCAGTTTTTGGGATGGAATTATTTTCAATTGAGTGATACACTTTCGCTAGTATTTCTTTTTTATTCTTTAATTCTGTTACGACATAGAAAATATTTGGCTCTTTTATTTGTAGTTATTGTGGGAATCTTCATAAAAGAGTATATGCTAATGTTAATTCCTGCTGGATTTGTACTTCTATACGAATCTGGATTCAAAAGGAAAGAACTTTTCTACTTTTCAATTATTTCTTTAATATTAATATCAATTTTCATAGGACTTAGGCAAATAATTACAGCAGAAGTAGGTGGTGAAAGTTTATTTTCACAGTATTTAACACAAGTTGCTTATTATTCAAATCCTATATTCTTATTAAAAAGATTTGTTGGCGCATTTACTCCTTTTGGGTTATTACCATTCATTTTTTATAAAGAACTATTCATGTTTTTCAAAGAAAACAAACACCTTTTTGTTTTTGTTATGACTGTAATAATTTTATCTTTTTTTGGTGAATCTGAAAGGCTTATGGCTCCTTTGTATCCAATATATTTTCTATTTATTGCAAATTTGATTTCAAAATATTTTTCATTTAATTTTCAAAATATTTTTAAAAGCAAGAAAGTAATAGCACTAATTTTAATTTCATTTTTAACTTCATTTTATCACTTGTGGGGCATAATAAGATTACCTAATAAATATTATTCACTAATAAGTGCAGTTATTTTTTCACTAATTGTTTCAATTATCTTTATAATGGAACGCATAAGAAACGTTAATGCAAAAAGAATTGACTGAAATTCAGCTAATAAACACATATTATTTGACCTTCAAAGTATTCTGAATTTCATTAATACTACTATTTTAATCGTACAGAAATATTTTTACGATAATTATTTGCAGAATTTTGAGAAAGATAGTGCTAAAAATAATCCTATTGTTTTATCACAAAGTAGTTATTTGCATTCCTCTTTTGAAAATATAGTTGGTTCGTTATTTGTGTGATAAATATTTACCTAATAAGAACTTGCAAAAGGTTTTAAATCTCATTATTTTCAATATCAAAAATACAGGAAATACTATATAGAACGCTTTTTACTATTATTTAATTATCAATTAACAGAAAATATCTTATATTCATTTTTTTATTGGAGTTAAAGTGAAAAGCAAATTATACGCAGTAATTTTGTGTTTCTTATCTGTAAATATACTTATAGCCAAAGAAGATATTCGTATTATTTCATCGAACCAATCAAGTATAACATTAGAATATTCACCAATTTACTCCGAAATAAGAAAAGAACAAATTGATGGAGCAGAATACCTTTCAATTCCATTTGATGGCGCACTTGGATATTCTGATAATTTAATAGGTAAAATATTTCTTATGCATAGAAATGTGCAGATAGGCGTTCCATCTGAATTTGGAAATACAGTACAAGTCCTTTCAACTCAGCACACAATTCTTAAAGGGAAAATTGCACCAATTAAAGGTGATAATGCAATTCCCAGACAAGAAATTGAAAAATCAGAAAGCACATTTAAAAATCAAGAATTAGTTAGTTTTGGTAATTTTGGTTATTCCAGAGATTTTCCATTACAAAGTATTTTGATTGCTCCAGTTCAATATAATCCCGCTACGGATGAAATAATTCTTTATTCTAAAATTATTGTCAGAGTAAATTTTGGCATAATTGGTAAAACTAAAGAAGTTGTTGATAATACAATTCTAAAAAAAATTGTTCCTAATTACGATATTGCAAAAAATTGGGGCAGGGAAGAAACAGCATTAAAAAAAGCCAGCCCTAGTTCAATAAAAATGGATGGAACTTGGTACCGTTTCTTAGCCCCCACAGAAGGAATTTATAAAATTAGCAGAAGTGAATTAGCCTCGCTTGGTATTGATGCTGCAACCGTTGACCCACGAACAATTAAAATATTTAACAACGGTGGATTTGCATTAAGCGAAAGTGTTTTGCCAACAACTCAATATGGAATGAAAGAAAATGCAATTTATATAAAAGGTGAAGATGATGGCACTTTTGATGCAAATGATTACATACTTTTTTACGGGAGAGGAACAGATTTTTGGGAGTACCAAGAATCTTCCGCTATAATAAAGAGAAACCATCACGCATTTTCAAAGAAAAATTATTATTGGATTTCATTTGGTGGTGCAACTGGAAAAAGAATGGTTAATCAACCGAACCAAAATTCCGCTTCTGCAATTACACAGACTACAAGTGCAGCTTTTATATCAAAGGATGAAGATAAAATAAATCTTGGCAGATCGGGAAGAGATTATTGGGGTGATGAATTTAATACAAGTAATAAATCTCATACTTACACCAACACACTTGAAAACCGCAATGAAAGTGGAAACGTTCTATATAATTATCGATTAGTAAATACTTCAAATAAGGCGCAAACCTTAACTGTTTCAGAAAATAATAAAGCATTAGCAATACAAACACTTTCTGGTCATGGTGGTGATTATTACTGGGGTGAAGCAACTGCCAACAAAACTCAATTTTCTGGTTCATTATCAGAGAATAGAAGTGTATTGAAATTTGAAGTTTCTATTTCTTCTTCAGAATCAAAAGCTTATATAGATTATTTTGAGATTGAATATTTAAGAAATCTAAAAGTTTTGGATAAAAATGATGAAATTATTCTTTTTAATGAACAAGATAGTGTGGATGTAAATTATCAATTGAATAATTTTTCAAATAGTGATATTCAAGTATTTGATATCACTGACTATGAAAATGTAAAATTGATTACGTCGCCTAGTATTAGTGGTGGAGACGTTAATTTTACAGTGTCTGAATGGAATAATCCTAAATCAAAATACATTGTTTTGGCGAGTAATAAATTTAAATCAGTTTCTGAAATTGGAAAAATTGAAATTCCAACCAGCATTGTTAGTGGCGAGGGAGCGGAATATATTATTATTACAGACAGAAAATTTAGCGATGCTGCCGAAAAACTTGCTAACTATAGGAAAAATGATGCTCCTAAAAAGTATTCAACTAAAGTTGTATATGTAGAAGATATTCTTAATGAGTTTTCATGTGGAATGATGGACCCCACAGCTATTAGAAATTTCCTAAAATATGGATATGAAAATTGGCAAACTAAACCATTTTATGTCCTTCTATTTGGTGATGGCGATTACGACTATTATAACGCAGAAGGATATAACAAAAATTTTGTTCCAACATATCAAACTAAAAAGTCGCTATATGAACTTGATTCATACCCAATGGATGATTTCTATAGCCGTATTGTTGGTAATGATTCTGTAGCTGATCTGGCAATTGGAAGGTTAAATATACAAACAACTAGTGATGCCACAAATGTTGTAGACAAAATAATTTCATACGAATTGCCAGATAATGGGTTATGGAAAAACTTAATTACATTAGTTGCTGATGATGGTTTGACAACAGAAGGAAATGATTTAGCCACTCACACTCGGCAATCTGAGAGTTTAGCCAGAACCAGAATTCCAGGTTTTATGGAGATGAATAAAATTTATTTAGCTGCATATCCTACAATTATTACAGGATTTGGTAGACGTAAACCTGAAGTTAATCAGTCAATTATTAATGCCATAAATCAAGGAACATTAATATTAAATTATATTGGGCATGGAAATCCTGATGTTTGGGCACACGAAAATGTTTTTGAACGCACGTCATCTATTGCGAGTTTAAAAAATGATAAGTTATTCTTTTTAACTGCTGCTACATGTGATTTTGGAAAATACGATGATCCAACAGTTCAAAGTTCAACTGAAGAATTATTGTTAGCTGAAAATAGAGGTATGATTGGTGGTTTTTCGGCTGCGAGAGTTGTTTTATCGAATGCAAATGAAGCAATAAATCTTGAATTATACTCCCATTTATTAAGCACTTCGTTAGAATATATGACTAATGCAACGGTTGGTGAAGCATTTTATTTAACAAAAATGAAAAAGTACGCTGCAAATGATGAAAAATTTCATCTGTTTTGTGACCCAGCAATTAGACTAAACGTTCCTAAAACTCCAGCTTCAATTGTTAAAGTAAATAATGAAAATTTAACAACTGCAGTTCAATTAAAAGCATTAAGTCAAGTTTCAATTGAAGGAATTGTTGATAATAGTGAGGGCTCTTTAAATAGTAGTTATAATGGAGAAGCTGTTATTACTGTTTATGATTCAGAAATTGTTAAAAAATTACCAGAGTTAGGAACTGCTATTGATGCCCGTATGGTGGTTCCTGGCGGTGTTATTTTTAGAGGAAGAGCAACAATTGCTAATGGAAAATTTAGTGCTAAATTTACTGTTCCTCAAGATATTTCATACGAAAATAGAAACGGGAAAATTACCGCATATATAACTAATAGTGAAACTGATGGAATTGGTTTTACCGAAAATGTAATAATTGGCGGAACAGATTCGCTTGCAAATAATGACGGAAATGGTCCAGAAATTGAAATTACTTTTGATAATGCAGAATCATCAAACGCTTCTCTTGTAAACGAAGATTTCACCATTGTCCTTAATTTGCAAGATGAAACAGGCCTAAATACTACTGGAACTGGAATTGGTCATAAATTAAAAGGTGTAATTGACGATAACCTTTCTCAAGAAATTGATTTTACTAATTACTTTGTTGGTGATTTGGATGCGGAAGGGAAGAGTGGCAAAGTTAGCTATAAAGTTACTGATTTTGATTTAGGTGAGCATAAAATTGATGTAACAGCATGGGATGTTTATAACAATCCTTCACAACAAATTTCGTATTTTACAGTAGTAAATTCTGCCGATGTTGTACTTAAGGATGTTGTTAATTATCCCAATCCTTTTAGTAGCAACACAACATTTTTATTTCAACACAATATTTCTGAACTAATAGATGTTAAAATTAAAATTTATACAATTGCTGGAAGATTAATTAAAAATATAGAAAGAAATAGTGTCCTTGATAAATATGTAAAAATAGACTGGGATGGAAGAGACGAAGATGGTTCCCAAATTGCAAACGGAACTTATTTATACAAAGTTATTATTAAATCAATAGATGGCAAGAGCAATCAAAATGTTCTTGGAAAATTATCCATCATACATTAAAAGAAGTAAATTCATTATGGAGGAATTTTACAGATGAAACGAATTAGTATTATTATGTCAGTATTTGCATTGATGTTAGGATATGTAAACCAAATAAATGCACAAGGTGAAGCAGCAGTTCCTTTTTTGCTTCTTGCACCCGATTCAAGACACGCTGGACTTGGTGAGTCTGGTACTGGACTTGCGGATAACTCGTCGGCAATTTTCTGGAATCCAGCTGGTATTGCATTCCAAACTGGCTCAGAAGTGGGAATTACTCACGCAAACTGGTTGCCACAGTTTAACTTAGATTTATCGTACGATTATGTTACATACCGCCAATATATTGATGATATTGATGGAAGTGTTACTGCAAGTTTAACTTATATGAACTATGGTGAGTTCCAAAGAACAGGTTCTAATAGCCCAGATGTTATTGGAACTTTCAATTCGTTCGATATTGGTGCAACTATTGGTTATGCTACAAAACTTGCCGATGATTGGGGAGTTGGTGTTAACTTCAGATTTATTTATTCAAATCTTTCAGACCAACCAACCGAAAACGAGGTTGGCTCCGGTGTTGCATCAACAGTAAGTTTTGATGTTGGTACTATGTGGAGACCACAAGATTTTCTTGATGGAAATTTTAGTGTTGGTCTAAACGTTAGTAATATTGGGCCAAAAATATCTTATATTGATCAAGATCAGGCTGATCCACTACCTACAAACGCTCGTGTAGGATTTGCTTACAGAGTTTTCCAAGATGATTACAATTCATTTACTGTACTTGGCGATGTGAGCAAACTTCTGGTAAATAAAAAAACTGGAGTGTTAAGTGGGGTGGAAGCTGATTCAAATGATGTAGCAATACCTGTTTCAAATGATTTTATAAAAAGTATTGAGTTTTCTGGTGGTGCTGAGTATTGGTACGGAAGACCAGAAGATTTTATGTTTGCTGTAAGAGCTGGTTATTTTTATGAAGACCCAGATTTTGGAGCAAGAAATTTTATGACTTTTGGTGCTGGAATTAAATATGACCTTTATGGATTTGATTTCAGTTACATTTCAACTGTTGGTTCAAACAGTGAAAATCATCCTCTTGATGGAACTTTAAGATTTTCACTTGTTATTGGCTGGGATACAGTGCCACAAACTAAACCAGGTTTACCACGAGGAATTTAGTAAAAATGAAGAGTGCATATTTAGTATTAATTATTCTTGTATTTGGAATGGGCAGTATATCTGCCCAATCTTTTGTAGGCAAATTAAACCAAAATCCATCTAAAGATTACAAAAAATTTGTAGCTGGTGATAAATTGAAAATCCTTGCTGTTATGTCAGATTTCCAAACAGATATTGACGATGCTACATTTGGTGATGGGAAATTTGGTTCAATTTATTCTGAAGATTATGGTAAAACCATTCTTGATCCGCTTCCGCATGACAAAGCTTATTTTGAGAACCATTTTAAGTTTGTGCAGAATTATTTTGCAAAAGTTTCAAATGGAATTTTAAGTGTTGAATACACTGTTTTAGAAGATGTTTTAACTGTATCTAAAACTATGCGAAATTATACACCTCCATTAGATAATTTGAATGACCAAGCTCCACTTGCCGAATATATTAAAGAAGTGTGGACTTTGGCTGACCAACATTATTCAAACGTAAATTTTTCAGATTATGATTTATTTATTATTCTTCATGCGGGTGTTGGAAAAGATATTTCTTTGCCTGGAAGTCTTGGGAATGAAAGAGATTTACCTTCTGTTTATCTAAATATAAATTCATTCCAGAAGGTTTTTGGTTCTGATTATGAAGGTATTTCTGTAAACGGTGGAAGCTTTAATATTAGAAATAGCGCCATTATGCCTGAAACTGAATCTAGAGAAATTAGTGGATATGACGCGACACAATTAATTGAATTGACCACAAATGGTCTGCTTGCTGCTACAATTGGTAGTTATCTTGGTTTGCCAGATTTGTATAACACTGAAACTGGACGAAGTGCAATTGGTCGTTTTGGATTAATGGATGGACAATCAATGTTTTCATTTCAAGGAATATTTCCGCCTGAGCCATCAGCTTGGGAAAAAATGTTTCTTGGCTGGGTTACTCCAACTGAAATATCTGTGGGGAATCACAATTTGAATATTGTAAATAAATTTGTCGCAAATCCAACGGATACAACATTAATTAAAATTCCAATCAATTCAACTGAGTATTATCTTATTGAAAATAGAAAACGCGATGCTCTGCAAGATGGCTCAAAAATTACTTATGTGAGCAATGGTCAAACATTAACTAAAACATTGGATAGAGATTCTGAAAATTACATTTATTACAGTGTGGATACTTTGGAAGGCGTTATTGTTGATGTTGATGAGTTTGATTGGGCTTTGCCAGGTGAAGATAGAAAATGGAAAATTGAAAACTTCAAAGATGTTGGCTTAATTATTTGGCATATTGATGAAGCAATAATTGACGCTAATTATGAAAGTAATACAATAAATAATGACAGATACAAACGTGGTGTTGCAATTGTTGAAGCTGATGGAATACGTGATATTGGTGAAGATTTTCAAACAATATTTGGTGAACTTGTTATCGGAGAGGGAACTAAGGAAGATACTTGGTATAGTTCTAATCCAGCGGATTATTACGAAAATAAATTCTCATATAATACAAAACCAAAAGCTGAATCAAACAGCGGAGTAAATAGTTTAATTACACTTTCAAACTTTTCTGATATTTCAAACAGAACTTCATTTAATTTAACTTTTGGTTCTGAGTATATTGATTTGATTGGGAATGCGGGTCTACCAATTAATGATACAAGATTTCAATGGATTAGTTCTGTGAGTAATGGTAATAATTCATATCTATTAGTTTCAAGTGCTGAAATGACATATTTATTAAATGCTGATGGAAGTATCTCAGATACGGTTAGCGTAGGAAATATGAGAAAGCCAACCGTAGTGGAAAATAATGGATTAATTAATTTGTTTTCAGTTTCATTTGGCAAATTCCAGCTTACTCAATTTACTGAAACGGGAAAGGATACTATCTCAATTACTGATAATGAAGCTTTGTTTTCTACTTCGCCCATAATTTATTCTGTTTCAGGTGATGTTTTTGAAATACTACTTGGTACTATGACTGGGAAGATTAATAAATATTACGTTAATGTTGGGTCATCAAAATCAATTCAACTTGTGGATTCTAAAGATATATTTCCTTCAAAATATATTAGTAAAATTGCTGTTTTGGGAAATGATTATGCAGCAATTTCAATTAATAAATTTTGGAGCAGTGAATTATCAGATGGGGCAATTAATATTTCTTATTTACCAGAAAGTTTAGTTCTAACAAGAAATATAAATGGTGACTTAAAATCTATAGTCAAATTAGCTGATAATAATTTTGCAACAATTGTTGGTAATGAGGTCTCATATCATAAATTGAATGCTCTATATGTAACTGCTATTGAAGAACTTGGTAATTTCGACTTTCCCAAAGTTGATGATTTTATCCCTAGTCAGGTTTATCCCAATATTATTTTAGCTGACTTAAAAAATGATGGAAGCAATTATATAATCCAAAATAATGGAGCATATTTAGAAGCATTTAATTTAACTGGTGCTGAAGCAAGCAATTTCCCAATTCAAGATGAATATAAAACAAATTTTATTTCTTCTCCGCTTGCAGTTGATTTAAATAACGATAATGCAGCCGATATTATTACGTTTACTGAAGATGGCGACATTTTAGCAGTTGATGGAATTACTGGAAAAGTGATTGATGGATTTCCAATTTCAAGCGGAAAAATTGCCACTGTTCCAATTGTCTTTACAGAAAATGGAAGAACTGCACTTGGAGTTGTAACTGAAAATAATAATTTCATGAGCTGGAATATTAGTCAACACGATGGCAAAAAATTCTGGACAGAAGAAAATGGAAATGCAAGCAATACTTCATCTGTTGTAGCAGCAAGCTCAAGCGAAAAAATAGCAGAGTTTTTCCCACAATCAAAAGCATACAATTGGCCAAATCCAGTTTATAATGGTTTTACAAACATCCGATATTATGTTTCAGAAGATTCAAAAGCTGTTGTAACAATCTTTGATCTTGCTGGCGATTTAGTTGCAAAACTTAGTAGTAACGGAATTGGTGGTCATGAAAATGAAATTGTTTGGAATGTAAAAGATATTCAAAGTGGTGTCTATTTTGCCCATTTGGAAGTAACTTCAAATTCTGGCAAAACTGATACTAAGATTATTAAAATAGCAGTTATTAAATAGAAGTTCAAATTTTGCACTCACTGAGTGCAAATTTGAGTTGGATACATACTTTTGTTTATTATCTATCCAATAGAATAAATAATTTTGGAACATCTTTTTTCTTAATTATTTTAATTTATAAACCGTTTTAACAGTTTTTACAATTTACGATTAACGACTAATAAAAAATGAAAAAAATAAAATTTACTCTATTACTCCTAGCAGTATTGAAAGTTACATCTTTTGCGCAATATGATCAATTTGAACCTGAGTATAATTGGTACACTATTGAAGGTGAGCATGTATACGTGCATTTTCACGAAGGAACTGAACGAACAGCAAAAGTTATTGCTAAAATTGGGGACGAAGTTTGGGGTCCGCTTACTTCACTTTATGGATATGAGCCAGAAAAGGTTCATTATGTAATTAAAGATAAAGACGATTACTCAAATGGAGCAACATATTTTTTTGATAACAAAATTGAAATATGGGCTTCTGCTTTGGATTTTGATTTACGGGGAACCCATAACTGGCTTCGCAATGTAATTTCGCACGAATTTACTCACATGGTGCAAATTCAAGCTGGAATGAAATGGGGACGATCATTGCCTGCAGTTTATTTGCAATTTTTGAATTATCAAGACGTGCGCCGTCCAGATTTGCTTTACGGTTATCCAGATAAAATTATTTCATATCCGTTTGCGAGCATTAATATTCCCGCTTGGTTTGCCGAAGGTACAGCACAATATATGCGTAAAGAATTTGGTTACGAAAATTGGGATTCTCATCGCGACATGATTTTGCGAAGCTATGTACTTGATGATAACATGCTATCATGGAATGAAATGGGTGTTTTTGGAAAAACAAGTCTTGGCAATGAATCTGTTTATAATTCAGGCTTTGCGCTTACTAGTTATATTTCACAAAAATACGGCGAAGATAAGCTGCGTTTAATTACTCAAAAACTTGGAAAATTTAGCAACTTCACTATTGATGCAGCTTTTGAAGAGGTTCTTGGAAAAGATGGCAACGAGATTTATGATGAATGGAAAAAGTATTTAACAAAGGATTACACTGAAAGAATTAAAGATGTGAAAAATAATCTGGTACAAGGTACTTTAATACAAGATGGAAGTTTTGGTAATTTTTATCCAATCTATTCAAAAGATGGTAATAAGTTTTATTTTATTTCTAATGAAGGTCAAGATTATTTAAGTGTTTCTTCTTTATATGAATTTGATTTAGCTACAAAAAAGAAAAAGAAATTAATTAGTGGAATTCGTTCTACCGTTAGTATTACTCCAGATGGAAAGAATGTGATTTTTGCAAAATTAAGTGAGGATAATCCAGAATGGGCAAACATTCATGATTTGTTTATTTATAACATTGCTGATGAAGATGATACGCGCTTAACTTTTGGACTTCGTGCGAATAATCCAAATCTTTCGCACGATGGAAAGAAAATTACTTTCGTTTTCCAAAAAGATGGAACCACAAATCTTGGAATTGTTGACATTGATGGGAAAAACTTTAAACGCCTAACTTTCTTTGAAGAAGGCGAACAAGTTTACAATCCAAAATTTTCAAATGATGACTCTTCCATTGTGTTCGATTATTCAATTAAAGAAGGACGTGACATTGCAAAAGTAAATGTTGATGGTTCTCAATTTGGTTTTATATTGCAGACAAAAGATGATGAGCGAAATCCAGTTTATGATTACGACGGAAATTTGATTTATTCTTCCAATGAAACTGGAATTTTTAATTTATACAAAATTGATAAATTAACGCAAAAGAGAACTCAACTTTCCAATGTTTTAGGCAGCGCATTTATGCCAACTGTTGATTCCACTGGAAATATTATTTATGCGGGCTATAATTCGCACGGCTATCAAATTTACAAGTTGGATGCAGATGAGCAATCCAATGTTGATGATTCCAAAAAATATGTTTGGACTGCAAATCCTCCAATTGGAAACGATAAACCAAATGGTGATATCGATAATTTTAATTTAAATCATTTAGCAAATTATGATGATACAAAAGTTGAATACCCAGTTAAACCATATTCTGCTTTCTTTTCCAAGATGACTTTCTTTCCATTTATTCGATTTGATAATTACAATTTAACTAATGATCCACTTGATAAAGTTAAGCCTGGCGTTTATATAGCATCTAGCGATTATTTGAATAGATATTCCGTTTTTGGCGCATTTGCAATTAATAAAAGGATGGAACGAGATATATTTGTTGGGCTAGAATATAGAAATAAACTTCCACTATTATACTCATTGGGAATTAAACCAGTTATAATGCTTGACTTATATAGCGTTAGCCGTAAAGCAAATGTTGATTTGTACTTTGGTCAGTACGAAGATTCTACTGGTATTCATTATGATAACATTGTTGGAACTGATGTAACATACAATCTCTTTGAAGTCGATTTGGCTTTGAAGCATAAAATATTTGCTACTGGAAATAATATTGAGTTGCGATTTATATACAGCGATTATGTTGCAAGACTTGGAAGTTTCTCATTGCCTAATAATCTTGGGCTTTATCCAGCAACTAAGGACACATATTTTATTGGAAGAAGTATCCAGCTTACTTATTGGCACAAAATTTTGATGCCTTATATGGATTCTGATATTAATCCAATTGGCAGAGACGTCATGTTTCAAGTGAACTATGAAAATGATAAATATAACAATGAGGGTAATTACGAAATTGAAAATGGAATTTTAGTTCCACAATATGATAATTACTCATTTTTCAAAGCAGAGTTAGATTGGAAAGAGCATATTGCAATCAATAAATATAATCATACCATTACTGGAAGGCTTAAAGCTGGTTCAATTCTTGGCGGTGAAGTTCCTACATTTTTTGATTATTATGTCGGTGGTTTAGTTGGAATGAAGGGCTATCCATTTTACGCTATTGGTGGAAATCAATCTTATTGGTTTCATTTGTCATACAGACTCCCAGTTTTCAGAAATATTGATAGCCGCTTTGGTCCATGGTATTTGGATAAAATATTTATGTCCGTTTATGCTGATATTGGTGATGCTTGGACTGGAAAATTTGCTGGAATGGATGCTTCTAAAAAAGCAGCTGGAGCAGAAATTAGAGTTAAAATGAATTCGTTTTATCTTTTTCCTACTGCAATATTTGTAAATGTCGCTTATGGATTTGATAAATTTTCTACTGTTGTTCGTGAAAAAGATATTACTTATGGAAAAGAATTTTTGTTCTATGCTGGAGTTCTTTTCGACTTTTCTTTATAAATAAAACATTTCAATGAATATTAGAAAACCTTGGAAGTTTTTGAAACCTCCAAGGTTTATTAAACAAAAATAATCTAAAATTGAGAAAACAAATGAAAACTTTATTAGTAATATTTTTTGCACTTACAATTACAATTTTAGCTCAAGAGAGTAAATTACAGCTTTGTGGAAATCTTTCTGAGGATTTATTAATCAGTTCAAAAGACTTTGTAGTTGATGGAAATGAAGCAAGTGTTGTAATTAAAAAAAGACCTCCAATTCTAGCTGCTGGGTTATCGGTAATAATTCCTGGTGCAGGACAGTTTTATAATGATGACTATTGGAAGAGTGCAATTTTTGTTGCTGTAGAAGTAGCGGCAATAATAACCGCAATATCATATAACACCAAGGGTAATGACCAGACAGTAAAATTTGAAGCTTTTGCAAATTCAGAAAATGGATGGGATGTTGATAAATATGCCCATTGGTCAGTTGATAATGCAAGTCGTATAAATCCACAAATATTAGAAGGAGATCCAATTCTTAACATTTTTGACAGCAATGGTGATGTAGTTTGGAGTAAATTAAATAGCCTGGAAACAAGAATTGGAAGCTGGTATTCTCATCAACTTGCACCTTATGATGATCAGCAATACTATGAAATGATAGGGAAGTATCAACAGTTTAATCCAGGTTGGGCTGATTTTAATTATTCTGATGCTTATACTTATGGTGATCCATTAACAAAAACATTCCTTTGGTACGCTGATGAACGAGGCAAAGCAAATAGCTATTATGATGTTTCTAATTTAGCAGTAAAAATACTTGTGGCAAATCATATAATTAGTGCTGTTGAAGCTGCACTATCTGCAAATAGTTATAACAGAAGTTTAAATGCCGAAGTAAAAATGCAATCAAATTTAGTTGGATATAACCAAGTATTTTATCCAGAACTTAGTTTGAGTTATCGGTTTTAATTATTGTTGGGTGTTTGAAAAAACTTGGATTATGTTTGATAAAATTTCTAAATAATAAATAATAGACTGCCAATGAGATTATACTAAAAGCAAATGAATACAATTCATGGTTAATTGTATTTCCTAAAACAAAAAGACCTAATAGCAGAGTAGCAATTAGTATAATAAGCGGTATTCCATATAGGAAAAATGTAAACAAAAACACACTTTTACCTTTAACAACAATCTCAACAGAATCACCAATTTGAAATTTATCGTTAGTATGAACTGATAAAATATTTTTATTGTTAGAGATAGGTTTACAAAATAATTTAGCTGTGCATTCCTCACAATCATCGGATGAACTAATTTCTATCTCAATGTTTGTACCGTTAATACTTTTGACAATACCTATATCTTTTAAAATCTCTTGCATTTTATTGATTGACCACTAATTTGTGAATCGTACAATCTTTGTCACTTAAATATGAAATTGCTTTTGTTTTACATTTATCAAAAGGAAAATTTGAAGCATAAAATAAGTCGTAATTTATTTCTGCAAGATTGTTTTTCACCACAACTCCACCATCAGAAACTCTTTCACAAATTCCACAACCCGTGCATGCAGCTGAGCAAACTTCTTTTGATCTTTTAGGCTCGTAATTACTTTTGCAGAATACGAAAACTCTTCTATCAATTGGGTGCATTTCAATAAGGTTTCGGGAACAAGCTTTAGCGCATAATCCACAGCTTGTGCATAAGTCTTCAATTACTTCAGGCAAATTATTATCATTCATTATTAAAGCGCCAAATTGACAAGCTGCAATACAGTTACCACCGCCAAGGCATCCAAATTCGCAAAGCTTTTTTCCACCTCCAACAATTTCCATTACTGCACAAGATTGAGGTCCTTTATAATTAGTGGTTTTATCTTTAGCTTCATTATTTCCACCTCTACACAAAATTCGAGGCACTTGCTTTATTGCAATATCAGTTTTGACACCTAATATATTTGCTATTAAATTTGCAACATCTTCGCCACCAACTGGACAACCGTTGACTTTCATTTTGCCATCTACGACATTTACTGCAAAATCGTAGCAGCCAGCTTTGCCACATGCACCACAATTTGCGCCTGGCAAAACATCATTTATTTTTCCAATTAATGGATTTTCTTCTACTCTTAATTTTTTATCCGCAATAGCCAAACCGCCAGCAAATATAAAACCTAATCCACCCATTGTTGTTAAAGCTATAATTAATGTGTCAGTCATTTCAATAATTCCTACGATGTTATTAATCCAGAAAAACCCATAAATGCCATTGCTAAAATTCCAGCAACAATTAACGTAATTGGCGCTCCTTTAAATGGTTCAGGAATGTTCGCTAAATCCAATTCCTCTCTTATTCCAGCCATTATTGTTATTGCAAGAGTAAAGCCAACTCCAGCACCTAGTCCGAAAAATATTCCTTCAATAAAAGTATAATCTCGCAACACAATAAAAAGTGCGAGCCCTAGTATTGCGCAGTTTGTTGTAATAAGCGGAAGAAAAATTCCTAATGCTCTATAAATTGGTTGACTAACTTTTTTAATAAACATTTCAACAAATTGTACGAGCGAAGCTATTACTAGAATAAATGAAACGTATTGAAGAAATTCTAAATGGAAGGGAAGTAATATCATGTGATAAATTAACCATGTAACAATTGATGTTATAACAAGCACAAAAGTTGTAGCAAGTCCCATAGAAAATGCGGATGATATTTTATTTGAAACTCCTATAAATGGGCATATTCCAAGAAAATAGGAGAGAACAAAATTGTTTACAATAGCAGCCGAAAAAAATATTAAGATTAGTTCCATTATATTTCCTCTCTATTGCTAATATTACTTTTTGTCAATTTATAATTTGAGATCAAAGATGCTTTTTCATTTTGTTTCTTTTTTATAGCAAAGGAATTTAAGTAAGCCATGAGTAAACCAAGTGTCAAAAATGCTCCAGCTGGTAAAATCATAATAAGCCAAGGCTCAAACATATTTGGCATTATTTGAAAGCCGAGCAAAGTGCGAGCTCCTAAAATTTCACGAATACTACCTAAAATAAAAAGAGCAATTAAAAAACCAGTTCCCATTCCAAGTGCATCTAAAGCAGAACGAAACACTCCATTTTTTGAGGAAAACGCTTCTTGTCTTCCAAGAATTATGCAGTTAACAACAATTAGTGGAATATATGGTCCGAGTGCTTTACTTAATTCTGGAAATTGGGCTTTCATTACTAAATCAACAATTGTAACAAAAGTGGCAATTATTAAAATATAGGATGCAATTCTAACTTGAGCTGGAATTATTTTCCGAATTAGTGAAATTAAAATGCTCGAAAATAAAAGCACAAATGTTGTTGCAAGAGCCATTGCAATTCCATTTATTGCAGAGACAGTTACAGCAAGTGTTGGGCACATTCCTAAAACTTGAACAAAAATGGGATTGTTTTTCCAAACACCTTTTGAATATTCTTTAATTAGACTAATATTTTTCATTGTAATTTTCCCTCCTTTTTAAGAGAGCGTAATTCACTTAATCCATCATTAACAATTCTTAACACAGCTTTTGATGAAATTGTTGCTCCTGTAATAGCTTCTACTTCATTTGGATTTGTTGCTTTTGCACCTTTAATGCATTTTATAATTGGCTCTGTAACTAAATCTATAAATTGATTAGTGAAAAATTCTTCAGTTACTTTTGTCCCAAGTCCAGGTGTTTCAACTTGTTCTAAAACTCTCATTCCAGTAATTTTTTTCAAGTCACAATCCAAGCCAATCATAAAACGAATATTACCTTGAAATCCGCTTCCAGAATATGGAAGTGCATATCCTATAAGTGAATCATAATTAGAAACTTCATAAATATCAAAACCTATTGATTCAATTTTCTTGTAACCATTAGCGCTAGGTTGTACTAAAAATATTGCTTTTTTTGTATCCTCAAGTCTATGTGCAGCAATTTTTGGTTCTGCCCATCCGCTTAATTCAGATAGAAGTGAACCTGAAATAATACCAATAATTGATAAGGTTAATATCATTTTAATCACTAGTTTCATTTTCCCTCCCCAAATATTTGTGGTTTGGTATATTTATTTATTAATGGAACAAAGCCATTCAACAAAAGTATTGAGTACATAACTCCTTCGGGTAAACCACCGAATAAACGAATAAGAATTACAAGAATTGAAATAGCAATACCGTAAATCCACATTCCTTTTGAATATAATGGAGATGTTACCCAATCGGTTGCCATAAAAATTGCACCTAATAAAAATCCACCAGCTAATAAATGAAACAGAGGATTAGGGAAGTGTAAAGGATCAATTAACCAAAAAATTCCACCAAAGATAACGGCAGATAGAATCATTGCTAAAGGTACTCTGTAATTAATTACTCCTGTTGCAAGTAAAAATATTGCTCCAATTAAAATTGCAATAGCAGAAGTCTCACCAAGTGAACCTCCAACATTTCCGACAAGGAGATTATTAATTGATTCAAATTTGTTATCAAATTTCATTAATGAAAGTGGTGTAGCTGAGGAAACAGCGTCTGTAAAACTTGGTTCGGTCCAAGTTGTTATACTCACTGGAAAAGCAGCTTGTAAAAATGCTCTTCCAACAAGTGCTGGATTAAATATGTTAAATCCTAATCCACCAAATACTTCTTTACCAATACCGACAGCAACCACAGCTCCAATTGCGGTTGAAACCAGCGAAAAATTTGGAGGAAGTATTAGGGCAAGTAAAATGCCTGTTATAATAACGCTTCCATCATCAATAGAAATGGGTTGTTTTCTTACATTTTTTATAATTGCCTCGGTTAACATGGCAAAGCATACGCTTGTAGCTATTATTGAAAATTGAGATATTCCAAAGAAAAGCAATGAAGAAATAATAGTTGGAATAAGTGCGATTATTACAAGCCACATTGCTTGTTTTGTTGACCACTTTGAGTGCACATGAGGTGATCTTGCAATTTCCAACTTTGGATTAATTATTGAAATAGTTTCACTCATAAGATATTCCTTTTATACAGCCTTTTTTGCTAGAGATAATTTCTTTTTGCCAAACGCAATCCATTGTACTAAAGGAATATTAGCGGGACAAACATATGCGCATGTTCCACATTCCATGCAATTTAATATTCCATTTTCTTCAGCTTCGCTAATTCGACCTAGTTGCGAAAATCTTGCTAATTTTGTTGGAGTGAGATTTACAGGACAAACCTCAATACATTTTCCGCATCGCAAACAATTAGTTTCATCAAATTGATTAATCTCTTTTTCTGTAAGTACCAAAATGCCGGAAGTTGCTTTCATTATTGGTGCATTTAGGTTGTGTTGTGTTATTCCCATCATTGGACCGCCAACTACAACTCGTTTCGCATCTTCCTTAATTCCGCCACAGTATTCTAAAATATCAATAAGTGGAGTTCCAATAGGTACAATTAAATTTTTAGGTGTTTTAATACCTAATCCAGAAACAGTTAATGATGCTGATATTAGTGGCATTCCCAAGTAAACCGCTTCATAAATTGCTATTGCAGTTCCAATGTTTTGAATTGCGACTCCAACATCAAACGGAAGTTTGCCTGGAGGAACTTCTCTATTTAGAATTGCTTTAATTAACATTTTTTCTGCACCTTGAGGATACTTGGTTTTTAATGAAAATATTTTAATCGAATTATCATCTTTCACTAAGTTTTGAAGAATATCAATTGCATCTTGTTTATTATCCTCAATTCCGATAGCACCTTTTTCAAGATTAAGTGCTTTCATAATTAATTTCAATCCAGCAATTAAATCTTTTGGACGCTCAATCATTAAGCGATAATCGCGCGTTAAATATGGCTCACATTCACATCCATTTAGGATTACATAATCAATAATTTTGTCTTTTGGAGGTGTCAGTTTAAAATATGTTGGAAATGCTGCGCCACCAAGTCCAACTATGCCAGCCATTTGCACTCGTTTACAAATTTCTTTATCTGAAATATTTATTAAATCAAGCTTTGGAAATAATTCCATTTCTGAATTTTCATTACTTTTTATTGTTATAGATTCTTTAGCAAAACTTGAAACTGTATCCTCAATTCCAATACTTAAAACATTTCCAGAAACAGGACTATAAATTGGGGCTGAAATGGGTCCATTTTGAGTTGCAATTAATTGTCCAGCAAAAACCTCATCTTTTTTATTTACTATTGGAGTTGAAGGTGCGCCAATATTCTGTGATAAAGGTAAAATGATTTTTGATGGTGTTGGAATTCTTTCAAAGGGGAGACTTGAAGTTAGATATTTGTATTCTTTTGGGTGAACACCACCTTTAAAGGATAACAGATTATTAAATATTTTTGGCATAAATTCTCCAATATTTATGAAAGCAATATCATAATTTATGCCACTTTAGAAGTTTTATTTTTATGGAAAATGTTGATTTATCATCAAAATACGCAATATATAATGAGCCCTAAATTGTATACAATCATAAAACAAGACTATATTATCAATTATGAAAATTATAATTTCTTTTTTAGGAATGATTTGTTTGGTAATAACATTTTGGCTTAGAGAATTAAATTTAATGTACTATTAATATGAAATAGCATATTAAATAAAAGTAATTCATATAAATGGTTTATGGACTTAATATAAAATTACAATATGTTTAAAGTGAATAACTTAGACTTATTTTCCCAATTGTTGTTTTTCTAAAATCACCAGAAAATAAGTGGCTATCTGCTAATGCAAGATTAACAGATAAATTGTTAAATTTTAACACAGCACCAGCAGTTAGAAAAATAACATCCAGTTTTTTATTTGCTCCAAAATAATCCTCAACAAGTTTTTTTTCTGAATATGCAAATCCAAAGGATGGTGAAAATGATTCGCTAAGAAAATATGATATACTGCTTGTAATTTCAATTTGATTTTTATAATTATCTGCAACATCACTCCAATAAGAGTTTGATATGCTAGCTAAAAATTGAAATTTATTAAGTTGTGTAAAATCAATGTCAAGTTGTATGCTAGATGGGAATTTTGCAACTAAATTAGCTTCAGTTGGATAAATTGGAGTAGGGAATAGACCGCCATTATCAATTTGAACTTCATCCCTCAAAATTTCTACTTGCTCATTAAACTGCAATTTGCTATGATAAAATATTCCAAGCTTTAAATATTGGTTATCAGTTTTGGGTGATGAATACAAAATACCGACTGAAACATCGTTTGAATAAAGTGAAGCATCAATCCAACTGTTAAATATTTTCTCGTATTCATCTAATTTATAAAAACCAAATCTTATCCCAAAAGATAATTCAGAATTGGATAGAAAGTTATTATATGTGTATGATGTTGTAAAAGAATAATTATAAATAAATGTTTCATCTTTAGGTTTAATAAATTCACCAATTCCACTCGGATTTTCTATTGTTGTTATTTCCATTGGTCCAATAAGCAAAGCGCGATTATATTTTTGATTCATAGAGATTGCAAATCTTAATTCATTATAAGGGAAAACAATTCCAGCACTTTGTGGAATCCAATTGTTTATCCTTTCGCTACCAATATCAGCAATCCAAGATTCATTAATTTTGGGTTCGTACTGGTATGAAAATCCAAACATGAAGTTATTAAAGTTTTCTAATGCTGCTGGATTTATTGAACCAATATTTGCAACATCATTATTAATTGCAGAATTACCATTACCATTTAGAAGCGGAAGTGAAAGACCATGTGGAAGAAATGCGACTGGACTTTCAGTTGCTTTTTGAGAAAAAATATTATAATTGAACATTAGAAGAAGGAAAATTATGGCTCTTTTCATTTTGATAACCTCTTTATTTATAAATACTTTTGTTAAATAGCGAGGAATATTCCTCGCTATTTAAAATATTTTTATTAGCGAATTCGCGGCTAATTATTATCTCGTTAATTTTTTGTACTTAATTCGTTGTGGAATTTCAGCAGCGCTACCAAGTCTTTCTTTTCTATTTTCTTGATAATCGGAGAAGTTTCCTTCAAACCAAACAACTTTACTATCACCTTCAAACGCAAGAATATGTGTACAAATTCTATCCAAAAACCATCTATCGTGACTAATAACAACGGCACATCCAGCAAAGTTTAGTAATCCTTCTTCCAAAGCACGCATTGTGTTTACATCAAGATCGTTGGTTGGTTCATCCAGAAGAATTACATTTGCGCCTTCTTTTAATACCATCGCAAGTTGAACTCTGTTACGTTCACCACCAGAAAGAACTCCAACTTTCTTCTTTTGTAGTCCACCGCCAAAATTGAATTGACCAACATAAGCTCGGGAATTAATTTCTCTATTGCCCATATGGATTATTTCATTTCCGCCGCTAATCATTTCCCAAATTGTTTTATTTGGGTCAAGCTCATCACGACTTTGGTCAACGTAAGCTATTTTAACTGTTTCGCCAATTACAAAATTTCCGCTGTCTTGAGGTTCTTTTTTTGTAATCATATTAAAAAGTGTAGTTTTTCCGGCGCCGTTTGGTCCAATAATTCCTACAATTCCACCAGGAGGAAGTTTGAAATTCATATTATCGTATAAAACTCTGTCCCCAAATCCTTTTGCAACATTTTCAGCTTCAATAACTATGTTACCTAGACGCGGACCAGCAGGAATGTACAATTGCAAATCCTTTTGTCTTGATTCACCCTCATCTTTTAGCATTTCTTCATAAGAGCTAATTCTAGCTTTTGATTTTGCATGTCTAGCTTTCGGTGACATTCTTATCCATTCCAACTCTCTGGCAAGAGTTTTTTGTCTTTCGCTTTCTCTTTTCTCTTCAAGTTTCAGTCTGTCTTGTTTTTGCTCAAGCCATGATGAATAGTTGCCTTTCCAAGGAATGCCTTCGCCCTTATCCAATTCTAAAATCCAACCAGCAACGTTATCAAGAAAATACCTATCGTGAGTTACGGCTATAACGGTGCCTGGATAACGATTTAACTCAGCTTCCAACCAAAGTACAGTTTCAGCATCGAGATGGTTTGTGGGTTCATCTAAAAGAAGAATATCAGGCTTCTGTAATAATAAGCGAGTTAATGCAACACGTCGTTTCTCGCCTCCAGAAATTACTTTAACTAGTGTATCTCCAGGAGGGCAGCCGAGTGTATCCATTGCCATTTCTAATTTAGAATCAATATCCCAAGCATCTTTGTGATCAATCATTTCTTGCACTTTGCCTTGGCGATCAATAAGTGCTGTCATTTCGTCATCGGACATTGGTTCGGCAAATTTTGCATTTATATCATCATATTCTTGAAGCAAATCAACAATTTCTTGAACACCTTCTTCAACAATTTCTTTTACAGTTTTGGTTTCATCCAATTTTGGCTCCTGTTCAAGATAACCGACCGTAAATCCTGGAGCAATGGAAGTTTCGCCATTAAAATCTTTATCAACTCCAGCAAGTATTTTTAGCAAAGTACTTTTACCAGAACCGTTTAATCCTAAAACGCCAATCTTTGCTCCATAAAAATATGAAAGCGAAATATCTTTAATTATAGGTGTTTTGTCATAAAATTTACTCACACGATGCATGGAATAAATTATTTTATTTATTTCATCTGCCATTGTTTCCTCTCAAAAATTAAATTAAAGTGTAAAAATAGTCAATTGAATCATCTGCGGCAAATTGAAGTGTTTTTCACATACTGGGAATGGCTAAACAAGCTGATTTATTCGTTAAGTTTATTGAGCCAATTATGAATAATAAATGAAAGTATGGAGTAGCATGAAAAATATATTTTGGATTTCAACATTGATAATTGTTTTAGCTGCGTTTTCTACTCTTAGCTTAGCTCAAAATACAGATACTAGTATTGACGGTGAGTCAATTATAAATAAAGAAAATATTATACATATTGGAACGCAAATAGGCTCTCATTCTGAGAACTTAAATAAATATGGTAATTTTAATAACGGTATCATGTTTGAAGTATTTCTAAAATATAATTTATCAAGTGAAGTTTATTCCATCATAGCTTTTAACTATTGGGAGGCACAAACTAAAGAAATAAATACTCCAGCAGTTAAAATACCTTCTGAAACTATTACTAGCAATTCTATTAGACTTGAGGCGGATTTCACATTATTCAAAATTTATGATGTTACATTGTTGCTTGGACCATCAATATTGTTTGAAAAAATTAATAAATCAGAGTTTGTAGTATATTCATTTGGAATTAATTCAAAACTAATTATTCCACTTTGGGAAGATAAGGTTAATCTTTTAACAACTGTAGGTTATCAAAAAGGGAGGGAAGCTTTCCAATTTACGGGTGGAGGTACAAATTACTCTTTTTTCAATTACTTGCTAGGGTTTGAGTTTAATTTAACTGGTTTGTTGAACTAGTAAGGTGGTAATATTAAAGATTTTCCAATTTGTTAATAGTTAAGTAATAGATTATTTTACTCAAACTATTTAGAAGGCAATTATGAGATATACGGCTGACGCACAAAGCGACGCAGTTCAACGAACTTGCTTAACGCATACGCCAAAATTTATTTATTAAAAATTTAACTTATTAACTTGAACTACCTTTCAAAAACTACAAACAATAAACCACTTTCAAAACACAAAAAACCTAGCTGGAATTTGCTTTTCAAAAAACTGTAAATTTGATTTTACCGTCTCTATTTGTAAACATCTTTTCGATGACCAATTTTTACTAGAGTTACTATTAATTTGCTATCAAATATTTGATAAAGTATTCTGTAACTACCAACTCTTAATCTATATTTGTCATCACCCGAAAGTTTTATTGCTCCAAAAGGTCTTGGATTATCAGTTAGTGATTCTATCTCTTTTAGTATTTTTTTCAAGTCAATAACTGGCAATTTAGAAATCTCTTTAACAGCAGATTTTTTAATTTCAATTCTATATTTTGCCATCAGCTTTAAGTTGTTTTAACATCGATTCATAACTTATTGATGGTTCTGATACTCTATCCGCAAAGGAAGCTAAATCTTCTTTATCCTCAGAAAGTTCTTTTATAACAATATCATTTATTAGCTCTGATAAAGACTTAGAAACTTCAACCGATTTCATTTTTAATGTTCGATGAATTTGTGGGTCAAAATAAATAGTTGCCCGTTTTGTTAGCGTTGCCATTTAATCTCCAATTATTTTTTCGAAAATTAACATTATAACGTTTTAATGTCAAGATAGAAATTGCAAGAATTTAGCTCTTTTATGAAATGGGGTTTAAAAATTCATGCAATATTTTCAACAAAAGGAAATGTTCTATAATTATCATTGTGTCTTGAAGCAAGATTGCAGGAAATTAGTTTAATTCCTAACATTTCTTAATACAATTTTGGCATCTTTATATTGGCAAGTTATTTAGTTAAATTTGCTAATAATATAAAGGAAAATAAGAAGATGAGCACACCATTAGTAGTAATTGTGGGAAGACCGAATGTGGGAAAATCCACATTATTTAATAGACTTACCAAATCGAAAGACGCTATTGTTGATGATGAGAGTGGAGTAACACGAGATAGACATTATGGCGTTGCAGAATGGTGTGGACAAGTATTTCAACTAATTGATACTGGTGGATATGTACCGCATTCGCCTGAACTTTTTGAAACCGCAATTCGTGAACAAGTTGAAATTGCCCTTGAAGAGGCGGATGCAATTTTGTTTGTAACAGATGGACGCGATGGAATGACTCCAATAGATCAGGAAATCGGTAGAATGTTGCATTCATCCAGCAAACCAGTAATTGTTTTAGCTAACAAATTAGATAATGCCACAATGGGACTTGAAGCTGCTGAATTTTGGAATCTTGGAATAGGCGATGTTTTTGATATTTCAGCTTCGCATGGAAGAAATTTAGGTGATGTTCTTGATAATTTAGTAGAAAAAATTAATTTCGCAGATTTTTCGGAAGAAGAAGACACAAGATTAAAAGTATCCATTGTTGGGCGCCCAAATTCTGGTAAATCCTCCTTAACAAATGCATTGCTTGGAGTTGAAAGAAGCATTGTAACTGACATTGCTGGAACAACACGCGATAGTATCAACTCCGTTTTGAAATATTATGGAGATGAAATTATACTTATCGATACCGCAGGATTGCGCAAAAAAACAAAAGTTAAAGAAAATATTGAATTTTATTCCAATGTAAGAACATTACGTGCAATTGCTAATTCGGATGTTGTGGTTGTTATGATTGACGCTCAATATGGAATTGAAAAGCAAGATCAAAAAATTATTGATGAAGCTATTCAGCGCCGAAAGGGGATTATTCTTGCAATAAATAAATGGGATTTACTAGATAAGGAAACAAACACAGCTAGAGATTTTGAACAAAAATCGAAAGATAAATTGGGCTCCGTAAACTATATTCCAATGATATTTATTTCAGCTTTAACAAAACAGAGAATATTTAAAGTAATTGACTTAGCAAAAGAAATTGAAAGTGATAGAAAAAAGAAAATTTCAACAAGTAAGTTAAATGAAGTTTTACTTCCAGAAATTCACAAAACTCCACCGCCTGCAACTAAATCTGGAAAGGAAGTAAAGATAAAATATATTACTCAGGTTGGAGAAAAATATCCAATATTTTTATTTTTTGCTAATGAAGTAAAATATGTACCTGATTCATACCGCAGATTTTTAGAAAGTTTAATAAGAAAGCATTTCGGTTTTTATGGTGTTGCAATTACAATTAGTTTGAAAAATAAAAATCCAGAAGAGGAAAAATGAGAAATCTGACGGTTATTGAAAATCCATTAATTAAAAGAGATATTACATATCTTCGAGATGAAGAAACTAAACAGTATCAATTTAGATTAGCGCTAAAAAGAATTGCATATATACTAGCTTCCGAAGTTAGCAAAAATTTTGAGTTGCTTGAAACTCAAGTAAAAACTCCATTGGAAATGACAACAGGTTATAAGATTGAAAAGGGTGTTGTTTTAGTTCCAATATTAAGAGCTGGTTTAAGTCTTGTTGAAGCATTTTTAGAAATGATTCCTTATGCAAAAGTAGGTCACATTGGTTTGCGAAGAGATGAAAAAACATTTAAACCAATTGATTATTACTACAAAGCTCCAAATAATTTGGGAGCATATACAGTAATAATTCTTGACCCAATGCTCGCTACAGGTGGAAGTGCTTCTGTTGCAGCTGAATTTTTGAAAAGCAAGGGAGCAAAAGAAATAATAATGGCAAATTTAATAGCTGCTCCCGAGGGAGTAAAACGTATGGAGCAAGATCATCCAGATGTTAAAATATATACTGCACAGCTTGATAGAGGGTTAAATGAAAATGCCTACATTGTTCCAGGGCTAGGAGATGCCGGCGATAGAACTTTTGGAACATTATAGCTAATAATATGTACAAATATATTTATCTAACTGATTAAAAATAAACAATTTAATGCGTAGTTGTTAAGTGATTGAATTAACAGAAAAATATCGAAAAGAATTGCTTGAAGAACTAATAAAAGTCTGTAAAGCTCATCTAAATGAAGTTGATGAAGATATGATTTCACGAGCTTTTAAACTAAGTTTTGAAGCACATAAAGATAATATCAGATCTTCGGGTGAACCATACTTTCTTCACCCATATAATGTAGCATTAATTGTGGCAAGTGAAATGCCACTTGATGATATTTCGGTTGTGGTTGCCTTGCTCCATGATGTTGTTGAAGATACAGAATTTAGTATAGATTTTATTGCCGAAGAGTTTTCCCCTGAAGTTGCAGAAATTGTTGATGGCGTTACTAAAATTAGCGGAGTTTTTACAGGGCAAGATTTAACACAAGCTGAAAATTATAGAAAACTTCTTCTTTCAATGATAAAAGATATTAGAGTAATTTTAGTGAAGTTTGCTGATAGATTACACAATATGCGCACATTGGAATTTGTACCACAACAAAAACAGAGACGAATTGCAAAAGAAACAATGGAAATATATGCTCCCTTTGCAAACAGATTTGGTCTTGGTAAAATAAAATGGGAATTAGAAGATTTATCTTTTAAATATTTAAACCATAATGAATATGAGCAAATAGCTAAACAGATAAATAGTAAGCGAAAAGAAAGGGAATCATATATTAAAAAATTTGTTGCTCCCTTGGAACAAAAATTAAAGGATCATGGTCTTAAATTTGAAATTACCGGAAGAGCTAAACATATTTATTCTATTTTTAAAAAGCTATTAAAACAAAATACTACAATAGAGTATATATATGATTTACTAGCAATTAGAATTATAATCGAGAGTAATGATCCCAATGAATGCTATTATGTTTTAGGTGTTGTAAACCAGCTTTATAACCCAATAGATAGATTTAAAGATTACATCTCTATTCCCAAAAAAAATAATTATCAGTCAATTCATAATACTGTTATTGGTCCCGAAGGCAAACATGTTGAAATTCAAATAAGAACTCGTAAAATGCATGAAATTGCCGAAAAGGGAGTTGCAGCTCATTGGAAATATAAAGAGAATTTTAATCAAAATGATTCTGAAATGGAGGATTGGGTAAATTGGGTTAGAGACATTTTTCAGAATGTTGAGAAGACCGATGCACCAAAAGAACTTCTTACAAGTTTTAAGCTAAATCTTTACCAGGACGAGATTTACGCATTCACTCCTAAAGGAGACTTACGAAGATTACCAAAGAAATCTACTCCAGTAGATTTTGCTTTTGAGATACATAGTAAGGTTGGATATAATTGTATAGGAGCTAAGGTTAATGGTAAAATTGTCCCACTAAATACCATGCTCCATAGTGGCGATCAAGTAGATATAATTACTTCCAAAAATCAAAAACCAAATAAAAACTGGCTCCAATTTGTTCAAACTCATAAAGCTAAAACTAGTATACGTAAGTATATAAATCTTGAAGAGGAAAGAATAATTGAAAATGGTAAGGAGATTTGGGAAAAGAAGTTAAAGAAGCTTAAAAAAGTTTTTCAATCTGATGAATTAAATAAAATTGTTAGAAAGCTAAAGTTTGATAATTATAATCAATTTTTTACTGCAATTGCGCATAATAGTCTAAATTTAGATGAAATAATTAATCCAACAGAAAAACTTGAGGAAAAGCTAGCGGATGAATTGGAATTTGATGATTTTGCAGCATTAGCTAGAAGTTCCAATAAAGGAATTATTGTTGATAAGGAATATAGTGGTATTGATCATAATTTTGCCCGTTGTTGCAATCCAATTCCAGGAGATCCTGTTGTTGGATATATTACAATTGGTGAAGGAATTAAAATTCATCGCCGCGATTGCCATAATTTAATTCATATGGTAAAAAGTGCAGAGCACAAATTAATTCCAGTAAATTGGTCAACTGATAAGGGAGCATCATTTGTTGCTGGTATTACTATTCGTGGCGAGGATAAACCTGGACTTTTAACATTTATTTCAAATACTATTACTAGTTTTAATAATTCTAATATCAAATCAATTAATATTAGTACAAAAGATTCAGTATTTTCTGGAACAGTTGCTGTTTATGTTAATGATTTGGATCATTTAACTCGATTAATGGAACGTTTAAAGAAAAATAAAAATATCTTTCATGTAGAAAGATTTGATGCCACGTCTTAAATAACATTAAATTAGTCATAAAGGCGCAGCAATTTTTATTAGTTATTTAATAATTTATTAAAGTAAATTAGATATGCTTGAACAAAAAAGGTTATTAGGAATAGATTTTGGTGAAAAAAGGGTAGGAATTGCAATTACAGATCCTTTAAGAATTTTTGCATATGCTCTTGTAACTATACAAAATGATAATAATTTCTGGAAAGTTTTCAATCAGCTTTTTATTGATTATGATATTGAAACAATAGTTTTAGGTTATCCATTAAAAGAAAGCGGTGAGCGCTCATCAAGTACTGATTTAATTGAAAAATTTAAAACAGAATTAGAAACACATACAAAAATTCCAATTGTTTTAATTGATGAAAGATATACATCCGTAATTGCACAACAGCAAGTTTTAGAAAGTGTTACTTCAAAAAAGAAAAGAAGAGATAAAGGATTAGTTGATAAGAACGCAGCAGCAATTATATTAAAAGAATATCTTGAATCAATTAACTAGTTTGGGAGCACATTTTGATTGACATTATTTTTCGAATAATCTATTTTTGTATTAAATTTCAAAATCATGGGAGCATATATGGAATTTAATTCAATAGCAATGATAGAAACAAATGGATTAGTTTCTGCAATTACTGCACTTGAAGTAATGTTAAAATTAGGTGGCACTAAATTCTTGAAGAAAGAAGTTATTTCAAATGGACAAGTTACTGTTTTTATTGAAGGTAACATTCCTAATTTAAGAAGAGTTTTACAAGCAGGTGAAATTGCTGCCAAAAATGTTGGGATTGTAATTTCTAGTTCTTTAATTGAAAATCCAGGTAAAGATATTTTAGATATAATTTTAGATAAAAAATCTAAAGAAAGTCCAAAACGTCCAAAAATAGAAAAAAAGGTTAAAAAGGTTGAACCTGAAAAAATAGTATCGTTATTTGATGATGTTGATGAATTTAATGATACTACTATTCCAGAACCAGCAGTTGAAGAAGTAGAAAAATTGGATTTTTCAGAACCAACAGTTGAAGAATCAGAAAAATTGGATGTTTCAGAACCACCAGTTGAAGAAATAGAAAAATTAGATGTTCCAGAACCAGCAGTTAAGGAAGCAGAAAAATTAGATGCTCCAGAATTAGAAGTTGAGGAATCAGAAAAATTAGATGCTCCAGAATTAGTAGCTGAAGAAGCAGAAAAATTGGTTGCTCCAGAAATAGTTATTGAAGAAACAGAAAAATTGGATGTTTCAGAACCAGCAGTTGAAGAACCAGAAACATTGGTTGCTCCAGAAATAGTTATTGAAGAAACAGAAAAAT
>JAHISP010000059.1 GCA_018818165.1 Bacteroidota bacterium | reverse complement strand
AGTCTGGTCTAAAAAGGTATTTCCCGTCATTGCGAGGAACGGAGTGACGAAGCAATCTTTTGATTTTGCGCTAAATTCGGCAGATTGCTTCGCTCCGCTCGCAATGACATTATTCAATAGAACCTTTTTATAGTAGACTCATTCATATTTTATTGTATCTATTACATTTAATTTTACGGCTCTTTTTGCAGGGTATAACGATGCAAAAAATGAAAGTAACATGGAAACAATAGGAATAATTACTAAATCGCTCACTTGTAATTTTATTGGAATTGCGTCAATAATATATTTAGTGGGGTCTAATGGATATAATTTAAACTCCATTTGTAAATAACAAATTGCAATGCCAATAATAAATCCTAAGACTGTACCTATTATTCCAATTAAAATTCCCTCAAACATAAATATTTTTAGGATGGAATTTTTTGATGCACCCATTGATCTCAATATTCCAATATCTCGGCGTTTTTCAATTACGGACATTGTTAATGACCCCAGAATATTAAAGGTGGCTACTGATATTATAAGTAATAAAAGTATAAATGCACCCCATCTTTCGAGTAGAAGTACATTATAAAATTCCTTATTCATATCGTACCAAGTTTCAACACTAAAAAGTTTGGTATCTATTTTGGATTCAATATTTTTCTTTACAGTTTCAGCAGTTTCATAATTTCTTAATTTAACTTCAAAACCAGAAATATCTGATGTTCCAAGAATTCTTTTAGCCGCAGTTAAACTTGTATATAAAATAAATGCCTCATTACTTTTATTAGCTGTTTGATAAATTCCGCTAATAATAAATTGTTGAGTATTGGGAATTACTAAAAAGTTTGTAATCATATTCTCAATACTTCTTAAGGAAGTTGCTGTAAGAGTATCGCCAATTCTAGCCGAAAGCTTCATAGCAGTTGCTAAGCTTAGCAGAGCTTGTGGAGTTTTAGGATTATTGGTAAAATCTAAACTGCCGCTTAATAATTTGCTTTCAATTCCCCAAAGACTATCTGATTGAACTCTTTGTAAGCCTTTAATATCAAGTATTTGAAAGGTACTATTATTTGTTATAACAATTTTGCCTTGTAAATAAGGGGAATATGCTGAAACCATTTTGTTGTTTTTAAGTAAATCTTCAATATTATTTATTTCAATATTAGCTTGTTCAGATTTATTTATAATTCTCATATGGGGTTGCGATTCAATTAGCATTTTTTTTGCTAAATCACCAAATCCATTAAATACAGATATAACAATAATTAATGCAGCCACTCCAATTGTAATTCCAAGTGTAGATAGGATTGAAATAATTGAAATAAAATTCAATTTATTTTTAGTGCGTAAATATTTTTTTGCTATAAAAAATTCAAACATATTAATCAAATCTTATGGCTTTAATTGGCTCTATCTTTGAAGCAATAATACTTGGAATAAGAGAAGAAACTATAGTTAGTAAAAGTGCTACAACGGATACAACTAAATAATTAGTTAAATTTATTTCTATCGGCGCAGAATTTAGAAAATATACTGATTCGGGTAATTCTATTATGTTAAATTTCAATTGCAACTCACTTAATAATAGCGAAAAGAATATGCCAAGTGAAATTCCAATAATCCCAAGATAAATGCCTTGAATCAAAAATATTTTAAGAATCTGCTTTCTGCTGGCGCCCATTGATTTTAGGATTCCAATTTGAGATGTACGCTCAAGAATGTTCATCAATACAGTACCAACAATATTAAAAACAGCAACTAGGACTATTAATCCTAAAACAATAGGAATTGGCTTTTTCTGTAAATCAATCCAAGTGAAAATATTCTGATGTTGGTCAAAAATTGTTCTAACAAAATATGGATAGCGCATAATGTCTTTCAAATTTTCTGCTATTTCATCTATGTTTGATAAGTTATTTAAACGAACATTATAGCCAGAAATTTCAGAATTCATATTAAAAATATTTTTAGCTTTTGAAAGTGATATATAAGCTTTTAAGTCATCATATTCTGGCATACCACTTTCATAAATTCCAACAATATTAAATTGAGAAATAACTGGTGGATTAGCATAAGAGGGGAGTTTATCATTTAGCAATGTAAAAAGAGTAATTTTAGTCCCAATACTAACTTGTAGTTTTTCTGCAAGTTTTCGCCCAATTAAAATTTGATTTTGATTGCTCTCAGAATCAAAATATTTTCCATGAAGAATTATCTTATCTATTCCAAGATTATTATTAAAAGGATCAATTCCAAAAACCAATACGCCCTCAGAAATTTTTTTGGATTTGATTATTGAACTTTTTAATATAAATTTTGAAACGGAAGAAATTTTATTATTAGCAGTTAAAATTTGTTTTTCTATATCTTTATTTTCAGATATATTTCGTTCTCCATAACTAGAAACAATTATATGTGAATTGAAATCAACTATTTTTTCACTAATAACGGAATCAAATCCATCAAGAATTGAAAGAGCAAGCGTTACCACTATTACTCCAAGTGCAATTCCAGTAATTGTAATTATTGACACGAGAGAAAGTAGAAACGAAAAATTTTGAGAACGGATGTATTTATTTACAATAAATAATGGAAAAGACATTTTAATAGACCTAAATAATAGAATAATTCCGAAACAAATTATAATAATAAAAGTTAACTTATCATAATTATTGACATTATTAAAAAAAAAGATTATTTTAGAAATCTTAAATAAAACGAGTTTGTTCTTCTAAAAATTTTGATTGAAACCGTAAGAAAATTATAGAACGGGGCGTAGCGTAGTCCGGTCAGCGCGCCTGCTTTGGGAGCAGGAGGTCGCAGGTTCGAATCCTGCCGCCCCGACAATAGTTTGAGAGTTAGCTTTGGTTTTGTTGCGCCAGTAGCTCAATCGGATAGAGCAACAGCCTTCTAAGCTGTAGGTTAGTGGTTCGAGTCCACTCTGGCGTACAAAAATAGATGGTGGGTGTAGCTCAGTTGGTTAGAGCGCCTGGTTGTGGCCCAGGAGGCCGTGGGTTCAAGTCCCATCTCTCACCCCAAAAATTTAGTTTGGCCCCTTGGTGTAATTGGTTAACACACCGCCCTTTCAAGGCGAAGAGTACGGGTTCAAGTCCCGTAGGGGTCACCAAAAATATTAAGCCTCGTTGTTCACTCAGCGAGGTTTTTTTATTTTAAATTCACTCAAAATTTCACTGATATCACTAAAAGATAGAAAATTAAATACTGTATTTAGTATTAACCAAATTATTAATCTCAAATTTGTAATTAGAAAACATTTCTATTTTAGTAACATATTGATATTAACTGTGTTACGAGAAAATAGTTCTTATAAAAGGAGTAAGTTTTTCTAATATTGTTTTTAGCAATCAATGGTCACTTTTTGTATGTCTCACTTATTGTATTTGAATAAGTTCACAGATATTGTATTTCTATTGACAGATTTGTGATTATATTTCTGTCGATTAATCCAGATAGGGATTAAGTTATAATTGAGAGATTAAATTTGCATCAATCAATCCCACTAGGGATTAAATTATAATAGAAAAACAAATTAGATTTTTAAATCAATCCCTTAGGGATTGCATTTTGATTAATTTGGACAAGAAAAATTGAACCCGAAGACGGGTTCTTGTTTTGCGTTGTAAAAAAAAGCTAATAAAATTAAACTCCTAACGGAGTTATTTGATAATAGAAACCATAATATTGACCAATCTCATAGATATATCATTATAAATGAAAACCACATTTTTAATTTGGAATAATAAATGGGAATTGTTGTAATAACAATTTAATTGTTGATTTCATAGTCTAACAAAAAAGTGGATAATACATTATCCACTTTTAGTAACACAACAAATATGTAAAACTAAAAAGAATAAAATCTACATCTATTTAAATTCAAGCAATAACTATAAATGTTTAGTTTAGTTGGTTATTCAAAATTTTTTCTAATAATAAAGATATAGCCACTGAATAAAATAGTAGTTAATATTTGCATCAAAATTGGAGTTGAAACTAGACTGCCTTCCAATAAAACAAAGCTTAATAGACCAAATTTAATTGAATAATAAACAAGTTTTGAAATTCCGATACTTAAAGCCATGGCTCCAAATTTATTTGTAATTTTTTCTGAAATGAAAAAGAAAAGCCAAACATTTATTAAAAGTTCACCAGAAATAAGCAGGGTTTTCAAAAAAACTGGATGTGCTGAGACTACAAATGAAAAAATTGGTAATGTAGCTGCTAAAAGATATGCATTTTTCTTGGAAGTATGAGCAATTGCCAATATCAACATTAAACGCATTGGTTCAATAAAATATATTGGTACTGCAAAAAAATGTGAAAAAGTTGGTACTAAATAAATAGCAACAATTGCTAATAAATCGAAAACCGAACTTTTAATAATACTTTTAGAATTTATATTGTTTAATATTGCTTCCATTTTTAACACCTCATCAATTTTACTTGCAACAAATATAATATATTTATATTTTAAAATAAATGATAACTATATCTAATTACAAATTAAGAGTTTTTCATGGACAGAAGAGAATTTTTTAAAAAGGGTTCTATTGTTGGCTTAGCTGCTGGCACTTATTTAACTTTTGGAGATAAAATTAATTTATTTGCAAATTCTAAAACATCTGATCCACAATTATATGATTTAGTTGCCATTAAAGGTGGTGAACCAGATTTGATGTTTGATAAAGCAATTCAATCGTTTGGTGGAATGAAAAATTTTGTTAAAAAAAATCAAACGGTTGTTATAAAACCAAACATTGGATGGGATACTAGTCCCGAAAGAGCAGCAAATACAAACCCAAAATTAATTTCTCAAATTATTAAACATTGTTTTGACGCTGGTGCAAAAGACGTTTATGTTTTTGATCATACTTGTGATAATTGGACAAGTTGTTATAGTAATAGTGGCATTGAGAGAGCTGCAAAAGATGCAGGAGCAAAAGTAGTTTCAGGCGGTAGTGAGAGCTATTATCAAAAAATAAATATTCCTAAAGGGAAGCGATTAAAAGAAACAACAGTTCACGAATTAATTCTAGAATCAGATGTATTTATTAATGTGCCGATATTGAAAAGTCATGGCGGCGCTGGGTTAACTATTTCTATGAAAAATTTGATGGGAGTTGTTTGGGATAGAGGATATTGGCATAGAAATGATTTGCATCAGTGCATAGCAGATTATGCGTCTTTTAGAAAACCTGACCTAAATATTATTGATGCTTATTCAGTTATGAAGACAAATGGTCCTCGCGGTATTTCGGAAGCCGATGTTATGAGTTTTAAATCACAAATAATATCTACTGATATGGTTGCCGCTGATGCCGCCGCAGCAAAATTATTTGGTAAGGTGCCTTCAGAAATTGATTACATTAGAATTGCTGACGAAATGAAAATTGGTACAATGGATTTGAGCAAATTGAAAATTAATCGCATCATTCTTTAAATTTATGAATTTAGCTATTCTTAAAAAAATTAGAGTTATTGTTTCTATTATTTTCATTTTTGCAATTTCTATCGTTTTTCTTGATATAAGTTTTACAATTCAACCATATTTTTCGCAATACCCACTTTATTTGCAATTTATTCCCTCATTATTAAAATTTCTTTCAATTGGTTCAATTGCAACTTTTGGATTTATATTTGTAATATTTCTCTCACTATTGTTCGGAAGAGTTTATTGTTCTTCAATTTGTCCATTGGGAATTCTTCAAGATGTTTTTACTTTTATTAGAAATAAATTTAAGATAAAAAAATATTTATATACAAAACCACTGACTAAAACACGCTATTTTTTCTTAATAATTTCAATTGTTTCTTTTCTTATTGGTACAACTGTTGGATTAAATTTATTAGATCCTTATAGCAATTTTGGTAGAATTATTAATAATATTGTAAGACCAATTATTATTGGAATTAAAAATATTATCGTTTTTGTTTTTGAATCACTTAATATTTATGTTTTAGCTCCAATAGAGTTTAAAGGCGTAAGTCTTTTTTCATTAATGTTTTCAATATCAATTTTGGGCTTAATTCTTTTTCTAAGTATTAAATACGGACGATTGTATTGTAATAGTGTTTGTCCAGTTGGCACATTTTTAGGAATCTTATCAAAAATATCTTTTTTTAAGATTGGAATTATTGAGGACAATTGCATAAAATGTGGCGAATGCGAAGTAATTTGTAAATCAAATTGCATCGATTCTGAAAACGAAATTGTGGATTTTAGCAGATGTGTAGGTTGTTTTAATTGCTTCGATGTTTGTCCTTCTACTGGAATAAGTTATTTACCGCGCTATTCAAAATCGAAATCGGAAATTCCAAATTCTGACAAAAGATATTTCATTAAAAGCTTGGCAATATTAACAATTGGTGCGGAGCGAATATTAAAAGCCCAACAAAAAATTGAAATATACAAGGATAGCACAAAACCAATTTTACGAAAATTCCCAGTTTCACCTCCAGGTTCTATCTCAATCTCAAATTTTACGGATAACTGTACAGCTTGCCATTTGTGCGTTGCCAGTTGCCCAACACAAGTGTTGCAACCAGCATTCTTAGAATATGGTTTACTTGGAATTATGCAACCAAGAATGGATTTCAAAACGGGTTTCTGCAACTACGATTGCGTTGCCTGTTTATCTGTCTGTCCAAGTGGAGCAATTTTACCAAAAGATATTGATGAAAAAAAAACAATTCAATTAGGAAAATCAAAACTGGTAAAAGAAAATTGTGTTGTATATACTGAGAAAACTGATTGCGGTGCATGCGCAGAACACTGTCCAACAAAGGCTGTTAAAATGCAGTTAGATCCTGAAATCAATAAAAAAGCCCCAATAATTACAGAGGAATTGTGCATTGGTTGTGGTGCATGCGAATATGCTTGTCCCACAAAACCATATAAATCTATATATATTGAAAGTAGTGCAATTCATGGAATAGCACAAATACCAAAACAAGAAAAAATTGAACAAAAAATTGATTATAAAGAAGAGTTCCCTTTTTAATAACTTATATAATATAAATGAATAATATATTTGAGATTATTATCTATTATATTATATAGAAAATTAATAGAGTAAAGGAAATTATGTCATTTGAAAAAATCCAGTTTATTTTAATTACTGTCTTAACAGGTTTTGTTGTTAGTTTCTTAATCACATTTTTAGGTATTAAGATTTCCAAATTTTTAATTATTGTGGGACTAATACTTTTTGTTGTTTCATTTTTCTTTATTAATGGAAGTTTTAACTTTTATGGAATTAATATTGGGGGAATTTTTAATGCCAATATTGATAAATTTGGAAATCAGATTATTAGTTTTAAAGATATTATTATTAAAAATATTCCATTAACAGTTGGAATTATTGGAGGCGTAATTTATGGCTTCAAAAAAGCTATTTAATTTAGGAATATTCGGTAATTTTAATCATTTGGTTTAAATATGAAAAAAATATTATTTCTATCTTTAGTCACCCTTTTTTTTACTTGCATTAATTTTGCTCAAATATCAGTTTCTTCTGAAAAATATAACGCTATAAAAGAAATAATAAAAGTTCCTGAAGGAATGACTTTTACTGAATTTCTAAAAATACAAAGAGAAATTGATTGGAAGAAAATTGCAGTTGCTAGCTTTTTACCTGGATATATCCATTTTTATGCGAATAAACCAGAATTAGGTTGGGCAATTGCAAGCACAAGAATTATTGGTTATGGACTAATTGGTTATGCAATGTACGACCAATACCAGCTTACAAATTCAGTTGATTATGGAATTGTTGCTAATTCCACAGATGAGCAAAATAGAACAAAGAAAAATGCAATTTTATTTTCCAGCGGATTGATTCTTAATATGATTGGCTTTGCTTTTGATTGGGCTCATGGCGATTGGGTTGTGGAAATGGAGCGAAATGAAGTGTATTTTAAGTATGGACTAAATGGAAAACAAAGAAAAACATTAGGATTATCGTATAATACCGAATACAAAATCCCATTTGTATCCATAAACATACAACTTTAGGAACAAAAATTTATTTTAATATTAGTAGTGTTGTAAAAGGATAAACTATTATCTAATTTTAAATATGGAGGTTATATGGATAAAATAAAATTGTACCAAGTTCCACAAATCGATTCACTTCAAGAATTACTTCTTAATTCTGCCATAAAATACTCAAATAAGTTAGCGATGGAAGATCTTTCAAATACTCCAATTAGCAAAGTTACATATTCTGAATTGTTAAACTATGTATTGAAATTTGGCTCAGCACTTAAAAAGCTAGGATTGGAAGAACGCTCTCATATTGCAATAATTGGTGAAAACCGAGTTCAATGGGCAATTTCCTATTTTACTTGCATGGTCTTCAATTATGTAGCTGTTCCTATTGACAGAAATTTAACTCAAAATGAAATATTTAATATTATTCATGAATCCAATTCTGATGCAATCATTTTTTCAAGTAATTATTCCGATATTTTTGATGAAAGCCATTTGTCGCTAAAAAAAATAGAACATTTTATTTGTATGGATGAAGGGAAATTGGAGGCTCAGTTTTTAAATATGAAAGAATTAATTGATGATGCCCCTGAAATAAAAATAAATGATTTGCCTAAAATTGATAAAGATGAATTAGCCGAGATTATTTTTACTTCTGGTTCTCTTGGAAGAGCAAAAGGGGTGATGCTTAGTCAAGGAAATATTGCTTCAAATATTGTTGCAATGACAAGCATGCTTTTCATTTACCCAGAAGATCGTTTTTTATCTGTTCTTCCTATGCACCATTCTTATGAATGCACTTGTGGAATGTTATGCCCAATATATTGTGGTGCATCTGTTCATTATGCTAGAAGTTTAAGAACAGTTGTGGATGATTTACAAAAAGTAAATGCAACTATGCTACTTGCCGTTCCATTACTATTTGATAAAATGTATAAGAAAATTACAAAATCAATTTCCGAAGAAAAGCTAAAATCAATTCTTGTTCCAAAGTTAGTTGGTTTATCAAATTTTGCAGAAAAAATTGGAATTAAAAATATTAAGAAAAAACTATTTTCTGAACTACATCAAAAATTTGGTGGAAATATTCGAATTTTTATTGCCGGAGGTGCAGCCCCAGATCCACAAGTTGCTTCAGGACTAAGAGGACTTGGATTCAATTTTTTACAAGGATATGGTTTAACAGAATCATCTCCTATTTTAGCATTAAACCAACTTGATAATTTTAAAGATTACGCGGCAGGTTTACCAATGCCAAATGCTAAAATTATAATTAATAGTCCAGATGAAAATGGTGTTGGTGAAATTTTTGCAAAAGGTACAAGCGTAATGCTTGGATATTATAAAAACGATGAAGCCACAAATGATACGTTTCAAGATGGATGGTTTAAGACTGGCGATTTAGGCTATTTTGACGCTGATGGATTTTTAATTATTGCTGGAAGAAAGAAAAATGTAATTATTTCGAAATCTGGTAAAAATGTTTTTCCAGAAGAAATTGAAGATATGCTAAACAGAAACCAGTTTATACTTGAATCTATTGTATATGGCAAAGCTGACAATAAACAAGATGAAATAATTGCCGCAAAAATAGTACCCGATGCGGAAGCATTTATTGAACTCTCAGAACGAGAGCATTTAACAATTAACGAATCGCTGATGAGAGAAGTACTAAACAAAGAAATTGAAAAAGTGAATAAACAATTGCCATCATATAAACGAGTAGTAAATTTTGAAATTAGGGAAACTGAATTTGAAAAAACTACTACACAAAAAATTAAAAGATATTCAAGTAATAATCAATAAATTAAAAATTACTCTTGATGTAAATAAAAAAGGTTATTATATTTGTAGTTCAATTTTGTTCTTATTGTCATGCGGGAGTAGCTCAGCTGGTAGAGCGCTACCTTGCCAAGGTAGTTGTCGCGGGTTCGAGTCCCGTCTCCCGCTCAAAAATCCACTTCTCGTGGATTTTCTTTTTTATGGCGACGTGGCCAAGTGGCTTAAGGCGTGGGTCTGCAAAACCTATATTCATCGGTTCGAATCCGATCGTCGCCTCCAAAAGTGTGATTACTTAATGTAATTGCACTTTCCTCTTTTTAAAGATATCTCCATATTTACCAAAATTACTCGTAATTAGTCGCCCCTTAAAAAGCTAAAGAAAAAGTTTTAGTACTAGTTAAAGTTAAATTTTCTTGTAAAATTCTATCGAAAATTGATTTGAAAAAATGGAACAAAAAAGAACTCTTCCATTTTCTCATCATTCTTTTGAAATTAAATGCAGCAGCAGCTAACATTATGTTTATTGAATCACCAATTAATCCCTTGTAAAAATTTCTTCCTAATCTATGGTCTCTCTTCAAATGCCCTATTATAGGCTCAATAGCTGCTCTTCTCCCGAATTTATCTTTCAATTTCTTTTGCTTGTATTTTGTCATAGTCTTATCGCTAAATGGTTTTGGCGTTTTTATTTCAATTTCATTTATTTTCGTATTCCCTCTATATCCTCTGTCGGCTATGGCCATTTTTATGCTTTTTTTATTCCCTAATAATCTTTCTGCTTGTTCCAATGCTGGCTCTAAGGTATGACCGTCATATTCGTTTCTGAAGCTCATTGCTCCTATTATTACACCCGTTGTTTGTGTCAATACTATTGATACTTTATTGCCAAATTCATATTTCTTATGCTCTTTTCCCTTCGATATACATTCTACTTCCGGTTCATGGAGTGAATATATTTTATTCTTATCATATTTCTGCTGGGATAATACTTTTTTGAATATGTCTATTTCTTCTTTATAATTTGTATTTATCCCTATATTCCTTTCTAATTCTCTTAATAATCTCCCAGCTATGGTTTTTACTCTTTTATCTGCTTTCTTCGCCTTTTTCTTGTTTTTTGGATGATTCCGAAATCTCTGATCTAAGCTCAATTTCTTCAATGTTCGCTTATAACTCTGGCGTATTGGTAATTGTTCTTTTTCGGATATCTCTAAGCATCTTTTGATTATTTTTCTGTGAAGTTTATTGTCCGTCGGAAACGTAATGTTTTTTTCTTGTACTGTGGTATCTACGCTTACATTTCCATCAAATCTGTCTTTGCCATTTATACGTATACTTTCTTGCAATATCAACTCTATGCCAACTTCTCCTATCCGTTTTCTGAAATGTACCAGTTCTGAGGCTTCGCATGGTTCTTCTGCTCTAAACTCTTTTTCTCCGCAGAAATATTGATAATAAATATTTTCCGACCATTGTTCTACTACGCTTTCATCAGAAATATTTCTCAAATGTTTTAATAGCAACAAACCAGTCAGCAATCGTATGGGTAAGGCTGGTCTGCCGTTGTCAGGGCAATAATAAACTTTGAAATTATCTTCAAACTTTTTCCAGTCTATTTTATTTGCCAAAATATAAAGTGGATGTTTTTGATTTAGGGTATCTTCTAAGGAGAAGAACATACTTGTTTGCTGTTTTGTTGGAGATTTTTTTATCATTTATTTTGCAAGTTTTTTGTTGCTAATTTAACTATTCTTGCAATATTTTTCAAGTGCAATATGGACTTAACTCATTATTATCAAACAACTTATGCCGTTTTTAAGGGGCGACTAATTAGTATAAAGCAAAAGGATTAAATTCTAAAACTAATTTTACACAAGTTAAAAAAGCACTTCTTTTGAAATAGAATAAAAGAGCCTATCAGAAATGGTTGGGCTCAATTCGATAGCATCTTGTACTATTTTTTTAATAAAAAATTTAATTATTTATTAAGTATATTTTAAAAATTTAAAAACAAAATTATGAAACTAAAAAAATATTTTTTTTTACTTCTATTTTTATTTAACTACACTGTTGCTCAAGAACAACCTTTTTTGAATGTTACTGAATATCAAATAATTACTCTTTCTTATTGGAATTACTTACCTGATTCAAATTACACTTGTGAGGTTATAAAAAACTATTCTAATAGAATGACAACAATATATCTCAATGATTTAAAATATCATGATGATAAAATATTTTGGCTTATAAAGGAATTTCACTTTGAAAAAGATGAGCATGACTTGGTTCTTTCTTTTTCAAACTTATCTGAAAAACATGAAATTTATTGGGATGATATACTTTTATCGCAAAATTATGATAAAGAAAAAGAAAAATTCACCGATACTAAGGTACGTTTTGAAGTTTCTATCGATCATAAATTAACTAGTTCAGGAAATCATCTTATTCTTATAAAACTTTTCGATAGTACACGAAATAAACTTTTAGATTATTCTTGGATTCATCTTGGATTACGTTCGAAAATTAACTCGATTAGCAAAAATCAAGTTGTTGAATTTTCATTTTATATAGGTCTATTTTTTACTTCATTTTTACTTTGTATTTCTCTTTTTATTAGTGGATGGAAAAATCACTCCTTTTTATTTTTTGCTATACTTTTTTGAATTCGGTAAAAAGCTATTAAAGTTGTTACCTGCTATTTCGCTAATTGTACTTATTATAAGTATTGAATCAATTTTTGCAATATCTTTGTTGTATTTAAGCTATTCAATTTTATTGGGTTATTCTCTTTTAATCGTTTTGAGCAAGCAAAAGGAGAAAAAAACGGGACATTATTTTCTTGCTTTTGCAATTTTTGTAAACTTTTTGTTCACTGTTTATAGTTCTTTATTTATCTACTTACATATTCCAATTCCATTATATTTTATTAGCAATTCTATAGTAAATATCCTCTTTGTTTCTTTTAACATTATTGCAATTAGTAGAAAAATACAAGAACAAAACAAAAAATATCAGGAAACATTACTTCTTTCACATAAACTTGAAGCCGCACTGCTTAAAAAAAGTATTCAGCCACATTTTATTATGAATACACTTTTATCTTTAAAATCAATTTTAATAAAAGATATCGGCAAAGCAGAAAAAATGATTGATACACTTGCTACTCAATTTCAAATTATTAACAAAATATTGTTAAAAAACGAAATTGACCTAACTGAAGAATTAGAGTTATGCAAATCTCATTTAACTCTTATGGGTTTTAGACTTAACTCAAATTTCAAACTTGTGATTGAGGGAAACATTGAAAGTGGGAAAATTCCACCTTTAATTTTGCACACTTTAGTTGAAAATGCACTTACACATTCTTACAATCCGCAAGAAGACGGAAATTTCAAATTCACATTTGAAATAAATGGAAATGAAACCAGACTAAAACTAATTAACGATGGTTCAAAAATTAAGGATATAAAAATAAAATCACCTGATGAAGTTCATGAAGGACTTGGAATTAAGTTTGTAAAAACTGTTTTAAAAGATAATTATCCGGGAAATTGGAAAATGAACTATGGTGTTTTTGAAAATTTTTGGCAAGTTGAAATAATTATTAATAAATAATATGAACATTTTAATTATTGAAGATGAACCTCCAATTGCGGAGTACATTAAAGATTTAACTCAAAATATTCTCGGGAATCAAATTTCTTCGATAATAACTGCATTTACTATTGAAGATGCTTTATCAAACATTAAAAAAACTGTTTTCGACCTTTGTTTACTGGATATGAATATTATGGGAACAAGCGGTTTTGAATTATTCAAACTAACTATTTCTCAATCATTTCATACAATTGTAATTTCTGCACATACTGAGCAAGCAATCACAGCATTTGAATATGGTGTTATTGATTTTGTACCTAAACCTTTTGACAAAGAAAGACTTCAATTATCATTTGAAAGATATTTTGGCCGAATAGAGCGAAGCAGAAAAACAAAACATTTAGTTTATCGGAAGAAAAATGTAAATCACTTAATTGCAATGGAAGATATAAAATATTTTTTGGCTGATAATTATTTAGTTCATGCTTATCATAAAGATGGAAGTATTAAAATCATTGAAAAACCTCTTAAAAAACTTGAACAAATTCTTTCTAATAACTTTGTACGTATTCATCGTTCTTTCATTGTAAATTTATCCTATCTAAAATCATTTAAAAATATTGGCGGAGGCGTCTATCAAGTTTTATTGACTGATGATACAAAATTACCTCTCAGCAGAAGTGGATTAAAAATTTTACAACATCAATTGAGTCAATAATAGTTTCCAATCACTTCTCTTTGTTCAAAATTCCATATCTATTGTTATTTACAGGCTTATTTAGTTAATCACAGGTTATTTAGAGTAATCAATCTTTTAGAATCGTCATATTTAGCATTCACAGAAATTGTTGTTTCAAAAAAAACTGTGACTTACGTGGCGGAGCTTTAAATACTCGGAACCATTAATTATTAATTTAAGAGTTATCACTTTATTATTGATTTCATACCGACTTATTCAATTTAGACTTTAACTTTAGAGGCTGTGTGATAATTCAGTTTTTTAGAAAAAATGTTTCGAATTCACTTTAAGAACGAAACCAAAATTTGCTTTACACCCTATTTTCACACAGCCTCTTTAATATCGGGACAAACATGAAAATACTTTTACTAAATCTTATGATCTATTTATCAATCTTTTCAAGTATCAAATATGGACAGGACCTAGCAAACACTTTTAAGCTTAAGCCTATTCCCATTGAAAATTTCTTTAAAAAACCACTCACTTCTGGATACAGTCTTTCACCAAATGGTAAATTTATGATTTACCGTTCACCTGTAAACTCTATCAATAATATTTTTATTAAAGAAATAGGCAAAGATGGAATAAAACAGCTGACTCACTCTACTAATCGAGATATCATGAGATTTTTCTGGGGAAATAACGAAATAGTAATTTACATGCAGGATACTGAAGGTGATGAAAATTACAAACTTTACACTGTTAATATTAATACTTTAGAAAATCGTTGCCTTACTGATTTTGAAAATAGCAATACCGAAATTTCAAGTTTTTTCAATAAAGATAGCACTCGAATTATTGTAGAATCAAATAAGCGCGACCCTGAATGTTACGATGTTTATTTCTTAAATATTTACTCAGGAGAATTGCAAATGATCGAGCAAAATCCTGGCAATGTGCGCAGTTGGGGAATTGATAACAATGGTGTTGTGCGTATAGCTTATTCTGATAAAATTCTATACAGGAAAACAAACTCGACGATTTTAAAGAATTAAATCTGAATAAAGAACCGGATGACGATTTTACAATTAAATTCTTTACCCCGAATAATAATAATGTTTATGCCTATTCTAATATCGGTAGAGATAAAATTGCCATTGTAGAATACAATTTGGATGAAAATCGTGAAATAAGAGTTTTATTCGAAGATCCCGACTATGATGCATTTGGTGATGATGAAAAAGATTATTTCGAATATTCTTTTGCCAATAATAAATTGATGTACTTACAGCATACGACCGAAAAACGAGAGTTGCACTTCTTTGACAAGGAACTTGAATGTATTTATAAAAAAATCAAAGCTAAAATCGGAGATTATGAAATTCAATTTGTTTCTATTGCCGACGATTACAGCACTATACTCTTCTATAAATACAGCGACAGGCTTGAAGGTACATCTTATATTTATGATAGCAAGCAAGATAAATTGGAATTACTTGGAAATTCTACACCATGGATTAATGAGAAAGATATGGCAAAAATGAAACCCATAGAATATGAATCACGTGATGGATTGAAAATTCATGGTTATCTTACTATCCCCAATGGAGTAAGTCCCCAAAACATTCCTGTTATTGTTTTCCCACATGCAGGTCCTGAATGGAGAAATTCATGGGGATTTAATGAGTTTGTACAGTTTTTTGCCAACAGGGGATATGCTGTTTTGCTGGTTAATTTTAGAGGTTCTGAAGGATACGGGAAAAAATTCTTACATGCTGGATTTAGACAAAGGGGGCTGAAAATACAAGATGATATCACCGATGGAGTGAATTGGTTGATTGAACAAGGAATTGCCGATAAAAATCGGATAGGAATTTTTGGTATTAGCTATGGAGGTTATTCTGCATTGGTTGGATTAACTCTTACTCCTGAATTATATGCTTGTGGAATAGACTTCTGGGGAATTACGAATTGGTTCTTATGGTATGAGAGTTTCCCGCCACAATGGAAAAGATACTTAAACGAGATACATAGACGTTGGATAAATCCTGCTACAGATAGTGTCCAAATGCACCAAACCTCTCATGTTTTTCATGCAAAAAACATTAAAGCCCCTGTGTTTTTAGGACAATCGGTAAACGACAGAAGGGTTGTTTACCAACACTCCGAACAAATGGTGGAAGAATTAAAAAAACGCAATAAAGTTTATGAATATGTTTTGCTCGAAGGCGAAGGACATGCTTTATCCAATGAAAAGAAATTAATTGAATTGATGACTAAGGTAGAAGCATTTTTAGATAATAATATGAGTATGAAGAACTAAAATGTATCAAAAAGAAAACTCTTTTGTGTAGTGGTTTCTACAAAATTAATTAAAGAACTAAAACGCAAAATATTAAAGGAATGAACGAAAAGTCATGAAGAAAATATTGAAAGCATCTTTATTTACTATTATGATTTTATTAATAAATGTAAATCCTCTGATCGGGGAAATCAAAGAAACTAAATCCATTAAAGCAATACAATTGAAATCACCTATCATTCTTGATGGTATTCTTAATGAGCCAGCTTATCTAAATACTCCTTTCGATAATTTCATCCAGAAAGATCCAATTGAAGGTGCTTCTGCATCTGAAAAAACACAAGCATGGATTTTTTATGATGAAAGTAACATCTATATATGTGCAAAAATGCTTGATTCACAACCTGACTCGATTGATCGAACATTGATGCGCAGAGATAATTTAGCTGACTCTGATTGGTTTTGGGTATATATCGACCCATATAATGATAATAAGACTGGATATTACTTTTCAGTAAATGCCGGCGGTTCTATGTGCGATGGCATTTTATATAATGATACTGATATGGATAATGGCTGGGATGGAAAATGGGAGGCAAAGATAAATATTGATGAAGACGGTTGGTCAACAGAAATTAGAATCCCATTTAGCCAATTTAGATTTAATGAATCGAATAATATGATTTGGGGAATAAATTTGAATAGAGATATTAAGCGAAAACATGAAACGTCATTTCTAGTAATGGTTCCTAAATCGGAAAGTGGGTTTGTTTCTCGGTTTTCTGATCTTGAAGGGTTGAAGGATATAAAATTGGGAAATCGATTCGAATTATTGCCTTATTTTGTACAAAAAGCACAATATTTACGTAATCATGAAGATGACCCCTTTTATAAATCAACACAGTATAAAACATCAATTGGAGCTGATCTTAAATTTGGAATCGGGACTAATCTTAATGTTGATGCAACTATTAATCCTGATTTTGGCCAAGTTGAAGTTGATCCTGCAATTGTCAATTTATCCGCATTTGAAAATTACTACTCAGAAAAACGAGTTTTTTTTAACGAGGGATCGAAAATATTTAATTTTGGAATAGGTGGAGCAAATAACAACTGGTATTTTAATTTTGGTGACCCTTATCTTTTTTATTCAAGAAGAATAGGTAGGAACCCACAATGTTTGCCTGTTACTGAAGGGAAAGTCAGCCAACCTAAAGAAACACGCATACTTGGGTCTAGTAAATTAACCGGAAAAATTGACGAAAGTTGGACAATTGGTGCAATGTCTGCTTTTACGGAAAGAACTTATGCAAGAATTATGACCCCAGATTTAGTTGAAATTAAAGAAGAAGTGGAACCATTTACTCATTATGGCGTTCTCAGAACTATGAAAGAATTTAATGATGGAAAGGGTGCACTTGGAATGATTTTTACAAGTGTCAACAGAGATTTACGTCAAAATAACTTACAAAATTTATTAACTGATCAATCTTATGTTTTTGGAATAGACGGATGGACATTTCTTGATCAAAACAAAGTTTATGTATTAACAAGCTCAATTGTAGGTTCATACGTTCATGGGACAAATGAAGCTCTAATCAGAATACAGAAAAGTCCTTATAGATATTTTAATCGACCAGATAAAACATTTATGATACTTGATAGCAATCTTACATCCCTCGCAGGGATTTATTCACGAATTACTCTGAATAAGCAAGAAGGAAATTTCTATCTGAATGCCGCTGTAGGTACAGCGTCTCCCGGCTTTGAATATAATGATCTTGGATTCCAAAGCGCGGTTGATAGAATTAACGGGCACATTGTATTAGGCTATAGGTGGTTTGAACCTGATGAGACTTACCGAAAAAAGAGAGTTTACTTTGCTGTAAGCAGAACTTCAGATTATGAAAACAACAATTTAGGAACACAAATTTATTCTAACGGAAGTTTGGAATTTTTAAACTATTGTGGATTATCTATGTCTGCAATTTACGATTTTGAACGTGTTTCAAATACACAAACACGTGGTGGGCCGAGAGTAATAATGCCGGAAAGATTCCAAATTGGGGTTAGTGGATATTCAGATAGCCGTGATAAAATAATAATTAAACCGGGCTTTAACTTTTGGATTGACGGGTTAAATAGTAATAGATATTATTTTTATATGAATGTAATATGGAAACCTAAGTCGAATGTGTCTTTCACATTCAGTCCTAATTATGAATATTATAATTCTAAGACCCAATGGGTTGGGGCATTTTCAGATTATAACGCTTTAAGGACATTTGGGAAACGCTATGTTTTTTCAAATATGCTCCAAAAAACACTATCCGCTGATTTTCGAGTAAATTGGTCATTCACCCCAAATCTTAGTCTGCAACTATTTGTTCAACCGGTATTTTCAGTTGGAAATTATCAAGAGTTTAAAGAATTAGTAACACCAAATTCTAAAGAATATTTAACTTATGGAAACAGTAATACAGAAATTTCTTATAATAAGGATGAAAATCTTTATACTGTTAATCCAAATGTAAATGGTAATACAGAGCAATTCACTTTCAATAATCCTAATTTCAATTTCAAATCAATTCGCGCAAACCTAGTTCTGCGGTGGGAGGTGAAGCCTGGTTCAATATTTTACTTTGTATGGACACATGATAAAATAAATTATTCAAATAATAATTATTTGGATATAGGAACAGACTTTACAAATCTATGGGATTCACCTCCTAATAATATTTTGTTAATAAAATTTTCATATTGGTTTGATATTTAAAACTTCCACATTGCAATTTTTTCAAAGGATAAATAAAATGAAGATAATGCTAATATTCTTAATTACAATCTTATTTCGAAGCACATTTACATTTTGCCAAACTAACGGAAAAGAGTTTCCTGTTTTAAAAGGTTCTTATCTTGGGCAAAATCCTACCGGAAATGAACCAGAGTTATTTGCACCTGGAATTATTTCTCGAGAAGGCTATTTTGAGCACAGCGCAGCAGTATTTTCACCCGACGGGAATGAAGTTTATTGGTCAGGAGAACCAGACGAAACACGTCATTTTGAAATCTATTTTATGAAAATAGTAAATGAACAGTGGACTGAGCCGAAAATTGCTTTCTCGTGTGAAAGTAACAATTTTAATAACCCCGTTTTCTCTTCTGACGGAAATAAACTCTTTTTTAATAAAGATGGGGATATTTGGTTTGTAGAAGGAAAAGGGAAAGAATGGAGTTCTGCAATAAAATTGCCATCCATTATTAATACTTCTGCATCAGAAAGAATGTGCTCTATAACAAATGATGGCTCAATATATTTTACCAGATATCCCGAATTTGAGGTATATGTTTCAAAAAAAGTAAATGATAACTATCTGGAACCGATTAAACTTGATAGGTCAATTAATTTTGATAATTATAGAAAAATGTCGGTGTATGTTGCACCCGATGAAAGCTATTTGATTCTGGAAGCCTCAAAGGATGCAGCTACTTGTGAACTCTTCGTTAGCCATAGAATGAAGAATGGAAAATGGTCAGAATGCCAAAAACTACCAATAAAATGGGGTCGTTTCCCTACAGTTTCTCCCGATGGTAAATATCTGTTTTTTATGACCAGGGAAGGTATTTATTGGGTTTCTGCCAAAATTATCGAAAAATTAAAACCAAAAGAATTAAAATAATTATCAATTTAAGAGAAAAAAAAATGAAAATACTAATTCGAATCAGTTGTATGCTGATAATGACAATGACAATAAATGCACAGCAAATTGAATTCCCTATACTAACCGGTTCATACCTTGGTCAGAAACCACCCGGAACAACACCAGAAATATTTGCTCCGGGCATAGTTTCTACGGAGATGTACAATCATTGCTCAGTTAGCATCTCTCCGGATGGTGCAGAGATATACTGGGCTATGTCGCCTTTGGATGCTGCCAGACAGATTTACTATTCAAAAATAATCAATGGTGTATGGATACAACCTGAAATTATTTCTTTTACACGATTAGAGGATGGAGATTGTCCTGTTCTTTCACCTGATGGTGGAAAAATGTACTTTAACTCTAACCGGACAATATCTCAAGGAGGAAAACGCAGGGAGAGAATCTGGTGCGTTGAAAGAAATTCTAAAGGCTGGGGGGAACCCCATTGTTTAAGTGCGGAACTAAATAATGAACATTTGCATTGGCAGGTTTCTGTTGACAGTAAAGCAAATTTATATTTTGGCTCAGAAAGGGATGGAACCAATGGAAAAGATGATGTATTTATTTCTGAATTTATAAATGGGAAATATTCGAAGGCATATAGCCTCGGTACAGAAATAAATTCAGAAGCTCATGAAAGTACTCCTTATATTGCACCGGATGGAAGTTATCTCATCTTCAGCCGAGGTGGATTACATATTATCTATAAACAAAAGGACAAATACTGGACTAAATCAAAAAGTTTGGGTGCAAATTTCGAAAAGGCCATTTGTCCGTATGTCTCGCCAGATGGTAAATACATCTTCTTTCTTAAGATGGGCAAGGGATACAATGATATTTACTGGGTTTCAGCAAAAATTATCGAAGAACTAAAACCAAAAGAACTGAAATAAATATTAGTTGAAAGGAATAAATTATGAAAAAACGAATCCTAATCAGTTGCATACTGGCAGTGGCAATGACTACTACTGCTCAGCAAAGCCCTTTATTAAAAAAGGATGGTTTATACTTTGGGCAGAAACCACCGGGCAAAAAAGCTGAACTCTTTGCATCCAAAATTTTAACCGCCGAAGGCCATGATTCACCTATCATTTCGCAGGATGAATCATGGATGCTGATTGGCACAATGGAGCATGGAGCAAAATTCTATAAATCAACTAGCAGTGGTTTGGAGCCTTCCGTAAACCCGATGAATTTCATAATTCCTGAAGAGAATAACTATAATGGTTTGGAGATTTCCTATTCTGAGAACAGAGTATATTTTCTTGTTTGGAAAAACAACGATGAAAATTTCTATTTTATCGAAAAAACAAAATCCGGCTGGACAACGCCAAAACCGATGAGTGATGAAATAAATTCATACCGGACTCATTGGCAGTTTTCGCTCGCAAAAAATGAAAATTTCTATTTCGCTTCCGAAGGGACTATTCTGGTAGCGATATTTGACGGAAAAACTCATCTGAAACCTGCTCCTCTAAAGCTTGAAGATAACTCTATTCTAAAAGGTAGTACTCCGTTTATTGACCCGGATGAATCTTACTTAATTTACAGCATCACTAGTCAGGAAACACGAAAAAAATCTGATTTATATATCAGCTATAAGTTACAGGGAGATACCTGGTCAATGCCGGTTAATCTGGGCTATGATATCAATGACGAAAATTCGCTTGACCTATGCCCCAGAATCTCGCCAAATGGGAAATACCTGTTTTTTGTAAGTAGAAGAATTGGTTCGTATTTTAAAGTATTCTGGGCCGATGCAGGATTTATTGAAGAATTGATACCGAAGGAATAAAAATTCTATAATAAAAGTTTAGGAGAATATTATGAAAGTATTTTTAATGTTATTGATGTTGCTAATAATTATTGTAAACGACTGTTCAACTGCCCAAGTGAATTCAAATATTTTATCTAAAGAAAATCTGGTAAGTGACACACGTGAGTTAATAAAAATATTAGAAGAAAGCCATCCTGATCCATATCTAAATTTTGGAGGTAAAATAGCATTCCATAGAAGCTTTCAGGAAATTCTTTTTTCAATCCCCGAAAATGGAATGCCTGTCGAAGAATACTATGGAATGATTTTACCTTTTGTTGCTAAAATAGGTGATATGCACACAGGTTTGATCAGTGTAGCTAAACTTGAACATAATGAACCTGGCCTTCCTTTGCAACTTAAAATTGTGGGGCAGGATCTTGTCGTTACGGGAGTAAAATCCGATGAATTTAGGGAACTCCTCGGAAGTCGTCTGCTTTCAGTTTGTGGATTAAGTGTTGACGAATTAAGGAAACGGCAGACCAGATTAAGGGGAATTGAAAACATATACGGAGAGTTAGTATTCCTTTCGATCAGCCTGAAAACGGCCAGCGGTATTAAAAGACTTATTCCGGAATGGGATGTTCTGGATATCATGAAAACTGAATTCAGGTTGCCGTCTGGAAAAACAACCGAGTTAAATATACAGTCAGTTCCGGCTAAAACTGAAATTCAGTTTTTTGTTCCCTCAAAATTAGTTAAACCTTCAACGGCAAAGTCAGACGTAGTTTATGGTTTCTTAGACGACAATAAGCAAAATGCTCTTCTAATTATTTCAAATATGGAACGATATCGCGAAGCGTGCGAAGCTTGGTTTTCTGATGGGATGCAGGAAGCTGCTGAACTTACAGCCATAGCGTATAAACATTTTAATAATACAGAACCACCTTCTGATCGGGAATCTCTGTTGGAAGGTGTACCGTCCGCAACAGAAATTTTTATCTCAATGATCGATGAAATGAAGAAGTATCAAACTAAAAACCTAATTGTCGATTTAAGAGATAATACTGGCGGGAATTCTTTGATGAAAGAAATTCTAATCTATTTTCTTTTCGGGAAAAATGGATTGATGAGTACAAACCAGGGTTATCAAATAAAAAAATACTCTAATTTGTATTTCCGGCAATATGCAGCCGATTCTCTTTCACTTATAAATAAACACCGATCGATTGTGCTAACAAAAGATGATTATGATTTTAGTCAGGAAAAAAGGTTCGAGGAAAATAATTATGATTTTAGTCGGATAGAAGATATGCTAAAGGTATGCTCTTCGTTTTGGAGTGTTTATGAGACGGGGAAATATGATTTGCCTTCAATTACTCTAAAAAATATTATTGTCCTCTGCTCACCGTTAACAACGAGTTCCGGATTTAATTTACTTACGGATCTTTATGCGAAAGGAGCAAAAATTTTAGGGACCGCTTCCGCTCAACCCGGGAATAATTACGGTGATATTCTATTTTTTGAACTAGAAAACTCAAGGCTGAAAGGCTATGTCTCATTTAAGCAAAACATAACTTTTCCTGACGATCCAGTAAAAGGCAAATGTTTAATGCCTGACTATCCACTTACTTATAAAAAGTTTGAATCACTGGGCTTTGACCCAGATGCTGAGATAGTTTATGCACTTGAAGTTTTGGGTGCAACTAAAAATAAAAAATAATATTTGATAGATGAGATGAAAAAAATATTAATAACCATTTTTGCAATCATAGTTCAAAGTATGCTCGTATTTTGCCAAACCGAACAAAATAATTTCACTGAATTAAAGGAACCATATCTTGGACAAAATCCTCCGGGAATAAAGCCCGAACTATTTGCTCCGGGTGTAATATCTACGGAACAGTTTGAATTTGGAGGTACTTTTTCTCCGGATGGTACTGAATTTTTCTTTACCAGAAGGTCGGATTATGATGGGTCGGATAACAGAATCTACTATACCCGTATAGTTAATGGCAGTTGGACAAAACCTGTACTTGCAACATTTGCAACCGATAATTTTGAATTTCTGCCTGTGATAACTCCGAATGGGGACAAACTGTTTTTTTATTCAGAACAACCAAGACCGGACACAAAAGGATTAGATGGAAACTTATGGTATTGCTTAAGGGAAGATCAGGGATGGAGTGAAGCAAAATTCTTCGAAAGTTCTATTAACAAAAAATATACAATGATGGTTACCTCAACAAAGGATGGCACGTTGTATTTTTCTGGAAATTATGATGGTAAAAGAGGCGGATTCAAGTCGATAAATAGCGATGGCAGGTATCAGAATTTAGAATATCTGCCTCAAGAGATCAATACAATACGACCGGCTCATCCCTTTATTGCACCCGATGAAAGCTACTTAATATTCGATGCCCAACTAAAAGGAATGGGTAAACCCGAGCTTTTCATGTGTTTCCGTAAACCGGATGGCTCGTGGTCGCAACCACAAAATATGGGACCGGAAATCAATGCAACACAAACTGAATTTGCAGCCACTGTATCACCTGATGGTAAGTATTTGTTCTTTCATCGCAGAGTAAATAAAAATGGTGAAATATATTGGGTTTCCTCAAAAATTATTGAGGAACTAAAACCAAGAAATTTAGATAAACTAAATGAATAAAATATCATGAAAACAGGCTGGAAACATTTAGAAGTAATTACAATTTGTATTGTTTGTTTAACATCAAATATTTATGTGTATTCTCAATCAAAACTAGAATTAAATTCTCAGATAAGATCAGAAACAATCATAAGACTTTCGGAAATGCTGGAAGATTATGTTTATCCGGAGGTCGGAAGAAAAGTTTCAAATAAGTTGATAAGAAATTTGAATGAGGGTAAATATGATAATATAAAAGAGTTTAATGAGTTTGCCAGGATTGTGACAAGAGAACTGTATGAATTAACAAATGACAATCACCTTCTGATTCAGTATGCCCCTGAAGATGTAAGAGCAATCAAAAATGGCGAAGGCTTGTCTGGAAAGGAAAGAGAGGATTTCTTTAACCAACAAAAAGAAGTTTCTGGCAGACGAAATTATGGCTATAAAGAGGTCAGGATACTACCCGGAAACATTGGCTATTTAAGATTTAATGAATTCGAAAGAGCCGAATTTGCGAGCAGTACAGCACATGCTGCCATTGAATTCATCTCCAATACGGATGCGATTATTATTGATTTAAGGAATAACAATGGAGGTTGGGGGAGCATGGTGCAATTGCTTCTAAGCTATTTCGTTGATTTTCAGGACGAGAAGAATAATATCCTTTTATTTGAGAAAAATGTGCCATATAAAAATGAAATTATACAATATCGTGTCTTACCCGATTTACCTGGGAAACGAATAATTGAGACTCCATTATATATTCTGACAAGTAAGAATACATATTCTGCTGCCGAAGCTTTTACAGATGTCCTGCAAAAACGAAACCGGGCAATTATAATTGGCGAGACAACTCGTGGCGGAGCACATTCTACCCGGGGACCTGAAGTGTTAACTGATTATTTTATTGTGAAAGTGCCTGTTACAGAAGTGCTTAATTCCCAGACTAAAACGAATTGGGAAGGCAGAGGTATAGAGCCAAACAAAAAAACAGAAAGCCAGCAAGCTTTAAATACAGCCCTTGCTGATATTTTTTTTAAAGACAAAAGAGCTGATAACCACGAAAGCTATCTAAATAGTTTGGGCTATTCTTATTTAAATGATAACATACTGGATTTTGCAATAATAATATTTAAAGAGAATATTAGATGTCATCCAAAATCAGAGAATTGTTATGATAGTCTTGCAGAAGCTTATTTAAAAAACGGTCAGGCTGATGAAGCTATTGACAATTATAAAAAATTATTGGAGCTAAATCCAGATAATGAAAATGCAAAAGAAATGATAAAATCATTGAAGAATTAAAACCAACAGAATTAAAATAAATATTAATCAAGAATCTTAAAAAAATGAAAAAAATAATAGCAATCATAGTTGCAATATCCATACAAAGTACACTTGTATTTTGCCAAACCGAACAAACTAATTTCACTGTCTTGAAAGGCCCATATCTTGGGCAGAAACCACCGGGAAATATTCCTGAGTTATTTGCACCTGGAATTATTTCTCGAGAAGGCTATTTTGAGCACAGCGCTGCAATATTTTCTCCTGACGGGAATGAAGTCTATTGGTCAGGGAAACCCCAGGGTGCCCGTTACTTTGAAATAAATTTCATGAAGATGGTAAATGGAAGGTGGACTGAGCCGAAAATTGCTTTTTCTCATAATGGATACAATTTTGGTAACCCGGTTTTCTCTTCTGATGGGAATAAACTTTTTTTTGATTCAAGAGGTGATATTTGGTTTGTGGAGCGAAAAAGCGATGGATGGACAGAACCTGTTCAGGTTTCTTCTCTAATAAATTCTGAGGGTTCCGAAACATTACGCAGTATTACAAAAGATGGGTCGATTTATTTTTCGAGATATAATGCAAATGCATCAAGTGAAGGAAGAATGCATGAAGTTTATGTTTCCAGAAAAATAAACGGCAATTATACAGACCCTGAAAAACTCGGTAAAAGCATTAACTCTGATGATGTGAAGGAGTTCGGAGTTTTTGTAGCTCCTGATGAGAGTTATATAATCATTCAGGAAGCTAAAGGAAATATTTCATCAGAACTTATTATTATCTATAAAATAACTGATGGATCATGGTCGAACCGCATTAAGCTTAATGTGGGCTGGGCACAGTTTCCTTCAGTTTCACCTGATGGAAAGTATTTATTCTTTATGACGCGCGATGGGATTGCCTGGAGGGATTCCTCATTTATCGAAGAATTAAAATCTACAGAATTAAAATAATTATCAATTCACTGGAACAAAAAAATGAAAAAACTAATACTAATATTTTATCTGCTGGCAATTGCAATAACAAATAATGCACAGCAGAGCGATTTTCCAAAATTAAGTGGCCCATATATGGGACAAGCACCCCCATCTGATACTCCTAAAAAATTCCTCCCTGATTTATTCAGGAACATACACTCTTCACCAGTTTTCTCTCCTGATGGGAAGCAGGTGTATTGGAGAGATATGGATTATAAACCTCTCCAATTTATGGAAGAAGTAAACGGTATATGGACAAAGCCTCAATCTGTTACATTCACGACTTCATTTTATCGTCAGGATGCTCCATTTATTACACCTGATGGCAACAAACTATTTTTTATCTCAACCAAACCTCAAAAATGGTATCAATTAAGGTCAGATGAAGCTATCTGGTATATTGAAAAAAAAGGTGATGCATGGTCTTCCCCTGTATTGGCAAGTAATTTCTACACCCATTGGGCTTTTTCTGTTTCTAGCAGTGGGAATCTGTTTTTTGGAGGCAGCGAAGACAAAGAGCATGATATATGGTTCATATACAAGGCAGAATATAAAAACGGAGAATATTCAAAACCTGTAAAGTTAAGCAGGT
>JAHISP010000058.1 GCA_018818165.1 Bacteroidota bacterium | reverse complement strand
TTTAATATCTTCATTATTCTGTGACTTAAACTGTTTGTCTAATTTATTTAACTCAGAAGCAATATTTCGAAAAGTATTAATATCAGCTTCAGAATTATAATTTAAATTCTTCTTTTTTGCACTTCCATTTAGTGATAACATTGATTCTGCAAAAACAGAATCATTCTGATTTTCTGCTTCTTCTTCACTCATTTCAATAGAGAAACTCTCTTCATAAATAGCAGTATCTTCAGTTAAAGCTTTTGTTCTATAACCTACTTGTTGAATTATATATTTGAATTCACTCTTTGGAATAGTTAGTCGAAGATTATCAATATCCTTAATTATAAAAATTGGGTCAAAATAAACAACTTCAATTTTATTTTTTAATTTAACAAAAAAACCTAGTTTAGTTGAAAATGGGTCTAAATTTTCATCGTTAGTAAGTAACCTGTAAAGAATTAAATTTTTCTTTACAGGCTTACTAATATATGCACTAACTTCCTTGAAATCGATAAGCTCATGAATTTCTGGTTCATTCCTATTTATTCTTGTAAAATTTGTTAGAAAATCAAATTTATTTTCCGAATAAATAATTGTTCCAAAATTATTATTATCATATGATTCAATTAGCATTATGTGTTCCTAAAATTATGAAACCCATTTAATTACACCAAGCTCAAATTGATTTATTAAAAGTGAATTTTTAGGCAATATTCTAAGAGTATACCCAAATTCACCTGTTGAATTACAACTGATACTTCCTTCGTATTTAAAAGTTCCAATTGATTTATTACAATCAACACATTTCATTGTTTCATATGAATTTTCATTTGCAAAATCTACATTATCGAGTTTGCCATAATATATTTGTACTTCAATATCATCATTAGTTAAAGAGCCCACACTAACTTCAGCACTTATTTTATACTTAGCGCCAATTTTTAATTCATCATCGTTGCTAGAATCTGTTACAGAAATAAATTTCAATTTATCCCAATTCCCTAATAAATTAGCTTTCCATACTGTGAAATCTCTACCTTTTTTCCAGTTATCTTCTAATAATTCATTTCTGTTTTTATTTGCTTTAAGATAGAATTTTTCCGTGTATTCTTGTACCATACGATGTGTATTAAACACTGGAGCTAATTGACTCATAGAATTTTTCATTTTTTTAATCCATTCACGAGGTAGTCCATCCCTGCCAACGTTATAAAATAACGGAGTAATATTATTTTCTAGAGTTTTGTATAACATATTTGCTTCAACTTCATCTTGATAATCTAAATCTCTATATTCTTCTCTGCTTCCAATTTTCCAACCAACATCATGAGTATAAGCTTCATCCCACCAACCATCAAGCACACTAAAGTTTAATCCTCCATTAGCAATAATTTTCATGCCTGAAGTACCACTTGCTTCAAGAGGTCTTCTTGGGTTGTTTAACCACATATCGCAGCCCTGAACCATATAGCGTGCAACATTCATATCATAATTTTCAAGAAATACAATTCTTTTTCTTAATAAAGGCGTTTTAGCATGTTCAAAAATTTCTTGAATAAATTTCTTGCCAGCCTCATCATGTGGATGAGCTTTACCTGCAATAATAATTTGAACTGGTCCATCTATATCATTCAAAATACTTATTAATCTTTGAAGATCACGAAATAACAGTGTAGCTCTTTTATATGTAGCAAATCTTCGAGCAAAACCAATTGTAAGTACAGTTGAATCTAAGACTTCACCAGCACTTTCAATTTCGGCTTGAGAACCACCTTGCGATGTAATTTGCTTCCGTAATCTTTTACGAGCAAATGCAACAAGTCTTTCCCTTCTTCTAACATGTGTTCTCCACAATTCTTCATCTGGGATTTCGTTAACAGAACTCCATACATTTTTATCACTTACGTTGTTTATAAAACCATCACCTAAATATCTGTATAACAAGCTTTCCATCTCAGAAGAAATGTGAGAGCGAATATGAATACCATTAGTAACATAATCTATTGGAATTTCATTAAATGGAACTCCTTTAAATCCATCTACCCACATTTTTCTTGAAACTTCACCATGAAGTTTACTAACACCATTAACAAATCCTGCCATATTCATAGCAAGATGTGCCATATTAAAATTAGGTGGATTCGTTTCATCTAAAATAGTTCCTAAACGATAGAAATCTTTATCTGATATTTTTAGTTCATTACGATAATAATTTCCAAAATATTTTTCCACTAATTCATTTGGGAAAATATCAATTCCAGCTGGTACAGGAGTATGAGTAGTAAACAAACTTGTATAAAAACCAATATCTTTAGCTTCTTCAAAAGAAAGTCCGTCACGTTGTTGCAAATGTCTAATTCTTTCTAAAGACAAAAATGCTGAATGCCCTTCATTCATATGGCAAATATGAGGTTCCATTCCAAGTGCAAGCAATGCTCTAATGCCGCCAATTCCCAAAAGAATTTCTTGTTGAATTCTTGTTTCAATTGTGCCACTATATAAACCATGTGTAATTTGCCTGTCGCTATGGTTATTGTCCGTTATATTTGTATCTAAGACAAAGAGTTTAACTCTCCCAACTTCAATCCTCCAAATTTGAGCATAAACTTTGCGTTTTGGAAAATCGACTGATATTTTAATTGGTTTTCCATTTTCGTCAACTTCTAATTCCATCGGTTGGTTATGGTAGTCAATAGTTTCATATTTTTCTTGCTGCCAACCATCATTATTTAAATATTGTTGAAAATAACCTTCTTTATAGTTTAAGCCAACCGCAACTAAAGGAATACCAAGATCACTGGCAGATTTCAAGTGGTCACCAGCCAAAATACCAAGTCCACCAGAATAGATTTGTAAGCATTCTGTTAAACCGAATTCTGCAGAAAAATATGCTATGTTTCTTTCTTCATCTTTGCCATGTTTATTTTGAAACCATGATGGATTTTTGAGGTATGACTTCAAATCATCGTCTACACGTTGAAGATGAGATAAAAAGCCCGAATCCTTAGAGACTTCCTCAAGTCTTTGTTGCTTAATTTCACCAAGCAATTGAACGGGATTGTGGTATGTCGATTCCCATAAACCTTTATCTAATCTTCTGAATAGTGCAATTGCATCTTGATTCCATGTCCAATACAAATTTTTTGCAATATATCTTAATGGCTCTAATTCTTTAGGCAAAGCTGGAACCACTGTGAATTTTCCAACATAGTCAATCATTTTGAAAACCTCATAATTAAAAATTAAATTGTATTCCCTATTTTATAGATAAATCATTTAAAAACAAATTTGATTTTTCTCTACAATTTTTACTGTAAATTTATGTTTAGATATATATTTTTGTGTTTAAAATTTTAAATATATAAATGTTTAATGAAATACTAGTCCTAATATGGGGAAATAATGACAAAGTTCGAAATTATTTTATCAAATATTATTATAACAACCACAATTGTTGCTGCATTTTTTTATTTATCTGAAAGAGATTTATTTAATTATAAAACTTCAGAATTATTAAACAATGACACAATTTATGTTAACAAAGTTGACAAAGAAAATTCAAACGAAGCAATTAATAAATCCAGAAATACAATTATAACCAATACAGTTAAGACTGTTAGTCCTGCAGTGGTTGGAATTTCTGTTAAAGAAATTAGACAATATCAATACAATTCACCTTTAAATAATCATCCTTTTTGGGGTCGTTTTTTTGGTAACCAAGTTTTTAATAAGGAAATTTCTGGGCTAGGCTCTGGCGCAATAATTTCTTCTGATGGATATATTCTAACAAATGACCATGTTGCAGGTACAGCTGATGAAATTACAGTAACAATGTCAAATGGCAAACATTATAAAGCACAAAAAGTTGGTACCGATTTAACTTCTGATATTTGTTTACTTAAAATTAATGCAAATAATCTTCCCTATATTCCATTTGGCAATTCGGATGATATTTTAATTGGTGAATGGGTAATTGCTCTTGGAAATCCTTTTGGATTGTTTGATGTGTCAGATCATCCAACGGTTACAGTTGGTGTTATTAGTGCATCAAATATGAATTTGAGCCCTGTTGATAATAGATATTATATTGATATGATTCAAACTGATGCTTCAATAAATCAAGGAAATTCTGGTGGTCCATTAGTAAACAGCATGGGTGAACTAATTGGAATGAATACTCTTATTGTAACCGCACAAGGTTCAAGTGGTAATGTTGGTGTCAGTTTTGCAATTCCATCCAATAAACTAAGTAAAGTATTAAATGAACTAAAAGAGTATGGTATTTTTGAAAGAGATTATTGGACTGGATTACGCATCCACTCTATTGATGAAGGAATAGCAAAATATTACAAATTGACAAATACTCGTGGAGTAATTATAACTGATGTAATTGATAATTCACCAGCAAAATCTGCTAATCTTGAACCCGGTGATATTATTAAACAAATAAACGATTTTAGAATTGATAATTACGAAACTCTAAAGGGTGTTCTTCAAAATTATAAAACTGGAGAAACTATTGAAATTAGAATTATTAGAAATAATAATGAATTAACAAAAAGAATGAAGTTGGAAAAAAGGAAATAATAGTAAGCAATATTGAGTTCAAAAGTTCTTTTATTTCATTAATTGTAAAAAGGTGTAGAGCCTTAGTAGTGGTATTTTACATAAAGGAATAATTTAAAACATAACTCAAGTGGCAATAGTTTGCTATAAACTATTGCTCAATAGGTAGGGTAAAAACAAATTTACTTCCCTTATTTAATTCACTTTCCACCCAAATTTTTCCACCTTGCTTTTCCACTAATTCTTTACAAAGAATTAGTCCAACCCCTGTGCCCAATTCGTCGTTTGTACCTATTGTAGAATGGTTTATTTCAATTTTAAATAATTTATTTTTGTTTTGCTCGCTCATTCCAATACCGCTATCAGTAACTGAAATAGCTATTTCAGTTTCTCCTTTTTCAGCCTCTATTTTTACAACACCAGATGGTTTAGTAAATTTTATAGCATTAGTAACTAAATTTCTTAAAACAGTTTCAGTAGCTTTGGTATCAGCAAAGGCAAAAGTTCCAATAATTACTTTGTTTTCAAGAGATATATTTTTATTTGAAGCATTTGTCTTAAGAAGTTCAATAACCTCAGAACTTTTTTCATGAATATCAATTTTTTCAAAAACATATTTGATACTATCATTTTGAGTTTGAGCCCATTGCAATAAATCTTCAAGCAAAGCATATACTTTTTCGGACAGATTATTGAGTAATTGAATCATCTCTTTTCTTTCTTTTGAAGAAAGGTCATCATAATCCTCAACCAACAACTCAGATAAACCTAAAATTCCACTAAATGGACTTTTAAGGTCATGCGAAATTATTGAAAAGAATTTATCTTTATTTGCATTAGTTTTTATTAAATCTTTTTCAGATTTTGTTAACTTCATGTTTAATTTTTTAACAGAAGAATGACTTTTTGTAATTATTAGAAGGACAATTAGAATAGAAATACTACTAATAATTAATATAACTCTAATTATTTTTTCATTACTAATTGTTAGCTCTTGAATTTCATTATTTTTTCGTAAGAGCATATTTTCTTTTAAATTGTTATCCAAATTATACTTTATTTGAAGTTTTGTAAATTTTGCAATTTTTTCTTTGTTAAATGTACTATCCTTTAAATCTGAAGCTTTTTTATAATATTGAAATGCTTGTGAAATATTTCCCTTTTTTTCTTCAATTCCAGAAAGGACGAAAAGATTATCTCTAATCAAATTATTGTAATTATATTGCACTGAATGTGCATAACTGTTAGAAACAAATTTATTTGCCAAATCTATTTTGTTCATTGAAAAATAAGTTTTCCCAATGAAGTATTCAGCCAATGCAATTCTGTTTTTATTATTAACTTTTTCGGATTGGATTAATGATTTATTGTAATAAAAAAGTGCGGAATCCAACTTTCCCATTTTACTATAAACACTACCAATATTTGATAAAAAAAGTGGAAGAGAGTGGTTGTTTTCTTCTTTTGATAGGTTTTCATATCCTAGTTGATAATACTCTAGAGCTTCTGTGTAGCTGTTTTTTTGTTCGTAACATTTTCCAATGTTAATATAAGAATATGCTATTGCATTAAATTCCTTTATTTCAAATGCAATTTTTAAAGCATCATTATGCCATTTAAATGCTTCATCGTAAAGACCCCAGTCTTGATAAATGAGTCCAATATTATTTAAAATATTTGATACACCTTTTTGATCTTTAATAGCTCTTCTAATTTTCAATCCTGAATGATAATATTCCAAAGCTTCAATTGTGTTGCCTAATTCCCAATTTACGACGGCTAGATTATTGTACACTTTTCCGAGCCATAAGCTATCTTCTAATTCAGTAAATAAAATCAAAGATTTATTTAAGTATCCAATTGCTTCTTCAAAATTTCCTAATTGCCAGTTATAAAGACCAATTTTATCTAATATTAAAGCTATGTCGGATTTATTTTTTGCATATTTTAATGCTTCAGAATAATATTCAATTGATTTTTCTCTATTAAAAACGCCAACAGAACTTGCAAGCTGCATAAATATTACAGCTTTGCTTGAATCATCATAAGTAGTAACTAATACCTGTTTCAAGCTATCTTCGCTATAAACTACTTGAGTGAAGCTGTCGTTTATTATTAAAGCAATCACAATGGTGTACATTATTATTATTTGCTTAAATATTTTCAAATTTGTCACCAGTTTTATTTAAATGCGCTCCAAAATATTAGAGCTCTACTTTTTTTATTATGTTATTTTTATTACAAAAGATACATTACACAATATTCGAAATTTTTAAACTAAGTTAAGTATGCGCATATCAAAATTACAAATATTCTAATATTGATGAACAATTTAATTAGCTTAATACTAAAAATGCACTTAACATTTAGGAATTATTTTTCGCAATAAGAGCCTTAGCTAGTTAGTGAAATCTATAATCACGGAATCATTTGTAAAAAGGACATTTAATATATTTTTACTTTCTTCTATTTAATCAAAACTAGTTTTTTAACATCAGTAAATCCGTCAGCGACTATTCTGTAAAGATTAACTCCAGATGCTACAATAGGACAAAATAGGACAAAAAGCATAGAAATAGATTAACTTCATAATTTTATCATCCTTCGTTTATATGCAAAAAGCCCATTATTTAGGTAATAATGAGCTTTTATTTTGTGGAGCTAGACGGGTTCGAACCGACGACCTCTTGACTGCCAGTAAGCTACCAGTGCGTATTTGTGCTGTTTTTGCACTATATTTGAGCTTTATTTCTGTATTTTTGCTATTCGTTTACAAAAGGTGTTATAATAGTGTTATAGTGTTTTTACACTAATTTAGTTTATTTAACATTTTTTTATAACTATTTTTATCTTTTTACTTCATTAAAGATTCTTTGGTTTCTTTTCAAGCTGCAATAATATTTCCATATTTTTCTATTGTTTCAATTGAATTATCACTCCCCTTTAGTTCATCAAAAAGTTCTTGAAGTTCGGCTCTTTTGAATGAAAGTTTTGGAGCATCTAATTTTTCTATTTCTGTGTATGAAGTTGTTCCAAATATTTTTTGAATTATAAGAGCCTTAATTTTTTTGTCATCTGCAGAACGAGGTGAACCGAGTTCGTGCAAATCAAAGATTGCTTGTATTTTTTCAAGTTCAATCTTTTGATTCTGCTTCCACTCAAAATAATCTTTATCGCTTCCAGGAGTCATGTTTTTATGGTCCGATTCTTTTGCAATATCTCCAATTGGCAGACCTTGAATAAATCTAATAATTGGACGGAAGTTTCTGTAATTAGGGAATGAATAGGATTTTCCATTTATTGAATCGCTTCTATCTTTTAGGATATAGGCTACATTTGTTTGAACTGGTTTATTATCCTTTGAGAGTTCTTTTTCCAACTGCATCCAAACATTTAGGTCTGTTTCAAAAGGAGTTTCACCAGCTATTTTCATTTTAACACCACTTTTAACAAAAGAGCCTTTTTCTGTTACGTTTCCGTTATCATCTTTTTGATCGTCCTCTTTAGCATACTCAAAACCACCTCTTCCAGTAAAAACGATATTACCTTCAGTGTTAACAAATTTATCACTAAATTCTTCTTGCCAAGCTGGAAGGAGTTTTCCCCAATCCATAAGCGACATAAAAGAGCGACGGTTTTTAATTTTGTAATCCTTAACAAATTGATAATAGATTTTAGTAAGTGAATCAATAAATAGAAAATCGATTTCACCTTTAGCAAGAAAATCAAAAGCTTGCAAAACATCGCTTAAGGAAGTTGTATCTTTAACCAATACTGGAATATTTGCTTTTTTGAATATTGGAATTAAGAAACGGCTTCCTTTTTCGTTATCCAGACAAAGAATTGGTTTTGCGCATTTAAAATCTTTATAAGCACCGATAATAAACTCGGTCGCAGTTCTAGTTTTTCCAGAGCCTTGGAAACCTCCAAAGCTCGCTTTGATAAAGTGGTTTTCTGATTTTAGTTCAGTTGCAAATTGTTTTAAGTTCATTTTATACCTCGTTAGTTAAGAATTAATAATATTATGTAAATCATAGTTTTCAACCATATCATCAATAGAGAACGCGACAAAGTTTTCCTGCTCTTTATCTGTTAGATAAGTGAATAAATTTCCAATAATTTCAGCGATATAGTTTTTGTCCTCAATAAGTTCGAGCAAAAGAAAGAAGTTCTGCATTAATAAATCCTTTTCCATTAGAGTACCTCATAAAAAAATGAAGTGGTGTGCTTCGGCTCCGCTCAGCAACCACACACCACAATAAATATTTAGTTACACTTCGGCTCCGCTCAGTGAACGGCTGTAGATATTTCCTCAGTTTGTGAAATATCAAAAACGGCTTTGAAAAAAAAGAAAACCTCTTCGTTATTCTCTGAGTTTTGCTCGTTTTCTTTTTTAGATGGAATAGCGATATAAAATCCGCTTTCCCCTTTTTTTACTTGTCGGTTGTGTTTCTGCCATTGTTGAAAGCCACCGACAACAGAAAATGAAATATTTGGATTATACATAGCTGCTTGGCGTTCAAGCATTATGCAATTGTGGCAAGATAAAAAATGACCTTCTGGATTTTTGACAATTAAATTTTTGCTTAAAAAATCTTTTTGCTCTAGTGTTAAATCCTTAACACTTTGATAAATCGCTTGGATTTTTTGTTTTTTTGCGTCTTCCATTTTAGTAATCTCCTTTTTTAAGATAGTTTTCCAAAATTATTAAGTTGTGGTTTGAAACTTCGGTTAAGAAGTTGTAGGAGTATTTGCCGTTATTGTAGAATTTTGCCCAAAGATGAGAGCCGAGAGACTCACCATAAATTTCTTGAAATTCATTTTCTGTTGAGCAGCCTAAAAAATTAACCAAAGCAACAATTGAACTTTTTTTAATGTTTCTTTGTTTTTCTACAGAATCAGAAATAGTTTTTTGATGCTTTAATATATTTGCATTATCATTTAAAGAAACTACTTGAGCGTTGAAGACTTGAAATAAAGCATCAAGTAAAGAAATAGGTTTTTTAGTCGCTTCCATTTTATCACCTTTTATTTAATTAAAAAATGTTACTAATTGATTTGAGTTTTTAGAGAACTGGCGAAAAGAGAGAAGGAATTTTGTTTGTACTTTTTGCGGAACGGTTAAGAAAATTGAGCGGTATGTAATGCCTTTATATTGCAAAGCTTTTTCCTCGTAAAGGTTAGAATCAAAATTCATCCTAATCCATTGAAAAAATTCATTCCCGAAATGCTGAGGTTTGAACATAAAAACAAGTTTACCGTTAACACCTTTAATAACAGAATTATAAGGAATACCACCGATAAAAGAGCAATGATTTTTAAGAGCATAAGAAGCAACAGAAACATGATTTAGAGTTAACATAATAGACCCCATTATTTAAAAAGTGGAAGTTGATTTGTTAAATTTATTTTAGATTTAGAAACACCAAGAAAAGCGCAAAAATTAAAAGCTTGCTCTTTTGTTTTAAAAGCTGTTTTGCCAAAAAGACCTTTAGCAGACCAGACCGAAACAGAAAAACTTTTTGAATGATTGAAAACAACAAGCGAACAAATGAACCCAAGTTTTTTAGAGCTGATATTTTTGAAATTTGCGATAACCATTGCTTTTACCTTTTGCATTGTTTTTGATTTTGCCACGACCGCCGCCGCCAACAAAAAAAAAGAAAAAAACGAAAACAACAAAAAATTAAAAAAAGAACTGAAAGCGCCTTAAAAAAAAAGGAAGCGGAAAAGCAAGGGCGGTGCGGTTTTTGCACCGCTTGTATACCCTTGCTTTTTTGACCCTTTTTTTTAGCTTTTGGTAGTTCTTTTTTGAATTTTTGTTTTGGTGTTTTTGGTTTTGCACTTTTTTGGCTAGGACTACCACAAAGTGAGGCAAGGGCAAGGAGCGGAGCGAACGCCACGCCGAACGGTAAATTAGCATAATAATTAAGTAACAACGATAAACGCGGAATGCTAAGCATTACGCCCATCTTTTGACCTTGTTCTTGATTTTTGGGTGGTGGTCGGGGAAGTGGCGAGCGGAGTTGTTGAGTCTATTTGCGGAGAGCACTGCGGGAATGAGAGAATCCCAATTTATTATATTTCCTACAAATAAATTGAGGTGAACGAATGGAAGAGATGCACGGAGCAATCACGAAACAATGGAGCGAGCAGTAATTAAAAGGCAAAACAATTATTTGTGTTCCTTAGCAAATGTTTGTTTTGGCATTGTGCTTTTGTGTTTGTAAAAACATTTGTGTTTCCTCAACAATTGTTTTTATGTTCTTAATAGAGATTTGAAAAAATGATTTGTTTTGCAAATAATTCAAAACCGAAGGCTTAGCCTTCCAAAGCGTAAAAGCCTTCGGGTGCAACTGTGGTTTTATGTGTTGTAAAAAAACATTGTTGTTAAGATGTTTTTTATGCTCTTGTAAATTGGAAAAGCTGAAAGGTTTTGTGTTCCTCAACAAAACTTTTGGGTGCCTTTTTGTTTTAAGAACATAGACCAACAAGACAATATTAAGAGTTTATTTGTGAAGCGTGTTTAGTTGAGAAACTGAGAAGCGGCGGAATGGTTTTATCCGTTGCTACCAGTTTTGAAACTGCGCTGAACAATTTAACGGAAAGAGGAAACGAAACGGAATTGCAGAAAGATAATAAAAAATCGCACTTATTTTTGTTCCTCAAAAAATATGTGTGCTGCCTTTGATGTTTTGTTTTAGTAAAAACATTTGTGTTTCCACAACAATTGTTTTTATGCTCTTGACCTTGCGTTAGGGATTGAAGCGGGAACACGTGTAATAATCTCCTTGTTAGCAATGACAAGAGTAAAGCAATGGGATATAAAGAAATTATGGAAATTTAAGACGCTATTACACGTGTTGGAGCTGGAAAGCCCGTTAAAACGCCCGAAAGTCCTATCAAAATAAATATAAGTTGTTTAGAAACGATTACAGAGCTTCAAAAACTAGTCAATCTTAATATTATGTTTTTTACGATAAGAAGTGAATTCTTCTTTAGATTTGTAAATCGTATCGAAAGTTGAATCATCTATTTATTTGAACCAAAAACAGAAGAGAGAACTGAACCAAAGAGCAATAAGGATTGCAACCATAAAAAAGCAATATTAATTAAGAGATCTGACATAAAATAATCCTAAGAAAAAACATGGAAACAACATAAGAAAAACAGAACGAAAAGAAGAAAATTTAAGATTAAATTGAAGATAAAAGTAAAACAAAAAGAGCAAGCGTTGAATAAAACCATTCATCCAAATAAAATGCTTCGGCAGGCTCAGCAACCGTTTTTATTATTTTGAGAGTATCGATTGTAGAATTTATTTTTTCGGGATAACGATATTGAATTGAATCGAAAGTAAATTCAGAAAAATCGAAAATAACCTTACCAGAAGTTCCGAGAGTTGAATCACCAAGATTAAAACGAGTTGAATAAAAAATGTAAGTTGTATCTTTCAACGTGTCGGTTTTACCGACACGGTAAACGGTTTTTGTTTTTTTTATTCTTTCAATTTCTGCTTTGAAATGGTAAGTAAGTGAATCAAATTGTTTTTGATTTATTACAGTTGTGATAGTGTCGCCGGGAATTAAAACTCTTTGATCATCAACAACAACATTTGGGAAAAACAAATGATAAAATATTGCGACAGCCAAAAGCAGAATTAATATGTAATTTAAGTTTTTCAAGGTTTGGGTAACCTGGTGTTATCGATATTCTCATCATTAGTAAATTTCTTTTGAAATATGTTTGAAGTCTGGTAAGTTCCACTGATAATACCAAGAGCAACACCTAATTCAGAAATGAAAAGATTTTCACGCTTCAAGAATAATTCGAGGCAAACGATAAAAACGAAAACAAAAAGCGAAGAAAGCCAAACGATATATTTTCTGCTTTTGAGCATTGTTTTAGAAACTCCGATTATTTTTATTAAATATTTGTTTATACTTTCTTTTATTACTCTTCTTTTCTTCCCGAAGGCGTTCGGGATAAACTTTGAAAGAAAAGTAGCAATTGTTTATCTCTTCTTTTCTTCCCGAAAGCGTTCGGGACAAGCTTTGACAGAAAAGAAGCAAAAGGTCAAGACTGCGAAAATATTTCTAAAATTTGATTCGTTACGCTACAGAAAAAGAACTCGTATCCCCAAAAGACTGGGATACTCAAACAGCTTTTTCTGTTTAACGCTACACTACTCAAATTTCTTAACGAAATATTTTCAAGGTCAATTTTAAAGAGCAAAAGAGAAAGAAAAACGAACCAAAAGATGCTTTTTCTGCTTAACGCTTCCCTACTCAAATGTATTAACAAAATATTTTCAAGGTTAATTTTAAAGAGCAAAAAGATAGAGCATTGTTAAACAAAACATAAAATTGGTTCAATAAAATGGAAATTTTATATTTGCGATATTTTTCACTTTTGAACATTATTTAATTATCTCAATATTTCGATTAACGCTCAATAACCACTCTATCGAACCAGCCAATGTATTTTTCATAAACTGGATTGTTAAGCATAAGCTCGGAATAAAAAGCACCTTGTAAAATGTTAATGACATTAAAAATTCTTTTGAAAGACTGTTTAGAAAAAGCAGTTTGCAAAACTGCAAGTGTATCATTCCCAAAGATTCCGTCCGTGTCAATATCTGGATAAAGCTTTTGATTATTATTAAGAATATTAAGAGTAGTTTGTAAAATGATTGTAGCTCGAGCAATACCAGCATGAACAGAAAGCTCGAAAAGTTCTGATGCGATGCTTTGACTTTGGTCAGCAATCAAATCACAATTCATTTTAAGCCAAAATTCAGCGTAATAAAAATCAAGGACCAGCTGTTCAAGTTTTAAGTTAGCTTTTAGTATTGCAAGAAATTGTTTTGAATCTTTTGCTGAATCGACTATAAACCAGCCTAACCAATTAGGAAAGTTATTACGAGAAATTCCGCGATAAGTTTCACCGCCTTTATCGACTGGATCATTTGAATAAAAGCCTTCGAATTTAAGAAGTATTGCAAGAGAAATTAAAAATAATTCATTCATAAATCACTCAAGAAAAATAAATAATGGAAAGAGATTGAGAAAAAAAGCGGGATGAATCGTAAATAAAACGGATGGATAAAACATTTTTTATCGAGCCAAGAAATGAAGCGGTCCCACCAGTCCCATTTGCCCTCACTAGTAGGGATTGTAAAAATTGAGCGATTCATTCCTAAATCATAAAATAAATCGTGTGCAACTATTCTTATTGAAACGGAAACAAAGATTAAGGATAAGGTTAAGGTTAAGAATTGCGAACACGACATTGCGATAGCAAGGAGTGAAGCAATTACAGTATGCCAAATAGCGAATTGGTAAGAATCCCAAGTATGCCATTTGTCTTTATAGTAGTTTGCAAGATAAGAATTTTTTGCGGGCGGATGTTCATTTGTTTCTTTTGTTATGTATGCGTCATGAGTTCCCTCAATGAAGTAAACAACGAACCAAAACAAAATGTAAAGCAATAGAGTTATCATTTCAAATCCAAGTTATAAAAAAAAGAGATTCATTTTAATTGCTGAATGATTAAAAAAAAAAGCGCACCAAAACCAGCGACAAGGAAAAATATTGCAGTAATAGCTTTTGCGATATTACCAGATGTAAGAATAGATTCCTTAATGTTAGTCTTTAAGCGTGAATCAATTGTACTAATAATCGAAGATTTAGAAACTGGACAAATTGAGTCGTGGTTTTTGATAAAAGCAAGTGCATCAGAAAGAGAAACTTTAATTTCAGATAAATCATTTTTAAGAAGTAATCCTTCGTAAAGATTAAACGGAGTTTCGAATAATTCAATCCTATCTTCAGCATTAAGATTACTAAGATTGTTGATGTCAACGATAATTCCACTTTTAAGTTTATATTCGGTATCAGACATAATAAAATCACAATTTAAGAAACGGTGCTTCGGCTCCGCTCAGCAACCATGCTTCGGCTCCGCTCAGCAACCATGCTTCGGCTCCGCTCAGCAACCATGCTTCGGCTCCGCTCAGCAACCATGCTTCGGCTTCGCTCAGCAACCATGCTTCGGCTTCGCTCAGCAACCATGCTTCGGCTTCGCTCAGCAACCATGCTTCGGCTCTACCTCGACTCCGCTCGGTAACCACGCTCAGCAACCGTTAAGCACCGTTTTTGAATTAAATAGTTAATAATTTTGTTAATGAGCTTTATCAAAAATTTGTTCCAAGAGCAATGAAGCACTAAATTCATCAGAAAGTACAGTATGTAGAGCGCCCGTTAAAATATTAGTGAAGACAATATTTAATACAGATTGCGACGGAAATGAAGGACGAGAGAATAAAAGAGTTGCATCGTCTTGCAATAAATATGTATAAAATCCCGAATAGCTACCGAGAACTTTTGCTCTAAAGCGCGAACTATAATATAGATTCGTTTTAACATTTACAGGGAATGTTAAAATAGCTTTAGAAACCCACGTAGGAATAGGTGCAGGAAAGCCTAGTTCATTTACATTTGTTGAAATTATTTCAACACCAGCAGATGATACGATAAAATCAATATAATATTTTAAGGTAAAGCCATGGACTTCTGAATCATTAGTTGTTAAGTTGATTCTATTATAAAATAAATTAGTATTTACTATTACTAATTTGCCATTAAAATTAACATCTACAGCAATCCCAGCATCTATGAATGTTCCATTGGCAGAATCACTTGAAATAGTTGGGACACCAATAAAGTTCCAATTAACACCGTCTTTTAATTGAATAGAATTATTGCCAATATTATAAGTACCGGGATTAACGGTTACAAGATCGCCAGAAACAGTATTTTCATAAACTTCTGTTAAATCTGTTAAAGAAATTACAGCACCTAAAAGAGTATAGATTACAATTGTATTAGGAACGATTGAGGGGGCAGCATTTTCTTGTAAATAATCTTTATCCACCAAACCGCTTGGGTGGAACATTTTCAAATATTCTTTAAACTTTCTCATTTAGTCCTCCTTCCCTTAATGGACGGAAATATTATTTTAGAAGTACGCGAACAAGTTGATCTGCTGCAGTTGCGGCATCAAGAGCTTTACCAACAACTCTTTGCAATTCAGATGTTGTTGGAGGATCTGTAAAATTCACTTTGTAAATTTTACCATCACAAGAGACTGGATTACCTTTGTATATTATACCACCAGTTACGCAAAGGACTATACCAGTAACTGCTACGGGCATCATTTCGCCATCATTTGTATCTGCAATGCAAACACCAATCATTTCATTATTATTTTCCTCAGAATTACCAAGTACACCTTGCATGTTGACAAAATAACCTTTTAATATAGTGTCGCCGGATTCATTTTTAATTGAAGTTACGATACCAATTTGTTCAGTTTTCATAATTATAAATTCCTTAAATTATTTTTTTACTTCAGTTACGCTCAGTAACCGTTTAGTTTTTTTCACTTCGGCTCCGCTCAGTGACCGTGTAGTTTCTTGATTTTCAGAAACTTTTTCTCCCGCCTTAGAAGATTTGGCGGATAAATTTGGAGTTGTTTCACTTCGGCTGCGCTCAGTGACCTCTTCAAGATTCCAAAGTAAATGTTTTTCTTTATCTGAGTAAGGGAATATCTCCCCTACTCTGTAAAGTTTTTTGTTTGAATAAATTGGAGTGCTTTTAACGATATACATTCACTACCTCCTTTATGCCAAACAATCAATTATTAAAAAACCAGCATCAGCACCAACGATTTTAGGAACGAATAAATCTGTATTACGAACGATTTTAACTTTTCCTTTTTCATCATAAGTATCAACGATTGGGAAATTTTTCATTTGCAAAGTGTAGCCAAAACTTGGTTCGTAGAAAGTCCTTTTTTGTAAACCGTTAGAAGAGCGAGCTTCGGGCACATAAGCGAGAACAACAGTATCATTCCAAACATCTTGAAGAACTCCGTTATCATCCTCATAAACAGCGGAAGCTACATAAAGAGCATCGAACTGTAAAAGTAGGCGAAGCAAATCAGCAGTGATGACAGCATGTTGAGTATATTTAACCTTATCAGTAATTGAAGGATGATTTTTGAGAGCAACAAAAACATCATTAGAAATTACAATAACGTTAGGATTTTTAGCAATTTGCGAACGGACAGAAGAACGAGCTGCATCGATAATTGTTATTGGGTCGGAGGTAGCAACATTAAATTGATCAGCGGCTGCTAAAATAACTTTATTTGTCGTAGCAAAATTAGTTGGGTCTTGAGCCATATTAGCGCAAATTTTTTCCTTACGCAGTGCGATAGCATCAGTAACTACGTTAGTCGCACGCATTTTAAGATTTAGCATATCCTCGTTAATTTCTCGATAATCGAGAGGATATTCCAAATCATGTTCAGAAAGAACAAATTCTATTGAAGTATTAACGGTTGGATTGATGCGATTAGAATTAGCTCTAATAGCTCTTTCTGTGTTATAGATTTTGAAAGCTTCTTTAGTAAACTGAGGTATTTTACCAGCCTCTTTACTAACAGAAACTAAAGGGAATAAGTAGTTGGCTACTAAGCCAGAATTTGAATAACCACGCGCTAACTGAGTTAGAACTGGGTCAACGATTCTTCTTGCATCTAATGTTCCAGGCATGATTATACCTCGCTATTTTTGTTGATTAAAATGTTTAATGCTTCGTTAAAAGAAATAGATTCTTCTTCTGAAAGTTGAGTAGCTTCATTGAAAAGCTGCATTGATTCTTTGTCAACATTCATCAAGTCGAATTCGGAACCCCCGGAACCACCTTCCGTCCCCCTTGAAAAGGGGGAGACTTTTACAACTTTTTTAAGAATTTCTTCTGTTTGAAAAGGTTGGATTAAATCAGCAAGCTCTTGAAAATCGGAAACTATTTTACTTTGTTGGTCCTGTGCAAAATCGAGTGTTTGGAAATAATTGAGAATAGCTATTATTTTATTTTTAATAGCTGGTGTTAAATTATCCAGTTGTAATTTATCAACGATATTTTTTTGAAAATAAGCTAAATCAATTTTAAGATTAAGCTCATCAATTTTTGCTTGCAAATCAGATTGAGGAATTTGAACATTTTGAACTGGATAAGATTCTATAAATTCAACAATCTTAGCTACATCGGACTTTAAAGAATTAAACTGTTCTAATGAAAAAGTTTTTTCTTTTTCTTTTTCTTTTTGTGTTTCTGAACCACCTTCCGTCCCCCTAGGTAAGGGGGAGACTGTTTCTTTTGTATCATCAAGTTCAACACTCAAAGCAAATTCGTGAATGATTTGAGCATCTTCATCTGCATTAAGATTTAATTCTTCAAGACCTTTAACGGCTGGCATAGCACCACCAAGAAAACCGACATGATTTAAAGCAAGCGTTCCATCTTCCAATTGTGAAAGAGAAACGGAGCGGTTTTTATACATCTTTTGCTTTACTAAATCCAAGAACTCGGGAACGAGATCGCTTGCTTCAGCGAAAAGAGATTCACCTTTTAGGAAAAGATTTTTAATCCACCCAAAAGCTGGCGAATTGTTTTTAGGATGCCCAACAACAATAGGAGTCGGTTCAGTGTGATTAAGGATAATTGAGTTTAAGTCGTCTAAAGTATAATCCTTAGTAAGACCGTTTGATGAAGTATGTTTTCCGACTTTAAATATTTCTAGTTCCATAATCCCCCCGGATATGATTTTTAAATAATTTATAGAATCACAATAATAATATCAGTTGCAATTAAAAATAAAGTAATTGTATTGTTTTGTCAAGTGTTATATATTACAAAGTAAAGAATAAGTAATGTTATGTAAACATAAATAGCACGCGGATTTAACGGATTGAGGTTGAGATAAAGGCTAAGGTTGAGGTTAAGGATTAAGAGCATAGGAACGCTGATGATATTTTTAGGAAGAAAAGATGAAAAAAAACAAAGGATCGCTGATTTCTTGAGGCCAGGTTAAAAGATGGAAGATAAAAGATATAACATAAAATATTATTGAGTTTATGGCACGGCCGAAGAAAACAGCAGATAAGGAATTAATAATGGAATTGGCAGGTTTGAACTGTAGTCTTGAAGAAATATCAAGAATAGTTAAGATAAGTGAAAGAACTTTACAACGTAATTATGCCGATGAGATTACAAAAGGGAAAGAGTACGTCAAAACCTCATTGAAGAGAGCACAATATCGATCTGCTTTGAATGGAAGTTTTGTAATGCAAATATGGTTAGGAAAGAACTTATTGGGGCAAACGGATAAGGTAGAAACACATAATACAGACGAGATTATATTTACCAGAAGTATTAAAGAATTTGAAAATGACAAACCAGATAAACAAAAAACTAAAAAGAAAGTGGTTAAAAAAAATGGCTAAAATACCTTTAAATCTGGAATATCATGAAAACCAAAGAGAAATATTTTTCAGAACAAAAAAAAGATTTAAGGTAATTCATAAAGGAAGGCGTTTTGGTTTAACTCATGGGATGATGAAATATGCAATTGACAGGGCTTGGAATCCAAAGAATCCAAATGGAGAAAAGATATTGTGGGTTGACACAACTTATTCAAATATTCAGAGATACATTAAGCGATATGGGATGCCAATACTTAGTAGACTTCCCCAAAGAACATACCAATGGAACAAGACAAATAATGAAATAAGTATTATAACAGAAATAGAATCAATAATAGATTTTAGGAGTGCTGACTGACCGGAGAATATTGAGGGATTTGGTTACACGTTAGTAATTTTGAATGAAGCTGGAATTATTTTGCGGAACCCCAGTCTATGGTTGGAAACAATTAGACCAATGATGCTGGATTACAAAGCAGAAGCGATAATTGGTGGAACACCAAAAGGCAAAAAGTACAAAGGGAAAGAACATTTATTCTATACACTTGCAAAGAAAGGTGATTTATTTCCAGAAGCAGATGAAATTGAATCAAACTGGTGTACGTTAAACTTCTCCAGTTATGATAATCCCATGTTGGATAAAGATGAGATTGATGAATTGGCAAGTGAAATATCACCAGCACTTAGAGACCAAGAAATATATGGTTTGTTTGTAGATGCTAACACCGATAGGATAATAAAAAGAGAATGGTTTGATGTAACATCAAGTTTAAGTAACGGACAAAACAAGCCTTATGTTTTGCAAAGTTGGGATACAGCATTTAAGAAGAATGAGGAGAATGATTATTCTGTGTGTACGACATGGCAAGTATTCAGAGATAGGTATCAATTGATAAATATATTCAGAGAGAGATTAGAATTCCCGGAACTAAAGCGAAAAGTAATTGAGTTGAATAATGAATTCAAGCCCAATGAAATAATCATAGAGGACAAAGCAAGCGGGATTAGTTTAATTCAAGAATTGAATAGAGAAACGACATTGCCGATAAAAGCTATTAAAGTAAGTAGTGATAAGGTTAGTCGTGTGCATAGTATTACGCCAATCATAGAAAGCGGGAATGTGACATTATATGTTTTGATGGATCATGTAAATGAATTCTTGAATGAGTGTGAAGATTTTCCTAATGGTGAGTTTGACGATATGGTGGACTCAATGAGTCAAGCATTAGAATATTTGAGGAATCGTCCACAAGTGGAGATTCCGAAATTGACGGTGAAGAAATATGTTAGGAGGAAAATTTATTAGTTATATCTTCTTTTCTCTTGAAAGAAAAGAAGCAAAAGTTCAAGACTACGAAAATATTTCTAAAATTTGATTCGTTACGCTACAGAAAATGAACTCGTATCCCAAAAAAGACTGGGATACTCAAACAGCATTTTCTGCTTAACGCTTCACTACTCAAATTTCTTAACGAAATATTTTCAAGGTCGGATTTAGAAAAGAAATTGAATAAAATGTTTTGAAATAATATAGGAGTTTTTATGAGTAAGTTATTTGGGGAGTATTTGAAAAGGGAGAATACATTTTTTAATATGATTGGTGGAATCCTTCCGGATCCTGATAAAATATTGGCGGAGAGAGGAGGAATATCTGCATATAAAGATTTGTTGATTGATCCTCATTTAACAGCAACGATATTGCAAAGGAAAATGCAAGTCCTCCAAATGGGATGGGAAGTTGAAAGCGAGAATGATGAACTTCGAAAAGAAGGGATAGAAATAATGAGAGGCATTCCGCTGCAGATAGTGGGGAGTCAAATTCTTGATTCAATCTTGTTTGGTTACAATGTAAGTGAAATAATCTGGGAGAAAAAAGGCGGTAAGTTAGTACCAATAAAAATACAAGCGAAGCCATTAGAATGGTTTGCATTTGATGGTGATAATAATCTAAAGATAATAGAAGGAGCGAAGCAAAAAGGTAAGTTATTAGAAATACCGAAATATAAATTTTTGTTAGCACAACATAAGCCAACGTTTGATAATCCATATGGTGAAAAAATATTGAGTAAATGTTACTGGCCAGTAAAAATAAAACAAACAACAGTTGAAAGCTGGATGCAGTTGATTGAAAAATTCGGTATTCCCTATTTGATTGGAGTCGTTTCAGATTCAGCAACAGAAATAGAAAGAGAAGCAGTAATAAATAATTTACTTGAAATGATTGATAGTAATGTAGCTACGAGAAAAATATCTGAAACAATAGAAATAAAAGAGCAAACGAGTTATGAAGTCGGTCAATTGTTTGAAAAGATGAGCGAATTCCAGAACAAAGAAATATCGAAAGCTGTCCTTTCTGTTACCTTAACTGTTGATGTTGGTACATCTGGAAGTTATAAAGCAAGTGACGTACATAGGTCGATGTTAGAGTACATTGGAGTAAGCGACAAAAAACTTATAGAGAGCTGCATAAATCAAATGTTTGATTATTATGTAGAGTTGAACTATGGCACTTCGACTCCGCTCAGTGACCACACTTCGACATTTCGACAAAGCTCAATGACCACTTCGCTCAGCAACCACGATAAGAAGATTCGTGTTAAGTTGACTAAGAAAGAGCAGATAACGGAAGAGACAGCGAATAGGGATAAAATGTTAAGTGAAATTGGTGTTAAGTTTACGAAAGAATACTTTATGAAGAAGTATAATTTAAGTAGTGGAGATTTTGAACTAGAGACATCTGAATTAAGAATAAAACAAAAAACAGAAAACGAAATTGTAAAATAAAGAATGTGTCACAAAGGCAAAAAGTACGAAGGAGCTTTAATCGTGGAATGGTGACCAAAAACCAAAGCATTTCACGGACAATGGAAAGTGGAATTAATAACATTTATAGTCATTGTAAATGATATTAAGTAATATTAATACATTTAATAATTGTTATTAAATGTTTTGTATTTATAAATTTATTTCTTTAATTTTAAATTAAAGAAAAGCAGAAGATAAGTTGTTTTGTGGGAAATTTGTAGGGTATTTGTGAAGATACGTTTCTTAGAATATTAAAATTATTAGAATGAATATATTGTTAAATTGCAAATTAAATATACTAACAACAAAAATGCACCATGTCGTTTGACCTCAGTATAAAGTAAAGTTAATTACAGTATGCTGAAAAACGTTGGGACTAAAATATAGTATAATACAAAGGTAGTTATGGAAGACTCTCTTAATATTGTTTTGAACACATTAAAAACAGAGATTGATTCGTTAAATATTGTTTCTAAAACATTAAACGATTTTATTATCTCGTCAAAAGATAATTCATCTGACATTACTGTCTGGATATCATTGCTCATTGCATTTTTTGCTGTTTTAACTGGCCCGATAGTTCAGTTAATTATTGGGAAAAAACAAATAGAGAGCCAATTCGCTGTCTCGCACAAACAAATATCTGCCGATATCATAAGCAAAAACAAGCAACTATGGATTAGTGAAATAAATAATCTCGTAAGTGAAATTATAGTAAATTTAAAAAATGTATGTTATTATAAAAAACTTCTTGCAAAGTTCAGCATTCTACCACAGACTAAAAGTCATGAGGAAAATATTTCAATTTTTACACAAAAATCAGATATATGTATGCACAAATTAATTCTATTGTTAGACCCCGAAATTTCCCAACAGAAAGAACTTATACAACATTTAAATGAATTATTTAATGAATCAATGGATGGATGTAAAAATATTGATGAATATAGTCGGTTAATTATTACACTAACTCAAAAAATAATTCTTGAAGAGACTAAACTAATAGAATCAAACATATAGATCGCACGATATTTTTGCTAAATAAAGTAGGATAGTTAATGATTAAAAAAGAAATTATGGAAAATATTTTTAAATCCATAAGTACTAAAAGAAAGTATTATCCATTAAACGGAAATTATATTAGACCTACTGAGAAAGACGAAGTAATTGAAAAATTGATGGTTCACTCAAATGGGCGAGATTTTTCAAACATTGATGAATACTTAGATTCACTAAACAAAAGGGAAATGAATTTTTATAACTCTTTTATGAAAAAGATATTACCTTCTGATAGCATGAATCCCCATATAAAACCATATCCCCCCAGAGATTATTTCGTTGATAAAATTGAAGAAAGATATTTAACTCATATCGATGAATTGAATAATTTATTAAAGTATAATAATAGTAATTTATTAAATCTCATAGAATTTTGTAGAGAAAGAGATGGGATATTACATATTGGGGAAAAAGGTTCTGGCAAAACTTTTTCACAAAATGTTTGGTTATATGAAAACAAAGAAATATTAAAAAAAAATAAAATATTCTGGGTTAGATTGGATGCCTCCAAATTAGTTGATATTTGGCAGGAATCTGCTGATTATCAAAATGCAAACTTAACAACAACAGAAGAGTATTTTCTTGGCCAACTGGTTTATGTCTTTTCTAAGCATTTTATTGACGAGTTTCCCGGGAGCAATGAATTATTTGTTGAAATTGCTAAAAAACTTAAAAATAGTGTGACAAATGAGATCCCAAAATCCGCTTTAGAAACAAAAAGTGCAACAAATGACTCAATTTTACCGTATGATCTTTTTACTTACAAAGCAAATAAAAAAGGTATTACTACAATAATCGATTATCTAAAAGAATTAGAACGACAAATAGCAACGGATGAATATTATTTTGATGGTGAGAAAGGAAGAAAAGAGATTAATTGTAGACCACATATGGATAGAGGTTTTTTGTTGGAAAAAGTTTTACTAGATTCCCAAAACTTTGCAAATGATAGATATAAGGGTAGTAAAATAGAATGGGTAATCCTTGGAGAAATTTTAAAAAATTTTATTTTGGCAAATGATTACTACATCTTATACATTGTTGATGGTATTGATAATGTAAATTATCTGCACAATAAATCTCGTAATTATATTGATAGAATATTAAGGCATCTGTATTCTTTTCCTTTAAAAAGGAGAACTAGTCATCCTAACGAAATGGTAATAATTTCCTTACGCGATACTACTTATGAATCGCTAAAGAAATTAAAAAACGAAAGTAAATACATAGATGTTCTCCGATATAAAGACATAGAGACATTTTATAGGATTAGACAAGATTCAGCTGGTATACAGAAACTAGCGTTTGATAAAAGAGTTAAACATGTTTTAAGAATAAAGAAATGTGATGATTGCTATATGCAAAAAGTTATGGAATTAATGTTAAGTTTTCATAATATTCCTGATGAATCAAGATGGAATGCAAATATTCGATGTTTTATGCATAATCATCTTACTTTAGCAAAATTAATTACTTTTAGATATTATTTTGCTGACCAACCAACTAATTTTGATATTCAAGAGCAAATTAATACTTTTGAAGATATCAATTTCCTTCTTAATGGCGAACTCTTTGTAAATGAACAAACATGCACTCCAATTTCTAATAAAGGACATAATCTCTTTAATCTGTTCGGTTATATTGAGAAAGATTCAAATCAACCAAGTTATTTTATTTACACAAGGTTATTGCAATTAATACTAAAAAAACCGAATATTTTTGAAGTTGAATTATATGATGTATTTGAAAAGCTCAAATACCAGCGTGTTGACATTGATATCTGTTTAGATAAATTGATTTCTGAAGGTCTTATTAAATCTACATATTCCCCAGATGTGAGGGAGAAACAAAAATTTCTAATTTCTTCAAAGGGAAAGTTCGCATTAAATATATTCTATTCTAATTTAGATTATTTATACTATTCATGTCTAAATACTGCTTTACCTGAATCATTTCTAGATAAAATTAAAGTGTCTCCATATAATTATACAAAATCCCCAATTAAAAAAAGATTTTATCCTATAAATTCTCTAATGACAGGCGTATCTTTTCTAATATTACTTACACAACTAAATAATTATGATCCTAAATTTAGAAATATTGGGGAGAAAGATTCAAACTTATTCCAATTACCTATCGATTTTTCAAAATTGTCAGAATCAATCGAAAAAATGATTGATACTTGTTATAAAGATAGTGACTATAACAAACTTTTATTTGAATATGCGATTGAATTAAATGAACAAACTAAATAATTTACTTAAACATCAACCTATGTTAATTCCAATAGAAATATGGCAAGACAATTTAGTCAGATTTACACATACATTTCAATCCAAGATTTTTAATGTTAATAAAACATGGCAACTTAATCTGCGATTTCCATTTTAAAAAATATTTGTATCTTCTGATTCTTTGAAACCTCTTAAGCGTATAGAGTAAAGAGTTAGACAAAAATCAATTGTGTTATAAAATACTTCTGTTTCGGAAAACTTGTTTTAGTGATAGTTGTTTTTTAAGTTGCTTTGAAGGCTGTGGATATTTTGTCAAAATATGTTGTATTGTTAATCTTAAATCTATATCAGAATTACTAAAACATAATTATAACAGTTAGTGTGAATGCCTCAGTAATAAAACACAGTAATAAAAATGAATATTTCAACTATTATTTTGTCTCCCCTTCTACAATTCTTCTTCCGAATAATTAAAGTGAGCATATCCAGCTTCTTGTTCGTAAAATATGTGAGGTGTAACATATATCAACATTTCTGATTTTTTTGTTTGCTTATGTGTGCTTGTAAAAAGTTTGCCTAGCCAAGGAATATCTCCTAATATAGGAATTTTGGACTGCGTTTCCGATTCTATCTCTTGTATTAAGCCTCCAATAACTATTGTTTCACCATCATTAAGACGAATTGTTGATTCTAATTTTCGTGTATTGATTGCTGGTATCAGATTTTTATCTGGAGAAAATTCACCGACTGGAGTTTGAAAATCGGGGGATATCTCCAAAGTTAATTGATTATTTGGGCCGACCCATGGTGTAATTTCAAAAGAGATACTAGCTTCAATTTTCTGAATTCGTTCTTGCTGAATATAAGAAGAACTTATTTGATTTTGGATTGGCATTACATCAGTAAAAACATAGTTTTGAGTAGTACCTATTGATAAGCTAGCTTTATTTCCATTTAAAGTTGAAAGAATTGGTCTCGATTTAACATTTGCTAAACCATTTTCTTCAAGAGCTCTTATGTTAACATAAAAGTTGTCCGGCAACTGTCCCAAATTACCTATGTTAACATCAGTACCAAAAAGATTAACTGTTCCTATATCATTTAGCAAATTATTTAATTTCTTTCCACTTGCAGTAACATCCAAGCCTGGCAACCATTGATCTTTACGAGATGCTGTTGTAGAATCACCAATGCCAGCAGTTATACCAAAATCATAAATATCATCAATATTGTAATCAACAACTAAAGCCTCTATAAGAACTTGCGGAACTGGATGATCAATTTCTTCAATATATTCACCTAGTTCAATGATGTTATCGAGATCTCCTTTTACAATTAGCGCATTATGTTCTGGTGAAACCTCAATAGAAAGCTGGGTACCAAACAACTTTGGTAATTTTTTATAAACAAGTTCTGCTTTAAGATATTTTAAACGAATAAGTTTAACATCTTCTATCTCTTTATCAATAGCTTTGCCAAAGATGAATACATCACCATCCATTTTATAACTATATCCGGTATTTTTAAGAATATAGTAAAGAGCCTTTTCAAGAGGGACACTGGCACATTTAACTGTAACCTTTGCAGTTGCGGGGGCTAGTTTAATCATTTGTAAATTTGATTGAATAACAATATCCTCAATAACTTTATCAACATCACCATCCTTTACATCTAGTGTAACTTTGTTATTTTTTACACTAACCCAATATTGCGATTTGTTTTGTTCAGAACCATTATCGCTTGAATAATACGCTGAACGAGTAATGTAATATATTGAATCGACTAAATGGATATAAAAACCACTATTCTGTAAAACATTTCTTAATCCAATTATAGTATTAACATTGGTTAATGTTCCGGAAACTCTGCCGGACGAGCCATTTGAAATTAGAAAATTTAATTTTGTTTCATCACGCAGTTTTTGGGCAAGTGTAGAAAGTAACACATCATCAAGAACTAAATCTATTTTATCAGTATCGGGATGATAAGCCACATATGGCTCCTTCTCCATTTTAGGTGCTGGGCCCTTTTCTTCCGGGGTTTTTAGATAGAATCGATTTTTATCAAACGAAAAAATCAATCCATTATCCTTTGCTATCATCTCAACTGCTTGGTAAACATTAACATCAAAAAGTGCAACAGAGACATTTTGGTTAATTTTATTTTCAATTACTATGTTGGTCTTATATTCGAGAGCTAAACCCCTTAACAAATCCTTGATATCAATATTTTTAAAATTAATTGCTTGAATTTTTTCATACGAGTTAGGCGGATAGCTTGAGCTATCTACAACTTGAGCGGAAATATTATTCTGAAACAGAATTAATGGTAATAATAGAGAAGTAAAAATAAGTTTTGCAAATAATTTATTCATAAGATATTTCTCAATTTTAACATATAAGTAAAAGGAATCTTTAGGAGTAAACCATACCCTAAGAAACTAAAGACTAAGTAAACCACTTTGCTAAAAATACAAAAAACACAAGTAAAAAGGGATAAATATTTTAATTAAAAACAAGTTCTTATTCTATAACTGTTTAATTAATTACTGCTTTTGTGCAAAGTTTACCCGGTATAAAAACATTGCGGCAAGATATATAATGCGTTTATTTAACAGCCCCTAAGTTACCATAATCAGTAACGTAGGGGCTATGTAGCATTATGTAAGCTCGCTGTCAAATATTCATTATCTATTTTTTTATACTTTCTCTCTTAATTTGTTAAGTAATAATTTTAATTTTGTTACATCACCATTAGCTACAAATAGCTTGTTTTCAGTAGTTTAATAATAGCTTATCCTAACTTTCGTGTAATAAGTTTTATTTTATTCTCTTTTGCAAAACAAAAAACCATGTCACTAACTTTTAGGTCATTTCGAATTTTATATTCTTTTAAGTTCGTTTTAATATTCACTTTCACAATAGCACTTTTTTCTTCAAGGAAAGCAATTTCAATAATTTCATCAGCAACAACACTGTTTTTTAGGAAAAAATGAAACCAGATAAACGTATTCCCTTTAAATTCATACCCAAAGTTAAAAAAGAAATATACAACATAACCGACAGCAAACAGAATTGAAAAAGCCCATATCATTTCTTTTTCATTTAATCCTTTATTACCAATATTGGATTTTAGGATAAGAAATAATAGAAACAAAAAAGTAAATAAAGCAAATAGTTTAGCCCATTTACTAAACTTCAACAAATTATATTCCAATCTAAATGGTTTAAATATCATAAGAACAAAGCTAAGACAAATAGGTGAAACAATTAGTATTTTAACAATATCCATTTTTAATTACCTAATTATATTTTCTATTAATTTAATCAATTACTTCCTTAATAATTTCTTGAGTAGCATTTTCGACAGAACTGCTTGATAATGCTGTTTTTGCCATAATTTTATTAGCTCCTTTTTGAATAGCAACACCTTGAGCTGTTGCTTTACTAGAAAACCCAGAAATATTCTTACTAAACTGTTTATACGCTAATTTTTCAGTTTCTTTTGCAGCTGTTTTAGTAGGTGCTCCAGCTAAAGGGCCTAAAAAACTGGTAAATGTGCCGACAGCAACATCTGTAACTATTTCTGTACCATCAAAAGCCTCTGTCCTTGCGTCACCATCTAATGCTCGTTCAACTATTCCTCCTGTACCCGTAGCAGCACCTGAAATAAGTGCACCCCCAACTAATTCTGTTGCACCAACAATGCCACCACTAGCAACTAGACTACCCCCTAAGGTGAGCCCAGCCAAACCTCCAGCTAGTCCACCACCTAACCCTGCCGCACTAATTTTTTGGAAATTTATTTCTTCGTTAGAAAAATATTGCCTACCTGCTTCAGCCCCTGCCCCTATTAATAAGCCAACACCAGCACCTATAGCACCAGTTATAAGATTAAATGCTTTACCATCAGGGTCATATCTATTTATCGGATTACACCCTGCATAGCTATACGAGCTCAACCCAGGATACTTATCCGCTAACGGATCAACACTTAACCATTTACCTAAATCACTATCCAAATATCTAGCACCAAAGTAGTACATTCTTTCATCGTTATCATTATCCAGTTCTTTGCCAGTAAATTTCTCATCTGCACCAGTTCCATTTATATATGACCTTGATATTCTTCCAAATGGGTAATATTCATATGCTTCCATTACTGTTCCGGTTTCATCTACAACCACTCTTGTGCTGCCTAAGTGGTCTTTTATGTAGTAAGAATATCCTTCATTCGGTACATATTTTCCAAATCCATCTGCTCCAAATAAGTTCATGTAACTTTGGTTTCCATTTTCGTCATAAACTGCTATTACATTTCCACTAGCATCTCTAATATAATATTTTTCGCTACTATAATCTGAGTAATCTTTCTTTACGCGGTTACCTTGTGCATCATATACATATTTTACAGTAGAGCCAATAGTTTGGTTTTGTAAATTTGCATCTATTACTGCCGTAAATACTGCCCCACTTGCTACACTAAACCCAGGTTTTAGTGTTATTGCTGCTCCAGCCTTAAAGGTTACATTTGCTCCAGAAGCTATTGTTACATTATTTTCTGTCTTTAATGTATCTTTAGCTTTGTATTCTGCAGTATTGTCTATATCAACTGCGCTTAATTTTAATACACGCAATAACCCGAAGTTCATTTTATTCTGTAAGTTTCGGATGTCATAATCCAACGAGGTAATATTTTTCTGTAAATCAGTCTTTAGGTTTCCATTTCCATCATAAGTATAATTACCTACTGATTGATCATCAATATCTGTTTCGAAATTGGATGATGGTGATGCATCATCTACAAACTTTAATTTATTGCCTAAGTTTGTTCCATCATATCGATATGTAAATTGATCCATTAATCCGCTTGTTAAACCGTATCTTGTTAGAGACTGAATGTTTCCATTTTTATCATAAGTTAGATTATTTACATCACCCGCAGTTGAATTTTGCCAACTAGTTGTCCAATATGCATAATCAGATGATAATAATCTGTTGGCTTTATCATATCCTAGTGAATATCCCACTAATGAATTTGGTGATGTTAAGCCAAAATTGGTCCACATCATCCAGGAGATGTTTCCATTGTATTGTTGAACTGGATTTAATATTGAGCCAAAAGGATCAGTATTATCATATCCAATTACCATACCGAATCTATCAACCGTTACTCCGTTCGCACCGCCATCATGTCCCAAATCATCAGTTGAATTTAGGTTTTGATGGTTTATTTGTGTTACCCAATCTCTTGTGTTGTATAGGTAATCTACTCCTTGGGCTGTTTCGCCATATACTATTCTCTTAAATTGTCCCGTTGGATTATATACATATTCTGCATTTCTTGTTGCAATGCTTCTATTATTACTTGTATTTGTATAAATGTATTGCAGTCTTCCAGCGGCATCATATTCATACCAACTATGGAATTGATCACTTTGACCGCTTTGGTATAATACTTTTGTTAAGTTGTTTGATAGATCATATTCATAGGCTATTTTCTTTACTCCTATTGCACTTCCGGGTATATCTTGCACTACTAACTCTATGTTTCCTTTTTGATTGTATGAGTAATATGTATATCCGTATTCCTCGGTATTCATATCTTTATAGGCTGATGCTGATAATTTTCCGTGTAGGTTATTCATTGTTCCCGGGTCTACAGCATTTATCCATACTTCGTTTCCGTATGTTGGCTCAGCATCATAACAGTTTGCAGTTATTATTTCTCCATCTGTAGGAAAATCTTTGTTTAAGGCATTTGTTTCAGTAAAATATGCACTATTAGTCTTTTTACCGGTTTCTATTATTCTATTTTGGGCATCATATTTATTATATGTAAAATATCCCGCATTTCTGCCATTTGGATCTAGAACAAATCTTAAATTTCCTACTTTATCGTACTTATACTCATAATCCGGTGTTCCGGATGTAGATACTTCATCTGTTGAAAATCCATCTCCGTTTCCATCTTCATCCGGTGTTGATTTTTTAATCAACTGACCAAGTGTATTATATGCATATGTTGTGTTAAATCCTTCACCATTTGGAGGTACGGTCTTTGTAAGGTTCCCTAAAACATCATACTCAAAATAGGTATCCAGATTTTCGCTTTCTATCACTGTTCTATTGAGTACTTTCTGTCCAAACTTGTCAGTAAACTCATAGGTAACATTACCGTTTTCATCAGTTATCATTTTTTTATATAATGCATTTGCTGCGTATCCGGTATTTGCTTTGTATCCGGGAACTTCATCCGAACTGTTAGTGTTATAAACAAATTCAATTTCTTTACCAGCACCCATTCTGTAAACATTACCCGGATTTCCTATTTTGCTCACTCTATTTAATGGATCGGGGTAATACTCTGTTTGAGTATATGGATATGAGCTGCAGTTTGCACCGTTTGTTCCATTGTACCAGTTATTTACTTCTGTTACTGCTTGAGTATATGGACTAAAACTAGTATAACTTCCCAACACATCGAAATATGGTTTGTATGCTTTTTGTACTCTGTTTAATTCATCGAATTGCTGGAAGCTAACTTGATCATACGAACCACTTCCATTGGATAATCTTGTTTGAATTTGTTGTCCTAATCCATCGGTAAATACTTTTGTTGTTGAATAGGTACTTCCATCTAAATACTTTTTTGTTTGAACATAGTTTGGATCAGATAAGATATAATCATCATTATTTCCTAACCTTGAATAATAATACTCATATTTTTCTAATAAATTATAATTATGATCTTTTATTGAAGACAACCGTTGAAATTCATCAAAAGTATAATAGATTGGAATACTATTGGCATCCATGCTACTTGTTGGTTGCAACGTAATTGGATTATAGGTAAATGATACCATTTCAGCATCAGCCGGATAGAAACGAATATCGTCAATATAACCAGAATTTCCAGCACCAATAAATCCACAAAAAACTCTTAAATGCCCATCACTTGGTAAGCTAGTCATATCTTCCGGTGTGATTTCAACAGAAATGTGCTGCCAACCACTAACTCCATCAGATACTGCGGACTTACTAACAATATCCTGATCCGCACTATTCCTAGTTACAATATTTATAGTTGCATTGCCAGATGAATTTTTAACCCAAGCCTCGAATATGTAGGTTTTATTTTTATCAATACCGTTAGTTACATAGAAATATTTTGTTGGACCGTAGTCATTATTGCTATAGGAAGAACTTATTCCAGAATGTACAGCTGATGTGGAAATTGAACTACCTCCGGATTCCCAGTCTTCCCATCCATCTTCAAGACTTGCATAACCGCATTCATTTGTATTTGCATTTTTTATTACGGCTGTTGGCCTAAGATTATTATAAGCCCACTTTGTTGTAGTAGAATTTAAGTTTCCATCTGTTGTTTGCTTAATATTGCCAAAATCATCATATACATTATAAGTTTTAATTGTTATTGCTTCTCCATCTGGATCTACACTCGCAGTTAAATCGTTGCTGCTTCCGTCTCCTTTCCATAGCCATTCTTCTCTTGGTCTCCAATAGCTATCAGAGTTACTCCAGATTGTCCAGTTTTTTGCTTCTACATCGCTCGTCCCTTTATTAATTGTTTTTGAGTAGAGTTGCGACAACATGTGTTTTCCGCTTGCTGAGGCATCCATTGCAGGGTATTTCTCATATGCATACTTATAATCTGTTATCCTCTGTAAATTGTTACTGTTTGTCTCTGTCTTTTTAGTTAATAGACAATATGGAGCACTATTATAATCAAAACTACTTGTATTTGTAACTCCATCCATTATCACTGATTCAGATTCTAACTTATCATAGTATACTCCATTGATTTCATCGATTGGTGTTAGGGTCCAACTTTTTTGAGTCTCTCTTACAACAGAATTTGAACTGTTTTTTTCTTTTACATTATACGTAGTACCTGCTAAAAATTTATAATTTATACCACTTACTATTGAATCTTTACACGTATAATATTTTGTTTCTATACTTCCATTGGATCCGGGTAAAGATTTTGTTACAATTCCAAACTGCTGATTGTTATTTTCATTCAGTATACCATTATCAAAAGTATAATCGTATTCCACAACATTACCCATGCCATCATTATAAGATTTATGATCCAAGACTATTTTTGTTGGTGAACCTCTAAATTGCAATTCTCCTTCATTCAAATCATTGAGATTGTAGATTCTTAATGAATCAGGGATAGGACCAAAGCCAAGATTTGTGCCACCAATAGTTCCGAATGCTAAAAAATCATTTCCGGCTTGCCAAATAAATTGACTCCGCTCATATCTTTGAGATTTTATAGTATCAATGGCTGTATGAACAAAAGAACTTCCCTGATATTGGTAAGCATTTATTCTTATTGTTTGGTTTCCCCATCCATAAATGGTTGATATATAATTAAATTCTAAAAAGGTATTATTATTTAATGGTAAAATTGCATTTTCTACTGGATTAATGCCAGCTAATTGATTAAAAGTTTGTCCATTAATCCATTGGGAAGTTGTTGGATTGTATTCAATACTCCCAACATTTATTGTATTATCATTTACCCAACTTATTACCAATCTATTACCTACTGTAGCTAATTTAATACTTTCTAAATCTGCCTGTGTACTTGTATTTATATTAGAAATAAATATTGGGTTATCAGATGAAAAACTTGTTCCATTCCAAACTCTTATAGCCATCTGATTATAATTCGTTATATCACTTTTATATGTATACGCATAATAATCATCTGTTAGAATAATATCGCTCATCCCTCTCGATGTTTCAACAGAATCAATCAGAGTTAGTCCGCTATTTGTATTATTTCTTCTATATTCATATATAATTGAGCGGAACATACTACCCGTGCAAGGTGCACCTTCATTTCTAACTACAAGGACAACGTTTTTGCCTATATATACTTTATGAGGATTGACTGAATTTAAATCAAAACTGACATTATAATCATCATAAGAGGTTTCACCTATTAAGTCCCACTCATGTGTTATTGATGAGAATTGAAAATGTGAAAATAATGATTCTGAGTGATATGAATTTCTACTAACTAAAACCATGTAATTCTCACCACAAAATGCTCTCATAGATACATAACGATGACTAAATTCCTCACACTGATCGTCATAAATAAAAGCATATCCATCATTAAATAATCCATCATCTCCTCCTTCAACTAATTTATACGTTTCTAAATCATTATTACTAAATCTTAAAATAGAAACATCCCAAGTTGGATCCACGTTGAAGTTACCTTGTTGATTATGTTCCACAACAAAATAATTTGAACCCATTCCAACTATAAAGTAAGGGTAATTATTTGGAGAAATATAATTATCAACAATATATTGCTTCCACCCACCTTCTGTTTTCTTAACTGCTATTAAATATGTTCCATTATCAAGTATCATAAAATCATTTGAGACCTTACAAGTCAAAATATTTGTTGAATAAGGGAAAGAATTATCAATATACCAGCCATTTGCTCCTTTCACATAAACTTGCAATGTATGATCAGTTCCATGGACTACAACAAAGTCTTTTCCAACAAATCCATCATCATTTGGTTTAAGTTCAAGGTTATTGTAGTAATCAATATAAGGCACTTGTACCTCTTTGTCTAAAATTACGTCCGCAAGTTGTTGCGTTTTATAAGTGTAAGTTGATATACCACCATTTAGATCTGTTAAAGATTTTAGAGCACCTTTATTTAAATCTGATGATTGAGTATAATAGTCAAACTTGTAAGATGGTAAAGAATTCCCTCCATTATCCATGTATGTAATATTTGTTAAATATCTTTTTTTGATTCCAATATTTTTGATATCAAGAGGAATATATTCAAAGTCTATTTTCTTAAAAATCACATCATTACCTTTAATGTATATCGAATCTAAATATTTACTTTCAACTCTATTTTGTATATATGTCTGTGAGTAATTGTAATATTCATCTGAGAGCATATTACCTAATACAAATTCTACTTCTCCCCCTCTATTATCATTTATTTTATGTAAAAAAGATTGCCTAGTATAAGCGAGACTGCTTGTTGAAGCCCCTAAGCTTAAATTGAGATTTTCCTGCTGATATGTAATTGTGGTTTGATTACCATTAAGGTCTTCAACATTCGAAATATCCCATTGGTAAGGAACATATTCAAGCGAATTAAACAAAGCTGTTCCAGGACTTGTAACTACACCATTATAACCAAGCATAAATCTTGTAGCATAAGTTGGGTAGTAATCTTTCACAAATTTTATAGTACTTCCAGAATCTTTATCATAATTCCCATATCTATATATTGTTCCATCTTCTTTTATAATTTCCCAACCAACAATAATATTATTAACTACTATTCTATTGAATTTCCAAGGTTTATAGTCTGGAATGTTAAAAGTCCCGTCACTTTTTACTTGAATTTCAAAACTTTGGTCTGGTCCATTATAATAATATCTATCATCATTTATGTCTGTTGTATTATTTATTTCGGCTGATATTGACCCATAAGATAAATCCCAACCAAAACCAACTGCTCCTGATGGTGCAAAATTATTACTTTCACCAATTTTGCTTAATATATCGTTACTATTATAATTCATTATTATTTCAACACCACCTAAACTTAGAAGTTTAATTGGAATAGATACGCTGCCTGTAAATGCTTGGTTTTTTGTTAAATCCATTACTGACATCGGAATAGAACCATCAGGAATTCGGCTCTCCATATTCATTCCTTCTGGTATAAAATTAGAATTATTTACCTGACATAAAATTGTCTGATATTTGAACAAACCAATAAATAATATCAGTAAATAAAACAATATTTTTTCATTTTTCATTTTTATCTCCAACTCATTGAAAATGTAAATCCTCTTTACAAAACAGCAAATTATTATTAGATTTTTATAATTTTACTTCTACTATTCCACTATAATTTTATTTTTGATCTTTGATTCAATTAGTCTTTTTCGAACTAATTTCACTTTCCAATTTTTCAAGTGTTTTTTCCTGTTCAATCATGTACAAAGTAAGCTCTTCAATTTTTTTAAGCAGGTTTGTTTGCATCTCACCAATAGATAGACCATTACTCTCAACTTCTGCAGCAGAAGGTATCTCTGGTAAATGTTTATGCTTTTTTACAAATTCTTCAATTTCCATTAATGACATTAGTTTATAATCATCTTCAAAAACATAGTCTGGAACTGGTACATTAAGATCAATTATAATTTCTTTAGCATAAACTGTACCATTTACAGTAAGTTTTTCACTCAGGGTTGAAGTCCCAGTTCCAATACCGACTTTTCCATCATATGATATATCAGTACTAGTACCAGTGCTCGTCCAAATAGTTTGACTAAAAACGGTAGATGTAAACAATAAAACAAATACTAATGTTATCTTTTTTTGTCTTGACATTTTGTTATCTCCTATTAAATATTACTTAAATATTTCATTCCTTAATTATCACTTAATATTCACCAATAATTATAATTTAAATTGCTTTATTTTTTTAATCTATCTTCAAGTTTATCTTTAGTGACATATTCTTTTTTTAATTTTTGAATTCTTTTATTCTGCTCAATTATATATAAGGTTAGCTCTTCAATTTTTGTAAGCAATTTTGATTGCATCTCACCAACACTTAGCCCGTTACTCTTAACTTCTAACGCTGATGGTATCTCAGGCAAGTGTTTATATTTACTAACATATTTATCAATTTCGGTTAACGACATAAGTTCATAATCATCTTCAAACACATAGTCGGGATGTGGAACATTACTGTCTACCTTAATTTCACTAGCATGGATTTTGCCTTTTACTGTCAGTTTCCTATTGGGTATTGAAGTCCCAATACCTACGTTACCATCATTATATGAAATATCGGTTCCATTGCTAGCCCAAAGTGAATTAGATAAAGTTGTGGCTGAAGCATATATACCAACATCTATTGGTGAATCTCCGCCTGCATTATATGCGGATACCTGATAATAATATGTTGTATTTGCTGCCAAACCTGTATTACTATAACTTGTTACGTTAGCACCAACTGTTCCAATCTGAGGATAACTACCACCTGAACTTGTTGAACGATATATTTTAAATCCATCCTCGTTGGTACTCTCATCATTCCAGCTTACTGTTATTTCACTGCTGGATACAGCACTGGCGGATACCATATCTGGCAAACTAGGGGGATTAGGTAATGTTGTATCAAAACCATATATACCAACATCTATTGGTGAATCTCCGCCTGCATTATATGCTGATACCTGATAATAATAAGTTGTACTTGCTGCCAAACCTATACTACTATAAGTTGTTACGTTGGCGCCAACTGTTCCAATCTGAGTATAACTACCACCTGAACTTGTTGAACGATATATTTTAAATCCATCCTCGTTGCTAGTCTCATCATCCCAGCTTACTGTTATTTCACTGCTGGATACAACGAAGGCCGATACCCTATCTGGCAAAGTAGGGGGAGGCACTGAGGATTGGCTAACACTTATGGTTTCAGTCCCTCCATTGGAACTTACAGTTATTGTGGCACTTTTTGAAGCTCCGCTATTTGAGGTACAGTTTACAGTTACATTAGTAGTACCACCACCACTAACACTACCACTTAAGGGACTTATGGATAGCCAACTTGGAATATCAATTACTGACCATATTAGTGGATCATATCCACTATTTGTTATGTTAAATGTACTACTGCCTCCACTAGATTCAAAACCTAAATGTGTTGTGCTCACAGATAAAACAGCTGGTGCTGCGGATTGAGTCAAATTAATCTGATATACAAAAATAGCGTCAATATCCCTTATAATAAAATCATCAGACTGGCTTGCACCATAATTAGCTGAATAATTAATTGTAACTGTTTGAGATTGTCCTGTACTTAGAGTTCCGGACATTGGACTAATGGAAGTTATCCAACTTGCCGCTCCTGTACTTAACCACTCTATTGAACCAACACCGTCATTAGTTACAGTTATAGTTTTTGAACCACTACTACTTGAAGCCGTTAATGATGTAGGACTAACGGATAAATGTGGCGGTGCTGAGGATTGGTTTACACTTATGGTTGAAGTCCCTCCATTGGTACTTACTGTTATTGTGCCACTTCTTGAAGCTTCACCATTGGGGTCACAGTGTATTACTACATAATCATCATCACCACCACTTGATGGACTCACTGATAGCCAACTTACATTATCGCTTACAGACCATGTTAGTGGATCATATCCGCTATTTGTTATGGCAAATCCACTGCTGCTACCTCCACTATATCCAATACTTATACTTGTTGTACTCAAAGATAATACCGCTGGTTCTGAGGTTTGGCTTACGCTTATGGTTTTGCTACCTACATTGGAACTTACTGTTATTGTGCCGCTTCTTGAAGCTCCACTATTGGGGTCACAGTTTATTACTACATAATCATCATCACCACCACTTGATGGACTCACTGATAGCCAATTTACATCATCACTTACCGACCATGTAAGTGCACTATATCCGCTATTAGTTATGGCAAATCCACTGCTGCTGCCTCCACTATATCCAATACTTACACTGGTTGTACTAACAGATAAAACTGCTGGTGCCGCGGATTGGCTAACGCTTATGGTTTTACTTCCTACATTGGAATTTACTGTCACAGTCCCGCTTCTTGATGCGCCACTATTGGGGTCACAGTGTATTACTACATAATCATCATCACCACCACTTGATGGACTCACTGATAGCCAATTTACATTATCACTTACAGACCATGTTAGTGGATCATATCCACTATTTGTTATGGCAAATCCACTGCTGCTGCCTCCACTATATCCAATACTTACACTGGTTGTACTCACAGATAAAACTGCTGGTGCAGAGGATTGACTTACGCTTATGGTTTTACTTCCTACATTGGAACTTACTGTCACAGTCCCACTTCTTGAAGCTCCACTATTGGGATCACAGTGTATTACTACATAATCATCATCACCACCACTTGATGGACTCACTGATAACCAATTTACATTATCACTTACCGACCATGTAAGTGTATTATATCCGCTATTGGTTATGGCAAATCCACTGCTGCTGCCTCCACTATATCCAATACTTACACTGGTTGTACTCACAGATAAAACTGCTGGTGCTGCGGATTGGCTTACGCTTATGGTTTTACTTCCAACATTTGAATTTACTGTCACAGTCCCACTTCTTGATGCTCCACTATTGGCAGTACAGCTTATGGTTACACTTCCACCATTTGTTCCGCTGGTTGGACTTACGGATAGCCAAATTGCATTATCACTTACTGTCCAGGTCAGTGTATTATATCCACTATTGGTTATACTAAATGCGCTGCTGCCCCCGCTATATCCAAAACTTGTACTCGTTGTACTCAAAGATAAAATTGCTGGTCCTGAGGATTGGCTTACACTTATGGTTTTACTTCCTACATTAGAACTTACTGTCACAGTCCCACTTCTTGATGCGCCACTATTGGCAGTACAGCTTATGGTTACACTTCCACCATTTGTTCCGCTGGTTGGACTTACGGATAGCCAACTTGCATTATCACTTACTGACCATGTAAGTGTATTATATCCACTATTGGTTATACTAAATGCGCTGCTGCCCCCGCTATATCCAAAACTTGCACTGGTTGTGCTCACATTTAAGACTGCTGGCGCTGAAGATTGAGTTAAATAAACCTGATATATATAAATCTCGTTATTATCCAATATTATAATATCATCAGACCGGCTTGCACCAGAATTAGCTGAATAATTAATTGTAACTGTTTGAGATTGGCCTGCACTTAGAGTTCCAGAACTTGGACTAATGGAAGTTATCCAACTTGCCGCTCCCATACTTGACCACCCTATTGAGCCACCACCATCATTAGTAACTGTTATTGTTTTAGAACCGCTACTACTTGTTGCAGATAATGATGTTGGACTTACTGATAAATGTGGTGGTGGTGGAGCCGCTTGTGTAATTGAAATATTTGTAAATGTTCCACTCATATCATCAAATACAGCTATTGTTCCGCTACGAACCGAGCCTGTGTTAGCAGTCCAACTAACTGTAACTGCTACGGGTTCTCCACCACCTCCAGAAGAATGAGATGTAGTAACCCAACTTGGTTTACTTGTTATAAACCACATATCACCAGCAATAGTTACAGTCGTGTTTCCTGCACTATACGGCGCAGATATGCTTGTTGGTGAAACTGTTAAATCACCACCACCATAATTTGTTCTTGCTAAAACTGAATTACTAAAAACAAAGCACAGTAATAATATAATTTTTAATAAGCTTTTCATTATATCTCCAATTTGATAATTTGTTATAATGTATTTAACAATGGTTTTAATATCATTTCACATAATATATTTGAACAATTATATACCATTAGTTATTATTCATTTATTAAAATTGTTTTTACTTGACAGCGATAATCATATGAATAGACTTTATATTTCCATGTATCACCAGTCATACCATCTGATGTGATTTTTAATTTTGTTTTATGAATTTTATCGAAAGTTGTATTATCTGCACCAATAGCTGTGTTTCCATTTGCATCAACGTGAATTTGAGCGGAAAGCAAATTCGCAAAAAAGAATATTGTAATTTGTAACAAGTAGAAATTATTCATAGCCATTGCTAGAATCCCTTAATTTTGTTTGTTAATTCTTATTTTTTAGATGAATCCTTTACAATTTTGTGAAACTTAATATCTTATAAATTAAACTTATTGGTTGCAAAATAATTGATTAGACGATTGGAAAGTGCCCTTCTCAGAGTTGCAACTCTGCTACAATAATTTTATGGTTCGAAATTAATTATTTATATTTTTATTGTCAAGTATAATTTAATTTATTTTAAATTTCTTATATTAATACTTACTTTTATTATTTACACTTAATTTAATGTTGTGCTTTAGCGGATGGTTTGTCTTAAAATTAGTTAGATTATTATTAACCATATCACTAGATGCTATTTTATCAAAAAATATAGATATATGAAACAAACATATAAAAACAATTATAGACACCTAAAAAGGATAACTATTAATTGCAACGGGGGCTTTATTCTCCCTTCTGTACTTATGATATCTTTATTGGTAACTACACTGCTGTTGGGAATTGTTTCTATTATTTTTTTTTATAATGCTTATTCAATACAGCTGACTAAAAAAAAAGAATTAGATCTTGCATGTTTTTCGGCAATACAATTATTCATGACTGATAACAATGAATATTTAGTAAATGAAAGGTTTATGCTTATTGATTCCATAAAAGTTAAACTAGTACCAAAAATGGATGGACTTTACTTAAAGGTTAACACAACTGCATATAACAAATTTGACTCTTCCAGTGTAAATTACTATTTGGCTGCTAAACCAGAAGTTCCATTTGATAATGCAATAATAATTTCAAAACCAAATTTACGAGCAAGTGTATCTGGTGAAACAACAATTGTTGGAAATATTCTCGGAACTTCTGATAAAATTAAGCGAGGTCGAATTTCTGGCAAACCTACAGCTTCAAACAATTATATAGTAGGAAACTTAATTAAGAAAGAGGATATAACTATTAAATTTTTCAACGAAAATTTTGTAAATGCTTTATTTGAGAACAATAACTTATTCGATAATTCAAATTATTTGGATAGCGATTTTGAACTAAATCAATTAACGTTAAAGCAGCTTTCACATGACAAGATAAACATTATAAATGGAGATTTTGTTCTATCTGGAATAATTGAGAAACATGGTTCTCAAAATCAAATATCATTGGTTGTAATGGGTGAAACTATTATAAAAGAAGGAACCATATCGGAGTTGGATTTGAACATAATGTGTGATTCCTTAACTATTGAAGAAAATGTAAAAATAGAAAATATTATTATAGCTGTTAATACTGGAATAGAAATTAATGGTAATTCCTATTTGAAAAACATTCAGTTGTTTTCTAAGAAAAGTATTTTAATAAATAATTGCATTTTGGAATACCCTTCAACAATTGTTTTATATTCTAAAACGGAGGAAGTTTCAAACCTTAATAATAGTATAGAAATAAACTCAAGCATTGTAAATGGATCAATAATTTTAGTAAATTCAAACGTAGGTTTAAGTAATAATAAAAACATAATAACAATTGATAACAGCTCAAAAATACAAGGTCTAATTTATTCTGAGAATAATGTGAATATTTCAGGGCAAGTTAGTGGAGTAATTTATACAAATAATTTTTGGTATTACAAGGAACCAACAGAGTATATTAATTGGCTTGTTGATTTGAAAATTAATCGAGTAAAATTAGATAGTACATTTTTATTGCCAATAGGTTTTGAAGATAATAATAGACTATCTATTCTTAATGAAAAATGGATAAATTAAAATTAGAAGATGGATATACCATTACTGAAGCACTAGTGGGTATTATAATACTTGGTTTAACAATTACATTGTTTGCGTTTTTTTTTAATCTAGTGTTTAGTAATCCAAAAATTCTTTTAAGAAGCGAAGCATTATATTTGGCTGATCAAGAAATTGAGAATTCACTTAACAATAAAGTTTCACGAGATACATCCTACACAAATAATAATGGGAATATATTGGTAGAAAGAAAAATTTCAAGCGACAACAATTTAACTAAAGTGAAAATTAGTGTTTTTTCAAAATCAAATAAGCAAATTATTTTATCATTATCCTCACTTTATAAAAAATGAAAATTTCTAATAGCGGTTTTACATTAATAGAGATAATTGTTGGTATAAATATGGGTTTTATACTTCTAACTGTTTTAATAACATTTTTTCTTTTTTCCACAAAATTTATTTCAACAACAACCAAAAATTTAGATAATAGACAAACCGTAACGGATTTTTTATATAGATTAA
>JAHISP010000057.1 GCA_018818165.1 Bacteroidota bacterium | reverse complement strand
TATGGGAACTATTTTGTATATTAGTTTATAAATTATGCGTATTATTTCAAGAAAAACATTAACAAAGTATTGGAAAAAACACACCGATTCTGAACAACCATTAAAAGCGTGGTTTGATGAGGCATTAAATGCTAACTGGAGTGCAGCAAGCGAACTTAAGCAGCAATATAGGAATGCTTCAATTATTACAAAAAAGCGCGTTGTGTTTAACATAAAAGGCAATCACCATCTTTTGGTTGTTGATATTGAATATAACCTTGGTATTGTTTTTATAGTTTGGATTGGTACTCATGTTGACTATGGTAAATTAAACATAAAGGAAATAACTTATGTTAAAAGCAATTAAAACAAAAACTGCACATGCAATTGCATTGCATAGAATATATGAACTAATGCAAATGGATTTGAAAACAAACTCGGATGAGCAAAGTGAGCTTGAAATACTCTCTATTCTTGTTGAGGATTATGAGAAGAAAAGATTTCCAATCGGTTTACCAAATCCAATTGAAGCAATAAAGTTTAGGTTAGAGCAGCTAAATCTAGATCGTTCAACATTAGTTTCAATAATTGGTTCTAAAAGCAGAACATCCGAAATACTTAGTGGAAAGAGGAAGTTAAGTTTATCCATGATACGAGCACTTCATGGCAAATTAAATATTCCAGCCTCGTCATTAATTTCTGAATATTAAACACGAGTGGGAAGTTCCCGTTGGAATATGGTGCCCATTCCATGGGTCAAGTGTAAGAGATGACACACTAAATAGAGAGAACATCGGAAGATATATGACAAAGCGGTGACGAATTCTGTTATTTCGAACGTAGAGAGAACCGAGCTTGCGAGCTCACCGAAGGTAAATCTCACTCATAACATTGAAATTAAGAGATCTCTCTTCCGATAATCCCGCCAAAAAGCAGCGGGATGCAAAAAATGCAAAGACATCGGAATCGAGATGACAAAAGTACCGTAGGTACGACATTATGGTAATCCAACAAAAAAAGATATGTTCAAAAGCTCCAGCGGAATTATGGTAATCTCAAAAACAGTATCGCTCCTATGGAGCTTGTAGTTTTGTGGTTGGTCGTCTAGTTACCATAATACCACTCCTACGGAGTTGAAAAAAGTTATAAAACATATTTGTTAAACACAGTTATCTCTAACTCTAGTGCCATTCCTCAAAAAGAGACGGAACATGTATGCACAGCTTGCCCCTATGGGGACATTATGGTAAAAATTTGCAAAATCATTAATTGTCTCGTATATTTACGACACGCAAAAACATGACACATAATTATGTTAAACCCTTTCGTTTTCGGAAAAATAGTAGATTCAACAAATTTCTGTAATAGAAAAGAAGAAATTAACGAATTAGACCGTAATATTAAAAATGGTTTTTCGGTTTGGCTATTTTCTCCACGCAGATATGGCAAGTCATCACTAATAAAACAATCATTTAAAAACGCACCAGACACCATTAAACATGGATAATGCAATAGGATTAAAATAAACAATTTTAGAAAAAGAATAATCAATTTGAAGCGAACTTGCTCCGACTTACTCACGGTCTTAGCGTATGTATCCAAATGGTTACTGAGCGCAGCCGAAGTAAGGTTAAGTGAACAATGGTAAAAATGCTTATCACATAGTGATCGCTTTGTGAGAGCTAGTTAGTCGAATATGCATTAATTCTTTTCTAATACATCCTTAGTGTTCATGCAAGCAATATTTGTGGATGAATTTATTAAAATTGAACAAACATATTGGTATAAAATGATAAATAATAAAATAAAATATTTTTTGGTCCTTTCACTCCTCTTTTCTAACTTTTCACTACTTTTCTCCCAAACCGTAAACCAACCGCTTGATAGTGACGTTTATCAATATCTATCAAGGTTATCACAACGCGGAGTAATTGAACTAAAAGACGAAATACGTCCCCTTTCAAGAAAATACTTTGCGGAAAAATTAGTGCAATTAAAAATTGAAAGCGACAAACTAACTCCATTGGAATTACAAGAGTTGGATTTTTATTACCAAGACTTTGGACGTGAAATTTCAAGAATACCGCAAAGTCGTGAAGTCGCGAAGGAATTTAGTAAAAAACAGACTGATTCTCTTTCTCATCCCGACAAATCGGGACAGGCTGCTATTGCCGGAGCAGACTCTTATGGACGTTTCCGTTTATTCAGCTACGAAGATTCTCTATTTGCTATCAATCTTTCCCCTATTCTTGGCTATTCTTCTGGAACTAATGATGGTGAAAAACAAACACATCTTTGGAATGGGTTTTCTGTATACGGCTATTTAACAGATTATATTGGCTTTAGTTTTAACTTTAGAGATAACTCAGAAGTCGGAAATAACATTAACAGATATAAAGCATTTACACCAACTACTGGAATTACGGACACAAAACCAACCAGTAATTCGGTTGAGTACAGTGAATTTCGTGCAATGATTGGAACAGATTGGAGTTGGGGCTCATTTTCAATTGGTAAAGATTTTATCAATTGGGGTTATGGTGAAGGTGGTTTGTTAACTCTATCCTCAAAAGCTCCCTCATTTCCTTATTTTAGGTTGGATTTATACCCAACTGATTGGATAAGCTTTAATTATTTTCATGCTTGGTTAGAATCGGACGTTGTTGATTCCATGGGAATTTATCCAACATACCGCGATGAGATTGTAAGAACACAATATAGAAGCAAATTTCTTGCATCACATACTCTAACTTTACATCCTTTTTCTGGACTTTCGTTCTCGTTAGGTGAATCAGTGGTTTATAGTGACAAATTGGAGTTTCTCTATTTATTTCCACTTAGCTTTTTTAGAGCCGCTGATCATTATTATAGTAACCAAAGCAATGATGCCGGCGCAAACTCTCAATTTTTCTTTAGCCTAAGTTCCCGTAATCATATCCCAAATACCCATTTATTTGCAACTTTACTTATTGATGAAATTGCACTTTCGGATATTGGTGACCCAGAAAAAGAGCGTCCTCAATTAGGATATGTCTTTGGAGGCTCAGTTACAGATTTGCCTCTTGATAATTTAACTTTTGCATTAAATTATACCAGAATTAATCCCTTTGTTTATCGTCATTATATACCAACTCAAACTTACGAAAGTCGTGGATACGTGCTTGGACATTGGATGCAACATAATGCCGACCAATTATATTTTTCACTAAATTATAGGATAATTCGCGGACTTCAGACTAAAGTTTGGGCGGAATTGATTCGTAAAGGTGGCGATGGAGTTGTTGATGACCAATATACCCGACCATCGCAAGAGTTTTTGTTTGGATTAAGAAATAATTATACTAATTATGGATTTAATGCTAAATACGAAATTATCCATGAAGCATTTGTGTCTCTCGATTTCAAATCATTTCTGACTTCAGAAGAACAAGAAAGCGGAACATTTGTTGATACACGAAGAAACGAGTTTTTTATGTCGCTAAATTATGGGTTTTAGAAAAACAATAGGAACGCAGATTATTATGATTTACGCAGATTGCATTAAAAAATAGCCATCTGATAAATAATAACGGAAATCAATATTTCACATTCGTAGCACAGAATAGCATTCTGTGCTTTTTTGTTTTAGCTTTAGTGGTAAATTCTTTAAAAATAGCACACTTCGACTCCGCTCAGTGCAGGCGAGGAACCTCCAAACAAGACGGCGGACAGGTTGAACAGATATAAATTAAATAATTTAAAGAGCTGTCATTGCGAATCCAACGTTTTTTGTTGGATGTGGCAATCTACTGCAGATTACTTCGTCATCAAAAAAATGATTCCTCATAATGACACTAACAAAATTAAACCATATACAAAAAGAGTACGATTAATAAAATGAAAATAGCGCACTTCGACTCCGCTCAGTGCAGGCGAGGAACTTCCAAACAAGACGGCGGATAGGTTGAACAGATATAACAGATAAGAACGGATTTATTATTAAAGATTGTTATTTCTTCGGAGAATCAAAAAAAAAATAAGTCCCTCTCTTTTTAAGAGAGGGATATAGGGTGAGTTGCCTTTGTTTTTTTTGTCATTTTGCTTCAGCAAAGCAACAGAAAAAGGAATAATTACTTTCTTTGATGATAAAGGAAGTTTGCTTAATGTAATCTAAAAGTGTATATTTTTTATTATAATTTAAGAGATAAGAATTAAAATGGAAACGATAAAAATAAAAAGACATATATCTTCCTCTACGTTAAGAATTAGAGAATTAGAAAAATATCTTAATAAAGATGTGGAAATAACTATTACTCCAGTAACAAAGAATAAAATCAATGAAGAATTGATGTTGAGTGAAAAAGTATTGTCGGCAGAGTGGGACAATAAGGAAGAGGACGAAGCATGGGCACATTTACAAAAGGTACTATAGTTTTAATAAAATTTCCATTTTCTGATTTAACAAAAGTTAAATTACGCCCGGCTTTAGGGGGTGGAATAAAATAAGATTTTGATTTTGAATTGCTTATGTGTTGTTTCCTTTGATACTATAACTTGTAAATCACTGAGTTATACGATTCCACCCCCTTAGTGCTTGCTGTGACTAATTATAATGATTTTATATTATGTCAAATCACAAGTAAAAAATACAACGACACTAACTCAATAAAACTATTAGATTTTGATTTTGAAATAGGTTCTTTGCATAAAGAGAGTTTTATAAGGTTTACAAAGATATTTACAGCAAATGATTCTATAATTGTTTCTGAACTTGGTAAATTGCAAAAAGAGAAATTTGACAGTATTATAAATTCATTAATAGAGTATTTAAGAAGTTAATTTTGAATTAGTTTTTCTTTGTCTTTTTAAGATATCTCACGAGTAGTTCGTTTGAAATGACGCGAACAAATAAACACCACACTTCAACAAGCTCAGTGCAAGTGCGGGTTGAACAGATAAGAGCGAATTTATTTGTAAAAGATTTCATTTCTGCGAAGAATCAAAGAAATAAACAAGTCCCTCTCTTTTTAAGTTGTAAAAGCCCAACTTTTGAAAAAAACAATTACTAAAAACACCAACCTTTTAAAAAAGTTGGGCTTTTTTGGTTTTTTTAATTATACGCTAATGTAAAAACATTATGTCGTATCTACCTTTTCCGTTTCTTTTTACGGAACAGCACTCCGCGAATCCCTTGCACAGCTTGCCCCTTTGGGGGAATCCACTTAATGGCTAAGATTCTCAACAATAACTTAACTTAAAAATATTTTCCTTAAGCTGACAGCATTGATTTTTTTAGAGAGGGATTCTTCAAAAAGATTGCAGTAAGCGAATGTCATTTCGAACGTAGAGAGAACCGAGCTTACGAGCTAACCGAAGGTAAATCTAGTTTTTGAGGCAATGCTATTGTTGAGATCTCTCTTCCGATAAAAGACCTCGGAAACGAGATGACACATGGATTTTTCGAATAGATGACACACTAAAGTCGGAATGTCATTTCTTCAAAGAATCCCTTTTGGAGAGAAATTTCATGCATAGCATTGAAATTATGAGATCTCTCTTCCGATAATCCCGCAGAGGCACTTATATTAGGAGTAATTTTGGGAAAAGGAATTTGCAATAAAAGTAAAATATAAGCTTTCTTTTTAACAAAATTAAAAACATTAATTATTTCTAAAACATTCATTACAAATTAAATTATTTTATAAATTGCAATTTACTATTTTACAAATAAGTAAATATCATTGGAGTAGTAAGATGAATTATAAAGTTATAATTATGTATGATAAAGAATATGAGGGATATGTTGTTGACGTTCCAGAACTAAACGGTTGCATTAGCCAAGGTAAAACCATTGACAAAGCTTTAGCAAATGTAAAAGATGCAATTGCAGGCTGGCTGTTGGTTGAGAAAAAACATAATCGCTTAGAATTTAATGAAATAAAAGAGATGTTTGTTGGAGAGGTGGCGCTTTAAATGGGCGTTCTTTCAAATATTTCTGGAAAAAAGGGAGTTTAACCCAGATTTGTCGATAGGAATGAATCTCTTACGACAAATTAGGGTTTAAAATTTTCTGTTTGTTTGGTTATGTCGTTGATCATCAAACAGGTAGCCACCTTATTCTGTATCACCCAAACAAACCAACTTTGTCAGTTCCTAACCATAGAGAACTTGCACCTGGTCTTTTAAGGTCATTGCTAAGAAAAAGCGGAATACCAGTTGAAGAATTTGTTAAATTTAAGTAATCAACTCTATGCAGCGTCCTAGAAAAGGTTGACTCAAACTAAACAGAAAAGTCAACGTATTTCAGGACGATACAATATAAAAGCATTATAGGTACAGCTTGCCCCTATGGGGACATTATGTTAACAACGTGTTTAACTTTTTTCCGTAATATTTCGCAACGAAGATTATCGCAAAATGATAAAAAAACCATTTAAGTTTGGCACATTAACTCACAACTTCGTGGTTATTGTGTTATTGTCTTTAAAAACAACGTCAACTTAAGGATAAAAATTTAGCAATTGCAGTTGACTTTATTCAACTGATTTTAGAAATACATAAATTATACTGGCTTTAGCCACATTTGAAATAATTAAATATTCATAAGTTTCCAGCATCCCTCTTTGCAATACTATTCTTCAGATCTCTTACTCTCTTAAAAACATCGAGGGATTTGATATTACAGAAAGAGAATGTCATTTCGAACGCAGAGAGAACCGAGCTTGCGAGCTCACCAAAGGTAAATCTCACTCATAACATTGAAATTAAGAGATATTTCTTCCGATAAACAACATCGTCAGATAGATGACAAATATAAAAAATCCATTCCGTAAAAAGCGATGGAACAGGGAGGAGCGGAATTTCAGTGTAATCCGTGTTCAATTGTTCACTCTATCGCGGCATCACCCCACATCCATTAAAAATCACTTTCCCATTATGGGAACTATTTTGTATATTAGTTTATAAATTATGCGTATTATTTCAAGAAAAACATTAACAAAGTATTGGAAAAAACACACCGATTCTGAACAACCATTAAAAGCGTGGTTTGATGAGGCATTAAAT
>JAHISP010000056.1 GCA_018818165.1 Bacteroidota bacterium | reverse complement strand
TATTCTGAAAAAGAGCTACAATGTTGATTTTTGTGTGTCGGCTGATAATTTTTATTCTAATTATGTTAATGAAAAATTTGATTTAATTATTATGGATATCTCACTTGGTAGTGGAAAAGATGGCTTGCAGCTTACAAAAGAAATAAAGAAAATGCCAAATTTTTCAAATACACCAATTCTTTGTATAACTGCCCATGCTTTTAGACAGGACAGGAAAAACGCTTATGATGCTGGTGTAGATTTTTATTTATCCAAACCTGTTTCTAATGAAATTGTTCTTGAAACAATTAGTGAATTATTAATTACATAAGAAAGTACTTTAATGAAAAAAGAATCAAAATACTTTCTTATCATTTAATTAATAATTCTAATGTTTTGCGCGAAAGACACTTAAATTAAAATTCAATAGCAATGGAATAATACTTTTAGATTCTTCAATTAAATATAAATATTTGTAAATTTATACAAATTCAATGAATTAGTTCTTTTTATCTTTTAAAAAAAATTTATAGTTTAAATAAGCATTTTAATAATTTTTACATTCGATATAAAACTAGTATTGATAGTTTTATTGATTCAATTATTTTTAGATAAAGTAGAACAAACAATAAACGGTAGTTTTTCAGGGATATTATGAAAATTAAAATTTTAATTGTTGATGATAGAGAAGATAATCTTTATTTGCTCGAAAGTCTTCTTAAAGGAAATGGTTACATGGTTACCTCTACTTCTAATGGAGAAGAGGCTTTGCAAGCAGCAATTAATAACCCACCAGATTTGATTATTAGCGATATTCTAATGCCAGTTATGGATGGATATACTTTATGTAGAAAATTGAAATCAAATAATTTGTTAAAAAACATCCCACTTGTTTTTTATACAGCAACATATACAGACGCTAAAGATGAAGAATTTGCACAACGCATTGGCGCCGATCGGTTTATTCTTAAACCATGTGACCCAGATGAGCTTATTGAGATTATTAAGGATGTTTTAAACTCCAATAAAAAGGAAGTAGTTCTTGAACAAGAAGTGAATGATGAACATGAAACAATTGTTTTGAAAGAATATAATTCTGTTTTAATTACTAAACTTGAAAAAAAAATGAGGGATATTGAAATAGCCAATAAAGAGCTGATAAAATCACAAGAACATCTACAAAAACTTAATTTGGCAATAAATAGTTCAAAAGATGTTGTTTTTATGACCGATACTAAAGGTATAATAACATATATCAATTCAGAATTCACAAACATGTACGGATATACTCCAGAGGCAATTATTGGAAAAACTACACCTCGTATATTAAAGAGTGGATTAATAAATAGTAAAAGTTATGAAAAATTATGGGGTAATATTACAAATAAAATCAATTATACTGATCAGTTTATAAACAAATGCAAAGATAATAAACTTATTGATGTTGAAATATCAGCTGATCCAATACTTGATAATAATGGTGAAATAATAGGGTTTCTTGCTATTCAAAGTGATATAACAGAGCGCAAACAATTTGAAAAAGAATTAATACAATCAAAAGAAAAAGCAGAAGAATCAGAAAAACTGAAAACAGAGTTTCTTGCACAAATGTCGCACGAAATTAGAACGCCACTTAACATTATTATTAATAATTCTTCCTATTTAAAACAAGAACTAAAAGAATCACTCGATGAGGATTTTCAATTTTGTTTCAATAGTATGGATATAGCTTCAAAGCGAATTATAAGAACCGTAGATTTAATTCTTAATATGTCCGAAATTCAAACTGGTTCTTTTAATCTTTGGAAGAATAATGTAGATTTAGTTTCCCAGATAATCACTCCACTTGTTAAAGAACATTCAATTTTAGCAAAAATTAAAAATATTAATTTCAATTTTAAAACAAGTGCTGATAACTCAACACTTTATTGCGACGAATATTGTGTAACACAAATTATTGCTAATCTTATAGATAACGCAATTAAATACACTTCAAAAGGAAATGTTGAAGTTAGCCTTTTTGAAAATGAAAAAGCTCAGTTAGTACTTGAGG
>JAHISP010000055.1 GCA_018818165.1 Bacteroidota bacterium | reverse complement strand
TGCATTTCTCCATAACCACCAATAGTTGCTTTTGATTCAAAAAAATCGAACTGACCATAACATTCCACAAAGCTGAAAGCAAGTAGTAAAATCAAGATATTCAATTTATTTAAGTTCATTTTGTTCCTTTTTTTTATTAATATTAAACAATTTTATTTTTATTTAGATTCAATCTAAATAAAAATAGTTATGTAGGCAAATTCTATTAGTTTATGGTGTTAATTAATTGGGGTTAAAAAGGAATAAAATAAGGAAGAAATCAGCTTGTGACTTTCTATTTCAAATAAATCACAAGCTATTTTTATATTGCTTAACAGTAGAAATAATTTAATTTTCTGAAAACTTAAGCAAAAAAGATTTAATAAATTGATTTATATTTCCGTCCATTACTGATTGAACATTGGATGTTTCGGTGTTTGTACGATGATCTTTTACCATGTTGTAGGGGTGGAAAACATATGAGCGTATTTGACTTCCCCACTCTATTTTCATTTTGCCTTTTTCAGTCTCATTTTTTTCAGCTTGAGCTTTCTCTAATTCCGCTTGATACATTTTTGCTTTTAGCATTTTCATTGCATTTAATTTATTTTGTCCTTGAGACCGCTCACTTTGGCAAGCAGCAACAAATCCAGTTGGAATATGAGTAATTCGTACCGCGGTTTCAACCTTGTTCACATTTTGCCCACCTTTTCCACCAGAACGATAAGTATCAATTCTTAAATCGGAAGGATTAATATCAATCACAATTGAATCATCCACAATTGGATATACAAAAACAGATGCAAATGAAGTATGTCGCCTTTTTGCTGCATCAAATGGAGAAATACGAACCAAACGGTGAACACCATTTTCTGCTTTCATATAACCATATGCAAATTCGCCGGTAACTTCAATTGTAACACTTTTAATTCCAGCACCGTCACCATCTATTCTATCCATAATTTTCATGGTTTGATTATTTTGCTCACCCCAACGCAAATACATTCTTAAAAGCATATCTGCCCAATCTTGCGATTCTGTTCCACCAGCTCCAGAATGGATTGTTAAAATACAATCGAGATTATCATCTGGTCCACTTAACATGCTCTTAAATTCTAAATCAGAAATTGATTGATCTATTGATTCCAACTCAATTGTTATATCCTCAGCAAGTGATTCGTCCTCTTCTAATTGAGCTAATTCAATTAAATCTTTAAGATGGTAAATCTTTTCATTTTCACAATTCCAGAGATCAATCCATTCTTGATTTTGCTTTATTTCTGATAAAACTTCTTGTGCTTTTTGCTGTTTATCCCAAAAACCATCTGCTTCACTAACATCTTTTAATATTTGAACTCTATTCTCTTTTTCATCAATTTTGAGAGTAACTTTTAATGCTTCAACCTTAGCAGAATATTTTTTTAATATTTTTAAATCATCTTCAAACATTCAATTCCTAAATATATTAACGTATTACATATCTGAATTTATCGAAAATTCCCAATAATAGCATCTGCAATTAGTGGAATTTCATTTTTATCATTTATTGCGAACCACTTAATATTTTCATCCTTCCTGAACCAAGTGAGTTGGCGTTTTGCAAAACGACGAGTATTTCGTTTAATTAATTCAATAGCACGTTCTATATCATATTCGCCATTCAAATAGGAAATAATTTCCTTATAGCCAACTGTATTAAGCGAATTTAATTCTGGAGAATACCCCATTTCCAAAATTGATTTAACTTCATCAACCAATCCATCTTGAATCATTTCATCAACTCGTTTGTCAATATTATTGTAAAGAACTTCTCTTTTCCAATCTAATCCAAATTGATAAAAAACATAATCACTTTTTCTTTTGTGTTCTTGATGAAAATCAACGAGTGATTTTCCTGTTAGATGAAAAACTTCAAGCGCTCGTATTACTCTCTTATAATTTTGGGGCAACATCGTTTCCGCACTTTTTGAATCGACTTTCACTAATTTATCATAAAGAAATTGATTTCCAAATTCTTCTTTTTCTTCCATCAGTTTTTGACGAAAAGCAGAATCTGTATCAACATCATTCCACAAACCTTCCACAATAGCTTTTATATAAAGTCCCGAACCGCCAACAACAATTGGTATTTTATTGAGTTTGTGTATTTCATCAATAATTTTTAATGCTTCAATTTCAAACCTGCTTACATTATAATCTTCATCTGGGTTTAATAAATCGACAAAATGATGCTTTGCAATTTTAAGTTCCAATTCTGTTGGTTTTGCAGTTCCAATTGAAAGAACTTTATAAATTTGACGACTATCAGCCGAAATAACCTCCGAATTAAGCGACTTTGCAAGCAAAAGTGAAAGCGAAGTTTTACCAGAACAAGTTGGACCTAATATAACAATTACTCGTTTTTCCAACCTTCTTTCCCAATTAATGGAACAAATTTAAAGTTTGGAATTTCTTTTTTTAGCAATTCTGTTTCGGATATTTTAGTAATTATTTGCATGGTTTGAGAATTTCTATCGCCAACAGGAATTACCATTTTTCCACCAACGGCAAGTTGTTTTAATAACCGTTTAGGAACTTCTGGGCCTCCAGCTGTAACAATTATTCTGTCATAAGGTGCTGCTTCTTCCCAGCCAATTGTTCCATCGCCATAAATTAATGCGGCGCGTATGCCGAGATCATCAAATAGTTTTTGTGTTCTTTGATGAATTTCATAATTACGTTCAATTGAATAAACTTTCATTCCCATATCAACTAAAATTGCTGCTTGAAATCCCGAACCAGTTCCAATTTCAAGAATTTTGCATCTTTCGTCCAACTCAAGAGCTTGAGTCATAAATGCAACAGTATAAGGCTGCGATATTGTTTGCTCATGTCCAATTGGAAGAGCAACATCAGAATATGCATGTGGTTTAATTATTTCTGGTACAAATAAATGTCTTTCAACTCTAAAAAAAGCTTTTAATACGTTTTCATCTGTAATGCCTTTTCCAATTAGGACTTTTATTAACTCTTGTCTTTCTGTTTCGTACATTTTAACTATTATAATTTTTCGAAAGTACAAAGATAAGGTTTATTTTGGTCTTTTGAGATGTGTTAATTTGTTATAGAATAATTTTGATTTCAAAAAAAGCCAGAAATAAATCTGGCTTTAGTACGTGAAATAACACCAATTATTCACTTACAGCAGAGACTTCCTCATTGCTATGAGGATCCAAAATTTTGGTTAAACATGAATGACAATTTGTTAAATTTTCACAAATTTGACGAATTTCATCATTTTGCTCATTTTGATTTAGCAAAGCAACGCACTCACTAGATGCAATTTTTAATAAAGCAAGAATTGCTGTCAATTTTGCTTTATCATTATCACCATTATTAACAATTGCTGTTAAATCAGAAATAGCTTTTTTTGATTTAATCTCACCAAGCATATATGAACAGCTTATTTTAAGACCCATATTATCAGAATTTAATCCTGTTAATAGTGATTCTTCAATCTGTTCATAACTAATTTTCTTTGTTTTTAATGGCGAATCCTTAGCAATTATTTGAGAAGAAGAAGACAAAACAAATGAAACAATTACAATAACTTTAATTATATTTTTCATTTTATTCCCCCCAGAAAAAATGATTAATAATTTTGTTAATTGATATTAAAGACGAATAACATGTTTAAAAGGTTTCACAATTTTTGAATATTTTTTTAATTTGATTTGCATTTTGAATATTTCAAAAACAAAAATGAATATTTAACAATTTATATTTTATTTGTTTTGGGATTCTCTTTAAGTTAAAAAGCCTTTGGAAGGAATTATTAGGAATTACGATATTAATTATTAATTACTTTATTAATTAAGAATTTATTTCCGTAATTAAAATTCCAATCCAAGTTGTCTTTCCTCATTCGAATATTTATCCTCATGTTTTAGAAGCCACTCTTTTCGCCACATTCCGCCAGCGTAGCCGGTTAAACTTCCATTACTTCCAATGACTCTGTGGCAAGGAACGATGATAGATATTTGATTTTTCCCGTTTGCTGAACCAACTGCACGCATCATATTTTTTCCACCAACTCTTTCTGCAATATAATTGTAGCTTACAGTTTTGCCATGGGGAATTTTTTCCAATTCCTCCCAAACTCTTTGTTGAAATTCTGTTCCTTCTTGATTGATGTTTACATTAAATTCTTTTCTTTCACCTGAAAAATATTCATTTAATTGTTTTTTACATATTTCAAGTACTTCGTTACTGTTTTCAACTTCCATTTTTGTATTATCAAATACAAATAAAATGGAATTAACATAATTAATATCTGCTGTTATTTTTAACTGTCCAATTGGAGATTTAAGATATGTGATATATTTATTTAACATTTATTAAAATCTTATCTTGTTGCTATAAAAATATCTACTTCAGCATCATTTGGGTTCTGAGCTTTTTCCCCATACACTTCAAAATCAGCACTATAAAGTCTTGGTAAATCCATTTCCCAAATTCTTGTCCATTCAACAAAGACTGCACTTTTTGATAAATCACCTTTCGCTACAAATTTTGTGTAACCACCACTGCTTATAGTTTTAGCAACCATTCCTTCTGGAATTGTTTTTAAGTTTTCAACTTTACAGCCAAGTATTGTTGTATAAGGTTGTGTGTAGTCCCCTTCATAATCTGTGTAGATTGAATAAATTGAAGTATCTACCTTATTTGGAATTTTATCAATATAATTTTCTGACATAAATTTACCCCATAATTCGCCTATGTCCTTTGCCGATTGTCCATTATTATTAGTTGTTCTAACCGAAATACCAATAACGTCAAAATTTTCTAAATATATTTTTTCCATTTTATTTTTCCTTATTATTTATTTTTCCTTTGCTCGCACAGCGCGAAATCACTTGTTTTTTTAACCAACTTTTTTTGCCATTGTTCTATAAACTCCAATTACAACACCAACTAACTGAAAATTTGGATGTGTACTTTCAATAATTATTGGCTCATATTCTGGGTTTTCTGAATGAAGTTCAATCACATCTTTCTTTTTAACTAACCGCTTTACAACTGCTTCATTATCTAAAACAGCAACAACAAATTGTCCGTTTTCTGCTTGCAAGTTTGGATTTACAATAACAATATCGCCAGTAAAAATATATGCATCCTTTAAGCTATCCCCTTTTACTTTTAACAGAAATGAGTCGTTAGGAACATGTGCAATTGTTGGTAAATCTACAGTGTCTATAGAATCTGGATAAATTGTAAGTGGATTTCCGGCTGCAACTTCACCAAGTACTGGACGAGGAATAAAATAATTGTTATCAAAAGTCAATTCAATACCTCCAGATATTTTAGGATTACGTTTAATAAATCCTTTTTTTTCAATTGATTGTAAATGCTGCTGAACTGTAGAACGATTTTTATATCCAAAATGCTTTGCAATTTCTGCAAGCGTTGGAATTAAACTTTTGCTCCGTAATTCAATTACATAATCCAGAATATCTTGTTGAATTTTTGTAAGTCCTTTTTGCATTGCTACACCTTTACTACTTAAATTATATTTTTACATTTATAAATACCATACATTTGTATGGTGCAATTTATGAATAAAATAATAATTCCACAAGAAAATATTTTAACAAAAAATAAGTTGATAGAATTATAAATGATGAGCTGATTGGTACAATAAAAAAAATCCAACTTCAAAAATAGATTTATGAAGTTGGATTTATATTAAATGAGGAAACCTAAAATATATTAGCTAGTACTGTTTCTAATTTATCGCGTAAAATAGGTTTTGAAATAAAGTCGTTAAATCCAGCTGTAATAAAGCGTTCTCTATCACCCGGAAGCACGTATGCAGTAACGGCAACAATTGGAACACCAACATATTCTGGCATTTTCTGAATAGCTCGTAAAGCATCTAAACCATTATATTCGCCTTGTAGATTTATGTCCATAATTATAAAATCAAATCTTTTTGATTGTAGCAATGGAATTGCTTTTTCGAAGCTGTTTGCAAAATCAACCGATTTTAATCCTTTCATTTGCACTTTAAATAGAATCTGCGAATCAATTTGATCCTCAACATAAAGACAAGTTAATGTTTCAAAACTCCGTTCTTCAATAACTTCAGTTACTTCAGCGGCAACTTCATCAACTTTTAACGACCTTATTTCTTCAAATACTGGCTCTTTAGTTAAAGGTGCTTGTTGGATATTTTGTTGAGAATTAGACTGAGTATTTACATTAACATGAACTGTAATTGGCTCTCTCTTCTCTTCTTTATCAGGTTTCAAAATTGGGTCAGTTTCCTTTTCTTCTTTTAAAGTTTTTTCCAATACTTCTTCGCTTTTTGGTTTCTCTTTAGTAATGTCATTGGAATATTTAGAAGATTTTAAAATTTTGGATAACTTTTCACTATCAAATCTAATAGGAAAAATAAAACCATATTCATATTCTTTACCATATTTTGGAATTATTTCGTTACTATCCGCAAGAATTTTTGAAAGTTTAAGTGCAAATCTTCTAGTAAATCTAGATATCCCATATTTATGCCGAATATTATCTTCATCGCCTGTAAATATTTCTTCCAACGCATCTGCCAATTCTTTTGAAATTGCATTTCTGTCATCTTTAACAGCAATAACACAATGACCAGGGTCAGTTTGGTAGGCTGAAAGAAATATTTTATCATTTTTAGATGCACGAATTGCAAACTCAACCAGCATTGCTGTAAGCACTTCTATTTTAGTTTTATCTGTTTCAATAATTAATGAAGAAGATATTTTACCATATTTAAGTTCTTTGTTAAAGTTAGCAGTAGTTTTTTTAACATCTGTTTCAATTTGATCAATCAACTCAACAAAGTGAACATTAGTTGGATTAATTTTAATTCTATTTTGTTCCAACTCAGAATATTGAACAGCATTATCCATTAATTGTAGAAGAATCCGTTGGTTTTGCTTAATAATATCTGTTGCTTCTTTAACATCCTCATTTGATGAATCAGCACTTTCGGCAAGTTCTTGCGAAAATCCAATAATTACATTTACAGGAGTTAATAATTCATGGAAAAGGTGTCCTAAAAAATCTGCTTCCATTTTTCCACCATTTGTAGTAGTAGAATTCTCCTTTATAAATTCTTTTTTAACAACAGTTTTAACTACTACATCCTTTTCAGATTGAATAATAATCAAATAAGATTCAACTTCACGATTGGAACCAAATAGTGGAGTTGAAATTATTTTTACTTTTAGGGCATTTCCATTATCTTTTTTTAGTTCGCAATTAATTTCTATTTTTTTTGGCAGTGAACTATGAAATATAGATGTATTTATTTTTGCTCTAAATTCATCTATAACCAATGATAAAAATGGTCGCTCAGAAAGTGAAGTAACTTCATAACCCAATATTTTTTTAATAGCCGTATTTGTTTTTCTAATAAAACCATCGGCATCAGTTAATAATATAACATCACTAGTATTTTCAAAAACTGTGTTAAATTGACTAATAATTTTATCACTTTGCAAATTTTTTGATATATCTCTAATTATATTAAAATGTGCTTTGTTATTTTCAAATTCAACTCCCGATTTACTAACTTCAACTTCAACAGTTGAACCATCTTTTTTCTTTTGTCTCCAAGGACCCGTAAAACCCCTTGCGGTAGTATTGTTAGAGGAAGAATTCACCAAAGTTTGAATATCTTCTGGTGCATATAAATCGGTAAGATCCATTCCCAGAAATTCTGTTTCACTATAGCCATAAAATTTTAAGGCAGCATCATTAACCTTTAAGAATTTAAGATTATCAATTCCATATATGAACATTGGCTCAGGGCTAGTGTACATAACCATATCAAACATTTTTTCACTTGTATTACTGTTGTTATCTTTTTGTAGCAACTGAATAAATGAAAAATAAAACCACTCATCTTCATTGATTTTTGTTTTTTTATAATCAAATAAATACTCGCTTTTTCCAATCTTAATATTTGTTCCAGATTCTTTCAGCATTAACTTTGCAAAGTCAATGCTAAATATTGATTGTAGATTTTGATTTTTAATAGAAGCAGGATTTAGATTAAATTCCCGATAAAACTTATTTGAAAAACTCTTTACAATAAAATCGCTTGAAACTAAAACCACAACTGCAGGAATATCTTCAATATTTAATAATGAATTTGTATCATCTTTTATTAAATTTTCCAATTTAAATGCTTTTTGCATAAAACCAATAATTGCAACAACTTTATCATTAATATCACAAATAGGAAATTCAACTACTTGAATTAAATCTTCCTCACTCATTTTTGAGTAAGTTTCATAAATAACTGAATTAGAAGTTGAAACAATATAATTAGTGATATTTTTAACAAGAAGATATTCGTGTTCATCATATAAATCAACAAGTAATTTACCTTCAATTTCAGAAGTTTTATGATTGCGCGATTTTGCAAATAAATCATTTACAATTATAATTTTTTCATCTGCATCTTTTATCCAAAACGCAAAATCCAATTGCTCAATTTTTCTTCTAAATTTTTGGCGACCAATAAATGTAAAAGGATAAGATTGCTTCACAATTTCTATAATTTCAAGAATTGCTTTATCCTCAATAAATTCATACACTTCGTCAGTATTAATTCTTAGATGCGATACTAATTTATCATTTACTTTAGTAATGCTATTTTCTTTATTGTTTTCCATAATTGTACCTAATTCTTAAGGTATATACACTATTAATTCAGAAGAATATTCTGATTCCCCTTGTGCATACTTAGCTTTTAATCTGTAATAAATTGTCATATTTTTGGCTAAAACAGCTGAATCATCTGTCCAAGTTGTTGTTCCAGGAGCTACCCTTGTTATTTCGCTAAAATCCACTTCCGTTTGTAATTTTCTTTCAACTATTATTTGTAATGCATCTGATGAATTGTTAGTCCAATTTATTTTAACCTGTGTTGAGTTTACTATTGAAAATGACATATTTGTAGGTGATGGAAATTTACCCCCAATACTTTCGGTACTTACTTCATTTGTAAATATTGAATATGTTGGATTTCTGAACGCACGAACTTTGTAATAATAAACAACCCCACTTGTAACTTTATCATTATATCCTGTAGTATTTGAAAGAAGTTCTTGATATAAATAATACGTACCAGTACTTCCAGCTTTCCTCCAAATTTCGAAACCTTCCTCATCATCCGAATTGTCATTCCACCACAAACTATAAGTTGTGTCAGTAAATTTAGTTATTTGCAAATTAGAAGGACTAATTGGAGGTGCATCATAAACATAAGCAGTATCAACATTTGAATATGTAGTATTAAATCCTTCAGTTGTCTTAAATTTTGCGCGATAGTAATAAATCTGATTTTCTAAAATATTGCCATCCGAAAAATAATTAACATCAGTTATTGTTGTTCCAATAATTGAATATTCGCCATTAATTGTTTCTTTTCGTTCTAAAATTGTACCTTCTTCGAAAAATGTGTTATCATTCCAAGTTACATTTACTTTTTTATCAATTGGATTGAAAGTAGCAATTAAATTATCAGGAGCCGAAATATCAACTCCGTATGTTGAAATTGTAACAATATTTGAATATGCAGAAATTGAAGAACTTTTGAACGATGCAACTCTGAATTTATAAGTTGTTAGTGGATAAAGATCGTAATCAAAATACTCAAGTGTATTTTTTGGTAAAACGGCTAATCGCTCAAAAACTCCTGTTGCGAGATTTGTGCGTTCAAGTACAAAACCATCTTCAGTATCCGAATTATCATCCCACGAAAGTTGAATAGTTGAAGCACCAAGTGCTTCGCCTTTTAAGTTTGTTGGAGCATCGCCACCAGGAACACCGCTTGAATAGACAATATTGCTAAAAGCAGAATACCCAAATCCGTTTGCGGCTCTTACTTTGTAACCATAATTTATATAATCAGAATTAACTAAATCATTTGTGCTAATTGTATTGATAGGCAAATCTTTTATGCGTAAAAAAGTGTTATTACTTCCGTCTTGTCGCCATACCTCATATTTGGTTTCATTTGAAGCTTTATCATCCCAAAAAAGATTAAACGATTTATCAGAAATTCTTGTTAAAGCTAAATTACTAGGAGCAACTGGTCTTCTGCTAACATAAATGCTATCAATAAGTGTTGTTTCGCCAAAATCGCCATCTTCGTTTACAATTGTCATTGCAAAAGATAATTCTGCAGGCCATGAAGATGGAATAATACCCAACTTTTTTTCTAATGTATCTGTGCTAAAAAATAGAAATGGGTTTGAACCATCAGCGTTTTGAGGGAAACTTTGTACTAAAACACCATCTACAAATAAATTATACAAGGATAAACCTGGACCACCCTTATAATCTGTTGCTTGATAGATTATTGAAGTATAGCCCATAAAAATTGAATCGCCTGAAACCGGATATAAGATATTAATTACTGGTTTATTGTCAGCAGGAGTTGTACCACCTGAATAAGGATTTTCGACAGATTGCACACATCCAATTAGGAATAAACCTAGGAATAATAGTGCGAAATATTTTTTTAATTTACTTGTCATTGTCTTAATTGGTTTTCCTAAAAAGTATTTTTTCATTTGCATTAAATTCATTTACATTTTCAAAATCTATTAAATATGTTCTTGATTCGTCTTCTTTAAGATTCTTTACATATAAATACATAATCTGAGTATCTTCATTAAAATCAAATTCTGGTATTGGAGTATTTATTAATTCAGCTGATATTTCTATATTTTTTACTGCTTTATTAAAATTCACTTCAACTGTAAATTCATCTTCTCTAGTTTTTTTATGATTTGAAACCTCAACAGAAATTCTTCTTTTTCCTCTTGTTTCGTATTTTAATTCGACACCACTTTTCGATTCCCACCATTTTAATAACTCAGGTAAAGACGTAATCCAAATATTTTGAGACGCCATATATTTGGAAATATCCCCAAATATTCTATGGAATTCTGGTCTTAATTGATAATTATTATGTAACTTTAATACATACAAACCACCTTCGAAAATAATTCTATCAATATCTTCAAAATAAGTGTATTTCTGAAATTCTAGATCAGTCAATCCAAAATCTTTCATAATTCTAATATCATCTCGCGAAGTATTTGTAATTATAAAAACATCTTTGCCATTTAATATAATTTTATTTGGTACAGATCTATCAGTCAAAGAATCTGTTATAATATAACTAATATTTTCTTCCGCCAACACGTCAAGAGTTGTTTGGTTATAAAAACCATAATATGGCGTAATGCCTTTTATTGGTCTACCAGTAATTTTATTTAGCGAATCTCTAATATAAGTTATGTCTGCCCTTTGTATTTCCTTTGAACCTAAATCTGCTTCATTAGTTGATAATTCTTCTAATGCCCCCAAATCAATAATTGGAATAATATCTCCATAATTAGCCAAATTTGACATTTCTTTCACATGTTTTAGTGATAATTCCCCATCTACAATAATTGAAACATCCTTTTTATAAATTTCAATTGTACTTTTTACAGCACTTATATTATTAATATTTTCTTCAATTGTTGGTAAATAAATTGATGCAGCATCATATGGTTCTGGCCAATCTTTAACAAATGATGTTGGATTGTAAGTTAACCAATTAACACTATTCTTTACTAATTTAGCTAAATTTGTGTAATCCTCATTGTTACCTACAACAGAGTTGAGTTCAAAACCATACCAAACAAAGCGTCCTTTTCCGTATGTTCCATTTGCAATACCAGCGCTTTTTCGAATCTGCTCATCAACTAAACCTTTCTCACCACGATAGTCGAACCAATAGCTTACTTGAGTAGTCCTTTGCTCTAATATTTCAGCATAAACTGGTCTATCCCAAGTTGCAATTTTTAATATATAACCTGTTGGAATTCCAGCAGTTAGTGGTAAATTTCCTCTTAATGTGTGATTTTTTTTAAGTGCTTCAGCTGGTGAAAGTTCCTTTGTAAACTTCATTCCAAAAGTTTCTTTAAAGAAATCCCAACCTCTCCATTTTGCCTCATCCGAAAAAGTAGCTACACCACCGGTTGCAAGCACAGAACCACCCGCATCAATATATCTTTTAATTTCCATTACTTCTCTATCACTCATTGATTTTGAACCAGCTAAAATAATTAAATTGTAATTCTGGTGTTTAGCTTCTTCAAGGTCTAAATCGGAAAATACTTCATATTTAATCTTCATATTTTTTAGAAATTCTTTCCACGTATCAATATTATCTTGCACCCAAGTTACATCACTTCCAAGCATATTAGCTGTGTAATTTGAATACAATATACCAATTCTATCGGAATAGCGGTATTCTTGTAAATTTTCCTTTGTTGGAAGCACTTCTGATAATTCATAATTGCCATAAATATTTTTAATGATTAAAAGAAAAGTAAGTATTGAAGCAATAAGAATAAGTAATCCGCTTAAGAAAATAATAGGATAATTAACGCGTAATCCTTTTATAGCTTCATTAGCTTCAGCACTAGATCTTACCTTTTTTTGCTTATCACTGCTATATTTTTTCTCTTTTAACGCCATTTAAGGCTTTCCTCTTTTTTTACTTCTTTAGTTTGGGTATCTGAAGTATTGCCATATCTTTTAAACTTTTGAGCAGAAGTATATCTTTCTCCTTCATTAGTTTCACGTGTTAAAGGAACTGAATATCTTGTAGCATTTGTTCGAGTTGCCCTTGTTTCACGAGGCGCAACAAATGTTGGTCTCATGTGTGGTTCGCGTTCCTCTTCGTTTGTGTAAATAGATTCACCTTTGGTGTTTCTGGTATATATTTGCTCACCAGTTCCTGTAGTTCTCGAAGATTGCACATCTGCAACAACTCTTGATGGTGTAATAAGTTCAGCTTCAATAGATGATGGTTGCTGAGCAACACCTCCCTTGCCTTTTCTTTCTCTAATTTTATATAGAATGTAAGCACCAACAGCTAGTATAAAGGTGGATATTGTTGCTACAAGTATGATTAATGATAAAATTGGAATTAGTTCCATTTTCTTTCCTCACATATTAAATTTTTATTTTTTATTTGCAATTCCACTTCTTTCTAAATGGCCCCATTCCATTTCAAAGCCTAAAAATTCTTCAACGGTTGCCATTGCTTTTGTAATATCTATAACAAGTACAAAAACCATTCTATAAACTAAAGCCCAAGGTACAAGCCTAAATTCTTCCTTTTCAACCGCAATACAATATACTGCGGACATAAAATCCAAGAGTGCAATGCTTATCCACCAATAAAATATTAAACTTGACATACCGTTTAACAAAGCAACAGCTATAAAAAATATATTTGCAAAAATATTCATTGCTGGCCATATTAAGGCTTCGTATAACATTCCCCAGAGAACAATGGTATTATTAAAATTTAATGTAGGATTTAACAAATGTTTCTTATGTTTTCTAATAGCTTGTAAAATACCACGAGTCCAACGATATCTTTGTTTTAATAATTGGTGAAGTTTTATAGGTGCTTCAGTTAGGGCTTGAGCATTAGGTTCATAATTAACTTTCCAACCTACTGCTAATATTTTCAAAGTTAGATCTGCATCTTCCGCAAAAGTATCGCTTGCATAAAATCCAACATCTTTAAGAGCTTCTTTTCTAAACATTCCAATGGGTCCAGGAATAATATTAACCATACGTAAATGACCTTGTGCAGAACGAGCTAAATTTAGACCTTCAACATATTCTAATGCTTGAAGATCTGTAAGCCATTTGTTTCTATTTGCAATTTTTACATTGCCGGCAACTGCACCAACATTAGGGTCTTGAAAATGACTTACTGCAGTTTTTAGCGTGTTTGGTGTTAATACCGAATCACCATCCATGCAAACTACAAATTCAGCTTCTGAATATTGAATTCCCGCATTTAACGCTTTTGCTTTTCCACCGTTTGGTTTATTTATTAGTGAAACTTTTACTTTTGAAGTGTTTCCATTTCTCATTCCAACAAGTGCCTCTCCTACTTCTCTTGTATTATCTTTTGAACCATCATTAACTATAATTAGTTCATAATTAGAATAATTTAATTTTAGAAGAGATTCTACAGAAGCTTTAAGATTTATACCTTCGTTATATGCAGGTATAATTATAGAAATAAATGGTGAATAATTTGACTGACTTTCAACAGTATATTTTGTTATATAAAAGTAGGCAAAAAACAAAATTGCAAAGTATCTAAAGAGAAGGATAAACAAAAAAATCACTAATGCAACTATTGAAGCATAAACCATTAATCCTTCCCAAGTTAGGATGGTTAATGGTAATGTGATAAAAATAACAGCTATTAAAAATACTGACAATAATCCAGAGATGATAATAGTTCTAAGTTTTTCCCACCTTTCATTTCTTTGAGGTGGTGTAACTTCTCTATTATCTAATTCAATTTTATATGTATGATTTTTTTCAGTTGTCATTTAATTACACTTTTTTTTATAAAAGAACAAAAATAATGCCAATCAATAAACATTTAATTGGCTAAATTTAACACAATATTATGTGATATTTTATTTTTTTAATTTATATTAACAAACTATGACTCAATATGATACACAATTAATTTAATAGTTTAATATCACTTTATCTTTGATTTAATTTCCATTAACGCTACAACTAATTTATCTGATATTATCTCACCACCTTCACCTGTAAGATGGCAAAAGTCTTTAAAAGCTAATGGCGGAGTAGCTTCAACCCAATTTGCAATTGAATTTTCACCACCCATAGCTTCAAACATATTCCAAAATGCGACCCCTCCTGTATTAGCAATCTCCTCTTGAACCTTAACAAATTTTTCAATTTCGGGATGAGTTATAATTTTTCTACCTTGTTTTTGTCCTAAATCGCCAGGTGAAATCATCAAAATTGATGTCCCTGGAAAATACTTTTTTAGCTTTTTAATTACATGTAGCATCATGTTTGAATACCACTTGTATTTAATGTTTCCAGAAGCTGCAATATTAACTCCAAACTGAAGTATAATTAATTTATAATTAAGTTCTTTTGAAAATCCAGCTAATAAATCATCATCCAAATCACGCATTGAAACACCAGAGTTGCCTCTAAATGGGAAATTATCAACATATACTCCATTCCCAGAATCTAAGGTGATTCCATAAAAATATGCATCTTTGCATTGGCTAAATTCTAGTTCAATCTCTTTAACATCTTTTTTAAAGTTTAATTCTGTTTTATTTAAACTTTTACCACCAGATAGACTAGTATTGTTAGCAACTTCATTGTTAATTTTGAAGCTGACTGAAGAATTTGAATTTGCATTTGAATAAAACAAAGTTGCATCTGAAAATGAGTTTGCAGCTGGTGAATTATTATTGGTTTTATAAGAAACAGTACTTTTTGAAGAAGCTTTTGCAACAGTTCCTGCAATTCCAATTGGATACCTATCCCTATTTTTTGTAAAAACAGAAGCCCAATCCCAATCGTCAGAAAATTCATGAGCAATTGTTTTTCTAGCTGCTAAATCATCATTACAAATTGATATAAATCCAATACCATGACCACCATATTTTTTTTGCAAATTAACTCGCAAATTATCCGAAATTACATCACCCCAAATAATTGAATCACCAAAATGTGCAATTCTAATTTTCTCGGAATTTGTTTTTTCTAAGGCATTAAAAAAATATTTTAATTGCTGAATATCTCCAGTTATTGGTACTCGATTACCAATTGAATCTCCAGATTTTGCAGGTGGCAAAGCATAAGAGATTGAAAAATTAAGCACAAAGAAATTTGTTACTATAATTAAGGAAATTTTACTCAATATATTCATTTTACATCTACTTTCTAATTTATTTGTGAATAATTAAATACTAAAAAACTAAAATACAATATAATAGATTTTACCAGATACTCCAATATGCTGAGATAAATATTGAGATAAATTGATAACTGCTATTGAACCTATAAGAATTACCATAAGTAGCTCTTCCGTTTATTAAGAGATTTTCTAAAACTTTATAACTGGCATCAGCATAAATGTTTCCAACTATAAAATCAACTGAAGGAGCATAACCAATTTCACCACCAAAAATTAAATCTAAATTTTTAACTTTTTTGTACTCGTAATCAAGCCAAATGGAATGAGTACTAAATTCTTGTGGCGAGTAATAAGTAACTGAACTAAAACCAAAATCAGAAAAGAAATATTCATAACCCCAAAATATGTTTTCTTGAAATGCCTTGCCTAATCTAAATCTAAAATCGTTAGCAAGATTTCCATCCGATATATTAAAATATTGGTAAAACAACAAGAATTTGTATTTGTTTTTATATCGATAATTTCCAGAAAAATAATATAAATAAATGTCAGCACTAATATTTATAAGTTTAGGTGAAAAAAGAACAAGTCGTGCATCTGTGTCTTTATACCCAACGCTTAATATTAAATCGCTAGAATACCAGCGAGCTTCAAGTGAACCTATATTCTTTTTAATTTCTCTTTCAATATTAAGTCTTCCTAAACTTCCACCAATTGCAAAATTTGTAAATGGATGAAAATATAATTGCCCTGATAGCTCAGTTAGTGTTTGATTATTTGTTAGCGAAAAAATATCTGTTCGTAACCATGTGCCACCAACTGTGAAATATCTAAAAAGACCAATCTCTGCTCGTAAGCCATATTGGTAATAAGTTAATTCTTGATTATCGTCATAAAATGTAAACATTGGCACAAAGCTTATATTCTGAGGAATCATATATTGAAAAGCGGAATTTAATCCAGCCGAAATACCATACATTGGCAGCATATCTTTTCTTCGTATAATATAATTTTCTTGAACTGTATCTTGGACAATGTCTAATAGTTCGTCATAAACATCGTCGGCATTTCCATATTCTTGATTCATTATATAAGATTCTGCTAATCCTAGTTTAAAATCATAGTTTTCGGGATTATTTTTTGATAATTCTAGAAATTGGTTTAAAGCATTTAATGAATCCCCTTTCCACAAATATGCACTTGCTCGTTCATATGCAATCTGTTCATCATATTCATTAGCCAAAAGATTATCATATGTTTCTATTGCTGTATCATATCTTTCGGCAGCAATATTAATTTGAGCATATTCTTTATAAACTTGTGGTGAAGGTTCCGGATCCATATCAAAATATTCTAAAAAAAGCTCCAAGGCGCCGTTATAATCTTCTGCAGCCACAAGCTTACCAATTTCAGCACGTTTTTCTAATCTTTTTCTTCCATCTTCCAAAGATAATTGTGCATTATAAAAACTTTCAACCGTTGTAATTTCAGAATTATCTGGATATAGTTTTTTTACAGTATCAATATATTGTTTTGCAGTTGGATAATCCCTTTTCCAAGAGTAAATTGTTGCTAAACCAAGCAACCCTTCAAGACTATTTGGATCTTCAAGTAGAACATCTTTAAAATTAACCTCTGCAGTTTCAAACTCAGAATCATCCACAGTCCAGACAATAAGCTGCGAAGCAAACAATTTATATTTGTTGTTATTAGGATATACTTCCAAAAGTTCATCAACTTGGTCTCGTGCATCATCCCATTGATAGTTCCAAGCATAATATTGTGCTAATTGGAATTTCATATCTTTTATTGACTCTATTGGCTTATCTTTAATGTAATTTTCAATTACATTAATTGAACTATCATAATCAAAGTCATTTCCATAATAACTAGCTGCTTTTTGAATTATTTCATTTGAAGAGTATCCATTTTCAATTAATTCTAACAATATTTTTGCCGCACCGTCAAAGTCACCAGAATAAGCAAGTATATCAGCATAATATTCTTTCATTTCATAATCATTTGGCTGAAGAGCAAGATATTCTTGCATTATTTCATTTGCTTCATCATATTTTTGTAACCTTACAAAGTAATCGGCTACGTTTTTAACAATAGTTTTATCGTTTGGATCTTGCTTTAACTTAGCTAAACTTTCTTCAAGTAAAGATGTATATTTTTCTACCATTAATGGAGTTAATCTTGCTTCTAATTCTTTATATTCGTCGGTATTTTCATAATCTGATTTGAGAATATTTAATTGCTCTCTTGCTTCCTCAATTCTATTAGCTTCAATTAATAACCCAACCAATTCAAAGCGAGTTTCAGAATTTCCTGGATTCTTATTGAGTTTTTTATACTTAGCATCAATCGGATATTCCCTATCATAAGCCCTTGGTTCATTTTTAACCATATAGCCTTTTTCAGTTGCAATATCTAATCCATCTTGTGCTTCCTTAAAAAACGGCTTAAAACTTAATGAACTTCTAAAAGCATTAGCGGCATTATCTCTATTTCCTAACCAAAGAGTAAAATAACCATATCTACTCCAAAGCCTCCAATCATCAGGATATCTATCAACCCATTTTTTAAGAACACGCTCACCTTTTTTAATTGAACCAGTTTTTGCTAGAATTATTGAATATCTGATAATTTCATCTGGAGAAGCATCATCATCTAAAGCTAAATATTTATCATACCATAATTCAGCTAATTTCCATTCCTCTAACCACCTATAAGATTTTCCTATTTCTAGATAATCAAAGGCTGACAATGGATCAATTGCAATTTCTCTTTTGTGCCCTTCTATTTTTTTATAAAGGATAGGATACCAAATAGAAATTACTCTATTTAAATTTTCTTTATATTCGCTGTTATTAGGTGTTAAATTTATTGCTCTTCTAAAATCAAGCACAGCATATTCGTAAATTTTTCGTTTTTCATAGGAAAGTGCTCTTAAATTATACCCCTCTGCTTCTTGTGGATTAGCTGTAATATATTTGTTAAATAAATCAATTGCTTCACCATATTTCCCATTTTCCATATGGATAATACCTTGTCGTTTCATTGCTTCAAAGGAATTTTTTTGAGCATAAACCGAAGAAACAAATAATAATATAAATATTGCTATTTTAATGGGGAAACTCATTTTTGAATGAATTGATTAAACGAAATATATTTTAATTTGTTATCGTTATTAGTTACTGGCGTTAATAAAGTTTCAGCATTTGTAATTGAATCATCTAGTTCAAATTCAGTTCCAAATATAAATTTTGAAATTGCTTCTAAATATTTCGGGTCAATGCTCGGAAGGTGAGTTTTAATAGTACTAAAAATATCTTTTTTGTGTTCAACGGTGCTTCTAATTAATAAAAGCATAATATTATTATCAACAACACAAAATTTATCTCTCTTGCTAATTGATAATCCTATTGCATTTTTAAGCTGGTTAATTGAAAGCAAACCTTGAACATGAGCAGTTTGATCTAACTTAAAAGCAATAAAATTAAATTTTTGCCCAGTACTTTGGAAAAGTGCAATTTGATTATTTAATATTAATTGAAAATCGTTATAACTATAAAGATTGGAAAGTTGAATATCTTTTTCTTCAGAATTAAGTTGAAATGTAACATCAGTGTTATTTTCTTCTGTTAATTTTGAAACTTCTTTATTTAAGTCATCAATTTTTTCAGGAACAATCATTTCTTTTTTTTCGGATGGTGGCACCAAAACCCCAATTTTAGGCTCAATCCAAAATTCAGATTCAAACTCCCCTTCTGTGTGCCCAACATTAGGTGTTATACAAACAATGCCACCATGGTATTTACCATGAATTTTTTCGCTTATTTTGTGTAGACTAATAACTCCAGTAACATTATCTTTTAAAATATTTATTATTTGTTCTGTTTTTTGAGTTGCTGGTTCACCAACAATAAACATACTTGTAATATTTTTTTCTTCAATTGTTTCAAGAAGATGTGCAAAAACATCGTCTAAAAGATCCATATTTCGGAATCCGATATATGGTGTTAATTCATCAAAGACTAATCTGGAAGGTTTATATTGGCTTACAACAGTAATAATATCATTCATATACTCAATCAAAAAATCATCAGGGTTGTACATGTCATAAATATCATTAGGTGGTGTAACTCTAACAACAATAATTTTATTTTTGTTCATGTATTTTTGTAAATCAATATTTAATGAGGCAGAATGAATCATTAAATCGCGAGGACGCATAGTAGTAAAATAAACACATGTTTCATTTTCCTCGGCGGACTCTAACGCAAACTGAAGACTTAAAAGGGTTCTACCAGATTTCCGGGGACCAACAACAAGGTAACTGCCACCTCTGTAAACACCACCCCATTTTTGCTCTATTAAAGCAAAACCCGATTTTATTAAATTTACTCCATTATTCATGGTTTTTATTAATCCTCAAATACATATTATAGTTAAAGTTATTAAACAATATTCATGCCGTAAAAATACTTTATTTAGGGCATATAACAGAGTGAATAATAAATTTTATGTTTCATAATGAGAATATATTCATTTTTTTGTCTCAATAGATAAAATATCCGAATAAAAATATTGCCATTGCATTACTAATAATTGTAGGTTCGTTTGAAACATAGTCCATTCTGTCATCTCTATAATATGCTGAATCAGTCTGAAATTTTGCAAATCTATCTCTTTGGGCAAAAGGAAGATTATATTGTTTAATAGAATTTTTCAAAATTGGTCCAGCAGCAAACCCACCTGGAAGAATTATTTTATTCTTAAAACTAACTTGATGATGTAAGTTTTTTGAATAATTTGTACCAATATTTGAAATAAAACTAATTCCCCACTGATTTTTACCTAAAAGATAATCTCTAACCGAAATTTTTAGGGAATCAAACTCATTATTATGCGAAATATCTTCATAGAGTATTGCTTGAATTGCAGTTCCAATTTGAGTAAAATTTGAACCCCAACCAAGTGAAACTGATTCTCCAAATAATTTTGAATTTCTTGTTTTGTTAAATGTGTTTAAACTTAGTTTAATTATTTCAACAAAATGTCTATCATATTTTGCAAGTCTATAATGGGCAAAAGTTGAAATATTTCCATAACTCCACCAATATTCTGCCCCTGCTAAAATTCCACATTTTTTTGCATCTTTAAGATAACTTCTATTTTTCGTTGATATATACAATTCAATAGCAGCTAACGCCAATTTACCTTCATAATTAGAATCAAGATATTGACCAGTTCCTGAACTATCTACATCTGGTACAGAATCTTTTAAATTGTAATATTTTTCAGAAACATTTAAGCATTCTTCAGAAAATTCAACATTACAAAATTTTTCTTTCCATATTCTACTTGCTAATGCCATAGTTGCAGAATAAATTCCAATAAGATTTTTACCAATTCCAATATACGCTGGTCTATTAAAAGTGAGCGAATCATTCTCAGGTAATCGCCAACCTACAGTGTGATCTTGCAAATTTTGGACTTGAGTTATGAATCGATTATCGTCAGTTTGAGCTCTAAGCATCCAGTCAAGACCCACTTTTGCTTCTTCTAAAATGTCTGGGACATTATTTTTATCATAATCAAATCCAAATTTTACCTCATCAAAATCATAAGCAAAAAGTAAAGTATAAGTAGTTAAAGCAGTTGTATTTAAAAATTTCACATAATCGCCAGCATCATGCCAGCCACCTGTAACATCAATAGTTTTATTTAGCGTTTTGTCGCCATCAATTATGCTTGTTGCATCAGCAATGTGACATACTTCATGTCCAACTGGGTTTGTATAACCACATCTTTGAATAGGGAAAAATCGCATCAACTCTTTAACTACTGGCGAATAAATTGCATTTCCTATTTCAAATTCAAACGACTGATATGATTTTATGTTAATTCTAAATTTTCCTAATTTATTCAATTTTGAAAAAAAGAACTTATAGGAATATTTGAAATTTCCAAATTCCCCTTCGCTTTCTTCAATTACACCTTCATACTCAAAAGTGTTATCGGATGTATTATATATTTTAAAATTAGAACCCTTTAGCTGAATATTAGAAAGAATTATTCCAGATTTAATATCATTTGGCAAAAATCCAACTTGGGATAGTCTAATAAATATTTCACTTTTTGCAAATAGATTTGAAGTAATTAACAACAATATTATTAAAAGATGTTTCATCGAATTCCATTTTTATGAAATTAAAGATATAAAGAATAAGATTAAAGTCAAAAATTAGAAATAATTTTGCCCAAATTTTTACATATTCATTTAATAAAACTTTTTGTAGGTTTGGGCTGGCAGAGTATTTCACTCAACTATTTTCTTTAAACGAAAACATTTTTTTGAGGTAACTTATGAAAATTAAATACGTTATGTTATTCTTATCTGGAATATTTTTAATCTATTTACATACTGGTTGTGATAGTTTACCAACTCCACCTAACCCACCAAATTGTGAAGATACATCTGATGTAGTTGCCTATAAACCAAATATTTATATTTATCCAGCTTCAGATACAAATTTATCTGTTAATATCCAGTTTCCTGTTGGTGGAAATATTATTAAATCAATTCCAGAATATGGAAATGGATGGAATGTTTCTGTTGAACCAAATGGAGTGATAAATAATGAGTTTGGATATTTATTTTATGAATGCAGTATTCCTAATTTATTTCAAAAAGAAAACGGTTGGATAATTAAACGCGAAGATTTATTCACTTTTTTTGATAGTAATTTATCATTAACTGGATTTAATGCCAGCGAAAAAAAGGATTTTATTGATTATTGGATTCCTAAATTAACCGATTCTAATTATTACGAAATTTATCCACAATATAATTATGATATTGAAAAGACGATTGTTCTAAATTTCTCTCAAAATCCAGATAATATTTTTCGCCTATTTTATTACATAAAAGGACGATATAAAAACGATATAAAATTAACTGAACCAAAAATTGAAACTGGAAAACGAGAGGGTTTTTACGTTATGGAATGGGGTGTTATTTTATAGATTTTTTGAGGATTTGAAAAACAAAAGCATACCCAAAATATTTGAGTATGCTTTTTTAATATTAATATGGTCTTACCGATGTAATTCCAATACCAGGAGATTCGTTTAATGTAACTTTCCCATCAACGATTAAAATGCCATCAAATGGGTCGTTACTAATCAATAAATTTCCATCAATATCCGCCCAAGTTGCTTCTGGAGCAAGTTGAGAAATTGCAGAAATTGCGCACGATGTTTCCGTCATGCAACCTAACATTACTTGCAAATTAAGTGATTTTGCAAGATCTACCATTTTGTGAGCTTCTCTTAATCCAGTACATTTCATCAATTTTATGTTAATTCCAGTATAAATTCCGTGAGCTTTTAAAACATCTGGAATTCTTTGAACAGATTCATCACCAAATGTTGGAAGTGGTGAGTTTTCAGTTAACCAAGCGTTATCATCCAATTGGGTTTTTGGCATTGGTTGTTCAACCATTTTTACACCTTTTTCATTCAACCAGTGAATCATATCAAGAGCAAAATGCTTGTCTGTCCAACCTTGATTTACATCCACAACGAGTGGTTTATCAGTTACAGAACGGATAGTTTCAATCATTTCTTTATCAGTTTCGCGACCGAGTTTTACTTTTAAAATATTATAAGCTGCTGCTTCTTTAACTTTTTGCTTAACAACTTCTGGAGTATCAATTCCAATTGTAAACGAAGTATTTGGAGTTTTTACTTTATCATATCCCCAAACTTTATACCAAGGTTGTCCAATCAATTTTCCAACCAAATCATGAAGTGCAATATCAACTGCTGCCTTTGCCGCTGGATTTTTCTCTTCAATTCCATCAACATAATCAAGAATTTCTTCCATTTTAAATGGATCATTAAATTGCGATAAATCTACTTTTGATAAAAATTTTGCAGCGGTTTCGTGTGATTCACCTAAATATGGCGGCATTGAAGCTTCACCATATCCAATTACTCCATCATATTCAATTTGAGTTAGCATCACTGGAGTTGTTGAACGCGAACTTGTAGCAATTGTAAAAACGTGCTTTAGCTCTAAAGTGTAAGGTTTGAATGTAAATTTCATTTTTTTATTATCACCTATAATATTAATATTCTTTCCAAAAGTGTTAGTAAATAAACCTGGAGTTAAAACTGCACCACTTATTAAACCAGTAGTTCTAATAAAATTTCGTCTATTTTGTTTCATTTTAATTCCCCGTTGTAAAATTTGTTGTCTTTAACTAATTCAATTCCATTTTCACCAACCGATGTGATAATTCTTCTTGCACGAATAAATCCATTTAAACGATGCTCGCTAAAGTTTGAAGCAGATTTATTAAAACTATTATACTTAACTTGACCAGCTTCGTGTATATATTCATTGTCTTTAAGATAAATTCCTACGTGAGTTACTTTCTCTCTCTTACCATCTCTAGCCTTTCTTCCAAAAAACAGAAGATCTCCAGTTTCTAGTTTATCAAAACCATTTTCTGTATCAACTAAAATTCCCTTATGAACTTGTTGAGAAGCATCTCTATCAAGTATTACTCCATGTTGGAAGAATACTGTTTTTGTAAAGCCACTACAATCCAATGCTTTTGCGGAAGTTCCACCCCACATGTAAGGATTACCTTTAAATAATTTTGCTGTTTCCACAATATTTTCTTTTGTAGGATAAGCATTTTCAAGCCATGTTTTGTAATCTGCTGTTTCGCTAGTTAAAACAAATGCTTCAACTCCATTAGGATATTTAACTTTAGTGAACTTTCCTTGTTCGCCAATTTTTTCTATAATATTTGCAAGTACTAAATCCGAAACTCTTTCTGATTTTTCATCAGGTTCTGAATATGAGAATCCATATTCCTTTGTATAAATTATTTTATCTGCATTATACCAAGATATATATTCTGCCTTTGTCATCCTTTCTAATCCATCATCAACCCAAGCAATGTATTTATCTGGAGTTTGAATTAAATAGAATCCATCTTCTTGTTTTAAAACTCTAACTGGGGTTCCTAAAATTGCCTGAGTAACCAATTCAGCTGAGTGTGTTGGAGTCGCGCGCAAATTTGCTACGGAATTATATATTATTCCATAAACTTTATCTTTTAATTCAGCATCGGGAAGAAGTTTAATTGAATCTTGAACACTTATTTTTGCCAATTCGAGTTTTTTTAACAACTCATCTTTTGCCAATAGTTCTGTAGTTTCCCCTGCCAATATAAAACCAGAATCATTGTTTTTGTAAGAAATATCAAAAAGTGCAACTCTTTTATCTGGAGCATATTCTAATTTAATTTCATCAATAATTGTTTGGAGATTTTCCATACTACCATCCTGTGCATTTATTGGGATAGATATTGCAAATAATGCTAATACTAAAATGATTTTTTTCATACCAATTCTAATTTGTGAATGTTATGACTATAAAAATAATAATTAAATAAATTTATTCAAAGGTTATTATCACATTACAAATAACCCAAAGTATTTTTAAAATAAAAAAGGCGATTAGAAATTCTAATCGCCTTTTCAAAATAATTAGACTTATTATTTAGCCTAAATAAACCTTTAGATTTTTACTTCTGGAAGAGTGTCTTAATCTGCCAAGTGCTTTTTCTTTTATTTGACGAACTCTTTCACGTGTTAGGTTCAACATTTCACCAATTTCTTCAAGTGTTGCAGAGTATTCGCTATTAATTCCAAAATATAATCTAATTACCTCAGCTTCCCTATCAGTTAAAGTTCCAAGAGAACTTTCAATATCATTTTTTAATGAGTTTGTCATTAAATCATAATCAGGATCTGGTTGCTCATTGTTTGAAATTACATCAAGCAAACTACTTTTGTCATTATCACTCTGAGAAAATGGAGCATCAACAGAAACATGACGACCTGATACTTTTAAAGCATAGGCAACGTCATTAACATCCATTTCTAATTCTTTAGCAATTTCTTCAGTTGATGGTGCTCTTTCAAATTCTTGCTCAAGAACTGAAGCTATTTTTGAAATTTTAGTTAATGCACCTACTCGGTTAAGTGGCAAACGAACCATCCTAGATTGATCAGCAATAGCTTGCATTATCGATTGTTTAATCCACCAAACAGCATAAGAAATGAATTTAAAACCACGAGTTTCATCAAATTTTTTAGCAGCTTTAATTAACCCAATATTACCTTCGTTAATTAAATCACTTAGTGGTAAACCTTTATTTTGGAATTGTTTAGCAACACTAACAACAAATCTTAAATTTGCTTTAGTAAGTGTTTCTAATGCCGCTTGATCACCAGATCTAATTTTAATTGCTAATTCAATTTCTTGATCGGCAGTAATAAGATCTACTTTACCAATTTCTTGTAGATACCTATCTAGACTTTGGCTCTCACGGTTTGTAAATTGTTTTGTTATTTTCAAAATATCACTCCCACCAAGTATATAAAAAAATGTAGTGCCTATACAAATATTTTTAAACTTATGTTCCCATTAGTTTAAATAAATAAAAAAACTGATCAATAAATTGATCAGTTTAAAACAGCTAATATCTAACTTACAAATATAAGGAAATTAGGCACTTTTATCAACAGAAAATAATACATTTTCAATTGCTTCTTTTAATTGAGGTTTTGGTAAAGCACCTTGCGCCATTTGTGGTTTTCCATCTTTTGGAATAAACAAAAGTGAAGGAATTGATCTAATTCCAAATATTCCGGCTAACTCTTGCTCAGCTTCTGTATCAATTTTATATATTTTTAATTTGCCATCATATTCAACACTTAAATCCTCAAGAATTGGAGCAACCATTTTGCAAGGCTGGCACCAATCGGCATAAAAATCAATTAGTGCTGGAACTTCACCTTGGTAATCCCAATCTTTTTTATTTTCGTAATCAAATACTTTAGTTAAAAAGTCCGCTTTAGTTAACATTTCAGTCATTTTGTATCCTTTATGATTATAATTTATAATTGTTTATAGTAAGATGGTTGTTAATATAAAAGGATTCAATTGATTAGTATTTAAAAATAAAAAAGGAGTGATAAACACTCCCTTATAAATATTGACTTTCATTATAACTAGTTTCTAATTTTTTGATTGGTATATTTTTCTAAAGCTGAAGTACCATCAATGCAAATTCCGTCACCAGTTTTTTTCCCAAAACCGCTGCCATCTTGAGGTTTAATTCCTGAACCATCACCTAAACCTGTGCCGCCATTGCCTTTCAATTTTCCTAAAAATACTTTTTCACCACCTAAATCACTTCCAACATTATCACAAATTCCATCACCATCGGCATCAACCCAATTTATTTTTGGTGAATCAATATTTTTACCACCATTACCTTGTTGAGCAAACATTGTGCTAGTTAATAATGCTACTGTGAAAAGTACGATTGCTACATTCATTAAGTTTTTCATTTTCTTACCTTTTGTTTTGTTGTTAAATAGTTTGTTGCAGTGGTTAATAAATTATCGTGCCAATTTGGAAAGCTTTGATTATAAGCTTATTTACTAACTTTCATTATTTAATATTTGTTTATAAAAGAAGTACAGTCGGATAATTCGTCGGTGATGTCGATATATGAAAGGAATTTAAAATAATATCAAAAGTTCTTGAGATAATGGGGACTAATTGTAGAAGAAATAAAAATGGCTCTCAAGTTGAGAGCCATTTTTAGAAACAATTAAGCATTTTCTGTTAATTTTTTCAATTCAATTGAATGTTTGTAGAACTCTTCAAGTGTCAGCTCTTTTAGGAATATCATTCCTTTTGCTGCGCAAACTCTTTTATAATCATGATTTAAGAAATATTCTTTTCCAAGTGATGTTCTAATAATATTATATTGGTCAACTTGAATGCGTTGTGCTAAACGATGAAAAGGACCATCGTATTCCCAACTTGGAAAGCTTGCATTACTCTGAGAACCAAAACTTTTCATAAATGTATTCTCAGTAATTGCAAATGAACCAAGACTAACTGGCAAATAAATATTTGCTTCTGCTGGGTGAAAACGAAACCAAACATTTCTATATCCCCAAACTTTTATGTTTGAGTTTCCAGTTTCTTTCTCATAAATTTTTAATGCTTCAGAAACAGCTTGAAGAACTTTGTAATGAGTGTCTGGTCCACTTCCTTCAGGATCTAAAGCAACAGTAACAATTGTTGGTTTAATTTTCTTTAATAAATTTACAACAGGTACTACGTCTCTTCCCATTTCTGGATTTTCGGTAAAAATATCACCTTGATAAAACCCTAATCTTAAATGAGAAATATCATCAACTGAAAATCCATAATATGCCCAAAGTATCTCAACTTCCCATTCTCGTTGCATTCCTTTTAGTTTTTGAACATGCTGAATATCCTTTTTGCCAGGATATTGTGTTTCAAAATAATTTATTAATTCCTCAACTCTATCTTTTAGATAAACAGGATTATCTTCCTCATAAATTTCGATCATGTTTCTAACTAATCTTCTTGAAACAGCTTCAATTTTAAGGGTGGTAGAATGTTCTGCAATTCCATCAGAATATAAAGCAACATCTTTATTTTTGCCTTCAATATTTGATGGGTCAAAATATCCTTTTTCAAAACGACTTAAAAACTGTTCGTTGTTAAGATTTTCTAAAAGATTTCTGAATAATTCAAGCATATAAATATTTGTAACAGCTGTAAATCCACTAGTTAAATAAGTGAAATGATGGTGATTTGAAGGAGTACGAACTAAATGATTTATATATGGAAGATAACCAAGCATAATATCATCATGATGTGGAGCAGTGTGAAGAATTGTTTGGTTTTCTACTGGACTTAAACCTTTTTCAAATCTTGACAATAAATCTTGACGTATTATTTCACCCAACTCTTTTGGTGTTTTTTTTGTTTTTGTTAAAATTAAATTTGCAATTTTATTTGATTGATAATCTTCCTTAGTCAATTCCAAAAGAGTTTTTTTCTTTTCAACAACAAGATTAAAAATGCCACGTTCAATGGTGGCTTTGCTTAATGGCTCTTCAGCAAGAATATCAGTATATCTTCTTTCAACTAAGCGAAGTGCAGCACCATTTGTTAAATAGAAACGTCCGTTTTCTAATTTTTGTAAAACAGTTGCTGGATATTTATTTGAAGCACTATTTTGAACAGAATCACGAATAATATTTGATTTAGCTTCACCAGCAGCAATAATTATTGCAGTTGCATTTTCATTATATGTAATTGTATCTAAACCAATTGTAATTACAAGTCTATTTTTTGCTATTTCAATTCCACCTAAATCACTTGAAGCAGCAGCTTGCGTTTCATAATTTGTTTGAATTAATCTTGTGGTTGAATAATGATCACTTCCTTGAACATTAAAACCAATATGACCATCTGGACCAATACCACCAAGGAAAAATCCTATTCCACCTAAATCTCTTATTTTTTTTTCATAATTAGTACAAAATTCATCAAGTAGTTCAATAGTTGTTTTTTGCAACCGTTCAAGTCTGTTACTAGCCCATCTTGTTCTAAGCGATAAATCAACAATATTATTTGGGAAAATTGTTTCTAATGGTAAATTTTCGGCAGTTGGTATTTCATTTATATTCATCATCAAAGCTTTTGATTTATCAAAACCTAGATTTTTGAAATAGTATTTATTTATATAATAATAAAAACTGTTGTGCTGAGCAGAATCTATTGGATAGAATTCATCAATTTGAACAAAAGTAACATTAACAAGTGATGGTTTTTTAGAAACATCGATACCAACTTCCGCTAAAACATTTTGAACAAATTTTGTATCCCATTGATTTATAATTCTAGAAACCCATTTAATAAAATGTTCTGGTGTTTTTCCAGTAGGAAGTGAAACAACACCTTTTGGATTTGCTTGCAACCATTCCACAAATCTTAGGGCAGTAAGTTTACCTAATTCTGGGAAATTATCAACCTGAATTATTGGAATCTTCTCAGTTGGTTTATATTGAAGTTCTTTATTTGACTTAGTTAAATAGAACTGTTCAACGCTTGAAGAAAGCTGATTTTTTACTGGTTTAACATTCTTCTTTTTATCCATCTTATATCCTTTAAAATAAATTTTAATTTATATTTCTAATTTACAAAATTATTTATACTTAGTTATTAGTTTAATTATAATAACTAAAATATTTCTACTTCTTTACAGAAATGGAAAATTTTACGCAATTATTAGAACCATAATAGTTGAATAATATAACTATTAAAGATTTATAATTACAAAAATACTATTTTTTTTTCTAGAAAATATACTTTTAGGCTTTAAATCTGAAACCTTTCATTGGCTCCCTTATTGTTAGTACGGGACAAGGAGCTTTTCTCACAACCTTTTCCGCGGTACTTCCAAAAAGTAAATGCTCAACACCAGTATGCCCATGAGTTGCTATTATTATTAAATCAGCATCTATTTCGGAAGCAGCTTCAATAATTTCCATAAACGGTTTACCACTTTTAATAATAATATTATACTTAAGGGTACTTCCTATTTCAGTTTTAGCAAGTTGTTCAAGTTCTTCTTTAGATTTAATACTTAAATCAACTTCAACTTGTGGAATTACCATTTGTCCCATACTTAAATCAGCAGGATAAACAACTGGTTCAATTACGTAAACTAGGTTCACTTCGGCACTAAATTGTTTTGCAAAAGCAACTGTGTATTGAAGAGCTTTTTTAGAATAATCAGAGAAATCGATAGGCACTAATATTTTTTTTATAAGTTCCATAAAACCTCCTATATTGTTTATTATTAAATTATTAAATCAATTAAAAAATCCCAGATTCGGCTAATCGCCAAATTTTTTGACAAGCAAATTTATTTTCATAAAGCGCTCTTCCAATAATAACCGAATCTATTCCGATATTTGTTAATAAATCAAGTTCAAACAAGTCTTCCCTTCTCGTAACTCCACCAGAATGAGTTACTTTAAGATTTGTATTTTCGGCAATCAATTTTGATAGTGCAATATTTGCCCCCTGCAACATTCCGTTTTTTGAAACATCAGTTACAACAACACGTTTAATGCCCACATCTTCGAGCCTTTTGGCATATTCTAATGGAGTTAAATCAATAATTTCACGTCTTCCGTGAATTGCAACTTTGTTATTTATAATATCAATTGCTGCCGAAAGTCTTGAACTTCCAAATTGTTTAATAATTTTATCAAATTCAATAGGATTCGTGTAAGCAAGTGACCCAATTACTAGTCTTGTTACTCCTAAATCCATTGCTTCTTGCGCTTCGTCAAATGAACTAATTCCTCCGCCAAATTCTACAGGAATTACAACTGATTGACAAATTTCTTTTACAATTTCATAATTTTTGGTTGAGTGCAATTGTGAATGATCAAAATCAACGATATGCAGGAACTTGGCATTTTCTGTTCGCCAAATCATAGCCATTTCAACAGGGTCATTTCCATAATCGTTGCAGTGTAATTCTGGAATACCTTGCACAACTCTTACAGTTCTGCCATCTTTTATATCAATTGATGGTATTACTAATAATTTTGACATTTAGAAAACTCAAGAATAAATGATTTAGTTATTTATTAATATAAAAGAATAATTAAACAAATAAATATAATTTTTTACATTTTATGAAATATTATTTCAAACATTTTTAACTTATTAAATTTCGATAGATTGAAATGCATCTTTTGGTAACGAAGGAAATGCATTTGCAGTTAAACCTGATACTATATTATTTTCAAAAAGTTTACTTGCGCGATAAGCAATCATAGCTGCATTATCTCCACAAAATTCTATATCGGGAATTACTAGTTTTTTATTGTACTTCCAAGCTAGTTCAGATATTTTTTCTCTTATTGCCATATTTGCCGCAACTCCACCAACTAATGAAAGTGTTTTAACATTATATTGGATAATAGCTTTTTCAACATTTTGACTTAACGCTTTTACAACCGCATTCTGAAATGATGCCGCTATATCTGACTTATCATTTTCTGGAATATTTTCTGAATTAACATACTCCTTTTGAACATAGCGCAGAACAGATGTTTTTAATCCGCTAAAAGAATAATCGTAATCCCCTTTTAAGTTAGCAATAGGAAATTTAATTGCATTTGCATTTCCTTTTTGAGCATATTCCTGAACTTTAGGACCACCAGGATAACCAAGACCAATCATTTTTGCAACTTTATCAAAAGCCTCTCCTGCCGCATCGTCAATGGTTGTTCCAAGCTTTACAATATTTAAATCATCTTTAACCAATAATAAAAGTGTGTGACCCCCAGAAACAACGAGTGTTAATATTGGAAATTCAGGTTTATCTTTCATCAAAAAACCGGAAAATATATGTCCTTCAATATGATTAACTGCAACAAAAGGTTTATTTAATGAATATGAAAGTGCCTTTCCAAAATTTAGACCAACAAGCAGTGCGCCAATTAAACCAGGACCTGCAGTTGCAGAAACAACATCAATTTCCTCTTTTGGTATTTTAGCTTTAATCAATGCTTCTTTAAATAATGGAGTAATCATTTGCAAATGGGCTCTGCTAGATAGCTCAGGTACCACTCCACCATATTTCAAGTGAAAATGTTGCGAAGAAATTAAATTTGCTAATATCTTATCATCTCTGATAATTGAAACAGAAGTTTCATCACACGAAGATTCGAGGCCTAGAACAGTCATTAAGTCCTTAAATTAATCTGTAAACGGTAAAAAGCTTTTGAAAATAGTCCATGCTACTTGTGGATTTTCTTGTAAACGACGCGTAGCATAAAAATACCACTGATTTCCAAAAGGGACATAAACTCTCATTGTGTGACCACTTTCCAAAATTTGCTGGCGCAGATTTTCTGTAACACCAAAAAGCATTTGAAATTCATATTTATCTTTTGAAAGATTACGTTTTTTTATTATTTCATAAGCTTTATCAACAATTGGCTTATCGTGTGTGGCTATTCCAACATAGCATCCATCATCAAACATTTGGTTAAGGGTATCAATAAAGTTATTGCGTACTTCATCTTTTCCTTTGTAAGCAATCTCCTTTGGCTCAATATAAATACCTTTGCAAAGACGGTAGTTTGTTCCAATTTTATCCATATCTCGCACATCTTCCAGAGTACGATGTAAATATGCTTGCACAACTATACCAACATTTTGAGGATATTTTTCATATAATTTTGTATAAAGCTTAATTATGCTATCAGTTGTGGAAGAATCCTCCATATCAATACGGACAAAGTTATTATATTTTTTTGCACGCTCAATTATTTTTTCATATTGTTCATAACAGAAATCAAAATCAATATTTAATCCAAACTGAGTTGGTTTTGTAGATATGTTCGCATTTATTTTTTCATGCTCAATGGTATCTAGAAGTTCCAAAAATTCATTTACAAAATTGATAGCATCTTCTTTTTTACTAACGGATTCACCAAGAACATCCATAGTAGCTAAAATTCCTCTGGAATTCAATTTCTTTGCCGCTGCAACACCTTCAGAAAGTGTTTTACCTGCAATATATTTTTTTGCAAATAGATAAATAAGTGATTTTGGCAGTATTTTTACTGTTTGTACGATTAAATTGTGTAGTGGGTTCAAGTTTTCACCAAATTATTTTTCAATAATCAAATTTAGTTTCACTTAAATAATTATGCAAGATTATAATACTATTATAAAAATATTTTAATCTCTTCTTTTGTAATTTGCCAATATAACTACATGAAATAGACTGAATTAATCAAAATATGTACTAAATTATGTTAATGTGTTTCAAAACAATTTTATTGCTCAATTGATTTCGATTGTAAACTTTTAGGATGGAAATAAAAACTAAAGTCTTTTTTCTGTTTCTCTATTTTATTTGAAAATAAGTAATAATCATACAAACAAAAAAAATAAGATTTTTTATCCATTGAATTTAGCTCATCATAAGAGTATATTTTCAAGTTAAATAATTATTCCTAAATTTATTGGATTGTTGGAAATATAAATGGCTGAAACACCATTAATGACACAATTTTACAAGATTAAAGAAGAAAACCCAGATACAATTTTATTATTTCGAGTTGGCGATTTCTTTGAAACTTTTGCTGAAGATGCAAAAACTGCATCCAAAGTTTTAGGAATAACTTTAACTAAACGGGCAAATGGCAAAGCAACTCATGTTGCACTTGCAGGATTTCCGCATCACGCAATTGATACTTACCTACCAAAGTTAGTCCGTGCTGGATTTAGAGTTGCAGTTTGCGAGCAAGTTGAAAATCCTAAGTTCGCAAAAGGCATTGTAAAACGAGAAGTTGTTGAAGTAATAACTCCAGGTGTTGCGTTCTCGGAAAAACTGCTCGATCATAAAAACAACAATTATTTAGCATCCATATTTTTACAAAATGAAAATGTAGGAATTTCATTTTCGGATATTTCTACTGGTGAGTTCTATGCTTATGAAGTTCATCAATCGTTTTTAGAAGAACAAATTCATCATATAAACGCAGCAGAAATTCTTATTTCCAAAGAACAAAAAGGAATTCTTGAACCAATAATTGAAGCACAGAATCTACCAGTGCGTATAACAAAAGTTGATGAATGGATTTTTGATTTTGATTATGCAAATGATATTTTATTAGAACAGTTCAAAACAAAAACGTTAAAAGGTTTTGGAATTGAAACACTTAATTCTGGGAAAATAGCTGCTGGTGCTGTTCTAAATTATCTTAAAGAAACTCAAAAAGGAAAGCTTGATCATTTAAATAAAATATCGCTTTACAATCCATCCGATTATATGATGCTTGATGCATCAACACGAAGAAATCTTGAAATTTCTTTTACAATGCAGGATGGAAAACGTGAAGGTTCGCTAATTTCAATACTTGATAAAACCGAAACCGCAATGGGAGCAAGACTTTTAAAGAAGTGGATTAACGCACCTTTACGAAAATTGAAACCAATTTTGGAAAGGCAAGAAAGTATTGAAGAATTTGTAAATAGTAAAAAACTAAGAGAAAATCTTAAAAACGAATTAAAAGAAATTGGTGATATTGAGCGGCTGATTTCAAAAGTCTGCACAGGCAGAGCAAATCCACGTGAGTTAGTAAATCTTAAAACTTCGTTAAAGAAAATTCCTTTACTTAAACAATTGCTCGATCAGGCTGAATCAAGCAATATTCAGACAATCAATAAACGATTAAATGATTTAGACAATATTGTTGAGAAATTGGAGCTATCAATTTCTGATAATCCCCCGCTTTCAATTACTGATGGTGGAATAATTCGGAAAGGCTACAGCCCAGAGCTTGATGAAATTCGTGATATTTCATCCAACGCAAAAACATGGATTGCCAATCTGCAAAAGGTGGAACGTGAGCGAAGCAATATTCCATCACTTAAAATTAGCTTTAACAGAGTTTTTGGATATTACATTGAAATTAGCAACACACATAAAAATAAAATTCCAGAAAATTATATCCGCAAGCAAACTCTTGTTAGTAGCGAGCGTTACATTACTCCCGAGCTTAAAGTTTATGAAGACAAAATTTTAAATGCGGAAGAGAATATTTCTGACCTAGAGTATAATCTATTTAACGAAATTAGAAATTATGTTGCTGCCGAAACAGAGGCAATTCAAGAAAATGCAAAACTGATTGCTATGCTCGATACATATCTTTCGTTTGCTCAATGTGCGGATGAGTATAATTATGTAAAACCAATTGTAAATGAGTTAGATAATATTAATATCGTAAATGGACGACATCCAGTTGTTGAGCAGATTTTATCGCACGGGAATAAATTTACACCAAATGATTGCCATCTTTCAAATGATGAAACTCAAATAATTGTGTTAACTGGACCAAACATGGCTGGAAAATCAGTTTATCTCCGTCAAATTGGATTATTAGTTTTGCTTTCACAAATTGGTTCATTTATTCCAGTTGAAAGTGCAACACTTGGATTAGTTGACAGAATATACACGCGCGTTGGTGCAAGTGATAATATTACCGCTGGTGAATCTACATTTCTTGTTGAAATGCAAGAAGCTGCAAATATTTTGAATAACGCCACAAGCAAAAGCCTAATTTTATTTGATGAAATTGGTCGTGGAACAAGCACTTTTGATGGGATTTCAATTGCATGGTCTATTACAGAATATCTGCACGAAAATCCTAATGTGGCGGCAAAAACACTTTTTGCAACTCATTATCACGAACTAAATGAAATGGCTGAATTATTTACACGAATCAAAAATTACAAAGTTGATGTTCGTGAATATGGCGATAAAGTAATTTTTCTTCACAAAGTTACACAAGGCGGTGCTGACCATAGTTATGGTATTCAAGTTGCACAAATGGCTGGACTTCCACTATTTGTAATTAACAGAGCAAAAGAAATTCTTATTAATCTTGAGGGAAAAGAACTAACTCCTTACGAACTTAAAAAAGCTAAGTTAGAAAAAAACAAAGCTAAAGACGATAAGCAGTTTTCACTATTTGAATTAAAGGATGACGAAATTAGAAAAGAAATTTCTGATTTATCAATAAATGAAATTACTCCAATGGAAGCACTGAATAAATTGAATTCACTAAAAAGTAAAATTGATAAGGACAAATTTAATGGATAAGAAAAAACATAAAATTTTCCCTCTAATGTTAATTCCAATATTCGCTATTGTTTTTTGGATTATTAGTGGTGGAAATCATACTGAAGAACAAAAAAAATACATCAAAGAATTGGAAGAATACAGAGCTAAAAATGATATTGAATTCCGTGATAGTTCCTACTCCCCTTTTAATTATAAAAGTAAAGTTGAATTTCATTCATTAAATTATTTTGATGCGAATTTTGATTTTATTTTTACTGGCAAATTAGTTGAAAACGAAATTAAAGATACAGTAAAAGTCTTTGGAACTAAAGGCGAAGAAAGGAAATCTGTTCGTTTTGGTGTTCTAAAATTGCAAAACGAAAAGCACAAATTGGATTTAAAATTATACGAAACATTAGCAAAAGATGGTGTAACTAAATATTACAGCATTTGGTTCACTGATAAAACAACAAACGAAGAAACATATGGAGTTGGAAGATATTTAAACTTTGAGCTAAATGAAAATCCAGAATTTATTTATACTATTGATTTTAATTTTGCTTATAATCCATACTGTGCGTATAGTTCAGAATATTCTTGTGCAATTCCAACAAAAGAAGATTACCTCGACATTGCTATTGAAGCAGGCGAGAAAAAATTTCATGAATAGAAAAGATTGTTAATTGCTACATTGTTTTATTGTTTTATTGTTTTATTGTTTTATTGTTTTTAACAATTTAGCAATTAAACAATGTAACAATCAATTTTAACAACTCTCTTTGAAGAGAGAGACGTAATTAAATAAAATTATAAATTAAAAAATATAGGTAAATAAAGTGGTAGTAATATTAAAAAATAATGCAACAGAATTACAAATAGCTGACATAAAAAAGCACCTTGAAGATTATGGCTTTCAAGTGCACGAATCAAGAGGTGAAGCTAAAACAATTCTTGGTGCAATTGGTGTAAATCCTGGGTTTGATATAAGAAAAATAAAAATCCTTGATGGCGTTACCGATGTTTATAGAGTAACCGCTCCATACAAAATGGCAAGTAGAAATTTCAAAGAAGATGATACTATTATAAAAATTGGGAATGTTGAAATTGGCTCAAATGAGATAATTTTAATGGCTGGACCTTGTTCTATAGAAAGCGAAGATCAAATATTTAGGTTGGCAAAAGTTGTTGCAGAATCTGGCTCAAAAGTTCTTCGTGGTGGTGCTTTTAAACCACGCACTTCACCTTATTCTTTTCAAGGAATGGGATTAGAAGGATTAAAAATTATGCGAGCTGCTGCTGATGAATATGGTTTGCTAATGGTTACAGAAGTTATGCAAATCAGTCAAATTGAAATAATTGAGCCATTTACAGATATTTTTCAAGTAGGTGCTAGAAATATGCAGAATTTTGGTTTGCTTAAAGAGCTTGGTGATACTAAAACTCCAGTTATGTTAAAGCGGGGTTTAGCTGCTACAATAGAGGATTGGCTTATGTCGGCTGAGTATATTTTGGCTAATGGAAACTCAGAAGTTATGCTTTGTGAAAGAGGAATTAGAACTTTTGAAACTTATACAAGAAATACTTTTGATTTATCTGCAATTCCTGTAGTTCACGAAAGAAGCCATTTGCCAGTTGTCGCGGATCCTTCACACGCAACCGGATATAGAAAGCAAGTTGCTCCTATGGCACGTGCAGCTGTTGCTGCTGGCGCAGATTCATTAATGATAGAAATACATGATAAACCAGAAGAAGCGCTTTCAGATGGACCACAGGCACTTCTACCAGTGGATTATTTAAGTTTAGTTCAAGAATTAAAAGTAATTGCTCATGCAATAGGAAGAACTCTTTAATTTTGTAGAGGTCGTATTGTATGCGACCTCTACGATTCATTTGTAATAAGGATAAACAATTGGAGTTATTTTGAGAGTCAAAAATATTTCTATAATTGGATTAGGCTTAATTGGAGGTTCAATTGCAAAAGCATTACAAAAATCTAAATTTGATTTTGTAATTTCTGCATTTGATAAACCAGAAGTTTTATCCAAAGCCTTTGATGAAAATATTATTCATTCAAAATTAAATTCCTATCAAGATTCTTTAAATTCCGATTTAATTTTTCTTTGTTTGCCAGTTGCAAAATCGTTAGAAGTATTTGATAATATTGCTCCAAAACTTAGTAAGGACACAATTCTTACTGATGTTTGCAGCGTCAAAAATGTGTTCAAAGAAAAATGGGATAAAATAAAAAGTAATGGAATATACATTGGCGGACATCCAATGACAGGAAAAGAAAAAGGTGGATTTGATAATTCTGATTCATTACTCTTTGAAAATTCGGTTTATATTTTAACAGAAAATGAAAATGACAATCCACTTTTTGCTGATTTGCAGAAAATTATAACATCTTTTGGATCTAATATTTTACACATTCCAGCCCAGCAACACGATATTATTGCCGCAAGCGTTAGTCATCTTCCTCAACTTGTTTCTGTTGCTTTGGTAAATGCCGCTTCTCTTAAAACTGATTCATACAATTTTCTCGATTTGGCAGCCGGTGGTTTCCGAGATATGACAAGAATTGCTTCCAGCGATTTTAAAATATGGGAATCTATTATTGCGAACAACAAAAACCATATTTTAACTGCTCTTGATAAATTTTCTTACGATTTATCATTATTAAGTAAGCAAATTAACAATGATAATTATAAGGCAATTGAAGCTTATTTTGAAAATGCTCGCATTCATAGGGATGAAGTTCCACAACAAACAAAAGGGTTTTTACATCCTTTATTTGATTTATTTGTTTTTGTAACTGATGAACCTGGTGCAATAAGTAAAATATCAACAGCTCTTTTTAATGCTAGCATTAACATCAAAGATATGGAATTATTAAAAATTCGCGAAGGTTCTGGCGGAACTTTTAGACTTTCATTTGAATCTTCAGAAGTGGTTGAAAAAGCCTCTATTATATTAAAGAATATTGGATTTGAAACGGCATAATTATAAATGATTTATAATTAGAAAAAAAGTAGCCCGAAAAGAAAATTACATATATTTGAATAAGTTATTTACAAGAACTAGAAAGATTTACGATAAATATGAAAAAAGAAAAAGCACACGAAAAATTTAAGGTTTTTCTAAGAAACGGCAAGCATAGAATAACTCCAGAGCGTTTCGAAGTTCTTGATTTTGCAATAGAAAGCGGTGACCATTTTACTGCAGATGATCTTTATGTGGAAATGAAAACTGGAAAGTCTAATGTATCGAGAGCCACAGTTTATAATACACTAGAATTATTAGTTAAATGCGAAATATTAGCTAAAAGAAATTTTGGTGAAAATAAAACTTTTTACGAATCTTCCTATAACATACAAAACCATGGACATTTAATTTGCAAAGTTTGTGGTGGTATTATTGAGTTTAACAATCCAAAAGTGTCTGAAATTGTTGACAATATTGTGTTAAAGAATAATTTCAAAGCGGATTCATTCCAGTTTAATATTTTTGGAACTTGTAATAAGCATTCCAAATAAAGGTAAATATGAAGAAAAAATTTTCAAATAAATATCCAATGGTTTGGCAAAAGGATGATTTGTATTTAGAGATTTATTGCTCTATTCCAAATATTGCAACCGGAATTGTTCTTTCAACCGATAATTCCATTTTCGTAATTGATCCTGGTGACGGTATCTTAAGAGATTTATATAAAAATTTTCCCAAAACTGAAATTCTAAATATTTCTGATATTTTTATTAGTCATGGTCATCACGACCACATTGGAGGACTTTGGGGATTACTCACATATCTTTTTGTTATGAAAAAGAAAACAGCTTTAAATATTCATTATCCGCTTGGAAGCATTGAAATTTCAACCGTTTTAAAAGCTTTTGCGGATGTTTACAAAAACGATTTAACGTATAAAATAAATCTACAAGCAATAATAGATAATAAAATTTTTAGCCGAAAGAATGTAAAAATATACCCGTTTGAAGTGGAACATTTTGATGATGAAGTTCTTGGAACTACATCACAAAAAGTACCGGCACTTGGATATAAATTTGTTTATAAAGGCAAATCAATTGTATATGGTGGTGATACGGCTTATTGTGAAAATTTAGTAAAGATGACTACTGGAAGTGATCTTGCTATAATTGAAGCGGGAGGAAAATCGGAGAATGATTCAACTCATATGACAATTAAACAAGCCGAATCAGTTGGCGAAACTGCTAATGAATATTTTCTAGTCCATATCAATGAATAATATTATGATTATTGTTCTGTAATTTCATATTTTTCGGGTCGCTTTTTTCAACTATTAATAATTTATATATACACATTGCCCTATGGTGTAACGGTAACACAGAGGCCTCTGGAGCCTTGGTTCTGGGTTCGAATCCTAGTAGGGCAGCAAAAAGATGAAAAATGACTAAAATTCTAAATAAAAATATTAAAACTTTCCACAAAACCGAATCTATTTCCTTAGTGGCAATTTATGTGTTTTTATTACTAATCACATCTTTCCACTTTCACCCAGTAGATTTTGGAAATTCTAAATCATTATTGAATAAAGCTCCAGTTGAAAAAAGCGAGCACAGTTACACGGCAAAAGACTGTCCAATACTTAATTTTGCACAAAATGGATTTAACAGCACAAATTTTATTACTAATGCTACAAAAGTAGATTTAGAAACTACTCAACTAATATTTCCAACCACAAATTTTTACTTTGAAAAGAATTTTAGTTACTCTTTTCACCTTCGAGGTCCTCCTTCTCTTTAGTTTTATTTGGAATTATCACTTTTAAAATTAAACTAATCGGAGAAAATCTTATGAAAAAGAATTTATTTCTTTTAAAGAGAATTGTTCTGCTATTCTCTTTATTAACTATTTTCATCTTTGCAACAGCTTGTGAAGATGACCCAGTTGCTCCTCAAGAAGAGCATTTAAAAGCCATTGGAATGGTTTTTTATGATTCAGGAATTGAAGTTGCCCGAATTATACGCGGTGTAACTTCTGATACTTTAAAAGCTCCTTTAGGCGGTTTATCTGAGCATTATGATATAAAATTTATTGACGAAAACGAAAATGAATTTGACCCACCTTCAACCGAAACTCAAACTTTGGCTTGGGAATTTGCAGATGCAGCAATTGCTGATATTTGGCAACACGAAGGCGAAGATGGTTCTTTTGCTTTCCATTTACAAGGTTTGCTTGTTGGTAAAACTAGTATTGAGTTTTTTGTAAAACACAATGATCATAATGATTATCGCTCTGGTAAAATTCCTGTTAAAGTTATTAACGAAACTGGAACTCATGGCATAGCTATTGGTTTAGAACTAAGTGACGAAGAAACTGGTAATATTCTTGTTGCAATTAATAATAGCCAAGTTATTGGGCAATTATCAGTTAAAACTAATGAGACAACAGACCATTTTGAAGTCGAATTTTTTGATGCAAATAATGTTCACTTCGTTCCAGTGGTGCCTCCTCATAGTTTGCTTGTCGAAGTTGGTGACATAAGTATTGTTCAAATTGTTGGACAAGAAGCTGATGAACCTTGGGCTTTTAAAGTTGCTGGATTAAAATCTGGTTCCACAACAATTACTATTAAAATTTTACACGATGGAAATGTAGGAGTCACTTTTGCACCAATCACAGTTAATGTTAATTAGTAAATATTTAAATAAAATGACGATAATTCCCATTATCGTCATTTTTCTATCAATAAGTTCTTTTGCACAAACTAACGATTTTGTTGGATTTGTTTATGATTCCGAAACAAACGAGCCTGTTATAAACGCAGCAGTTCAAATTCTTGAATTGGAACGATATGAAATTGCCGATTTAAATGGAAAATTCACATTTAAAAATATTCCAGAAGGTGCATTTAAAGTCAGAATTACTCACATTGCTTACAAAGAAGGCTTGTTTTCGCTAAAATGTGAAAATAATCCCACAAATAGATTTTACATGCTCGAACCAAAATTGATAAATATCTCAACAGTTACGGTTACAGCACACAATACACAATCTAAATTTGACGATTTGCACGAGCTTTCTAACGTAATTAAAGGAAAAGAACTTCAAAAAGATTTGGGAATTACGCTGGCTTCAACACTTAAAAATGAGGCTGGTATTGCAATGCGTTCAATGGGACCAGCTCCTTCGCGACCAGTTATTAGAGGTTTGGGTGGCGATAGAGTTTTAATGAGTGAAGATGGAAATAAAACAACCGATTTATCATCTTCTTCGCCCGACCACGCAGTTACAATTGAACCATTTACTGTTGATAGAATTGAAGTTATTCGTGGACCGCGAGTTTTACAGCAAACTTCAACCACAATTGGCGGTGTTGTTAATGTAATTAGAAAGGAAATTCCAGAGGAAATTCACAATTCTATTACTGGAACAATTGGCGCTTACACAGAAACGGTAAATAATGGATATTTAGGCTCGGCAATTGTTGAAATTCCTTTTAATCCAATTGCTTTTAGAGGTGAATTTAGCAAAAGAAAAGCTGATGACATAAATACACCAAATGGAATTTTGAAAAACTCATATTCCGATAATTTGAATTATAGTTTTGGTGGAAGTTATGTTGGTGATTTTGGATTTTTGGGAAGCTCATTCCGTGGTTATGAATTAGATTATGGCGTTCCTGGTGGATTTTTAGGAGCGCATCCTAAAGGTGTTGATATAACTATGAAACGATTTCAGTGGAATGCAAAATCGCGAATAAATCTTCACGGAAATTATTTGGAACACATTGAAACGCAAATAAGCAGAATTTATTACCGCCACAAAGAATTTGAAAAAAATGGGGCAATTGGCTCCGAGTTTGAAATTACAAATTATATTGGTTATGTAAATCTTGACCATAAAAACGTTCTTTTTCCATCTGTAGGTAATATTGGATTGTCTTTTGAAGCAAGAGATTTTGTGGTTGGAGGCTTTGTCTTTACTCCCCCATCAAAATCACTTAATTTAGCTGCATATTTATATGAATCAACAAATTTTAATAAAATCAATTTTGAGTTTTCTGCCAGACTAAATTTTGATAAAATTTCACCCCAAAATGAAAATCCAAACGCAAAAATTGGTGCAATTAGAGAAAGGATTTTTAATACTTATTCGCTAAGTTTTTCATCACTTTACTCAATTAGTGAAAATGTCCATGTTGGATTGAATATTAGTAAATCTTCCCGCGTGCCTACAATTGAGGAACTATTTTCGGAAGGTCCGCATTTAGCTGCATATTCCTACGAAATTGGAAATCCCGATTTGCAAGATGAAAGTGGATTTGGAACTGAACTTTTTATCTATCACAAATTTGATAATTTATTTTTCAATTTCAATCTTTTCCGAAATGACTTAAGTTATTACATTATTCCACGAAATACTGGCGAAACCGATTGGAGTACTTTTTTGCCAATTTATGCAAGTAGCGGAACTGGAGCTTTATTTATCGGTGGTGAAGGACAATTTGAGTGGGAATTTTTGAATAATTTTACTTTTGAATCGTCCGCAAGTTATACAAAAGGTAACTTTAAAGATACAGGAAAACCGCTTCCACAAATTCCACCTTTTAAGGGAATTGTTGGAATTAGTTTTTCAAACGATATTTTATCCTTTGGAATTAACGGAGAATGGGCATTATCACAAGACAGAGTTGATGAATTTGAAGAACCAACGAATGGATATTTTGTGCTAAATTCTTTTGCTCAATACTCAATTTCGCAGTCAGAACTTATTCACACATTTTCATTTTCGTTTGATAATATGCTAAATAAGGAATATCGAAATCACTTATCGCGTGTAAAATCGATACTTCCAGAGGCTGGCAGAAATTTTAGATTGACTTATAAATTGTATTTTCATTAAAAATTAGGAGCTAATAAATTATTTATTAGCTCCAATTATTTCTATAAGTTCATTGGTTTTGTGGAAAACTGTCCCTTTACATTAATTATTCTAGTTGGGTCAGGGTTTGTATAATCAAAAATGGAGCCTTGTACATCAAACTTACCAGAAATATTTTCACTGCTTGATTTTGTAATTTCAACGGTTCCACTATACATAAAATAAAAAGTTGAATCATTTGCAAAAAACAATGAATAGAATTTTTCATCACCTTCCATCTCAGTTCCAATATTGTATTTACCAACTGCTGGTAATGTATTAGAATACTTGCTAAATGTTAACATATTATTAGAATAAAAACCAGAACTAATATCCGAACCTTTGGGTTGCAGAATTACAGTAAAAGCTGAAACAGTATCTTCAGTAACTAGTGCAGCCATACAGTCAGCATCAAATGATTTTGTAATATCACCAGTTATTGTTACAGAATTTGAACTTGAACTTGGTTCAGTAGGTGAATCTTCATCGCAACCTATAAAAAATATTGCTATAAATAAAAAAGAAATTAGTAAAAATCTAGTACGCATTTTTTCCTCCAATAGTTAAAATTTATGTCCTAAATTTATAAAAAAAAACAGAATAGTCTTAATTTTACAACATATATTTTAGTTACATAAAACAATATTCATCTATTAATTAATCTTTGTATGTATACTAATTAAAAATATTAGTAATTTAAACAACCGAGTAAGTCTAAAATTGTATTTTTTACAAACAGAGATTTGTTATGAAATCAGTTAATGATTGGATTAATGCTAATGTAATAACGCTGCTATTTGTGGTTTTTTTATTAATTTTGTTTTCCAAGCCACAATATTCACAAACTGAAGTACCAAATCCAGTTGTTTTTGGAAGTGATTCAAATTTTCCTCCATACGAATTTTTAGACGAAAATGGTAAACCAGCAGGATTTAATATTGATTTGATGAAAGCTATTGCTGATGAAATGGAGTTTAAGGTAGAATTCAAATTAGGTAGTTGGGCTGATATAAAAAATGAATTCGAAAATAAAGAGACAATTCATGTTTCAGATATGTTTTATTCGGCAGAACGCGACATGAAATTTGATTATGCAATTCCCCACGAAGTAACTTACGATAAAATATTTATCCACAAAGGAAATAGAGAAATTTTCTCCATTTCAGATTTAGCAAACAAAAATGTTGCTGTTTACGCTTCTTCCACTTTAGAAGAATACTTAATTACAAATTATCCAAAAATAAATTTAATCTCTGTGCCAAGTGAACAAGATGCCTTAATCTTACTTTCAGAAGGTAATTGTGATGCCGCAATTGTTTCTGACATTATTCAGAATGAAGGTATTAGTAAGCTTAAAAATAATAATTTAATTGTTATCGGCAGACCATTATTTCCCCGTGAGTTTTCTTTTGTTGTTAAAAAAGGAAATAATAGATTATTAAAACTAATTAATGTTGGAATGGTTCGTTTAAAAGAAAATGGTAAGTTTAATGAACTTCATAAAAATTGGTTTACTACACAAAAGGAATCTTGGATTTCGAATAATTTAGTTTTAATAATCTCAATCCTTGTTGGAATAGTTATTTTATTTGTAATAATCAATATTTCACTACGTGCTTTAGTTAGAAGAAAGACAAAAGAACTTGAATTTGCTAATTCACGATTAAAATTAATCTCAAACGTAAAAGCTGCAAGAATTGATAAATATTCTGCACAAGAACAAATAGCAGAGCTACTCAATTATATTAAAGATACTTTTAAAGTAAATGCCTGCATTGTGCGAATAATAGAAGGCAAAGAGCTTAAACTTTGGGGCAGCGTAGGAATTAAAAAGAAAAATTTAATTGAGTCATTTGCCATAAATGAAGGAGTTGGTGGCAAAATAATTAGTACAAAAAAAGCAATTAGAATTAAGAACATTATTAAAGAAAAATCCCATGCTGATTCAGCTAAATTTTATCCTAATTTATATGAATTTGTATCTTATGCTGGTGCTCCCCTATTTATTGAAGATAAAATAATTGGAATAATTGGTATTTATTCTGAAAAAATAGAATATGAATTTTCTGAAATTGATTTAGAACATCTACAAATTGTTGCAAATCAGATTGCAATTTCTATTGAAAACTCAACGCTTTTTGAGCAAAATACTAAACAAAAGGAATTACTAATTGAGCATATTGCTTCGCGACAAAAAGCTGAAGAAACCTTAAAAGCAAGTGAAGAAAAATTTAAATTGGCTTTTCATACAAGTCCCGATTCAATTAATATTAACAGATTAGAAGATGGTATTTTTGTTGAAATTAATGATGGGTTTACTTCAATTACTGGATATAATAGAGAAGATGTAATTGGAAAATCTTCTTTAGAAATAAACATTTGGGAAAATGCTGAAGACAGAGCAAAATTAGTAGCTGGATTAAAAACTCATGGTATCTATCCAAATTTGGAAGTAAAGTTTAGAATGAAAGATGGAAGGATAATTACTGGATTAATGTCTTCTTCTATTATTTCCTTAAATAATGTGCTTCATATTTTATCCATTACTAGAAATATCACCGAAATTAAAAAAGCCCAAAATGAATTAAGGATAAGTGAAATACGCTTTCGAACAGCATTTGAAAATTCGGCAGTTGGAATGTGTTTAACAGGAACTGACGGTCAGTTTTTGCAAGTAAATGCAAAAATGTGCCAAATTTTAGGATATTATGCACCCGAATTGCTTTCTCTCACTTTTCAACAAATAACTCACCCGGATGATATTTCAGTGAGCAGCGATTTTATAATTGGTCTGCTTAAAAATCAAAATGAATCAATAAATTTTGAAAAAAGGTATTTGAAAAAAAATGGTGATATAATTTTGGCTGAAGTTTCATCTTCCCTTTTGAGTGATAAAAATAATAACCAACTTTATTTTATTACACATTTAATTGATATAACTGAGCGCAAACGAGTTGAAGAAGAAATTCGAAATCTAAATGAAGAACTTGAACTTCGTGTAATTGAACGAACCGCACAATTAGAAGCAACAAATAAAGAACTTGAATCATTTTCTTATTCAATTTCGCATGATTTACGCGCACCTTTGCGTAGCATTGACGGATTTAGCCAAGCAATTTTGGAAGATTATTACGATTTGCTTGACACACAAGGCAAAAATTTCTTAAACAGAATTCGTTCTTCTGCTCAAATGATGGCAAGATTAATCGATGATATGCTCAAACTTTCTCGAGTTACAAGAAGTTCAATAAATTTTGCTAAAGTAAATCTATCAGAAATTGCAGAATCGATTAAAAATGAGTTACAAGTTCAAGATATTGATCGAAAAATCCAGTTTATTATAGCTCCAAATATGATTGATATTGCTGACCCAAATCTAATTAGAGCAGCCATTTACAACATTTTGGAAAACGCTTGGAAGTTTACTTCAAAGAAAAATGAATCTAAAATAGAATTTGGAAAAATTGATTCTAATGGCAAGAGTTCTTATTTTATAAGTGATAATGGAGCTGGATTTAATATGAAATATTCAAATAAATTGTTTTCGCCTTTTCAACGACTTCATCAACAAAATGAATTTGCTGGAACAGGTATTGGGTTAGCAACTGTTCAACGAATAATCCACCGACATTATGGTAAAGTATGGGCTGAAGGAAATGTTGATAGTGGCGCAACATTTTATTTTACACTAAATTCACAAAGCGAGGTATAAATGACAATGAAGAAAACTATTCTTCTTGTAGAAGATAATTCGGACGATGAGTTGTTAACAATTAGAGCACTAAAAAAGAATCACCTTGTAAATGATATTATTGTTGTTCGCGATGGAGCTGAAGCATTAGATTATCTGCTTGGCAAAAATACTGATGACAAACTGAAAAACCCTTTACCTACTCTGATAATTCTTGATCTTAAACTACCCAAAATTGACGGACTTGAAGTTTTAAAGAGAATACGTAATGAAGAACACACAAAACTTATTCCTGTAGTTGTGCTTACATCATCTAAAGAACAACAAGATGTAATTGCAAGTTATGGATTTGGGGCTAACAGTTTTATAAGAAAACCTGTTGATTTTAATAAGTTTGTTGAAGTAGCCAGTAGTATAGGTGTATATTGGCTGGCAATGAATGAATTCCCTAAAAACAATGAAGAAAACAATGAATTTAAATGAGAAAATTAAAATTCCAATTAGAGTGCTTATAATTGAGGACTCAAATGATGATAAAGAATTGTTACTCTTAGAGCTTATACGCGGTGGTTATAATCCTGATTATATTGTTGTTGAAACAAGCGAAGAACTAAACTACGCCCTTGATAGACAAACTTGGGATATTATTCTAAGTGATTACTCTATGCCTAATTTCGATGGTTTAGCAGCGCTAAATATCATAAAAAGTAGAGAAATAGATATACCTTTCATTATTATATCTGGAACAATTGGGGAAGATGTTGCTGTAAATGCAATGAGAGCTGGAGCGCAAGACTATTTAATGAAAGGACAATTAAAACGATTAATTCCAGCAATTGAACGTGAATTACAAGAAGCTAAAATAAGAGTTCAACGAAAACAAGCAATTGAAGATTTGAGACAAAGTGAATTAAAATATAAACGATTATTCGAGAATGATCTTACTGGTGATTTTATTACTGCTGTTGATGGAACAATTTTATTATGTAATAATTCTTTTGCTAAAATATTTGGTTTTAGTTCTGTTAGCGAAATTATGAAAACTAACATTTCTGAACTTTATTTAAACCCACAGGCTAGAGATATATTTATTAATTTAATACGCGAAAAGAAAAAAGCTGAAGAGTACGAACAACAATTCATTCTTCGTAACGGCAAAATAATTACTGTAATTGGAAATATCATAGGTGATTTTAACGAAAATGGAGATTTAGTTCAACTTACTGGTTACTTGTTTGATATTACAACACGTAAAAATGCAGAGGAAGCGCTTAAAGAAAGCGAAAAGAAGTTCCGTTCAGTTTGGGAAAAAAGCACAGATGGAATGCGAATTACAAACGAAGAAGGAATTGCATTATTGGTTAACGATTCTTACTGCAAATTGTTTAAAAAATCGCATGATGAAATTGAAGGGAAACCAATGTCTGCTGTTTATCAAGAATCAAGAAGAGATTATATCTTAGAAAAACATCAACAAAGATTTCGTGCTCGTGTAATTCCAGAACATATTGAGAGAGAAATTATAATTTGGAATGGAGAAAAGCTTCATCTTGATCTATCAAATACTTTTCTAAATATTGCTAATCAACCAACAGTTTCATTAAGTGTTTTTAGGGATATAACTGAGCGCAAACAATTTGAGAAAGAAATAATACAATCAAAAGAAAAAGCAGAAGAATCAGAAAAACTAAAAACAGAGTTTCTTGCGCAAATGTCGCACGAAATTAGAACGCCACTTAACATTATTATTAGTAACTCTTCATATTTAAAACAAGAACTAAAAGAATCACTCAATGAGAATTTTCAATTTTGTTTCACTAGTATGGATATAGCTTCGAAGCGAATTATAAGAACTGTAGATTTAATTCTTAATATGTCCGAAATTCAAACTGGTTCTTTTAATCTTTGGAAGAATAATGTAGATTTAGTTTCCCAAATAATTACTCCACTTGTTAAAGAACATTCAATTTTAGCAAAAAATAAAAACATTAATTTCAATTTTAAATCAATTGCTAATAACTCAACACTTTATTGCGACGAATATTGTGTAACACAAATTATTGCTAATCTTATAGATAACGCAATTAAATACACTTCAAAAGGAAATGTTGAAGTTAGCCTTTTTGAAAATGAAAAAGCTCAGTTAGTACTTGAGG
>JAHISP010000054.1 GCA_018818165.1 Bacteroidota bacterium | reverse complement strand
TTGTAAGCAAATCTTATTTTTAATCTCTTGCTAATTTAATGAATTTTATCTACTCTAACTATATGTATAATAACCACTTACAATGTATCATCCCTAATGACCGTCATTAGAAATTTATTCCTATCGACGGATTTGGGTTTATGATATGTTGGTTTTCAATCTTTCTTATTTCTAGTCCATATTTTTCTTCTGCTATTTCTATTATCTTCTCGAATAATGCAGATTTATTCTTCTCAGATTTTAAGGCTTTCTCTAACTCCCTAATCTTTTCGTCTTTTTCTAAGCCATCTTCTTTTTGGGGCATTAAGTTCTCGGTTATAAAATTTTTATCTGGACAATTATAACTTGGTACTAAGTTTAATTTTCTCATTCAAGTTAATATAGCACTTTTTCCACCAAGTCCATATACTCGTTGGCTTCTGTTTTTGTTAATTTCCCAGACAGAACTTCATCTACTATTTTCCTTTTGAATTCCGTTTAATAAGAATTACGGTATTTTTGCTGTTTCTTTGGTAAATCTTTCTTACTAATTTCTTCCATATTTTGTCCTTGTTTTGGTTGACTTTTTTATTCCTTTTGAGTCAACCTATTTCAGGACGATACAGTCAAAAGATTTCGGTCAAATTCGTCAAAATGTTCTATTATCGGAAATTTGAATTCCGAATAATTCTCTTTTGTGGAATTTACAATTATAACATTTGCTACTTTGCAATTGATGGCTGCTTGAATACCTGAAAAGGAATCTTCAAAGATAATTGATTCCGATTTCTTAATTCCTAATTTGCATATTGCCTTCTCAAATATATCGGGGTGAGGTTTCCCTTTAATTTTACCATCATTGAAGATAATGTGCTCCTCAGCGAAGTAATCCAATAAGTTAAATTTTTCGATAAAAAAATCCACATTTGTTTTTCCTGAAGCTGTTGCAATTGCTATTGGGATTTTTTGCGCTTTTAAATAATCTAAAAGCTTTATAGCTCCAGGTGCAAGTTTCATTTCGTGTTTATTACATTCATTTCTATAAATAAGTTCTTTTTCTTCGGTATATTGTTCAACTTCCAAATCATTTAATTTTCGTTTAAATAAAAATTCAAGTGTGTCTTTCCCGTTTCTACCGTGTATATATTCTTTTTTTTGAGCCATTGTAAGGTAAATGTTATGTGTCTCTAAATATTTATCCCACGAGATTTCCTGATACTCTGAATCCCAAAATAACGTTCCATTAAAATCAAAAATTATTCCTCTGTTTTTCATTTTCCTATCTTTATGTCTCTATTAATATTAAGCACAACGTTCCGTAAATATATGCAGTTGCCGATTGCGAGCTGTTTCACTGTCGAGCCGCACCCCAAAAAGCGGGGCAGATTGTTATATAATCCGAGCGAAAAACGGTAATTGACATATATTTTGCTGTTGTGTGCTGTTTTTATTTATTTTTATATTAATCATCTCGGATTTAGTTTTGCCAATCTTTCTCAATCAGAGCGTATATCAAGTCATCAACCCATTTTCCATTTATAAATAAACTTTCAACGAGGTGTGCTTCTTTCCTAAAACCTATTCTTTCCACCAATCGTATTGAGTTCTTATTGTCAGGGTCTAATGATGTAATAATCCGATGCTTATTCAACTCTTTAAACAAATAGTCAATTACTCTTTTAATCGATTCTGTGGCGTAACCTTGATTTTGAAAATCTTTATTCAATGTACATCCGATTTCAACTTGTTTATTTTCGTTATCGAAAAAGTGGATTCCTAAATCACCAATTATATTTTGAGTCTGTTTCTCTATTATGACAAATTGAAACCACGTATAAGGTTCATTAATTTGTTTCGCAATTTTCCCAATAAAGGTTTCTACATCATCAATAGTTTCAGGAATCCAGCCTTGATATTTATTTGTCTCCTTATCACACCGATATTCAAATATTTCGTTTTTATCATCAAGTGTAATCGGTCTAAGTCTCAGTCGTTTTGTTTCTAATTTCATTTGCTTAATTTATTTATTTATTCGTGTTGTGCGTTCGTGCATTTTATCATAAATATCTTCTTACTTTCAGTTGGTATTTTTTATATTCTCCACCAAATCTTTTAATCATAAAATTTTCTTCACCCTTTATAATCAAATGATAAGTTATCAAACTGTAAACTCCCAATATAATTATTAACCAATGAAGAGTGTAAATCATTGCTGATATTGTAATCAGGTCAAAACCAACGTACATTGGATTTCTACTGTATTTATAAAGTCCGTTCGTTTTTAATTTAGTGCCATTTGAAGGTAATCCTAATCGTGTTGATTTTCCTAAATTTATAAGACTAATTATAGTAAATATCAAGCCAATCAAAAGTATGAAAATTGAAATATTTTGATTGAAAAGTATCTGGTTGTTGTCAACTAAATTTAATCCAAACAACATTAATAATAGAATTATCCATGTAATATAACCCGAAATCTTTCCTGTATAAAAGATTATTGGATTTATCGTTGTTTTTCCAATGAGTTCCATATTGTATTCATTAATTATATTTTAGCATGATTTTCAATTATTTCGATTAATTCTATGATTAAAATACCCAAGTAATCCGCCAAGAATTGTAGTCATTATAGCAATTGGTATCAAAGAAATTGGCTCTTTCCAACCAATTAGAATCGCAGTTGGCAGTAATACCAAGAAAGCTATCAAAATCCCTTTAATTATCGAATTAATTTTTAAATCAATCGTTGATATTAAGAATCCAACTACTATCCACATGGTAAATGCCGAAATATTTGCATCCCATGTCAAGTTTTGCAGAATCATTGGAATTACATCTAAAATCCCAGCAATAATGCCTAAAAGTATCCCTATTTTAATCTTTTTCATATTCGTATCAATTTAGCAGAATGTTTTTTTGCATGACGCACAACGGATAATGGTATGGTGTCATGCGAGATTACGAGGTGATTTCCTATCAGGTTACTCAAACTTTTTTTTGCGAACCACAAACGCTCGAAAACATCTGAAACCCGTATGCACTGTACCATGTGTTGGCGTTTCGTTGTTTATTCCAAATTGAATTCTAAAAACAAATGGTAAATATTAATTACATCTGCACCTTCTCGATTATGTGAAGTAGCAAAAGAAGTCTCAGAATTGTCAACTTTTGAACGGACAAAGTCACTCTCAAAATAACTTTCTTGTTTGCATTTCTCTTTTAATGTTGAACAAATACTTTTAATATTTCCTTCTATGATAAAACCAATCATTCCGGCATATGATTCGTTTTCAGAGTAATTCTTATTAACAAAGCGACTTAGTCCGTCACTTATATATTTAGGGCTTGCGTTTTTTAGTCGTTTACATTCAATAATAAATTCAATTCCAGATATGGCAAAAGACAAATCTGTTCTTCCTAAATCAACTTCATTTTTAAACACCCACCTTTCCCAATTAACAAACAGAATGTTTTTATTAATCAAGCCCTTTAGTAAAGTGCTATTGTGATAAAAATCATAAATAAAACGGTCTCTGATATCGTTTTCATTCGCGATATTTTTATCTACTCGACTATATGTGTCGTAAATTGATTTTATGAAAAGATTTTCAATCAAATCCTGCTTTGACTGATATCCTAACATTCCCAATCCAAACTGGATAAATTGATTTTTATTATCCATTTGTATCAGGAAGGTTTGAGAATAACAAATCAATTTCTTCTTTAGCATCTCTATATGCTTGACGCCTAGTCCAATCTTTAAACTGGTTACTTTTTATGAGGTAAAAATGAGTTGGTTCATACAATTTGATTTTTTCTTCTCGCAATAATTTATCTGTTTCGTTAAGCTGTTTGTTTTTTACAAATTGTAATACTTGTAATGAATTATCTTGTTCTAGCCCTTTTGCAAAGGTCTTTTCTATTATTGAAATCTTAATTATTGCGCCTATATTCGACGAAATACTAAATGATGCATTCAATGTGCGATTGGGAGATAAAATAAGCTCAAACGATTCTTTGAATGCTTCAAAATATGCCTGAATATCTCTTTGTTGAACAAATCTTAATTTATCGCTTGCCCGCTCAACTTTTATCTGGTAGAATTCGTTGATGATTTCTTTTTCGTAATCGGTTAGATTGTATATTCTAAATACATTATTATCTAATTCCATTTCGATTACTCCTGAATTACCCTCACTAATTAACCTTGTAACATTCTCAACAATTTTTTCTTGATCTTCCCTTTTAATTAACCTAAAGGGTAGTTTTTGAGTATCAACATTACGAATTGATTCTCTTTTACCATCGCCTATACCCCATTGTGATGAAATATGAAATAGGTAAAAGCTGAATAATTTAGAATTTAATAATCCTAAATGCTCTTTACCAATTTGAATTCCATTGCCTTTAGCTTCTTTAAGTTTAATAGAAATTATATTATCCTTATGGAGAATTTCATCTTCTAACAGAATGCCTTTTATTTGAAAATTATCATTTTTTAAAGGTCGTACTGGAAATATTAATCTACTTCCTTTAAAAACATTAAAATCCGTTCTTCTTCGAACTTTTTGATTCCAATTAAATAGTGTTAGTTTTTTTATTATTTTATAACGAATAAAATCGCTTGGCTCGATTAATTTTATATTATGAGGGTTTGCATATATTTCTTCAATTTTACTTGGTTGAAAGCCTACCCTTGAGTCAACTATAAGTTCTTTTTGATTAAAAACCTTACTAATTAAACTAAATGTTTCTGTATCACCTTTAACCAATACCCTCCAAAGAGTGTCATTTTCAATAAATTCAGATTTATCTACTAATGATGACTCATTACTAGTATATTGAATAATCTCAAAATGCTCTCCCAGCGTTGTCAGCTTTGGTGAAATGTAATTGATTTTGTAATCTGAATTATCAGCATTAGGTTTAAAAATAACAATAGCACATGGCTCACTGGCACCAATTTCAATATTTACTTTTGGGGACTTATATGTTTTCTTCTTGAAAAGAATACTATTGTAATCTGAAAGCTCATAAAATGTTTCAAGCTTATTTTTTGAGATAAATTCTTTTCTAAAATCAATCGCTTTATCATTTAAGAAAATTGAATTTTTGACTATCATTACGATAGTAGTATCTGGTTTTTGCCATCGTTCTATTCTTCTTAAAAAAGTTTGTGACCGTTCGTAATCAGCGACTTTATCGTATTCAGGATAGGTTTCTGATTTATTGTCAATAGCTGTACGCTCTTCAATATGTTCTATGTTATCATCTGTAGGAACTGAACCCCAAGGCGGATTTGAAACAATGAAATCAAATTTCTTTCCCTCAAATACAAAATCAGTAATTGTATTTGCATGCATTAATGTATTTCCAATAAGGCTTGGAAGAATTGGGTGAGACTTTTTAATTTTTTCTTGAATAAATTCAGCTGATTCATCTTCAAGCAAAGCAAGATACAAACTAAATGCAGAAATTTGCAAAGCGTCACTATCTACATCAACACCCCATAATTGCTTTTGTAATATTTGCTTTTTTTCTTCGTAGGATAGAATGCTTTTATTTAATTTCTTTGCCTGAGCATCCCTGATTATTTTAAAACTTTCAACAAGAAATGCAGCCGAACCAACTGCAGGGTCAAAAACAGTAAGAAAGGGATTTTCATTTGCTTTTTGCTTCAAACTTTGAGAAAGCATAAAATTTACCACAAACGCCGGGGTATAATAAACGCCCCTCCCTTTCTTAGTGTTGTTGGTTAAGAATGCTTCATATACATGACTAATAAGCTGAATAGGGATATTATCAAACTGATACGGAAATAATGTACCTTGTCCGCTTTGATAATCCGCTGTAAAGAATAAATGCAATTTATCTAAATATTCCTCGCATATATCATCTAATGTTAACCTGTTTCCTCCAAAAACATCTCCATTAATCTTGCATACTTCACCAAATGCATCAATAAGCCTATCAGCAGATTTACTTGCCAATATTTCAGACAAGTAATTTGATGTGAATATTCCTCTATCCTCTAAATATTTTACAAATAAACATTGTAAGATTATTAAATGAACCACCTGCTCATTTCCATTATCTAGCAAATCATTCCTTAAAGCAATAAGATTTAATAGCAAATCTTTATCAACCTCTTGTTTTTTGCGTTGTTTTTGTTGTATAAACTGGAAAAAGTACGAGGAATCAATATAACTTTTTGAAATTAAGTCAATGTTAACGTTTTCAAATCCCTTAGTATTAACTCCATAATCAAAAGATTCAATACTTTGAATTATATCACTTTGAGGTTTTTTCTTGCAATCGATAATGTAGGTTTTCTCTTTTCCAACCGCAACAAAAACATTGTCAATATTTCTGTTCCAAAATCGAAGCTGATGTTGAAAAATTCCTTCATCATTTTCTATAAGAACATATTTTATCGCAGGAATATTTTTATTCGGGGAGTAACTAAAGTAATTTCCACGCAAAAAACTTGAAAATTCAGCATCTGTGAATCCTAAGTTAATCAAGTATTTACGAAAAACATCTTTAGTCATTTCTTTTCTTTCAAAGATAAACGAATAATCTTTTTTTTTAATTTTCTAATCGTCACAATCTATCAGTACCGTCTTTTACAATGAACGCCAACATCCCAATACACACATTGCATATATCATGTCTATATGTTATAAAAAATATATACCCCAAAATATTTCGGGTTATATATTACAAATTAAATCAAAATTTCATTAGCATGCAACAAATCGCTAAAGAGTTCGTTTTTGATTGATTCTGCATTTTTCTTTGCATTGGCAAGAGAAGTTACAATATAGCGATTTGCAATAAACTTTTTACGTGGTAGTTCTTCAGCTTCTTCAAGAACAAGATAACCTGTATAAATGTAGCTGTATAGTTCAACCAAATCTTTAGCTGCAACTTCTTGAAATACGCTATCCTTTCTATCTACTACATATTTTAATGATTCATAAAATATTTCACGAATCTCTTTTAAGAAACCGTTTAGTCTTTCTAATCCACCAGAATAAGTTTTAGCAGCTTTTTTATCGAAATCATCTTTAAGTATATCGTTTATAACACCGCCAATTGCGGCAACAATTTGTAATTGAGAAGTTCCCTCATAAATATTTGTAATACGCGCATCACGAGCAAAGCGTTCAACGGGAAATTCTTTCATATATCCAGTCCCACCGTGTATTTGAATTGCATCGTATGTAATTTTATTTGCTGCTTCTGTAGTTATATATTTTAAAATAGGAGTTAAAAGATTAGCTACTTTTGTTAACTCTTTTAATCTATCACCAATTTCTTTAGTTGATTCGCCCGCAGCTTTTAGTTCTTCAAGTTTACCTTCCAGTTTCTCTTTTAGATCAACTAATTTAGCAGTGTCATATAGTACGGAACGACCAGTTTCTAACAGTACACGAATATCTAGCAATATATTTTTAACTGCAGGAATTTCATAAATTGTTTTTCCAAATTGCTCTCGCTCTTTTGAATATTTTAATGCTTCTTCATAAGCAGCTTGCGAAATTCCTAAGGCTTGTGCCGCAACACCAAGTCTTGCACGGAACATTAAATCAATTGTGTATTTAATTAATCCAAAACGTCTATTTCCAATTAATTCTGCTGGAGTATTATTATATTGTAATTCGCATGTTGGAGAGCCGTGAATTCCAAGTTTATTTTCAATGCGTCGCACAACAACAGTATCATCATTATAACAAGCCAGCATGCTTAAACCACGTCCATCTTTAGTGCCAGCCTCAGTTCTGGATAAAACCAAATGAACATTCCCATTGCCATTGGTGATAAAGCGTTTCATTCCGTTTAATCTCCACTGACCATTTTCATCTTGTGAAGCTCGCAGCTTGCATGCTTGTAAATCGGAGCCAGCATCTGGTTCTGTTAACGCCATTGCTCCAGTGTGTTCGCCAGTCGAAAATTTTGGAATATATTTGGCTTTCTGTTCTTCTGTTCCATATTTTTTAATCATATCTGCAATATCTTGCAATCCAAAAATATTTGTCAAACCACCATCTGCACGTGCCATAATTTCAGCAGCAGCCATGTAAATAGTAATAGGTGCATTTAATCCACCATATTTACGAGGCAAAATCATCCCTGTCAAATCAGCTTGAGCAAGTTCTTTCAAGTTTTGTATTGTTCCCTTTGCATAAGTAACTACTCCGTCTTTGAAGTGTGCTCCTTCTTCGTCAACACTTGCAGCACGTTCAGCAATTTTATTTCCAGAAATATCTCCTATTAACTCAAGAGTTTTTTCTAAATTAATCATTGCATCTTCATAGTTTTCTGGAGCAAAATCAAAATCATTTTTCTGAGTATAACTATCTTCTTGAATCTCCAGAATTTCTCTTAAATCAAATCTATTAAAATGAAATTTTAAGTCTTCATTATCTGTAAAAAAATTAGGCATTTGTTCCTCTACTTCAATTTATGTTTGTATATTTCAATAAATTTTGGAATTACATCTTCTGCTTTCCCAACTATTCCATAATGAGCAATTCCAAAAATTGGAGCTTCTGGGTCGGAATTTATTGCAATAATTTTATTGGCTTCTTGCATTCCCGCTCTGTGTTGAATTGCTCCAGATATTCCAATAGAAAAAATTAGTTTTGGACGAACCGTAACGCCAGTTTGACCAATTTGTCTATCGTGATCAACAAATCCAGCATCAACAGCAGCTCTACTTCCAGCAACCTCGCCACCAACGGCTTCAGCAAGATCAAATACTAATTGAAAATTTTCTTTTGTACCAAGACCATATCCACCAGCTACAATTATTGGAGCTCCTTTTAAATTTACTTTGTTTTCTTCTTGGTATTGCTCAACAATTTTAACCAACTCATCAGTTGAATCCTCAATGAAATCAACTTGTTCAATGCTAATTGGTTTTGGATTATCCACTAATGTCATTTCCATTACACCTTCGCGAACAGTAGCCATTTGCACGGGATTATCTGGGGTGATAATTGTTGCAATAATATTTCCTCCAAAAGCTGGACGAATTTGCAACAACAAATCCTGATAATCTTTTTTTAGATAAGTTACATCTTCTATTTGTAATTCAGTACAATCAGCTGTTAATCCACTTAGTGTATTTGAAGCAACACGCGGCGCAAGACCCCGCCCAACAACAGTAGCACCAAACAACACTATGCGAGGTTTATTTTCCTTAACTAATTTATTTAACATTCTGCTATAAGGTAATGGACGATATTTTTCTAAAACAGGATGGTCAATTAAAATTGCGGAATCAACGCCATATTTAAAAGTATCTTCAGCAATATTTTTAACATTGTGTCCAAGTACAATAGATTTTAGCACTCCATTTAATCTATCTGCAAGCTTTCTTCCTTTACTTAATAACTCAAGGGAAACATCAGCAGGTTTTCCATTACGCTGCTCAATAAATACCCAAACTTCTTTTGTAACATTTTCCATATTCATTATCCCAATATGTGATCATTCAACAATTCATCAATTAACGCACCAATTCCTTCAGTAGTTGGTTCTATTTTTGTAGCGTCTCCCCCAGAAAGAACAACAGATTCAACCTTATGAACTTTTGTTGGTGAGCCGTGTAAACCAATTCTTGTTTCATCAATATCAGATAAATCAGAAGTAGAAAGAGTTTCTATGTACAAGTTTTTATCCTTGTATTCAATAACCAACTCGTCCAAATATAGCAATGAATTATCATTTGCCATTTTTTCTAAATCGAGTAAAGTCTTAGCGTTTTTATATTTCATAATTTTCTTAGCTGAAAAAGGACGAGGTTCGGTAGTACTTTTAATACATGTTAAAAGAACAGGCAATTGTGCGTCAACTATTTCTTGTCCGCCATCAATTTTACGTTTAATGCGTGCAATATTATTTTCGATATATTCTATTTCTTCAACATAAGTAACTTGAGAAAAATTTAATTTTTCTGCTGTTTGTGGACCAACTTGCGCGGTATCGCCGTCAATTGCTTGTCTGCCGGCAAATACAAAATCAAATTTCCCAACATATTTAATTGCTTCGCTTAAAACGTATGATGTGGCTAAAGTATCGGAACCAGCAAATTTTCTATCGCTTATTAAATAAGCTTTATCAGCTCCCATGTAGAAACATTCTTTTAACATATCGGAAGCACGTGGAGGACCCATTGTTATTACACTTACAGTTCCACCATATTTTTGTTTTACTTGAAGTGCTAACTCCAATGCTTCTTTATCTTCATGATTAAAAATGGCAGGCAGTTTAGCTCGGTTAACAGTTCCATCTTCTTTCATAACTTTTCCAGAAATATTTGCTGTATCTGGAACTTGCTTAACCATTACAATAGAATTATACATAGGCATACTCAATAATTTTAAATGATTATGCAAAATAGCAAAATAAGAGTTTATCTAAAATGATTTTAATTAGATTTTATTTTGGTTTACTTTTTTGAACTGTGTGGGAGTCACATTTTCGTATTTCTTAAAAAGTGTGTTAAATGAAGTTTTAGAATTAAAGCCAGAATCCAAAGCAATAGCTAGTAAGGTTAAATTGCAATTCTCTGTCTTTACAATTTCCCTTTTCACTTCCTCAATTCGGTATTTATTTATAAAGTCAAAAAAATTCATTCCCGTTTTAGTATTAATTACTTCCGATAAATTATGTGATGAAATTGAAATCATATCTGCTAAATCACCCAACGTCAATTTGTTTTGTTTATAAACTTTTTCTTCTTCCATTAGTTGAATTAGTTTTTGATAATACTTATCAGCATTTTCTTTACTCAATCCAGACTTTTCATATTTTTCATTTGTAAAATTCTCCTTTGCAAGTTCCTTGTTTTCGATAAGGATAAATTCTGTAAAAACTCCAGATCGGGAAAGTCCCAAATATCCAATAGCATAAATGTATATTCCAGCAGCTATTGATGACATTCCAAATGATTCCGAAATGCTTGTACTTGCGAAAAGCAAAATATTTTCGACAGTAAACACAAGATTAGTTGCAACACCTAAATAACTAGCATTTTTTAACCAATCCAATTTTATTTTGTGGTTTGACGAAAAGTGTTCATTTATAAACTGATCTCGCTTTTTAACTTTCTGTATAGTGAAAATCATATAAATAAATCCTTGAAAGATTAAAACCCAATTAAAAATAACATACTGTATTGGGTAATCTGCGATTGTTATATAATTTTGGAAATGCAGTATTTCTTGATAACTCATGAGATAGAAAGGTATTAAAAATAATTTGTACAGTATGAATGGTAGAAAATGTATCCAATCTTTTTTGTAAAAATTTTCTCGTTTGTTGGTTAAATATTTTGAGTAAAGAAAATAGAGTGGAAAGAGTATAAATTGAATACCTTCAAATGTGAACATAATTTTGGGAAAGGTTAGATACAACCCTAAATCTGACAACCACATAATGATAAGTGTGGCACTAAAGGTAAACATTAAAGCCCAAAGAAACCTATTTGCGAAAAGAGTTCGACCCTTTTGGTAAATCGTAAATGAAAGAGCAAATCCTTGAATTGCCCCAATAATTAATACTACTCCTACTAAATCTATCTTCAATTATTTTCTCTTTATCTTTTATAAATTATAATAGATAAAGTTATTAAAAGAGCACAGAATCTACAAACTACAATTGAAGATAGATTTATTAAATACTAAAATTCATACTCAACACCAAATATTGGAAGCATTCCCCATTGGTACACAACATCTTGCTGATTTGTGGTCTGATTCCAATAAATTGAAGCCTCATTTTTTCTATCGTAAACATTCCAAACACTTAAATATATAACCAAATTTGAGTTACTAAACGCAAATCTTTTATCCACCCTAACATTAAGTGAATGGTAAGGAAGATATCTTTCGGAGTTGATTTTATTTTCATCAAGGACACCTCTATTTAAAGCTACTGATTCGCTAGCATTAAATGGAGTGTAAGGTCTTCCACCCGCATAAATCCATCTAAGGCTGAACTCCCAAGAATAGTTTGGTTTATAACCACCTTCAATATTAAAAATAAATTGATTATCGTAAATCCTATTTTTCCACTTATTATCAAGTCCCTTATATTTTGCATTAAAATATGAAGCACCAATTAGCCCGTAAAAATCCTTTGCTAATTTTTTTTGGATTGTTAACTCGGCACCTTTTGTTTGAGCCTCACCATTATCCAAAAGTTTGTTAGTATTAAACGAAACTCCGTCGTTGTAATAAACTTCATCAATCAAAAATATTCCAGGTTGGTTTGGGTCCATAGGAAATTTGGAATAGTTTTTTTGATAAATTTCAAACTTAAGAAGAGTACTTTCAGTTAACAATTGTTCTATTCCAATTATATAGTGTTGAGAAACTGGAATACTTAAGTTTTTATTGGTCTCATTTAACACCAATAATTTGGATGGTAATGCTTGGTAAAATAATCCAGTTGAAATGTTGAGCTTTGTTTCATCACTAAATAAATAGGAAAGTGAAAATCTTGGTGAAAACTTTAATTTATTAGCATATGAAAAATAATCCGATCTTGCCCCTAAAGTTAGCTCAATTCTATTTGTTGGTTTAATTATATAATTTCCAAAAGCTGCTAAAATATTACTATTATTTGTGTTTTTTATTGTAAACGATTCAACTGGATTTCCAATAGCATCGCTATATTCTGAGTACCAATTATTGAAATCAGCAATTATATGCTTTGCCTCAATTCCAAATTTTGCTGAATTCTGTTTGTTAAATTGATAGTAATTAATATTTCTTAATTGGTAAAACATTTCATTTGAGCGATTATTTGCCACCAAAGCAGCAGAACCAGTTTCATAGAAATCTTCAATAAATTTCATTGAGTTGAATGAAATTAATGTATTTGAGTAACCTTTGCTACTCCAGAGTGACCGCCAATTTACACCAATTGTTGTTTGATAAATATCCTGATCGCCATAAAATACCATTTTATTCTCAATTGCATTTTGCTGGTCGGAGCTCATATGATCATCACCAAAAACTCCGACAAGCATTATTTTATTGTTTTTATCAATATCGAAAACAATTTTGCCTTCAACATCGCCATAAGTTGGTGCAATTGATGAGCCAACATTAATCATTTTTATTAAAAAATCGATATAACTTCTTCTGGCAGAAATCATAAAACTGGAAGATTCCGAAATTGGTCCTTCAATAATTCCTCCAAAACCAGAAAAATTCAAATCCAATTGACCATCAAACTCATTTCTATTTCCCTCGCGTAAAGAAATTTCCATAATTGATGATAACTTATTTCCATAAATTGCTGAAAATCCGCCAGTAAAAAAATTTACATCTTCAATAAAATCGACATTTAGCATACCTATTGCTCCACCAGAAGCCCCTTGTGATGGAAAATGGTTAATATTAGGAATTTCAATATTATCAATATAAAATGTATTTTCTATTGGTGAGCCACCACGAACTGCAAGAGTATTAGATTGGTCGTTAACTTGAGCAACACTTGGCAAACTCATTAAAATCCTACTTACATCTCCAGCCGAGCCTGGTGCGCGTCTTATTTCTTCTCGCGAAAAATTAATATTGCTAATTTGCTGCTCACCATTATTTTGAAAATACGCATCTTGAACAACTACTTCATCCGCTTCAATCGAAGTAGAATTTAATTCGCAATTAACTGTAGTTATTCTATTTGATCTTACTATTATATCAGTTTTGACAACTGAATTATAACCAAGAAACGAAAACTTGAGGGAATAATTCCCAACTGGAACACTTTCAATTACGAATTTGCCCTTTATATCAGTTGCTCCGCCAATGTTTGAATTAACAATTAATACGTTCGCACCAATTAATTCTGACTTTGAATAGCTATCAATTATAAATCCTTCAATTTTCCCAACTAATTTGTTTTCTTGTGAATAATTTACTTGAAACCAGAATTGAAATAATAATAGAGTAAATAGAATTGTTTTGAACTTCATTTTGCATCCTTGTTTAATTTTTTAATAAACTTGGTGCAAATTTAAAAGCAATAATCAGATAATTCGCCCATCCCAATCGGTTTGAACTACAAAATTTAAATAGAAATCTAATTATATTTAGCAATTAGTCTGTAAATCCAGTTTGGTAACATTCCAATAAATTTAGCGCCTAAAACTGTTGGAAGTGGAAATTGAATAATATTTTTCTCTTTTTTAATTCCAGCAATAATTTTTTCAGCAGCTTTTTCGGCAGAAATCATAAAAGGCATTTTAAATTTATTTTGGTCAGTCATTTTAGTTTTTACAAATCCAGGTTTTATTGTAATTACTTTAATACCAAATTTTGCTAAATCTAATGATAATCCTTCTGCAAAGATTGATAATGCAGCTTTGCTTGCGCAATAAAATCCACTTCCAGAATATCCACGATTATCTGCCAAAGATGAAACTGGTGCAATTATCCCACTTTTATTTTTCATCATATTGGGTAGTAATTGCTCAATCCAATAAACGACTCCCAGAAAATTTGTATTAATAATATCTTCAGCTATTTGGGAATTAAATGTTTGCGGAGTAACGCTTTTACCAATTCCAGAATTAAGAATTGCAACGTCTATATTCCCAAATTTCTCGATAGATTTGTTGTAAGTCTCGACCACACTATTTTTATCCGAAACATCATTTTTTAATATTAGAATAGTTGCCGCTCTATTTTGATATTTGTTTACCCAATCTTCTATTTTTTCACTTCCACGAGCTGTAAGAATAATGTTACAATTTACATTTAATAATTTTTCACCCAAAGCTTTTCCAATTCCAGAAGAAGCTCCTGTTATTAAAACTGTTTTATTTTCAAATGTCATTATTTCAAATTCCTTTATTTTTACGAATTTTGGAAAATATATTTGTTAATATAATTATTATAACTCGTTAAAATATTATATATACGCTTGGATAGAAATATCGATAGAAAAGAAATTAATATGGAAAGGAATTTATTGATGATTTTAACATGCGAGACTGTGAGAAAATGGCATGGTTTCTTGTAACTCCGTTTATCTCTTTTAGTTGCTGAGATGAAATTTGTTGGTTATGAATATTTTTATTACTTTAACTCAAGCAAACTGGAGTTTATATGACCTATACGGTTATTTACGAAAAGATAAATGATGCTTCCTTAGGAGAAGGATATTATTATGCTCACCTTCCTGCACTCGATCTTACTACTCATGGATTTGGAATAGAGGGAGCCAAAGTAGCTGCATTAGATTTATTAAAAATTTGGATTGAAGAAAAAAGAGCAAATGGCGAAAAAATCATTCGTGAAGAAGAATCTTTTTATTCCAAAATAGAGTTGCAAGATGCCCTATAAGGCGAAATTAGTTTTAGCTAAATTACTTAAAGCCGGATTTGTTGAAAAAAGACAATCAGGGTCGCATAAGATTTTAAGACATCCTGACGGAAGACAAACATACGTTGCAATGCACACTACTGATATTCCAGAAGGAACATTCAAAAAAATATTAAAACAAGCAAACCTTTCCTTAGAGCAATTCAAGGAATTGTAAAACATTTTTTATAATTAAGAGAGATATTTTTATCGGTTACTAAATATTTATATCGTTTTGTTGCGCGGTTAATATTAAATGCACTCGATTACAACTAACTTTTCGCCAATTGCTTTTCCAATTTCAGAAGAAGCTCCAGTTATTAAAACTGTTTTATTTTCAAATGTCATTTAGTTTATTCCTTTAGAATTCTACTATTGAACAGAAAATTGACGAATGTGCTCATCAATATAATCTTCCCACATTGGAGTTACTTCAATAAATTCGCTAAATTCTTTTAAAGCAACTTCCCTTTCCCATCCAAGAATAATTAATCTGTAAAGAATTATGAGAACGGAAACACGAATATTTCTATGGCAATGAACAAATATTTTTTTGCCATTATTGTACTCAAGAACTTCAAAAAACTTTGAGAGAATTTGATTATTAAGAGTATCAAAAGTCATTGGTATTTGAAAATACTTTAATCCTAAATTTTCAACTAATCGTCTCTCATCAAACACGCCCAGCATTTCTTCTTCTGGTCTAAAATTAATTACTACATCAAATCCTTCGTTAGCAATTAAATTAAATTCAACTTCGGTCGGTTGACCAGAAGTTGACAAATATTCATCATTTTTTTTGAAGTTTAATATATTTTCTATTCTTTCCATTTACTAGATTCCTACTTCTAATTTCAGATTAAACTCAATTGGTTTTATATCGTGAAGAAAAATAGTGATAATAGAATTAATCTGCTTTATTTATTGGCACGAAATTAGTATCTTAACAAAAATTATTCCAATAAATTATCAAGAAAATATGTTAAATAACTTAATAAATATCGAAAACGTTTTAGTAGGCAAAGAAATTCTTGAAAAGAAATTTACTTGCGATTTAGATAAATGCAAAGGTGCTTGCTGCACAATGGAAAGTGATCTCGGCGCTCCTTTACTTGAAGAAGAAATTGAAAAAATTGAAGAAGTACTACCTAGAGTAAAAAAATATCTCAATGAAGAACAAATTAAGGAAATTGAAGAAAATGGATTTTACTTTGATATAGAAGGCGATTTAATGGTAAAAGCCATAAATAGTAGAGAATGTATTTTTGCATATTACCAAGGTGATATTGCCAAATGTGCTATCGAAAAAGTTTACTATGAAGAAAATACAAATTTCGTTAAACCTTTATCTTGCCATCTTTTTCCAATTAGAATAAATCAATTTGGCGGAGATGTTTTAAAATATGAAGTTTATGAAGAATGTTCACATGCCATTACGCTAGGCAATATTACTGAAATTTCCATTGCAGATTTTTGCGATGGTGGACTAAAACGAAAATATGGCGAAAATTGGTTCAACAAGTTAAAAAATCACAAGGTCTAATAAAATGCTATCATTTTCGCAAAAATTATCTTTATCGCAAAAGTTATCTCCTCAACAAATTCAGTATCAAAAATTACTTCAACTAAATGTAATGTCGCTTGAGCAAAGAATTCAAGAGGAGATGGAACAAAATCCATTACTTGAAGACAGTTTGTTGGAAAGCGAAGAGCTAATTCAAGAACCTCAAGAATCAGATTCACTTGACTTAGATGGTGATAACGATTACGATTCAAGTTCTGATAGTGACGAATATGATGTTGAAGACTACATGAATGAGGGCGACTTGGATTCTGATAGGTTAAATTCAAGTGCCGATGATGATGATAGAACTAGACCTGTTGCACCTTCAAAAGTTTCAATAACAGATAGTTTAATGGATCAACTTCACCTTTTGGATTTACCACGCGAATTACGAATTCTTGGTGAAATGATAATTCAAAGTTTGGATAAAGATGGATATTTGAAGGTTAATCTTGAATCGATAGTTGAAGATCTTGAATTATTTGATCACATAAAAATTGAATTTGAAGAAGCAGAAAAGCTTTTAGGAAAAATACAAGTTTTTGATCCAATAGGTATTGCCTGCCGCTCATTGCAAGAATGTCTTATAGTGCAGTTAGATAATTTGTCTTATGATCCATATTATACTTTTTTAGCAAAGGAAATTTTAACTAAATATTACAATGATTTTGTAAATAAAAGATATGCATCAATTGAAGCTAAACTTAATTTTACCGATGATACTCTTAAAAAAATTCTTGATTTAATTCACCGCCTAAATCCTAAACCTGGTGAAGGAACAATTACATCGGAAGAAGCAAATCAAATAACCCCTGATTTTACTGTTGAAAAAATTGGGAAAAATTTTATTGTTTCCTTAAATGATAAAAGTGCTCAATCGTTAACTATTAGTACAACTTATCTTGAATTGCTTGATTCTAATAAAAGAAAAAGAAAAATTTCTGACAGACAAAAAGAGACTCATAAATTTTTGAGAGAAAAATTTGAATCGGCTAAGTGGTTTATTGCCTCAATACAGCAACGCAGAAATACTTTAATGCATATTATGCAAGCAATTGTTGAAAAACAGTATGAATTTTTTGAAATTGGACCAAAAGCATTAAGACCTATGATTTACAAGGATATTGCAGAAGAAATACAAATGGATATTTCTACAATTAGCCGAGTTGTAAATGGAAAATATGTGCAAAGTCCTGTTGGAATTCATGAATTGAAATATTTTTTTAGTGAAGGACTTGAAACAAGCTCGGGCGAAGACATTTCGAATAAGCATATTAAAATTTTGCTAAAAGAGTATATAGATGGCGAATCGAAGAGAATTCCACTTAGTGATGATAGATTGAAAGACCTCCTAAATGAAAAAGGGATAATGATTGCACGCAGAACGGTTGCAAAATATCGCGAAGCAATGATGATTCCTGTTGCTCGCTTACGAAAGGAAATTTAATTTGTTTTTGGATGCTTTAACAATAACATCACTATTTTTAATTTTTGCTGTTTCACATTCAATTCTGGCTTCGCATAAATTTAAGTTGGAAGTAGCCAAATTTCTTGGAGATAAGATAGCTTTTTACAGACTATTCTATAATTTATCTTCAATTCTAATTTTCTTTTTAATTTATATAATATCTCCAAAACCAGATAATATTATTTATGATCTTCAATACCCTTTTGATATTATTATTGTCTTTTCCCAAATTTTTGCTGGAATTGCTTTACTGTGGACTACAAAATTCTTGAATATGAAAGAATTTTTGGGAATATCTCAGATATTTAGATACAAACAAAAAGATTACCATATTGATGATTTAGATGAAATAATGGAACTTCGCATTGAAGGTACATTTAAATACTCACGTCATCCAATTTACCTTTTTTCATCTTTGTTTTTAATTCTTCGTCCTACTATGGATTTTTTCTATCTTGTTTTTCTAATTAATATGCTACTATATTTTTACATAGGCTCATATTATGAAGAGAAAAAATTATTAACGATTTTTGGAAGTGACTATTTAGACTATCAAAATAGTGTGCCAAAAATATTTCCCAAAATAAAGTTATGGTCAAAATGAAATTTTTATTTAATCTTTTTTTATTTGTTATAATATCATCAACTTCTGTATTTGCACAATACGAAGATGACAAAATTGTTGCCGAAATTGGTCCAATTAAAATTACAGTAAGCGAATTCAAAAAACGCTATGAAATGGTTCCCCAAATTGGTCGTCATATGAAAGGAAGAGAAGAGCGCCTAAAAGCTGAAACTCTGTATTCCATTATTGCCGAAAAACTTTGGGCATTGGAATCGGAAAATCTTGGTTTCGACTCAACAGAAATAATGCAATTATCTTTTCAAAGTATAAAAGACATGAACCTCCGTGATGCACTTTATAGAAAAGAAATAATGAATAAAGTTGTTATTTCGCCAGAAACATTAGCAGAAGCAAAAAGGAAAGCCCTTTATTATTTGAATACTAAATTTATCCATTCAATGGATGAAACTGAGATAAACAATATTTCAGCTAAAATTAAGAATGGCGCATCGTTCGATTCAATTATGGTTAAACGTCCAGAATATGATTTACAAAAAACAGTTTTTTATCAAATTCATTTTGGACAGATGGCTGAACTTGCCGAAGATACTCTTTTCAATCTTAAACTTTATGAGGTTTCTAATCCAATAAAATCTCCAGAAGGTTTTTACATATTCAAACTTTACTCAATTGAAAATGAAATAATCGAAAATGAACGACAAGCAAATAACATGATAAAAAATGTAAATCGTGTTGTTGAAGCAAGAGCTAACGATAATGTTTATCAAAAATATTATAAATCTTTTTTCCCTGGTCGCAAAGTAGAAACTGATGGCGAACTGTTCTGGAGTTTATCTAATAAGTTAATTGAAAAATTAAAACTAAGGGGTGAATTAGATAAAGTAAAACCAGGAGAAAGTATCTTCTTAGATTCTGAAGATTTTATGAGCATTAAAAATGAGTTTGGAAATGATTCACTAGCTTTGCCATTTATTCATCTTCAGAATAATCCTATCTCGCTGAAACAGTTTCTATACTCATTTGCTTTTGAAGGATTCTATTCAAGTTTTACAGATCCAAACAAAATTCGCGCTCAGTTAAATAGCCGAGTAAAAAGATTTATTGAACTGGAATTTCTAAAAGAAGAAGCCAAACAAAAAGGATTGGAAAATCTTCCAGAAGTAAAAGAAGATATTCAAATGTGGCGCGATAATTATCTAGCAACACTTTACAAAAAAACACTATTCGATTCATCCAAAGTTTCAGATGATGAGATAAAAGATTATTATGCTAATTCAAAATCACTTGGCTCACCTCAAACTTTAATTAATATTATTGAAATATCATCTAATAATCTAGATGTAATTGTAACTATTTTTAATGAAATTGATAAGGGTGCTGATTTTAAAGAGCTTGCTTTAACAAACTCAAGTGAAAATAATATTAATCCAGAAAGCGGACTTGTTCCAGCTAGTTCAAAAGGTGAAATTGGACAAATAGCAAAAAATCTTTCTGTTGGAGAAGTTTATGGACCAATTGAAATTGATAATAAATACATCGTTTTTAAATTAATTGATAAAAAGGAAGAAAAGATTAATCTTCCAGCAGACTTTAATGAAATAAAATCGGAGCTCAAAAAAGAACTTAAGGGTAAAAAGTTAAGCACTAAAATGATTGATAATACTGTAAAATTAGCTAACAAATTTGGTGTTAAAGTTAATGAAAAGCTTTTGTATAATTTACCTGTTATAAATTATAACATGATGGTTTACAGATATATGGGTTTTGGTGGAAGATTACTTGCAGTGCCACTTACACCAACTTTTATTGAGTGGGTTGAAAAGTGGCAAAAGAGTAAACAAGATTTACCTTAAATTTTAGAAATATAATTTGCTTAATTTTATAAGCAAGAATTGGAGAAAATATGAAAAGAAAAATTAGATCAACCACAATACTTGGATTAATTCACAATGGGCAAGCAGTTATTGGTGGTGATGGACAAGTAACGCTAGGAAATACTGTTGTTAAACGTAATTCAATGAAAATTAGAAAACTATACAATGGTAAAGTTCTTTGCGGTTTTGCTGGCTCTGCTGCCGATGCTTTTACACTTCTTGGAAGATTTGAAGAAAAATTGGAGCAGTACCGAGGGAACGTAAACCGTTCAGTTGTTGAACTTGCAAAAGATTGGAGAACTGATAAATATCTTAGAAAACTAGAGGCAATGCTTGCGGTGGTTTCGGCTGATAATTCCTTTATTGTTTCTGGAACTGGAGATGTTATTGAACCAGATGATGGTATTGTCGCAATTGGTTCTGGTGGAATGTATGCACTCGCTGCTGCAAAAATGTTAATTAAACACAGCAATCTTTCAGCAAAAGAAATTGCTGAAGAGGCATTAAAAACGGCTGGAGAAATTTGTATATACACAAATGATCACATTACAGTTGAAGAAGTAGATAAATAAATTTTGAAATTGAGCAGTTAGTACAAATTCCAAATTGGATTTTATGCAGACAGCTATGAAAACACAAGGTTATAAACTGATGAAACATTTAAATGGAAATTTAACTCCCTCACAAACAGTAGCAGAGTTGGATAAATACATTATTGGACAAGATGATGCCAAAAGAGCAGTTGCTATTGCACTTAGAAATAGATGGCGCCGCCAAAATGTAGAAGAAAATTTACGAGATGAGATAATGCCTAATAACATTATTCTTATTGGACCAACTGGAGTTGGTAAAACAGAAATTGCAAGAAGATTAGCTAAACTTTCTAATGCTCCTTTTATAAAAGTGGAAGCATCTAAATTTACAGAGGTTGGTTATGTTGGACGTGATGTTGAATCGATGATTAGAGATTTGACTGACATTGCTGTAAATATGGTTAGTACTGAGAAAAAAGCAGAGGTTCAAGAAAAAGCTAATATATTAGCCGAAGAACGAATACTTGATATTTTAATACCGCCAGTTAAAAAACCAATTGCAAACCCAAATGAAAACGCTGACGAAGAACAAGAAGAAACTAATAATGAGTCTTTGCAAAACGAAAAAACTCGAGAGTGGATGAGAGAAAAACTTAAAAGCGGTAGTATGGATGAAAAAATGATTGAGTTTGATATCAATGCACCTCAAATTGGAGTTCAAGTAATGGGCCCAATGGGAATGGATGACATGGGTATGAATATTCAAGAAATAGTTAGCAGCATGATGCCAAAGAAAAAGAAAAAACGCAAAACTACAATTGATAATGCACGGAAACTTATATCCCAAGAAGAAGCTCAAAAATTAATAGATATGGATGCAGTTCAAACTGAAGCAATAAGAAGAGTTCAAGAAACTGGAATGGTTTTTATTGATGAAATTGATAAAGTTGCAGGTTCAACTGAATCTAGAGGTCCTGATGTTTCTCGTGAAGGTGTTCAGCGTGATTTGCTACCTATAGTTGAAGGCTCAACTGTTAATACAAAATATGGTGCTGTTAAAACTGATCACATCTTATTTATTGCTTCTGGAGCATTTCATATTTCAAAACCATCCGATTTAATTCCAGAATTACAAGGTAGATTTCCAATTAGAGTTGAACTTAAAAGTTTGACTGAAGAAGACTTTGTAAAAATTCTAACAATTCCAGAGAATGCATTATTGAAACAATATGCTGCTTTATTAAAAACGGAAGGTGTTGATGTTGAATTTTCGAATGAAGCTATTTCCGAAGTTGCTAGAACTGCTGCCTATGTAAATGAAGAAGTAGAAAACATTGGAGCTCGACGTTTGCACACAATATTAACAACACTTCTAGAAGATATTTTATTTGATTTACCTGATAAAATGGATATAAAATCTATTATAATAGATGGAAAACTAGTTAATGAAAAGTTAGATGCAATAGTTAAAGATCGTGATTTGAGTAAGTATATATTGTAGAATTGCTAAGATCAAGATTAAGTTAATATTACTTAATCTTGATCTTTATCCTCATCTTGATTAACGTAAATCAAATTTTGAAAATCGATAAACACTTAATCCAAAACAAGCTATTGATAGAATGAATAGAATTGAGATATCTATTATAGTTGGTTCAAATATTTGCGCAAACGTATAGCTGGGTTCTGCAAATTGAGGAAGTTCACTAGTATCAAGCATATTCTGATCACGTCCGCCCTCAACACTTATACCTTTTTCACTATCCATACTAATCCTTAATCCAAAGGAATCACCGTCAGTCTCTGCTTTTTGTGAAGCGTGGGATAAGATTTTTTCTTTATATAATTGAATTGCATCTTCATACCTAACTTTTAACGCTATATCAGTGGAAGCCATATTCATTGCTGCCAATTGATAGGCGGAAGCAGGTGAAAATCTAGATAGTGTTAAAGCAAGTTTTCTTAATTCAATTCTATTATTTTTATATCCTTCAAATAATTTCCTTGAATAGTCGGTGATATTTTCCTCATTTATTTTACGAAGTTTATCATCCGTCTGCATCCAGCCCCAACTGTTATCATCTTCATACATTGCTTTTTCGGATTCAGACATACCTTCCATTTGAAGGCGGCGTTCATTCCATGTTTTGCTAAGTTGAGTAGTGTAGTTTTTCCAGCTGTCTTTTGAAAATGCATCCAGTTGACTCTCAATTTCTGCATGCGATGGGATCCTAATAATTTGTCCCGCAGCAATTACACCTACTCTTGGAATAATAAAAACAGTAATGATCCAGAATGTAAGCAACAATAGAAATGAAGTTGATGAACTTTTTGTTATCGATGAGACTAGAATTCCAAAAATTATAAAAAAAGTAAAATAGGTTATGGAAACAAAGGCTAATGTTAAAACTCTGCTCCAATCAAAAAACCTAAAATTTATATCAAATGAAATTATTAGAAGAAAACTTATTGAAATTGGAATAAGCAGTGGTACAACTAGTCCTAACCAAGCGCCAACTACTTTACTTGCAATGAATTCAGCCCTTGAAATTGAATTAGAAAAGAGGAGACGCAGGGTGCCATCCTCTTTTTCACCATTTACTGCGTTATATGTAAACATAATTGCAAAGAGTGAAAGAACAATTGTCATTATAAATGCGAAATCTATATTTCTAAATATTGCAAATACCGGATCATCAGAGTATGAACTATTCTGCAGTTTTACTTCGCCTTGTCTGCTAACATTTGAAAACCTTCCAATATCATTATTTACTCCAGATACAAATATTTGCATAGGATCAGGCTTTCTATATGCAATGGCATTTATTGAGTGCCATGATCTTGATTCTTCAATCTTACTTTTTGCAAGAGAAATGCCAGTATCATATTGAGCTAAATTATTTTTATACTCATTTATACCTATGAGCACACTTAGAATTATCAAAAAACTGCTAACTGCAAAAGTTGTTATAAACTTGGGATTTTGCAATATGGCTATTAATTCTTTTTTTATTAAAATTGAAAACATTTTACCTCCTTTTAATCATCTCAAATCGAACCGGCGAAACGCCATATACGCACCAGCAAAGAAAATGAAAGTATAAATTATTAATAGTCCAAAGTCACCAAGTGACGCCACAATTATAGAATCGAGATTTGCTTCTTTATAAACGAACTCAGGTAGTTCAGTTGGATCAATATCAGGAGGTTCATCTCCTTCGTTAACCATTATCATTTTCATTCCGCCTCCGCTACTGCCGCCAGATTTTTCCTGTTGAAAAGTTTTAAATACATTTTGATAATTTTTTGCTTGACTTAAAAACTCTTGCGAAAGGGTTAATGAAGTTCCTGCAATAATGGAGGAGGCTAAAGAAAACTGCGCTGCAGGGGAGATTCTTGCCAAAGTTAAAGATAAATCAGATTGAACATTTTGTCTGTTTTTTCTTTCTTCATCAAGCTTTGACCCAAAAGAATTCATTTTTTCATCTTTATCGTCATTCACTTCTTCCATATATTTTTCAAATTGAGCAAACAAATCTTCATTACCATCTGCTTTAAACGTTTTCAATTTATTTAAGACAGTTTCAGCTAATTCTCGGTTGTAAGCATTTTTTTTGTTGTTTAATTCGTCGATTGGTGGAACATCTATAAAACGCCCAGATATAAGTACAGCAGCTCTTGGAATTACAAGTATTACAAAAATCCATATTACTAATAGTAATAAAAATGAATTCGCAGAGCGTCTGCTTACTGATGAAATAAATACTGATAAAGTTATAAATACACCCATGAACAAAATTCCAGCATTAATTATTAGTGCAAGTCTAAACCACTCGCTGCCTTTTAGTTGTATTCCTAAAACTGAAAGAACAAGACATCCTAATAAAAATGGAATTATAAGGGGAATTGATAACGCTGCATATGAACCAAGTATTTTACCCAAAATATATTTTCCACGCGGTATTGAATTGGAAAAAACAAGGCGCAAGGTTCCACTTTCTTTTTCACCATTAACGGCATTATAAGTGAATAGAATAGAGAAAAGTGATAGAACAATTTGAAACAGAAAAGTTAAATCTAAAAATCTGAATGCGGCATAAACTGGATTTTCATTATACACACTGCCGTGAGGTCTAATTTCCCCGCGTCCATACATATCAACGTTTCTGCCAATATCATTAGATATTCCGTTTACAAGAGAAGCTAGTATTGACGGAGGCAAATAGATATTGTGCTCTATCAGGCGCCAATCTTTTATACCTTCCATAGAACGTAAATTTTCAAGCTTGGCAGCTTCATGTTGGGCAATATTTTTTTTGTAATTGATTCCTCCAACATAGAATGTTAGTAAGATCAAAATTGAGCTTATGGCAAACATCATTATAAATTTTGGCGAACCAATTATTTCTTTTAATTCTTTTTCTATAAGAAGTTTTAACATCGTTTTTCCTCAAATAATTTTTACGCTACTGTGTCCATATATCCAGCCATAAATTGTACATAAAGCTGTTCTAGGTTTTCGCCTTGCAATTCGGCACGTGATTTTTTCATTACAAGAGAACCTTTATTCATAATACCAACGTAATCAGAAATTTCTTTTGCTCTAAAAATATCGTGAGTTGACATTAAAATTGCTTTTCCTTCATCACGCAAATCAGCTAAGAGTTTTACAAATTCGTGTCCAGCTTTCGGGTCAAGACCTGAAGTAGGTTCGTCTAAAAGTATTGCTGGAGCATCCTTTAAAATTGCAATGGCAATACCACATTTTTGGCGCATCCCTTTTGAAAAACCCTTAAGTTTTTTCTCATGAGCTTCAGTTTGAAGTCCAACTCTTTTGAGAACTTTTTGATAATCTGATTTTGTATAATTTAATTTACCACCCAGCTTCACAAAAAAATCAATGTTTTGTAAAGCTGTAAATTCTGGATAGAGCATAACGTTTTCAGATAGAAACGCTACATTTTTTTTTGCTTCCAACGGACTTTCATGTGTAACTATTCCGTTTATTTTAGCTTCTCCACTAGTTGGTTCAAGTAGGTTTAAGAAAATATTTATTGTGGTTGTTTTTCCAGCACCATTTCCGCCAAGCATTGAAAATATTTCTCCAGGCTTTACTTCAAAGCTAACATTATTAAGTGCAAGCATTCCGTCTTCATATTTTTTGCTTAGATTTACCGCCTCTAGTATGGGAGCCGTTTTATTCATTGTTTCCATTAAATTCTCCATTACTTTTTCATTAACTTTATTCCAAAAATTACTATTCCTGCTACTAACCCAACTATGAATAAGACCAAAAGAAGAGTCCCAAACAAATTTACTTCCGGTTTAATTTCAATTGTAATAGTTTTGTCTTCTGCCTTAACCATCTGATTATCTGAAAGTGATGTTGTCCGAATCCTAATTTCATATTTACCTGGTTGTATATCTTCAGGAGGGGTAAAACTAAAATTCACAATCTTTTCTTCTCTAATACTCAAACTGCTAATGATATTTGGTGTAGTTTCTCTTATCCAATTAAGGGGCAAATCGACTTTGAATTCAACATTATCAAGCCTTCGACTACCCTCGTTCACAACAGTTATAGGTACATTGATAGATTCACTAGATAGAATAGAAAAATACAACTGAGGTGCTTTTACTAGTATTTCTCCTAAACCTCTCGGAATCAATTCCATTTTTAAATACCCAATTTTCTTATTCTGCAGTTCTTTCTCAGTCCAGATTTTATCTTCAGATTTTTTAAATAAATCCAACCTATCGTATGGTATGGCTATTATAAAAAAAGTTATAGGATCTTCTATCTTTACTTGGTCTGTTGGGCGGTCTGGTAAAAATACCTGAAGACCAGCATTCCGAGTTTGTGAAGATTCAGTAAATTTAAATTGACTTAACCTTGCTTGAGTTTGTGGATCCACAAAGTAATGGGTAATCTGTCTGGGCAGATTTAAGACTTCGAGTTGATAAGTATCGTTAAGACCACTAAAAAGTTCGAGAGTCATTCTATAAGTTGCTGAACTGCCCAAATCAACTTCCTGTGAAAATTGGTCAGATTGAAAAACCACCTTGTCTTCAGTTACATCTTTTTGCAAAAAGATTTTTGGAGCTCTCATGGTGCCAGAACCGTATATTATATTTACAGTTATAGCATCAAGATCCTGTAGAAGCAGGAAATCAATAGTCACCTGTTTACCGTAAAATATTTGTTCTAATTTTGCTTCGTATGGTAGACTAATAATTGCATTATCATCATTCAATAACGAAACGTATACATCGTTAACAACATCTGGTTGCAGTGATCTGAAAAGTTCATCATCAATGTTAATAAGTTTTTTGAATTCACCACCGCCTCCCGAGGAATTTGCCAAAGTCAATTTTACATGTATTCGTCCATTAGCATCTTGGTATTTCATCGCCTTTTGCACTGATACATATTGTTGTTCAAACAATAATGCCAACAAAGCTTGATAATAATTTACCTCTGCATCTATAAATGACATGCGAGCAGTTTCAAGCTCCCTAGTCGAAATTAATTGTTTATTGAAAAGTGTTTCCTGTCTTTTGAATTCAGCATCCGCTGAGTCGTATATTTCCTTTGCTCTTTTTAGTCCCAATAATCTATATTGGTCATCTTTTGGATTATAGTATGAGCCAACGCTTTGGGCAAATAGTTCAAGTGAGAAACACAAAATCAATAGTAGTAATATTTTAATAGAATTATTTTTCATTATTTATCTTCTTTTTTGTTAGGAGATTCCATGTTTATTATCACTTTGTTTTGTTTTAAGGAGTCAGCATCAACTTCTTTTATATTCATCATAACTTTCTCTTTTTTCATAGACCCAATTGCTTCATCTGCATGTTCGGCATTTTTTCCCATTCGCATTATTTTGTGCTTAAACTTTGTGGGATCAGCTTTCTTAAAAGAAACAATAAACCTTTCATCACCACGTTTAATGCCTAGTTTTACTTCTTCCCCTATTGTTGTGTTTTCATAATTTTCGTTAAATGAATCAAGTGTTTTTACTCGTTTTCCATTAACGAATAAAACTATATCATCCACTTTTAAGTCAATTGGTTTTTCACTTTCTTGTGATGAGGGTTGAACTGCTGCTACTTTTAGTTGAGAGTCACCAAACTCAATTATACCTTTTATCTCTGGTACAAAGGCAATTTCGTTGCCTGTTATTATTTTCATTTGCTGACTGTTTGTTGTTATAGTAAAAAATAACATGATTAAAGCTGTGGTTGTAAAAATTGATTTTTTCATTTTTTGATTCCTTCATTATATTGTTGAATTAATGTGTTCAATTATATAATGAAGGTGTTTAAGAAAGGTTGCATTACATGTGTGTTAAAAAATGTTAAAATATTTATAATTATTATTTCGTCATATTTTCATGTAAATCTTTGGAGAATTTTTTAATAAAAGTATTTTTTATTTTGTTAGTATTTCCAAAATATTCCAAATCATCAATTATTGGGTCAAATTTAGAATCTTCTTTGGTAACTAATAAATGATTTGTAAATCTTGAAGAGGATAATTTTATATTCTTCCGAATGTTCTGGTATATGTAATCTACTCCTTCAATTGAACCAGTTTCGGGATCGATTAGTATTTTTTTTACACTTTTGGGAACACTTGCTTTTGTTGAATCAATACTAACTAATGTATCCGAAAGATTCATTGAATAATAAACATATCTCCGATGACTTTCTTTCAGCTCATTAGTTAAAAGTGAATCAAATCTGGAAAGGCTGTCATCAATTTTTAAAGTTAACCCTTGTTCTAACGTATCCAATATCGATTCCTCAATCTGAACGATAAAAACTTTTTTGCCTAAAAGTTCATCAAAATAATTCTCTGAAACTGTAATCTTACTTTTACTAGCTAATTCTTTTAAGAGATCAAGCGGATTATCCATAAGATATTCATCTAAATTCAATCTATTACTAATCTTCATACTGTTTATTTCTGGTCTATTAATATAAGTTTCATTAAAAGGAGAGAGTCCAGAATTATACACTAATAATCCAGTTTTGCTAAACATATTTATTTTGTCCTTCATTTTTGAATCAATAGAAACAGAAATTGAATCGGCATTAAATTCGGTACTGTTTAATAATTCATCTGCAATTTCAAATATTATCATTTGATGGCTATTAACTGTGTTTAATGCCTGCAGTTTAGGATTTTTCATCCTATAAATTTTTTTATCTCTAATTATTATTTTATCTAAAATCTCATTGCTGTAATTATCTTTAAGTACTATACAATATTTATTTTCTTTTAAGTTGACCCACTTTTCAACCTTTAAATCAAATTCCTCATTTTCAGTTCCGTAGATTTTTAAGTCACTGTCAAAATAGTTTGTTTTATTAGATGTCAAAAATCCCGCATAATTTTCTTTTGTTTTTGAAAGTATATTGTCAAGATTTGAATTATTTTGATTAAAAATGTAATAACTGATTAAAACAAATATAAAGATAGAAAATGCTGAAGCAATTGAAATCTCTCTTGGACTTAAATTTCTTAACCAGCTTTGTTTTCCATACAAATCAGAATTTAATAAAGCACGCCGTAATTTATTTTTATTATGTTCAAACTTTATATTTGGTGGTTCAAATTCGGTTAATATTTTTTCAAGATCATTTTTATTCATTTGTTACCTCCCCATAAAATGAGGTGCCAATTAATTCTTTAAGTTGGCTTAAACCTCTATGAAGTAGTGATTTTATTGTCCCTTCGGCTTTGCCGGTAATTTCTGAAATTTCAGAAATGCTTTTTTTTTCGAAATATTTTAATACAATAACTTCCTGATATTTTGGTTTAATTTTAACCAATGCTCTGTGGAGTTCTTGAAAAAGATTATTTTTTGCAATTTCTTTTTCCTCTCTTTTAATTTCCATATCAGCTAATGTAAGTTCATCTTCAATAAATTCGTGCGATTCCTCAATTGAAGAAATAAATCCATTTTTGTTTTTTCTAAAAAATCCATTTATTTCATTTGATGCAATTTTATATAACCAAGCCGAAAAAGGAATATTGCGCCAATGAAATGTATGAATATTATTTAACGCACTAAAGAAAGTGTTAGATGTTAATTCCTCTGATAAAGCTGTATTGGCAGTTCTATGAACAATATAATTTAATATTGGATCATAATATTTATCAAATAATTCTCCAAAAGCATGTGGATCTTCCTTAGCTCTTTCTACAAGAGCTTCCTCATGTTTGTTAGAGTATCGCACTAGTGCCTCTTCCGAAACTACAGATTCCGATATATTTATAAATTCTTGCATCTAATATCATAATGCAAATCTAGGAAAAAGTTGCATTATTATTTTAATGAATTGGCAAAAACAAATTTTACAAACATAGATTTTTACTTTTGGTGTCCTATTATTTGCCTGAAAATATTCATTTTTAAGTTAACGATAAGAATAATTCCACAAAAATCCACATAGATGGAAACGTGTAAATACAAAATTAGATGGAATCGCGAAAGACTGCGAATTGAGCAAATATATTTATAATTTTTTAATAATGGCTTAATAATTGAGACCATCATTTTTTTCCATCAAACGTGTAACATTTCTGATAATTATTAGTCTAAAGAAAAAATTAAAATTATTGGAGGCTAAATTGAAATATCTATTACTACTCTTACTCGTCATCACAACTCCCCTTTTAAGTAAAAACGAAAATCAAACAAATAATGACGAATATACAACTTGTTCTGATTTTTGTTTAGATATTCCATCATCATGTTGGGGAATTAGTTTTGGTAACTCAAAAAGCTTCAACGGTTTACGATTCAATTATCGGGATTGTGATGTAGAAACAATTAATGGATTTAATTTCACCTTGTGGGAGCCAAAGTCCATTATAAATTCTGAAGTTAATGGAATTTCTTTTGGAGTTACACCACATGCGTCAAGACTTCACGGAATAAATGTTGGTCTAGGTGCAATTATTGCTGAAGAAGAAATGGTTGGAGTAAATTTTGGACTTTTGTCGGCAGTGTCAAATGGCAACATTTCTGGAATTAATTTTGGCGGTTTAGCGTTAGTCTCCGAAGGTGAATTAACCGGTATTAATTTGGCAGGTTTAGCACTTGTATCTGGGAATAGTATTACCGGCTTAAACTTTGGTGGATTGTCCTTAGTTGCAAATAATGACATTACAGGAATTAACGTTGGCGGTTTGGCTTTAGTTTCAGATGGGAATATAACTGGGATTAATTTTGGTGGACTTGCTTGTGTTTCCAAGGGAAGTATGAGTGGATTAAATATGAGTTCCTTAGCTTTAGTAGCTGATGGTGAGCTTGTCGGCTTAAACTTTGGTGGCTTAGCAATGGTTTCGAAAAGTGGAATAACTGGAATAAATATTGGTGGTTTAGCTTTGGTTTCCGAAGAATCTATTAAAGGAATAAACATTGGTGGAGTTGCAATTGTTAGTGGAGATAACAGTTTATACGGATTAAGTTTTACTCTAGGTCAAATAAAAGTAATGGATTCTATATCAGGTATTTCAATCTCGGGTTATAAGACTGAATCTATGGATTTTACTGGAATTAATTTCACTTTAGCTTGGACTGAATTTGAAAATCTAACTGGATTTTCATTTGCTGGCTATAATGAAATAAATGGAAATCAAAACGGCTTAACTATTGGAATTATTAACTTTGCAGAAAATTTAAATGGAGTTCAGATTGGTTTAATTAATATTGCAAATAATAACTCGGGAATATTTAAGATATTACCCTTTATCAACGCACATTTGTAAAAATATTTTTAAATAAATCAATTTTTTAGTTGCAGAAATTTAGTAAAGTATTTATATTTCGTTTCTAAATAAATGCTGGTGTAGCTCAGTTGGTAGAGCAGCTGATTTGTAATCAGCTGGTCGGGGGTTCAAGTCCTCTCACCAGCTCAAAAAAAGCTCGATTTTGTAATGAAATCGGGCTTTTTGCTTTTAAAGAGATTTCATAGTCCCGCTGATAATTTATCCTTTTGTATGGAATTTCACTTATCATTCAATTAAAGAAAAACAAAACTCTTAGTTAATAAATTAGTGTAATTGCAACCTAGCAATTATTGCATATCGAGCTATAAAGAAATTATTTTCTTCTTCGGCAAGGCTCAGTAACCATTATTGATAAATCTTCCATTTGGGAAATATTAAAACAATCTTGAAAAGAAAAAGTCATCATCTTTTTGAGTTTCTGAAACTTGTTCACCTGTTTTCCGCACAATTTTAAAAAGGCTGAAATTTGTTTAATTTGCAAGATTTTCCAAAACTGGATGTCCCGAGTTAATTTGTAAGTGTATTTATGATAAAAGAAAAATATATATCGAAAGTATATCAGTACAGATTATCTTAAAATAATAAACAAATAAAGAATTCAAGGCAATTGGTTTTTTGATAAAAAAGACAAGATAGATTAGTTATATTAATTTTGCAGTGTGAATAGCTAACTTGTAAATGACAAAGCTCTCGAATCAGCGATTCGACTACATGTAGAACTGTTGGTCGAATTGCAAAGCCGATACTGACAGACTTGTAAAACTGTAATAGAAATCGGCTAAATTACAGCAGCAATGTTCTTAAAAAGTTGAGGTGTCACAATACTGAAAGCATGACAAATCAACTTTAACCTATCTTTTTATTTCATCATTATTTTTATAATATGAGTTCACTCTAAAAACAATATTTTCATGTCTGCAATTGCAAGTAGAGCAAAGTCATGTATGAATTACTTTGGGACAATATTTAAAAATTGGCATATAATCGAAAGATTGCTTTTGCTAAAAACGGCTCGCAATAGCAAAAGCAATCTTTTAGGTGAGACTCATAGTCTTGAATTTTTTAAGATAATTTTCCAATAATAATTGTTTCAAGTTTACGAATATCCGCACTGAATTGGCGAATTCCTTCTGCGGTCTTTTCTGTCGCCATCGCGTTTTCGTTCAACTCCCAACGAAAATTATCTTCTGTTAGATCAAATTTTACTATTTCATCTGTTTGGGAATTTGTGGCTGATAATTTTCTTTCAATTATTTTATTATTTGAGGAAAGCTCTGCAAGTAGAGAAGGACTAATAGTAAGAAGATCACAGCCAGCTAATTCAAGTATTTCGCCTTTATTTCTAAAGCTGGCTCCCATAATCTCTGTCTTGTAATCATATTTTTTATAATAATTATAAATCTGTTTTACCGACAAAACTCCAGGATCTTCAAAAGGCAGAAAATCTCTACCTTCACTGGATTTATGCCAATCTAGTATTCTGCCAACAAATGGTGAAATAAGAGTTGCATTAGCCTCAGCGCAGGCAACAGCTTGAGCAAGTGAAAATAGAAGAGTCATATTGCAATGAATGCCTTCTTTTTCCAGTACTTTTGCAGCTTCAATTCCTTCCCAAGTTGAAGCAATTTTGATTAGCACTCTTTCTTTTGGTATTCCTTTTTCTTTGTAATATTCAATAATTGTTTTTGCTTTTTCAACAGTTGCTTTTGAATTAAAAGAAAGACGCGCATCAACTTCAGTGGAAACACGACCAGGGACAATATCTAGTATTTTTTCACCAAACAAAACAAGTACCTTATCCATAATAACACTTACGTCCTTGCTTTTATTTTCTGAAACTGCAAGGTCAATAATATCCTGATATTCAGGCATTGCAATTGCTTTTAAAATAAGCGAAGGATTTGTTGTAGCATCCTGTGGACGATATTGTTTTATTTGAAGAAAATCGCCAGTATCTGCAACCACAGTTGTAAACTCTTTTAATTGCTCTAGTTGTGATTTCATTTTTTACCTTTTACTTTAATTTGTAACAGTTAATTTAAAATATTTTACACTTTTAGAAGTTATCCTGTAAAAGATAAATATGCAACAAGAATCAATACAATAACCAATACAGAAGCTGCAACATCAATGAAACTCCAACTTGATCTAGTTTCTTTTTTATCTTTTGCTGTTAATGTTCCATAGGTTAATCCACTAATTTTAGCATAATCAGGTGCTTCAGTCATGTAGCTAACTGCGAACATAATTATAACGGAGATAACAAATATTACTAAACTATAATATTGAAAGAACATATTGTTAATAATCCAAAAGAATGACCCTTGTGAATAAGTAAAATTATCAATTAGTTTTACTGGTGTATCGATAGCTAACCTAAATATACCTAACGCAAAACCAACTAATAATGCAGACAAACACCCTTTTGCATTTAATCGTTTGTTAAAAACGCCTAAAAAGAATACCACAAAAATAGGTGGGGCTAAATATGCTTGAATGCCCTGTAAGTAGTCATATAAACCTCTACCTCCTTGAATTACAGGAATCCATAATAATCCAATAATAACCATAACTGCAGTTGCAACTCTTCCAATCCAGACAAGTTTTTCTTGACTAGAATTTGGTCTAAATCTTGAATAAAAATCCATTGTAAATAGCGTGGAGGATGCATTAAATACTCCAGCTAATGAACTCATTAATGCAGCTAATAAACCAGCTACAACAATTCCTCTAATTCCAACAGGTAACACATTAGCCACTAACAACGGAAATGCTTTTTGAGCATTATCTCTTATTAGCTCACCACTTGCTGAAAATAATTCTGATTGAATAGCCATGTTCTGTCCACTTTTTGCAAGAGCAAAAGCAATCATTCCAGGAATTATAAAGATGAAAACAGGTAATAGTTTTAAGAAAGCAGCAGCTATTGAACCTCTACGTGCTTCTTTTTCATTTGGAGCTCCTAATGTTCTTTGAACTATATACTGATCTGTAGTCCAATACCAAAGTCCAATTATTGGAGCAGCAAACAACATTCCTAACCAAGGATAATTATCATTAAAATACCAAGCCATTTTACCAGCTTCTTTTATTGGCATCCATGTGCTTTCAATACCATTTGGTACTAAAGGTTTCCACAAATTGAACATCTCAGAACCAACTATTGTTTTAAGTTCACTCCATCCACCAAGTGCTTGTAACCCAAAAATTGTTACTAAAATTGAGCCGATAATAAGAACAATTGTTTGTAATGCCTCTGTATAAGCAACTGCCTTTAGACCACCTAATGTTGAATAAAGACCTGTTAATACAATAACCAAGATTGAGCCAATCCAAAAACTATTTAACCCCATAAAATTCATTTCAGGTAATAGGACACTAAAAACAACTCCACCTGCAAATATTCCAACAGCTATTTTTGTTAAAACATAAGCAACCAGCGAAATAACTGATAAAACAGTTCGCGATGCTGGTGAAAATCTTCTTTCAAGAAATTCAGGCATAGTAAAAACTTTAGAACGCATATAAAACGGAACCATAATCCAACCTAAGACCAACAAACACCAAGCATGAAGTTCATAGTGAGCCATTGCTACTCCATCGGTAGCACCAGAGCCAGCTAAACCAACTAAATGCTCTGAGCCAATGTTTGAGGCAAATATTGAAGCCCCAACAACAAACCACCCTAAATGCCTGCCAGCAAGAAAGTAATCTGTTGAATCTTTTTGTTTTTGCTTAATTACCCACCATGCTAATCCTAATATTACTCCAAAATATAGAGCAATGACTACCCAATCTAATGGTTCTAAAACTGACATATTAATCCTCCCGATTAGTATTATTTTATGGAAAAACGATAAATTGTTTGCTGCTTATATGTATCACCTTTAGTTAACTTTACGCTTGGAAAATTTAACTTATTCGGCGAATCTGGAAAACATTGTGTTTCTAAACATAAACCTACTCTGTGATTATAAACGATATTATTTTTGCCAACAGTTGTTCCATCAAGAAAATTTCCAGAATAAAACTGTATTCCAGGCTGATCTGTTAACACTTCCATTAATCTACCTGAAGTTGGTTCATAAAGGCTTGCAACATTGTTAACATTACCATCAAAATTGTTTAACACCCAATTATGGTCGTAACCTTTGCCATATACTAACTGTTCAAAATCACTATCAATTTTTTCTCCAATTTTTTTAGTTACACTAAAATCCATTGGAGTGTTTTCAACTTTTGCTAATTCACCAGTTGTTATTAAACTACTATCAACGGGAGTATAATATTCTGCGTTTATTTTCAATTCATGATTTAAAATTGTGTTTTCTAAATTACCTGTTAAATTAAAGTAAGAATGATGTGTTGGATTTAGAATTGTTGTTTCATCTGTTGTTGCTGAATAATCAATTTTCAGTTCATTGTTATTTGTCAATGTATAAATAACAGTAATGTTAATAGTTCCAGGATACCCTTCTTCCCCATCCACACTTAAATAAGAAAATTTTACAGATGCTCCTTCACTGCTTTCAATCTCTTCACCCTTCCACAGAACTTTATTGAAACCCAATGCTCCACCATGTAGATGGTTTTCTCCATCATTAATTGTTAGTTGATATTCCTTGCCATCTAAATTGAATTTTCCCTTTCCAATCCTATTTCCATATCTTCCAACTATTGCACCAAAGTATGATGCTCCTTTTACATAACCATCAAGACTATCATAACCTAAAACAACATCCTCAAACTTGCCATTTTTATCTGCAACAAATAATGAAACTAAAGTAGCACCATATTCAGTAATTGTAGCTTCTGTTCCACTTTTGTTTGTGAGAGTAAAAAGATTTACTTTACTGCCATTAGTTAGTTTACCAAATAATTTTTTACTTATCATCGATGTACTCTCCTGATTGTTTTTACATGCCTGAGATAATAATAATAACGTCAAAGCAACCAATATTCTAAAAATTGATTTTAACATTTTTAACTCACTTTTTATTATAAAAAAAAACAACAACTCAATTCAGTTATAAAAGTTAGTTGAAATTAACAAATTCATTTTCAAAGTAACTTACAAGATTGTGATAGCACCTTATTAGGTTAGAAAATAATTTAATTTTTCTTTCCATCTTTGATAGGCTTCTTCATATTGGGAAACTAGTTTAGCATTTGGCACAATTTCCATTAATTTTTTAAATCCAACAAAAGCTTCCTCAAAAGAATTATATATATTCGCACCAACTCCTGCTCCTCTTGCTGCACCTTGAGCTCCATCTGTATTATAAAGTTCTACAGTGGCGTTAGAAGTATTAGCAACCGCTTCCGAAAAAATATCACTCAAAAACATATTTGCTTTTCCCGCTCTCATCAAATTAACTTCAATTCCCATCTCTTTCATTAAATCAATTCCGTATCTAAATGAGAATGCAATACCTTCTTGTGCAGCCCGTAAAATATGTTCTCTTGTATGATTATTAAAGTTTATTCCTAAAATATGACTTCCAATATTTTGATTCTTTAATACTCTTTCTGCACCATTGCCAAATGGTATTACAGTTATTCCATCGGAACCAACATTAATTTTATTTGCTAATGAATTTAACTCCTCATAACTTTCATTGGTTCTTATGAGTTCGTTTTTAAGCCAATTATAAAGTATACCTGTTCCATTAATACAAAGTAGTACACCCTTTAATGGATTTTCGTTTGAGTAGTTAACATGAGCAAAACTATTTACTCGTGAGTGTAAGTCATAGGAATTCTTTTCAACAATACCATAAACCACACCTGAAGTGCCGGCTGTTGCTGCAATTTCACCTTTATTTAATACATTCAAAGAAAAAGCATTATTTGGTTGGTCACCTGCTCTATAACTGATAGGAATTCCGGGCTTTAGTCCTAACTCTTCGGAGGCTGATTTTGTTAATTTACCTTGAATACCAAAGGTTGGGACAATATTTGGGATAAAATCTTTATTAATGGAATAATAGTCAAATACATAATCAGCAATGCTATTTTTATTAAAATCCCAAAATATTCCTTCACTTAATCCTGAAACAGTAGTGTTTATTTCTCCAGTAAGTTTTAACGCAATATAGTCTCCTGGTAACATAATCTTATAAATTTTTTCATAAATTTTAGGTTGATTATCTTTTATCCATTTTATCTTTGATGCTGTAAAATTTCCTGGTGAGTTAAGGCAATTGCCAAGACAATAATCCTTTCCCAAATCCTCAAATGCTTTGTCCCCTATTTCCACAGCACGACTATCACACCAAATTATTGATGGATAAAGAACTGCATTATTTTTATCAACCATCACGAGCCCATGCATTTGATATGAAATTCCGATTCCTGATATTTCATAATTTGTATTAGATAGTTTTGAAATGGCTTTTTGGGTTGAAGTTACTAAATGTTTCCACCAATCATCTGGGTGTTGTTCTGCCCAACCAACATTTGGCGAATCAATTTTCATTTCGGTTTCTGGCGAAAATGCTGAACTTACTAATTCACCGTTGTCGCTGTCAATTATTGAAACTTTTACTGAGGAACTACCAATATCAAAACCAACTAAAAACTTTTTATGCATATTGTTTCTCACTATAATTGAAAATTAAATCCTTTATCTATAAAATTTTGATATTCTTTTGAATCAAACTTATATAACCTAGCAGCTCTATGAGCAACTCCTTCTTGATATTCATCTAAAGGTATCAACATATTGTAACTTAAAATTCTTTTCCTAAAGTTCCGTTTATCCATATTTTCATCAAGAATACACTCATATAAATTCTGCAGTTGAGTTAAAGAAAACTTCTCAGGCAACAATTCAAATCCTATTGGCTTTGTTCTAACTCTTTGACGCAATCTCTTTAAAGCCCTTTGAAATATTTCTGCATGATCAAATGGGAATTCTATTTTCTCATTTACTTGAAACCATTTTACATCAGTAGTATCAACTCCTGGTTTTAGAAAATGATTCTCTGGATCAATGAGAGCAAAATATGCAACACTAATAACTCTTCTAAGTGGGAATCTATCAATTCTACTAAAAGTGTGTACTTGCTCTAAATAAATATTTTTAACATTACTGTTTTCTTCTAAAATCCGAACTGCGGCTTCATCCAAAGTTTCTGTTTTTAATACAAATCCACCTGGTAATGCCCAACTATCTTTACTTGGATTACTTTTTCTTTTAATCAAAAGAAGTTCTAACTTATTATTCTCAAAACCGAAAACAACACAGTCAATCGATAAGTTTTTTATCATTTGCTTTGATACTTGAGACAATTTTTTCTCCAGCTAAGTGTTCATTTTACACAATGCTTATTGTTTTTTATACACTATTTAATTATATTTAATTTTAATGAATTTAACAACTAAAAAAGCGAGAAAATAATGGCTACTAAATTAACAACTGGGAATAGTGAATATTTCAAAGGAATATCTAAAATTTCTTTCGAAGGTCGTGAATCTAAAAATCCATTGGCATTTAAGTATTATGATGCAGAAAAGATTATTGCTGGGAAAACAATGGAAGAACATTTCAGATTTGCAATTGCATATTGGCATACATTTGGAGCAAATGGAGCAGATCCATTTGGGAATGACACAAAATCTTATCCTTGGTTAAAACATAATGATCCAATTAATAAAGCCAAAGAAAAGATGGATGCTGCATTTGAACTGATTACAAAATTAGGTGTACCTTTTTATTGTTTCCACGACTTTGATTTAATTGAAGAAAGTTCTTCAATTAATGAAAATGAAGAAAGACTAAATGTTATAATAAATTATGCAGAACAAAAACAAAAAGAGTCAAATGTAAAATTGTTATGGGGAACAGCTAATTTATTTTCACACCCACGCTACATGAACGGAGCTTCAACAAATCCTGATTTTAATGTATTATCTTACGGTGCTACTCAAGTAAAAAACGCTATTGATGCAACAATTAAATTAGGTGGTGAAAATTTTGTTTTCTGGGGTGGTCGCGAAGGATATATGTCTCTGTTAAATACAGATATGAAAAGAGAACTTGATCATTTTGGTATGTTCTTGAATATGGCAAAAGAATACGGAAGGAAAAATGGCTTTAAAGGCGATTTCTTGATTGAACCAAAACCAATGGAACCAATGAAACATCAATATGACTTTGATTCAGCAACGGTAATTGGATTTTTAAGAGAATATGATCTGCTTGGTGACTTTAAACTAAACATAGAAGTAAATCATGCAACTTTAGCAAGCCACACTTTTCAGCACGAATTGCAAGTTGCCGCAAATGCTGGTGTTTTAGGAAGTATTGATGCAAATAGAGGAGATTATCAAAATGGTTGGGATACTGATCAATTTCCAACAAATATTATGGAAATGACCGAAGCTATGTTAGTAATTCTTCAGGCAGGTGGTTTGAAAAAAGGTGGAATTAACTTTGATGCAAAAACGAGAAGAAATTCTACTGATTTGGAAGATCTGTTTATTGCTCACATTGCTGCAATGGATGTTATTGCACGCTCTTTAATGATTGCTGATGATATTTTAACTAAATCCGACTATCTTGAATTAAGAAAGAATAGATATTCAAGTTTTGATAGTGGAAAAGGGAAAGAATTTGAAGAAGGAAAACTTACTCTTGAAGATTTATATGCGCTAGCTTTAACTAATGGTGAACCAAATAGAATAAGTGGTAAACAAGAATTATTTGAATCAATTATTAATAATAATATTAAATAGCTAATGTTTGTTAAATAGAAATGGAATATTTAACAAACTATTTAATATAAAATGTAAAGTAATACTATTAATAGGCGGATGTAGAATTTTCCTAGCGTGATAGCGAAAGGGGTCTTATCCGCCGTTGTTAAGGTTATAGTTCTTGACACTAATGAAACTAAGTTAAATTGTAGCTTAATTTATTCTTTATTAAATAGGAGCAATATGAACAAACTAGGGAATGATAATTCGCAAGAAAACGTAAAAATTGGAAAATTTCGTTGGGTAATTTTAGCCCTAGTGTTTTTTGCAACAACAATAAATTACATTGATAGACAAGTTATTGGAATATTAGCTCCAACTTTAGAAAAAGAAATTGGTTGGAGTGAAATTGAATACGGTTATATTGTTACAGCTTTTACTGCTGCATATGCTATCGGTTTACTTTTAATTGGTCGATTCATGGACAGACTTGGAAGTAAAGTTGGATACTCAGTAGCATTAACAGGTTGGAGTTTTGCAGCCATTGGGCATGCTTTAGCAAGCACAGTATTTGGTTTTGGTATTGCACGTTTTGCTCTTGGTTTCTTTGAAGCAGGAAACTTCCCTGCTGCAATAAAAACAGTTGCTGAATGGTTCCCTAAAAAGGAAAGAGCTTTTGCTACCGGAATATTTAATGCAGGTTCAAATGTTGGCGCTGTTCTTGCTCCTTTAGTTGTTCCTTTTATTACAATTACATGGGGTTGGAAAGAAGCTTTTATTTTCACAGGTGGTGCAGGTTTAATTTGGTTAATTTTTTGGTTTTGGCTTTATGATAAACCAGAAGATAGTAAAAGAGTTTCAGATAGTGAACTCAAATATATCCAATCTGATCCCCCTGATCCTACAATAAAAATTCCATGGAAAAATCTATTAAAATTTCGTGGTACATGGGCTTTTGCAATTGGGAAATTATTAACTGATCCCGCATGGTGGTTCTATTTATACTGGATACCAAAATTTCTGAAAGATACTTATGGATTAACATTAAAAGAATTTGCCGCTCCATTAATAGTTATTTATGTAATGGCTGATGTAGGCAGTATCGGAGGTGGTTGGCTATCTTCCTTCTTTATTAAAAAGGGTTGGACAATTAATAAGGCAAGAAAAACTACTATGTTAATTAGTGCTATAACTGTTATCCCAATTGTTTTTGCATCAGAAGCTTCAAGTGTATGGATTGCTGTTGCATTATTAAGTTTAGCCACAGCAGCTCATCAATCTTGGTCTGCTAATCTTTTTACAACTGTTTCAGATATGTTTCCAAGAAAAGCTGTTGGTTCTGTTGTTGGATTAGGCGGCATGTTTGGTGCAATTGGTGGAATGCTTATTGCAACTGCTGCTGGATTTATTTTGGAATTTACTGGCAGTTATTTAATATTGTTCATAATTGCAGGATCTCTATATTTGATTGCTTTATTTATAATTAATCTTCTTGTTCCTGAAATTAAAGAAATTGAGATGAAATAATTTATAAATGCAAGAACTTACTCGGTTGAACAAATTAAGCTGGTTTCATTAAATACCATAATGGAACCAGCTAAATATAATTTTTGTTATTTGCCCTGATAATAAACAGAATTCCATCTCAGTTCATTTTTAAATTCTCTGATATTTGTGTTTGCATCAATAGTTAAAAACTCTATTCCAGCAATAGCTGCAAAATCTTCTAAATATTCTGAATTTAATGCCTTAGAAAAAACTGTATGATGCGCACCACCCGCATATATCCAAGCTGCAGCACCTATTTCAAGATTTGGTTTTGGAACCCACATAACTCTGGCTACTGGAAGCTTTGGGAAATCTTGTTCCGGTTTTATAACTTCAACTTCGTTTACGATAAGCCTAAATCTATTTCCCATATCAACCATGGATGCGTTCAAACCTTCACCTGAATCTACATCAAAAACAAGTCTGGCAGGATCAGCTTTCCCCCCAATACCAAGTGGATGAACTTCTAACTTTGGCTTTGCAATTGCAATTGATGGGCAAACTTCTAGCATGTGAGCGCCTAAAACTTTCATTCCACTTGGATCAAGATGATAGGTATAATCCTCCATAAATGAGGTTCCACCTTTTAATCCGGAGTCCATTACTTTCATAGCTCTAAGAAGAGCACTTGTTTTCCAATCGCCTTCAGCACCAAAACCATATCCATCATTCATTAATCGTTGAACAGATATTCCAGGTAATTGTTTTAATCCCTGTAAATTTTCAAATGTTGTTGTAAAACCTTTGAAGTTACCATTTTCTAAAAATGTTCTCATTCCCAATTCAATTTGTGCAGCATTCTTTACAGCATTGTGATTACTGCCTCCCCTTATTGCATCTTTAGCCAACGTATAAGTAGCTTCATATTCCTCAACCAGTTCATTAACTTGTGCTTCTGTAATACCATTTACATATTCAGCTAACTCACCTACATTATAGCCATTTACAGAATATCCAAAACGCAATTGAGCTTCAACTTTATCTCCTTCTGTTACGGCAACTTCTCTCATATTATCACCAAATCTAGCTATCTTTCCGCCTTGTGCATCCGCCCAAGCAGAAGCTGCTCTCATCCATACTGATAATTTTTTATAAACTTTCTCATCTTTCCAATGTCCCACTATTACTTTTCTTTCAATTCCCATTCGTGAACAGATAAAACCAAATTCTCTTCCACCATGTGCAGACTGGTTTAGGTTCATATAGTCCATATCTATTTCGGCATAAGGTATATCACGATTGTATTGAGTGTGTAGATGAACAAATGGTTTCTGTAATGATTTTAATCCAGCTATCCACATTTTAGCGGGTGAAAATGTATGCATCCATGTGACTAAACCAATACAATTTTCAGTATTGTTAGCTTCTAAGCATATTTTTTTAATTGATTCTGGTGTTGTAAGGATTGGTTTAAAAGTAACGGTAACTGGAATTTCTTTAGATAAATTCAATGCATTAGCTATTTCCTTAGAATGCATTTCAACTTTTTTTAAGATTTGTTCTCCATATAAATGTTGACTTCCAGTAACAAACCATACTTCATATTTTTTTAAATCGATCATTATTATTCTCCTAATTAATATTTTTATTTTTTGTTTTGCCCATAGTAAGAATTGGCACCATGTTTTCGAAAGTAATGTTTATCCAACACATACTGCTCTATTGGTTCACACTTATTATTTATTGCTAATGTACCTAAAGCCATTTCGGCAATTCTTTCTAAAATTAAACTATTATTAATTGCTTCCATGGCTGATTTACCCCAAGTAAATGGTGCATGAGAAGCAACCAAAATACCAGGGATACTTAATGGATCAAGCTCTTTAAATCTTTCAATTATTACAGTTCCTGTAAATTTTTCATAGGCAGTTACAACTTCATTTTCACTTAATACTCTTGTTAACGGTACATTCCCATAAAAATGATCAGCATGAGTTGTACCAAAACAAGGAATTTCCTTTTTGGCTTGAGCAAAAATAGTTGCGTTTATGCTATGGGTATGTGAAATTCCACCAATTTGTGGAAATGCTTTATAAAGTTCAATATGTGTTGGTGTATCTGAGGATGGCTTCCATTTACCTTCAATCAACTTGCCATCCAAATCGACAACAACCATATCATCTGCATCCATTTTATCATAATCAATACCACTTGGTTTGATAACTACTAAACCTTCAGTTCTATTAATAGCACTAACATTACCCCAAGTGAGAGTAACTAAGCCGTACTCAACTAATTTAAGGTTCGCATTACAAACTTCATTTTTCAATTCTTCCAAATTCATTATTTATCTCTCCTTACTCTATCTCTAATATCCAAAAGATCTTTCATTACATTGTACATGTTTTCCACATTTCCTTCTACTCCAAATCCATCATGAAGCCTTTTATAGAGTTTATATAGTTCTTTATAAACGATATGATTTTCAGATATTGGATTATATGATTTGTCAATCCCTGTCATCTGAGATTGAGCAACTTCAACATTATTGAACTCCCCGGCAGCAACAGAGCCAAAAATGGCTGCACCAAGTGCTGGAGTTTGTTCACTAGCTGAGACTTTCATTGGGCGATTTGTGATATCAGCATAAATTTGCATTAACATTGAATTCTTTATGGCTAATCCACCGCAATTCACAACTTCATTTATTGGAACACCGTTTTCAGCTATTCTATCAATTATTGCCAATGCACCAAAAGCTGTTGCTTCCACCAGAGCTCGGTATATTTCATGAGGTTCGGTCTGTAAAGTTTGCCCTAACAATAATCCAGTTAGTCTAACATCAACTAAAATTGTTCTGTTACCATTATTCCAGTCCAGCGCTAACAAACCTGATTCACCAGGTTTTAACTCACTTGCCTTGGTTTCTAGAGTTTCAAATTTTTCATCTTGCGTTTTACCATAACTGTCTGGAACTAAATTATTCACAAACCACAAGAATATATCACCAACTGCTGATTGTCCCGCTTCAATACCATAATAACCTCCCTTTACTGAGCCATCAACAATTCCGCAAACTCCTGGAATATCTTTTAGTTTTTTCTCATTAGGTGAGATCATTATATCGCAAGTACTAGTACCTAGTATCTTCACAAGGGTTCCTTCCTTTACTCCAGCACCAACAGCACCCATGTGAGCATCAAAAGCACCTACTGCAACAGCTACATTGGTTGATAATCCTAGTTTTGCTGCCCATTCTGCTGATAAATTACCCATCTTTTCCTCTGAAGGATAAGACTTACTAAATAGTTTATTTCTAATTTCACCAAGTTTGGGTGACAAATAATTTAAAAATTCCTCATCTGGTAACCCTCCCCATTGATTGCTAAACATAGCTTTGTGACCAGCTGCACAAACACTTCTTTTAATGTTTTCTGGTTTAGTATCTCCTACTAAAACAGCAGGAATCCAATCACATATTTCTATAAAACTATCAGCGGCATCAAAGACATCCTCATGGTCTTTAGCACATTTCAATAATTTACTCCAAAACCATTCTGAGGAATAGACTCCTCCTATTTTTGCTAAATATTCTGGTCTAAGTTCTTTTGCGGCTTTTGTAATGCTTTCCGCTTCTTTAAAACTTGTATGATCTTTCCATAGCCATACCATTGCAGCATTATTGTCACGAAATTTCTCTGAGAAACAAAGAGGTTTTCCTTCAGAATCAATAAGCATAGGACTACTACCTGTTGTGTCAACACCTATGCCAACAATATCATCGGTATTAAAATTTGCATCTTTGCCTTTAATTTTTTTCAATGCTTCAGTAATTGTAACTTCAATCCCTTTTATATAATCTGCCGGATTTTGGCGAGCCAAATTCGGATTAGATTTATCAACAATAACACCCATTTCGCCTGATGGATAAGAAAATACATGGCTTGCTAATTCTTTGCCGTTAGAAATATCAACAATTAGTGAACGACAAGAATTTGTTCCATAATCTAATCCAATAGCATATTTTGACATTTTATATACCTCAATATTTAATTTTTAATTTTCGTCATTAATGTTTTAATAACTATAATCTTATTTATAATTAATTGCAATTTCTCCAATTACCACTTTGGTCTTATTCCAGGGGCAAATGGAAATTTGAGATTTTCATAATACTCTAAAGTTTTATCTGGTTTTTTAAGTCCTTGTGGTAAATCTCTTTTTGAAAACGTCTGAAAATACAAAATGGATGCATCTCTCCACCACTTAGCTTCTTTTTGCTGAATGTTTAATAACATCTTTACATGATTAAATCGCTCAGCATCTATTTCATCTTTTAGACTATTCCAAATATTAATTTTATTCCCCACTGTTTCCGCACCTTTATAATATCTATAGCACATTTCATCCCAAAGAGTTACGTCATTTTTTAATTTGAAATCCCAATTTAAATGATGAAACCATAATAAATATTCTTCTGGACAAGTTTCTAATGAAGAAAATTTCTTTGCAACTATAGGAAAATATTGACTAACCGCATTACTTCCTGTTATTGTTCTATCGAAACCAATTCCGTTGGAATCTGCTTTATGATAATAAACTGAAGTCCAATCTGCGCGGGGTTTATCTTTTATCCAAGGCGATGGACCATAATGATGATCCCATCCCATAAGATGGTGCAAGCCAAGTGGTGTCATGTAATTAACTAAATTTTCTCTGGAATTTAGCATTATATCACTAATTTTTTTTACTACACCTTCATTATTTGAAAATGTCATTTTAATCCATTCATCTGCAATTTCTTCAGATGTTAACTCGTGATTCCAAGCCAATCTGCCGAAAGCAAACCAATTAGATTGACCAAATAAATGCCCGGTCCAATTTCTATCCGTTCCAATATTAGCGACTCCAGCAATTCCACTATTTATTTGCTTGTTTAAGCTTCCATCGATTACTCTTGATACAAATGAACCTTCCCCATTTGCATAAGTATCAGAATCTAAACACTCTTTGTATAAAGGAGAAAGATAAGCTAATTGCGTTCCCTGACCTAAATATTCTTGTGTAATTTGAAATTCCATCATTAAAGGTGTTTTTGGCATAACCCCAAATAATGGATGGAAAGGTTCTCGTGGTTGAAAATCAATAGCCCCATTCTTTGTTTGAATAAAAACATTAGCTCTAAATTTACCATCAAGCGGTTGAAACTCATTGTAAGCTTGTTTCGCTCTATCATCTGGATTTTCATTGCTGTACACAAAAGCCCGCCACATAACAAAACCATTAAAGTCTTCTAAAGCTTCAGCCAGCATATTGGCACCATCTGAATGAGAGCGGTTATAATTTTGCGGGCCTGGTTGCCCTTCTGAATTAGCTTTAACAACAAATCCACCAAAATCTGGAATATAACTATATATTTCTTTCACCTTATCTTTCCACCATTGTTGTACTTCCTCATCAAGTGGATCAGCAGTTTTTAATCCTCCAATTTCAATAGGAGCACTAAACCTTGCAGTTAAATATACTCTAATTCCATAAGGACGAAAAGTATCAGCAAGGGCTTTTACCTTTACTAAATACTCTTTAGTAAGGACTATTGCTTTAGCGTTTACATTTGTTAGCACCGTTCCGTTGATTCCAATAGAAGCATTTGCTCTTGCATAATCGATGTATCTTTGATCTATATAATCTGGCAGTCTATGCCAATCCCAAATAGAGAACCCCGCATAACCCCTTTCAACTGTTCTATCCAAATTATCCCAGTGATTAAGCACACGCAATTTTATTTTTGGTGAGCTTACAATAGAAAGGTTTGAAATATCTTGATTTGTTTGAATCAATTTTAGGAAATTGAAGACTCCGTAAAGAAGTCCAATATTAGAATTGGCAGAAATTATTGTAACTTTATTTGAATTGATTTTTTCTGAATATATTAAAAATCCTTCATCGCCTATATTTTTAAATGCATCTTCAAAATTAAAATTTCCAAAAGAACTTAATTTATCTTTTAATACGATTAAAATTGTACCATCAGAATTTACGTCATTTATTTGCTCTATTTTCTTACCCAATAATCCAGATAAACCAATTTCCAATTCCTCTTTTGCAACATTTAATGTTGGCGAATTGTTTTTTAGATAAAATCCAGAAATTAAATTTTTGTATTCATTGAGTTTTACAGAATCTGAAATCAGATTATATCTAAGCCAAAGTTTATATCCATCCTCAGCTTTTGCAAATTGCGATATTAGTATTATTAAAAAAAACAATAATGTTTTGAACTTCATTTTCGAATCCCTTTTATTATAAATTTTATGTTCTATTCTTTCACAGTATTTATTACTGAATAAAAAGCTGGTTTTGGTTGATTATTTCTATCAAATAATAAAGGATAAGAAGTTCTTCCTTTAATTGGCCAATTGTTCTTCCAAGAATAGGAATCGTTCACACCCCAAAATGTAACTCTTGTTATTTCACTTTTATATTTATTGAACAGTCTAAAAAAATCTTCATATCTATTTGCCAATTTAACCTGCATTGAATCTGGTAATCCATTTGGATAAGGGTTAAGCTTCTTTTGTAGCTCATAATTTTTGGTAATCTCTGCACTTGTATTGTTATTCGGTAAAGGAAGAACTGCCATATCTAGTTCCGTAATCATAAGGTTAACATTTAGTTTTGAGTATGTATCAAGAGCTTCATCAATTTCTTCATTACTAGGATATGTCAATCCCCAATGGCCTTGTAAACCAACTCCAGAAATTTTTATTCCTTTTGATTTTATATTATTAACCAAATTTGAAACACTTTTTATTTTTCCTTTGTGCCACATATTAAAATCATTATAATATAATTCCACATCTGGATCTGCTTCATGTGCAAATTGAAATGCTTTCTCAATATAATCTTCACCAATTATTTTTAACCATTTTGAATTTCTCATTTCCCCATTATCTTCAATTGCTTCATTTACAACATCCCATCCATTTATTTTACCTTTGTATCTTCCAACAACAGTGTAGATATGATCTTTCAATCTTCCTAATAATAATTCACGAGAAGCTTCATTTCCTTTTTCATCTTCAAAAACCCAAGCAGGCGTTTGTTGATGCCAAAGTAAGGTATGACCAACAATAAACATTTTATTTCGCAAACCGAAAGCCACAAAGCTATCTGCGGGCTCAAAATTATATACACCTTCCTCGGGATGAATTCTTTCCCATTTCAAAAGATTTTCTGGAGTGATACTATTAAATTGTTCTTCAACTAACTGAATCAACAGTGAATCTTTTTCACATATTTGATGATTGCTCAAAGCTGTACCGATCATAAAATTGTTTTTAAATTCCTCTTTTAAGGAAGGTTGGGCAATGGTCTTCACAGCTAAAACTAAAAATATTAGTTGATACAAAATTATATTTATTGATTTCATAAAATAATTCATATCTCTCCTCAATTATAATTATTAAAATATTTTGTAAGTAAATATTATTCGATTAACCAAATTTATACATGGAAATCCAACCAAAGGAACAACTAATCTTTTTCTATAGGCATTATTAACAATACAATTTAATAATTTTTCTTTATTCATTTCTTAGCTCAACTTCTGATGTTAAATAACTAGTATATTACTTCAATATTAATTCGTTCAATTTTATCGAAAGAAATTTTTGCAATACCTAGATTTTCATCATAGCTATACTCAATTGACTTGCCATTACTTAATATTTCTGATGGTCTGAAATCTAATTTTATCTCAACATCTGAAAGGGTTGATAATTTCGGTGAATTAAATGAAATTTGATTTAAAGTATGAGATAAGAGCATATTCTTTTCTGTGTCTCCATCAAGTAAATCAACATATGTAAAATTTGTATGGGAATTAATGTCTCCTGGAAAAACATGAATTGATATTTTCTCTTTCCCTTTAATTTCGCCATCCCAGATTTTAGAATTCCCTTGAAAGATATTTCCTGTTACAAATATTGAATTTTGTTTAATAAAAATAGGAACTATATCAACTGGAACCTCCTGATGAATTGTTGTTGGTCCTTTATAAGTTTTATTTAGATTATTATAATCAAACCAAATTCCTTCCGGCAGATAAACATCTCTTGAATTTAATTTAGTAAGCACTGGAGCAATCAAAAGTGCGTTTCCAAAAATGTATTCGTCCCAAATATTATATGTCTTTTCATCAGTAGGATACATATATGTTAAAGGTTTCATAATTACACCGTTTTTGTACGATGTGTTAGCAAGTGAATATGAATATGGCAGCATTTTCATTCTTGTTTCGCAAGCTTCTCTAAACACATTTTGAAGTTGTTCTGAATATTTCCAAGGAGGTCTATCCTCACCTTTTCCTCCTGATCCATCAATCTTTATGTCGAACATTCCGTTCCATGTGCCCCATTGAAGCCAACGCATATAAAGAAGCTCATCAATTCGTCCTTCACCCAAGTATCCACCAACATCAGTTCCCCATACAGGAAAGCCCATAAAACTCGAACGCATTGCATTTGCTTGATTGCTTGCCATCCCAATCCAATTGGTGCGAACATCGCCCCCCCAAATTGCGCTTAAGTAAGGTTGTGTTCTATGAAATGCTGCACGAGCAAAATTAAATTGATCTTTGCCAACAGCTTTTGTTAGGAATTCGTGAATAGTTTTAGCCAATAGATAAACGTATTTATTTCTGGTTTCTGATTCCCCAACTTTATCATGCCAAATAGCAGTACTAGGGAAAGCTTCATCAGCTCGATCCATTTTGTGTCCTTTAACACCAACTGAATATTGATTTTCACTTAATCGTTTTTCTAATTCTACCAAAGCTTCAGGATTTGTTAAATCTATATATGTTTTGTAATTTGGAAGTAAACCTGGGAAATCAGTATCCCCAAAAGTTAGCGAACCAATCCATGTCATAAATTCCATACCGTACTTTTCATTTATTGTTTTTATCCAAATTTCTGGATTTGCAAACTGATCATTAAAATCCATTTTTGACCAATCATTTGCACCATTGCTATACGGACGATCAACAAAACAAGCTGTCAGAGGTATTTCCAATTCTGTAAATTTTTGAATATCATCTAATATTTGATCTTTTCCACCGTAATTTTCATCGCGCCAAAAGATTGGACCACAAGCCCAAATTGGAACATACTTGGGTTTACCTATTACTGAATAGTACTCTGAATGAATTTTATCTCCTGTTGGTCCGTAAAACAAATACCAGTCAAGTTTTTGCGTTTGATGATAAATTTCAGTTTTTCCGTTAATAGAAAAATGGTAACGACCTTTCGCAAATGTGTCGAAAAAACTGCCATATCCATTGCTACTCATATAAAATGCTGAATAGGCAGAAGCATAATTTTCTGCATAATCCTCATACCCAGCTGAATAAATTTCTACATCAACAGTTTCACCTCTCAGATCTGGACTTTTAGCGTTGTGGGGATACAATTTTTCCAACAGCCCAAAATAATGTTCATCTAGGTCTTTCATCTGAATTGTAATATGTTTGAATGAATTATGAAATGCTGAAAAGTGGAATGTATTGTTATGATATGAAATATTTAAAAGAATTTCCTTCGGAAAATCTTTATTGATGCCATCAGTCTCATCAAATGATAATTTTAATACGAGAGAATCTTTATAAGTATTTTCAACAGTTATTTCATTAGGAGTTATAAAATTAAATGCAAAAGAAGTGATTTCTGTTATCAATTTTTTGTCATTAAAAATTTTAATAGTATTATCTTCTAGAGAAATATTGTAAGATTCAATTTCCCAAACTGTTTGTGAAAAAAGAATAGTTGAAAAAAATAAAATTAAAAAGAATACTTTAGCTGATTTTTTAAAGAAACACTGCATTCAATAACTCCATTATTTATTAAATCTAATATTTACTATTTTTTTTCTCAATTAAAAATTGACGCATGATAAAATTAAATCTTTATGTAAGATATTTAACTCATCACAAATAATTTTCTATTTTCCATCATGTGCCTGTATCATATTCAATAATATTAGCATTAAAGTTATGATATCTATATCAAATTGTTGTTACTCAATATTTAAGCAAGATATTTATTAAACCGTGTTTGGTTTTTCGTTCTAACCAAGAACCGAATTAATAAAAGCATCAATATTTTCGGAAGTAACTTCCGGTGGCATTCCTCCTCCACACGATAAAATAATTCTTGATTTATCTTTCAATGAATTTATCAACTCTTTGGTTTTTGTTTTAACATCTTCAGTTGTTCCATTTGCTAAAACATCTCTTGGAGGAATGTTACCTACTAAAGTAATTTTATTTTGTGTTAATTCTTTTAGCTCATTCAGATGTATATCAAAGCCCATGTTAAAAAGGTTTACTCCCATTTCTGGAAGAAATTTTGCGGAGGCTTTGCATGGTGCATCATTATGCAAAAACTTTACTTTAACTTCAAAGTCATACAACTCTTTAAAATAAGGAAGCCCAAATATAGAAAATTCATTTGGACCCATAAAGCCAATTATATCATCCAATAAAAAAATTCCATCTATACTTGGAAATGTTTTTATTTGCAACTCAAGCCAACTTTTTAGGAAGTCAGTAATTTTTCTTAAAAGCAGATGAGCTTTATCGGGCATCATCATCATTGTTGTTAAAAATTCTGTTGAACCCATTAAAAAGCTTGCAATATTTAATGGTCCACGCGCAACGGCAAAACGAATTTTATGACCCTTTGCTTCTATAAGAGGTTGAGCAAGTTTTAAACGATTTAAGACAAAAGGAAGTAGTCCATCCGTCTCGGGATTTGGAACAACCATATTATCAATTTGGTCTGCAGAGAAAACCACTTTGTGTGCGTGTGGAAATTCATTAATGGGAAATGTACACTTTGCTCCAAAAGCAGAGGGTTCGGTACACATTCCATATTCTGACCAAAATCCAGGCAGAAACATTACATCAGGGAATTGTTTGATTACTTTTAAATTTGAATTAAGCCATAATTCATCATTGGTAAAATAATCAAGAATTTTAATTCCATACCAATTAGGCAGCCAAGGACTATCAATAATAAATCCAACTGGTATTTCTTTAAACACTTCACCATTTATTGTTCTAATTAAAATATCCCATTGTTTATCAGTCATATCTATATTCCTAAAATTAGTTTAAACCTTTGGTCGCGCTTTTAATTTTCTTTTTGACATACTCTGTATGCACAATTATTAATTCTTTTTTGATAGCTAATTTCAAATCCCATTTTTGTCTCATCTATTTCAACTGAAGAAATATCTAACTTAACCATAAACACATTTTTGTCAATTTCAATTTGAGTAAACATTTTGCACATCATAATTTCTTTATTTCTTCTGAAAGTGCTGAAATATGTTCTGGAGTTGTGCCACAACATCCACCAATAATTTCCATTGTATCATTGCAAACACTTAATATTTCATCCTGAGATATTTCCTGTTCCAATGCTTGAACTTTATGCTCATCTGCATCATCCATTCCCAACATGTTATTTGGATAAGGTGATATCTTATTAATCCTGCCTCTTTCAATGCAACTTTTAATTTAATCAACAATCTGATTCATAAAAATGCCTCTTATTCGATAAAACTATTTCCTTTTTATATTGTAAATTTCGTCATTACCAGCATATTCAAACCAATTATAAAATGCTTTATTTTGTGATGATTCGCCATTTGATGAAGCATACATTGCAATAATGCAACCAACAAAATCTCTTGGTATATCACATTTTAAGTAAGTTCCATCAACTTTATCTTTTAGTGTTATCCAATTAGTATTATCAAAAGAATATTGAAATGAGTAATCTTTCCCATCCGCATTCATTCTTAACTGCAATTCTTTTTTAGAATCGTTTTCATTAATTTTTGATGAAGCGATTAATTTCATGGTGCTTGTATCAAGCGTGCTATCGCTACCCATATATAATTGTACAACTGGGTTTCCATATTCAATGGATTTACAAATAAAATAAAAATGACTTTCATTCATTATTACCACAAGACCAGCTTTTTCATTTTGTGTTATTGGATCAAAAATTACAGATGTTGTTGCTGTACAAGTATTATGCTGCTGTCTGTATCCGATAAAACTTGGATTTAATTTTCCACTGCAAGTTTCTGGACGTAAATTAATTGTTAAATAATTTTCTTTCTCATTTAAATTGTACCACTTTTCTTTTGGTGTTCTTAGAAAAATAAAATTTTTATTAAGCTCTGGTTTATCAAATTCATACTTTAGTGAAAAGTTTCCGCTATAAGGAGTAGTTTCAACTTTCCCCTTAATATCTATGTTTGGATAATCATAATAAAACTGTACTTCTTCGTAATCCGGATTTATGATTGGCCAAATTGAATCATCAGAATTTTCCTCCTTTATCCATCTAACTGGAGCTAAAAATGTTTCTCGTCCTAGATTATAATTCCCTTCTTCAAATGGTTTATATGGTCTGCATCCTAAAAATACAGCCCACCATTCTCCACTAGGAGTTTCAACTAAAGCAGCGTGCCCTGTTGATGTTATTGGATTCTGTCTATTGGGCTCTAAATTCCTTTGAGTTAAAATTGGATTATTTTTATATGGCTCAAACGGACCATTTATATCTTTACTTCTAAAAATTACTTCCGAGTGATCCTCTGCAGTTCCACCCTCGGCAGCCATTAAATAATAATATCCAAATCTTTTATAAAAATGTGGACCTTCAATCCAAACGGGTTTTTTACTAAAATCACTCCCACCATTGATTAGAATTTTCTCTTCCCCTTTAGCCTTTAGACTTGTTGGTTCTAATTCCAACATTCTTATTGTTCTATGTCCGTTATACTCAGGTTTATTGTCTGGAGCATCACTATTATAAAGAATATATGTTTTCCCATTATCATCAAAGTAAACAGATGGATCAATTCCATTTATTTCCGGAAGCCAAATCGGATCTGAATATGGTCCTTCAGGTTTTGCTGATGTAACAATAAAATTACCTCCCCCATCAACTACTGTGCAAGAAACATAGAAAGTTCCATTACTATATGTAATTGCTGGTGCAAAAATGCCTCTTGAAATACCTAGACCTTCGGTATCTAATTGTTCTGGTCTATCTAATACATGTCCAATCAATTCCCAATTAACTAAATCTTTACTATGAAATATTGGAATTCCGGGAAAATATGAAAATGTTGAGGTGACTAAATAATAGTCTTCTCCAACTCTGCATAAACTTGGATCTGGGTAAAAGCCAGCTAATATTGGATTTGTAAATTGCTTTATGGGCTTAGTGGAACAACCCAATATCAATATTCCAATAAGTATAACAACAGCTATAAATTTACTTTTAAACATATTTAACTCCATTATCACTTTTTATTTTTATTCAGAAACAAAGGTTGTTATACTTTCTGGTTCCAAAGAAAATTTAAACTGACCGTCTGTAACGTTAAATTCACTACCTTTCTCACAATTTTTGTTTTCAGTGGTTGAATAAGGAATAAATGTTAAAGATAAACCACTACCTTGAATTCTAAAATTTTGTTCTACTTGAGAAGAACTGTTGTTAATTGCAACTAAAACAATTTTAGAACTCAAAGGGTCTTTGTAAGAAGTTACTGCTACTAAACTTGAAGTTGGAGCAACACTGCACTCAATTCTATAAAATCCGGGACGAATAAATCTTGAAAATTGAGACATTACATAACCTTTTTTTGTAACTTCTCCCTTTTTACCATAAGCTTCACGTGGATTTGCTTGGGCTGATTCTCCATCTGCTATTGGTCCATAAAACCTTACAATATACCACCAAACATATGCACTCATATCAGCTTTCATTACATCATTTATGTTTTTTGCAACCTGAAAAGCCCATTCCCAATTATTTGCAGAATGTTCTTCGCCAGTTAAATACTCAGTCATCCATACTTCTTTTCCTTTTTCTTGGGCTAATGAATATTGAGACAAACCACCGCCATAAATATGACCGCAAACAATATCAGTATTTGCACAAGCGGTAGAATCATTTAATATTGGATCAGAATATGTGCGATCGAAATGAAAAGATTCTGGAGCCATTACATTTGTTCCTTCAATAGCATGTGCATAGTCTTTCATAAATGTAAACATTTCTTCTGTAGTCCAACTAGTCCAATTTTCTTCAATGTCTGGTTCATTTTGAACAGACAGTCCATAAATATTAACCCCATTTCTTTTCATATATTTATTAAAAGAATTAAGATGCTCACCGTATTCAGCATACATATCATAACGAACCCTACTTATTGCGCCAACCTTTTCACTCATTCTATTTGGTGCGAACCAAGGTGAAGCAATAATGGTTGCTCCAAGGTCTTGAGCTTTTTTTGCCGTTGGTAAATACAAACTCCAACGGTTACTATCAGCTTCAGCCATTATTCTCAGAATAGAAAATCCCACCTGACCATCATCAGTACCAAAAGCTTTAGAAACCTCGCTCTCAGTCATATCAGGTCTCCATAGAACTATATTTGAAGCTCCAAATCCCCTAATTACTTGATGCAAACTATCAAGATTTATTGTTGCAACAGACATGGTTGATACAGAGAAGTTTATAGTAGTATCATTTTTAACTTCTATATTGTTAATTTCTTGTTCAACAATTAAAGGAGTAGTAGTGTTGCTGTTCTGAAGTCTAATAGTAAAATTAGTTCCTTGAATATCCTTTCCAATTTTCCCTTTTGCTAAAGAAAGATTTTTATGTAATGCAACTGTTCTTGGAATTGTGAAAGAGCTATTTCCATTCTGGTTAAAAACCATTTTTTTTACTTGCGATTCACCATTAACTAAAAAATTATAAAAATATATTCCGTTAGCTACCTTTTGTCCAAATTCATTTCGACCATCCCATAATATATTATGTGTCCCAGACGATTTTTGACCTACATTAAATTTTTGTACAACTCTTCCAAGAATATCATAAATAATTACTTTAACACTAGATTGCTTATTCAGTCCGTATGGAATATCTGTAGAAGAGGCAAAAGGATTTGGATAATTTTGACCAAGTTCAAAATTAGTTGGAATATTATTTATAGTTGATTTGACTGATGTAACCAAATCAATTTGGTAACTTCCTTGAGTATCTGTAAGAGTAGAATACTGCAAAGTAGTGTCAGCATTATCAATAAACGTTATTAAAACATCAACAATCGGAAACCTTGATGAAGTAATTTTCCCCTTCACTGAAATTGATTGTGCGCTTATGCTAGTAAACTGCAATAAAATTGTTGCTAACAAAATAAACAAACTTATTTTTTTTATTAAACGGACAAGTAAACAATTAAACATGATTCTCCTAAATTTTTTGTATATATATTAAAATTCGTCAGTTCTAAATGGTGATGCAGGTAATCCATCTTTATTAAATAAATTTGCTCCTTCAGGATTATCAGCCCATGCATATCTAACAGCTACGGGATTTAAAACTTTGTTGCTCCAAACAATAATTTTATCATTTTCTATTTTAGCTTGAGCCCACACAAATATTTTATCAGCTCCGGCAATTGCAAAACATTTAAGTTCTTCATTACCTTTTGCCATTAAACCATTTCCAATATTTTCAAATGAAAGAATAATTTTATCATTTTCAATTTTCATCGATTTATATATTGGTCCAGAGTAGCAAACATTCTTATTACCGTAAGCAATTTTATCGGCAGCTAAAAATAAACGCGCACCAACATCCTTTTTATTCAATGGATGTATATCATTCCATTCTCCAATATCAATAGCAACAGCCATTCCTGTATTTGGCACAGCTAAAGCTTTTAATTGTGCTTCACGTAATTTTGCCCAACTACTTTCTGTAGGTGCTTCTTTTGCTTCCATAAAATTGGGAAGTTGAACATAAAGAAACGGTAAATCTTTTTCATTCCATTTATTTCTCCAATTATTAATTAATGAAGTTAAAAGTCCAAAATATTCATCTGGATTCCAAGCATTAGATTCACCTTGATACCATAATGCCCCTTTAATTTTATAGTTCAATAGTGGGGCAATCATACTATTATACAATCCACCTGGTTTCCATCTAATAAATGTTTGACCAGGCAAATCAGGCATTTCAACACCAAGTTTGTACTTCCACTCTCCTTCTAAACTTACTGAGCTACCTTCACAAATTATTTCATATTGTTTATCTAATACAAATCCACCTTTTCCAGAATTACTAATAACTCGTATAGCAATTGTGTTTTCACCCTGTTTCAATAACCCAACAGGAATATCATATCTTCTTGGCGGATATTGATAAGAAACTGTTCCAACAAATACCCCATTTACAAAAACAGAGTCAGCATCAACAATTCTTCCTAAAATTATTTTAGCAGGTTTGCCAACCATTTCTGATGGAATTTCTATTTTTTTCCTAAACCATACAACTCCATTAACAAAACCAGGATTATAATCTGCCCAGTATCCAGGTATTTTCATGGAATCCCAATCCGAAGTATTTAACTTTTCACTATACCAAATGTTCTTTGGATCCTCGTACCCTTTATCTTTTTGATATGATAAATTGTACCATGCATCAGCTCTTGCCTTATCAGAAGCTTCAATTATTTTGATTAAAGAGCTGTCTCTATACATTAATTCATCATTATAAAGATTAGGGAATTTTTTTAATTCTTCTTCACTCAGCCAACATTCAGCTCTAGAACCACCTAGGCTGGTATTGATTAGTCCAACAGGAACATCATGATTTTTGTAAATCTCTTTTCCAAAAAAATATGCTATTGCAGAAAAATCAGGCGTATTTTCCTCATTTGCACTTTTCCAACTTCCTTCTTTAACATCATTCTGTGGCTCTACAAAATTATAGTTTCTTGGTACCAAGAATTGTCTTAAATATTTATTTTCAGAGTTTTCAATTTCCCCAGGATAGTTCCAACTAACTCTTTTCATTGGTAATTCCATATTTGACTGACCAGAACAGACCCAAACATCACCAACCAAAATATCTTTAATGACTATTGAATTACTAGCTTTTATTTGCATTTCATAAGGACCACCAGCTTTATGAGGTGGAAGTCCAATACTCCAATTTCCCTTCTCGTCTGCTTTAGTCTTATAATCAGATTCCATAAAATTTATCATAACCTCTTCATTTGTAGAAGCCCATCCCCAAATATTAATTTTAGTGTCTCGCTGTAACACCATTCCATCGCTAATAAGTTTTGGTAGTTTTATTTGTCCAGATATTGGAAAGGATAAAATACAAGTTAATATTAAAATTAACTTATATTGATTTGTTTTTGATTTCATTTTAATAACCATTTATTTGTATTTTCTCATATTCTTTAAGTTTGTATTATATTATTTATTTTATTCTTTTTGTTCTTTTTCTAACTTATTATTTTTTAATGCTTTAACGCTTCCTATGGTTATTTGATACTATTTCATTAAAACTAGCTTTTTAGTTTTGTTAAAAATTCCTGTTTGCATTCTATAAAAATAAACACCACTCGTATTTTGGCTGGCATCCCATGTTATGGAGTAGTTGCCAGCTGGTTGCACTTTGTTTACCAAAGACGCAACTTCCCTTCCTAAAACATCATACACTTTTAAAGTAATTTTACTTGCAACTGGCAACCTGTAACTGATTACTGTACTGGGGTTAAAAGGATTAGGATAATTTTGAGACAACGAATAATTCTGTGGAATACTTGTATATTCATTTTCTTCTACACTAGTTACATTGGAGTTTATTTTACCAGGAGTTCCGTGTTCAATGGTTGCTGTCCAATTTTCACCAAGAGAATTATCAATCCAAGCATTTACTAATTCTAAAGTTGCTCCTGTTCCATCTGCTTCTGTTGGCCATGGAGCAATGTCATCATAAGTTAATGAGTCAATTATTTGATTTTCCCCATTAACTAATTTCATAAATTCACCAGAACCACTTAACCCAAAACCAATATTGCCAATGTAATTATGAACATCTGGAAAATTAGCTGCAAATGCACTATCATTTTCAACTAAAACTAAATATTGTCCAGAGCCCAGAATAGTGCCAGCAGGGAAAACAAACTGATGATTATCATCACTATCTGAAAAGTACCACTCGCTAATATCTAATGAATTATCAGTTATGTTAAATAATTCTACCCAATCACCAGTATTAAAGTTATCTGGTGAATTATAATTAATTTCGTTGATAACTACCTCGTTTGCTGTACTACTATCAACTGAGAATGTAGCAGTTAAGTCTATACTTCTAATTCCTGCAATGTCTAACGATGTTTCTTTAGATATTTTTGTTCCTCCCCAGCCATCAAATTTATAACCTGGTTCAGGAATTGCATTTAAATGAATGGTATTATCTTGAAAATAGACACCTGACCATGGTAAATCTTCTGGCATTAAGGTAAGTGAATTTATTTTTACTTTGCCCCTCCCTTTAGTATTAATTTTTATGGAGCAATCACTTCCAGAATCAAAGAAATTACGCACATGATTTCGCAAATAAGTAGGTCGGTTCTGAGCAAAAGAAATCATTCGGTTAAGGTTATCACCATTTAAGTTAAAACGTGTTCTGTGCCTACCTATATCATTTGCTATATGATCTGCAATTTCATTCATAATACTAAGAACACGATCTTTCTTAAAATTTGAATTAAGTAAATCAGCTACTTGATTAACAAATTGATTTTTAATTTTTGAATTTTCAACTATTTTGCGTGGAATGAACGTTGATTCAACTGGTTTAGACCATGGTCGTTGAGATGGATCTCCAGAGAATACATAGTCAACATGGTCTTCATTATTACCTTCGTTATTATATTCATATAGATTAAATCCAAAATCTAAATCATATAAAATCCATCGCCATTTACCTTCTGGAGTTCGCTCACGCCAGTATTTCGAATTATTAGCTGGCCAATCCTGACTGTTATAATATACTTGTGCAGCATAATAGAGCAAACATTCATCTATATCTATCATATTATCAATAAAATTATATGCTTCATCTGTGGACAAATCTTCAGTATTTAGATAGTCAATTAATTGCTTATAGTTTACTGTATCTCCATGAACAACTTCTAAATTTCCAACCCATAAACCATATTCACCATCCGGATCATTTTCATCATCATTGTAAGCACTATATCCATCCATCATATCAATATTATCAGGATCAACACCATACCGATTTGCAACATAGTGTTCACTAATCTTTTCGCGTATATTATAAATACCCCAATACTCTCCATTAATAAAAGTTACAGCCGGTCTATATTCCAAATAATCTATGTCCAAATCTTTTACAAGTGTTTGCATAAAAGCATCTCGAATATGTGTTTGATCAAAATCGTTTCCAGAATTTCTTAATATAAATGATTTGAAAGTTGTAACGTCGAAACCCGGGAAAAGTTCGTACTCTAATTTATTATTTCCATATTCACTCTTAAATTTTACAGCAAGTGATTTTTGAACAAATCGTCTTGTGTAACCGCCATAAATATTAATGGCAACATTTTCTGAAAACCCTAAATTTTTATCATCATCAAAAAAATCAATATGAGCAGGTTTCTCCCAGTCTTCCTCATAATTTACATAGATTCCTGAATCTGCACTAAAAAAATTATCTGGATCTATAAATAATGATATGACTGGTAAATTAGTGTTTTCATTTATAAAATATGACTGATAGACAGTTTGTGAAGGCACATGAATTTCATTGAAACTAGTCGCTTTTAGAATACTAGTTTTATTAATACTTAACAGACCGTTATATTTTGATGAATTTGTGTCTGGGTCGCTTCCATCAAGAGTATAATAAATTTCATTAGATGCTGAAAGTTCCACCGATATTGGTGCTGCATAAAATCCTGCACTAGGCGAGACAAGTATTTTATCATTATTACTTTCAATGCTATTCCCAGCATTTGCCGCACCAGGAGTAGGTGTTTGGAAGGTCCATATAGTATTGGCATCATTTAATCTACCATATGATATATCAGTTAATGAAACTGGAACATCAATCTGATCAACCAGATTTCCCATTGAATCACTTAGAATAATTGTTTCTCCTGAAGCACTAATTTTAAAATTAGTGTGTGAATAATTCATTACTGTATCTTTATCAGAAGCAAATACAATTAAGTATTCACCTGAATTAATGTTAGTGTTTTCAAATTGCCATTTTTTAATATTCGACGAATCATCACTAAGAAAATATCCTGCAAGATTTATTTGTTCAGAACTTGTATTATACAGTTCAATCCAATCTGACGCTTCACTATCCTCATCATAAAATGTTGAATCATTGGACGCCATTACCTCATTAATAATTATACCCTGTGAGAATAATACTTGTACAGAAAAAATCATTGTTAGTATTATTATTTTCATCTTTTCCTTTTGTCAATTGTTTATAGTATTATTTTAATTATATACATTACCGCTTTCATATTTTTAGTTCAATCATTTGATGATTTATTTAAGTAATAGAAATTTTTTAGTTTCAATAAAATTATCCGATTTAAGTTGGTACATATAAACACTACTTGTTAACATGCTTCCATCAAATGAAACTTCATAGTTACCTGCATTCCTCATACCTTCATATATTGTTGCTACTTCACCACCTAAAATATCATATACTTTTAACGATACGTAGCTATTCTTAGGAACAGAGTATAATATTTTTGTTGCAGGATTAAAGGGGTTTGGATAATTTTGCTCTAATCTAAAGTTTCCAAGCATTTCTCCGTGTTGTTCGCTACCAATTGATGTAGCAATACTATCTTTATCTATAAAAGTTATTGTTTGTAGATTAAAAAGTTCTTCCAAATCGGCACCTTTAAATTTCAGGTAAACATCGTGGCAGCCCGTTACTTTCTCTTCAGTATGTGTAATAAATGTATTGTATGTGTCCCAAGCACCTGTACTATTGATTTGACATTCAGCAATTTTTCGGTTTGAATTAAGTGAATCCAGCCATACTTCAACAACTCCACCTGATGACGCACATGAAGCAGTAATAACAAGTGAATCAGCATGTTTTTGATAATTATTATTTCCAAATTCTACACTAGCGTATAGTGCCCAGTCGTTATTATGAATATCAGTTAAGGAATTGGGTGGATACCTGCTATCAAATAGAGTTGTACCATATTGATTTGCAGGATTTGCAGCTAATATCTGGGTATAAGCATCACGATAAGTATAGAGATCAAAAAAGGCTGAAGTATTTTGCACATATAATCCTTGTTGGTTGCCAGTAAAGGAATTGAATTGAGATTGTTCAATATCAATATCTGAGGCATTTATTATTTCGCCGATTTGCATCCATCTAATTCCATCTTGACTATAAAAACCAGACATTTTATGTTCTTCTCTAATTAGTTTTAGCCATACAATTGTACCAATAATATTTTCAACTTCGTATTTGGTTTCTTCAAAACTAAAATTAAGTACTTTTTTGTTTTCGGTATTCATTGCAGAATATACTTTTACTTGGTGTGTTTGAGGTCCATTTATTATCCACAATCCTGCTTCCTGTCCAAGAGATTGAGGATCAAAATCGATTTTTGTAATCAACGAAAAATTATGTTCTCCATCATTTTTAATTACTGTAGTTTTTCCAGTTCTACCAGAAATAGATAGCTTTAGCCAACCTGGTTTTTCAGTAAGTGAATAATTGGTACTAGAAGTGTAACCTAGAAAAGACCATTCAGGATTGAGGTTCTCGGAATCAAAAGAATCAGAATGAGGAACTGCCCAAGGAACGCCGTTATTGGGAAGATTAGGTGCCGTTGTAGCATCAGTAGAGGGTCTTAGTATTTTTGGAAATTCATTATCATCATAAATTACTTCGCAAAGTAGTCCTTGTCTACCATGGGCAACATAATTGCTATTGTAACTGTGTGCAATCACCCAGCTTGTTCCATCATCAAGCGTAACAGCAGGTGAAATATGATTTGGAGTTTTAAAAACACTTCTTGAACCTGTAAAGATGTTAGTGCCGATAATGGTCCAATCAGATTTATTGTCTGTTAACGTATCACTTCTCATTACATATTGATTACCAGCTAAATGCTGTGCAAAACTGTAATAATAATATCCATTGTGCTTCCACATTACGGGTCCTTCAGCCCAACCATAAGGGTTCCCGTCAGAATCTGGATTTAGCCAGGTTAAATCCAAAATATTTCCCTTAGGCTGGCCATCATCACTCAATTCAAGAATATGATTATTTTCTCTACCGGCTTTTGTAAGCATATACCACTTGTTATCATCATCTATAAAAATTGAATTATCAACACCTAATCCGTTTAATCCAGCTGGAACATTTACTCTGGTAGGTGAACTCCAAGGACCTTCAGGTTTTTCAGCAGTTACAAAATACATACTTCCCCCGCCTTTGCCAAAATAATGCCAATAGGTACCATTATAAAATACCATGTGTCCTCCCCAAATTCCACCGCCAGGACTATCACCATATCCTGACCACGATGCAGAGACTGGTTGAGCAATTACCTCCCAATGCACTAAATCAGTTGAATGATATATCTTTGGGGTAGGATTAAAAGATGAACCTGAGGAATAAAAATCATTACCAATTTTTGTAAGTGTAGGATCTGGATGATCACCAGGAATCACTGGATTAATATATGTTTTTTGAATCGTTTGAGTAAATACCATAGAAACACTAAGCAAAAAGTAACCTAGTAGTAAAATTTTTCTTAACATTATTTTCCTTAAAATTTAATTTATTAACCTTAATTAAATATTTTTTGATCTTAGTGCTAATTGAAATCCGTCCAGTCCACCATGCGTGCAGTATAAATAGTAATGATCTTTGACTTTATAAACGTAAGCTCCTTCGTAAACTAAAACCTCTTTGTTAACAGCCATTAAATTTATTGACGAAAAAAGCAATATATTCAAAACTATTACAATGATATTTCCCATCACATTATTTATCATTTTTAATATCATAATTTTGCAGTCACTTCTTTACCCTTGTAGTCTAAAATCACATCATACTTTTCAATGGTTTTCATTCCTGCACCTTTATTGATATCAACCAAAACAATATTAAAAATCCGTTCTTCCAGCATACCAGGATAACTTCCAATTTGATTGGATACTGTTAAAATTTTATTCGAGTCATCCCATTTAAACTCAATTAAAGAATAGAAACCTTTTTCGTAATTATAGTTGTCATTTTCATCTTCATACAAAGTAAAATTTCCATCAGCACCAGGGTATATACGGATCTCCAAGTTATCCCATTTCTTTTCGGTTGCATATTGAACTTTTGGTCCGATAGGTAGAATAGAACCCGCTTTTACGAAAAAAGGAATTATGTCAATCGGTGATTTTTTATTTACCGTTTGACCTCCCTTTAACTTTTCGCCTGTCCAAAAATCAAACCAGTCTGTTCCGTTTGGCAAATAGCTCTCATCAGATTTAACTATACTGAAATCTTCAACTTTTGTTGTATCCGTTCCATTAACACTTAACTTATTATACATTGGTGTAGTAACCGGACATACAAGCAATGATTTTCCAAACATAAATTGATCATTTATATCTAATGCATTCTTGTCAACAGAAAAATCCATCATCAAAGCTCTCATCATACTTGATTGATTAACAGTTACATCCCAAGAAGTTGAATAAATATAGGGTAATAATAGATATCGAAGATTTATTGACTTTTCAATTGCGTCATAAATCTTGTCACCCTTATTGCCAAACTGGTAAATTTCACGCGGAGCATCGGTACCGTGTGAACGCATCATTGGGCATAAACCGCCAAATTGAATCCAACGCACATACAGCTCACGATAATCTACATTTTCTAATCTCTTAGGAAAATTCCAAAGGAAGAAACCGCCTATGTCACTGTTCCAGTAAGGTATTCCGCAGAGTGAATGATTAAGCCCTGCAGAAATTTGATTTTTTAATGCTTCCCATGATGCAACCACGTCTCCTGACCAGGTATTAGCCCCATAACGTTGCTGCCCTGCAAATGTTGAACGGGTAAGTATGAAAACACGCTTATCAGATGTTTCATTACGCTGATTTGTATATACCCCGCCAACTGTCATTAAAGGGAAAGCATTTCTAACTTTTCGAAATGATCCCAAATATGTCATATTATCTAAATCAATAGGTTTGAAGTACATATGATCAGGTTCAGTTGAATCCATCCACCAGCCATCTATATCAAGTGAATACAAACCTTTTTTTAGATATTTCCAGTAAATACTTCGTGCCGCTGGATTGTAAGGATCATATACTTTTACACCTGACAGATAATTCATATCTGGGGGCCAAACATCTTTACCTGATACTGGCCATGTAAGAAAATCAAAGAACATTCCTTGCTTATCTAGTTCCTTATACTGCTCTGTTTGTGGGCCAAAAGAAGACCAAATTGAGATGATTATATGTGCATTTAAATTATGAACATCGTCAATCATTTGTTGAGGATTTGGGAACATAGGATTTAAGAATTCCATAGCGTTCCAGTGATAGTTGTCCCCCCAGTATTGCCAATCCTGGATTATGCCATCAAGTGGAACTCCCAATTCGCGATATTTTTTCACCACTCCAACAGTTTCATCCTGACTTTTATATCGTTCTTTACTCTGCCAGTAACCAAATGTCCATAAAGGAAACATTGGAGCTTGCCCGGTAAGGTAACGCATATTGGCAATTACGCCATCGGCATTATCTCCATACATAAAATAGTAATCGATACAATCTGCAACTTCCGAATTAAAAGACGTTTCTTCATTGCTATCAGTAAAAGTTGTAGGTGAATAGTTATCCCAAAAAACTCCGTAACCTTTAACTGATTGGAAAAAAGGGACAAAGTCTTCCGTGTTACCTTGTATCATGTAAACCTTTTGATTACGCTGATTCATCATACCTTTTTGCTGTTGTCCCAAACCATAAATAGCTTCGTCTTTATCTAAAACAAATGCTTGAAAGGCACTAAATGTTTTTTCGCCAACATCATTAAATTCGGTGAATTTTGTAGAATACTCTTTTTCGCCAAAAAGTGCTTCGCTATCATGGTTGAAATATGATATTTCCCCCGACTTTAGATTAAGATGTACCTGTATAACTTCACTTTTCAGTAAAAGTAGTTCTCCATTTTGTTCAATTTCAAAAAACGTTTTTTTAGGAACCTCAATAACAGAAAGACTCTCTTTTTTGAAAGTTCTACTTTCAGGTGATTTTAATACTCTAACAATAGAAGGACTATAAAATTGAATTTCAATAACAATAGAATCAATTTTTGATTTTATACCATATTCAGTTTTCTGATATGTTTTTACTTGACCATATAGACCAATAGTGATACTTAATAATATGAGAACTAAAAACTTTTTTTTCATAAATTTCTCCTTACTGAAATTCAGATTATCATTGATTGCATAAATAAAGTTTAATAATTATTTCAATTTTCCCTTGGGAACCATACTTTCATTTTACCAACTCCTCTGTTCGACCATAGATAATAAGGTATTAGTGTAAATTCTTCATCATTAATTTTACCTTTTATTGCTATTACTTTATTGGATATAACTGTTTTTCCCTCGGTCTTTACATCAATATTATTAGGTATAGAAATTTCTGATATCTGTTTATTATCTATTTCTTCAGCGCAATAAACAATTGGACCATACTCAAATGCAACTTTATTACTGTCATCTTTAACTTCTTCAGTCGCAGTTACTTTATGAATGGACATAGGCAATAGCAATTCCACTTTATCTCCTTTATTCCATTCTCTTGATATTTCGGCGTAACCATTATTCATTATTATTTTTTCTCCTTTCCCGTTAACACTCAAAGTAACCTTACCGTTATTACTATTTAAATAGGAATACAAATTGCCTGGAACGGCAATGTTTTCAGCCCAGCCGGGAATGCGAAGTTTTAAAGTGAATTTCTTTTCTTTTTCAGGATTAATAGAAAAATTAATATGACCGTTCCACGGATAATCTGTTTGCTGCGTTACCTCTATTTTTTCTCCGTCAATTAATGTTTGTGCTTTATTGGAGATAAATAAATTTACAAACAGACTGTCATGATTTGTCGCATATACTAATCCAGGAATTGAAGGGAGAAAGCGGATTAAATTTGTTGGGCAGCATGAGCAATTGAACCATGGCTTTCTTGTACATGATCCAGAATTAAATTTATACTCGCCATCTGCCTCCAAAGGATTTGGATAGAAGAAATTCTTACCATCTGTTGAAATACCTGATATCAAACCATTGTATAAAGTGCGTTCAATTATGTCATAATATTTCGAATATCCCGTTAATAAAAATAAACGCTGATTCCAATATACACTTCCAATGGCTGCACAAGTTTCGTTGTAAGCAGTAAGATTAGGTAGTTCATAATTATCGCCAAAAGCTTCGCCACTATGTTTTGAACCTAAGCCACCTGTGATATACATTTTCTTGCTAACTACGTTTTCCCAAATTTTGTTTACTGCATTGAGATAATCTTTATTATTATACATAACAGCAATATCAGTCATTCCAGCGTACATATAAAGTGCTCTCACAGCGTGACCAACAGCTTCATTTTGTTCAATAACAGGTATATGATCTTGACTGTACTCTCCACTTGATTTATGTAAAGTAGAATCACCACGCATATCAAGAAAGAACTTAGCAAGTTCAAGGTATTTTGAATTTTTTGTAATCTGGTAAAGTTTTATCAAACCAGTTTCAACTATTTGATGTCCAGGAGGTGTCATTAATTTATTTGGACCGAAATTTTCAACCAGCAAGTCTGCATTTTTTGTTGCGATATCTAAAAAGTTTTTTTTACCAGTAGCCCAATAATGAGCAGAAGCAGCTTCAAACAAATGCCCGCTATTATAAAGCTCGTGACTGCTAACTTCATTTTCCCATCTTGTTTTTGAAGGCTCAACCCAGGATGCTGGAGGATTTTCTCTATCAATTGTAAACCATGTTGTAATATATCCATCTGGTTCTTGTCCAATTTTGATTATAGAAATTACTGAATCGAGGTATGCATCTAAACTTGGATTTGGTTTGCTAATTAATGAGTAAGAAGCTCCTTCAATTATTTTGTAAACATCTGTATCGTCAAAAGGCATTTGCCCTTGACAAGCACCTTCTTTTTTTCCACCAGCTACTAAAAAATTATCAATACGACCTTCAGTATCACATTTACCAAATGCATAATAAATAGTTGTGTCTTGAACTAATTGAATTTTTGGCAGCCAAAAATTATCATTAATAATAACATTTTTAATACCCACTGCTAAAATAGGATAATCTGAAAATTTAGAAGGAACTTGAGCATATTTTAAAGACGATAGAACCATCAAGAATAATATTATTCTTTTCATTTCTAATATTCCTTTAGTAATAAATTCATTCTCTAAAAAACGACTTTTCAAAATACTTTTTTCCATATTTACCATTTATTTAATCAATCTATTCAACTAACCAAATTGCATTATAATTTTTTATTTATCTAATATTATATATTTATCACTCACTAGTCAATCCTCAAAATCTTTAACTAATAATATTCTGAGTTTGTTACTTTACTTATTATTACATCATTAGCAAGATCTGTATCCATCCATATCAATAAAATCAACTTCATATTTTTTGTTATTATTAAGGATGATATTTGCTCCCAATGCTGAATATTTAGGGGTAATATCCATAATTTTAATATCTTTTATTGGTGATAATTCTTCCTCAGTCCATTCTGAATCATCCATTTTATGAAGTAAAACAGATATCATCAATTCCATAGGAGGATTTTTTTCCATCCTTTTCTTATGGGCATAAATAACTGTGCTTTCATCAGCTTCAGCATTTCGTCCTTCATGTGTTAAGCTTGAAAGTTCATCCCATCCATTGTATATAATCAACGCTACCTTTCTCCCTGGTATTGATGCGGTAATCACTTTTTTATTTCCATCTTCAAATTGCTTAACATTGGCTTTTATCCCTTTCAAATGAGGTAAGCCATAGTTTCCTAATGTCAGTTCATATTCAAAAGCCAAGCGTGTGCGGTCAACTCTTATTATTCCACCAGGAATTATAATCTCAGCTAGATCAATAATATAACCAACACCATTGTTAGGTGGTTTTCGCATAATAGCTTGTCGGTAAATTACATCATTTCTAACACCATTATAAAGCATACTTTCTGAAGTGGTATATACCGCATTTTTCTCAGAGCTGTTTTGTACCTTGTGCCCAGTTAGATAAAAATTTATATCGTCACCACGCAAATCTCTTGGGTCTAAACTTCGGAAGCTGTATTCCAGAGCAGTTCCACCTTGGGGATTATGATCTTCCCAAGGGAAATGAGTATTATAAGCAAGTTTTGAATAATTAGAATCTTGGTAATAAACCTTGCCAGGTATAATTTCAGAAGTACCAGTTTTACCATGATTTGCAAGTACTATTCCAGGATTAGTAAGAACTTCAACATTTGATTCGCTTCCAAGATTCTCCCAAAATCCTTCATTTTCTTTCGCAGTCCAAAAAGGAGAATCATCAGGCAATGCCAAAGCAATAAATGGAATAAACATAATAAATGGACTTCCAGCACAACTATAATTTTGTAAAATATATTCTGTATGTCTGTAGTAGCCAAGAGCAGGTATATCGTTTTCAAAAAATTCTTCTCGAGTTAGAAACTGCAACAAAGAACCCGAACAAAGCCTTCTTGCCATTCCAGGATCAAGAGGTGATTCACCTTTAAGCATAAAGGAAACTGGGAATCCACCAGATATCCAAGTTCTGTATGTAATACTTCTTGCCCACATATTTACATAGCCATCGCGGCCAAAGAAATTTACATATGTTTTGTATAACTCTTGCGCTGATTTTTCAATGGTTTCCGCAATTTCTGGATAAAATTCATCTCCAAAAGTTCTATTCCATATTGTTAGATAAACAATAAAAAGGCTTATTGTGTAATAATTGTAAGTTTGTTCAAGGTACCAACCATTACCCGAATGATAAGAAGCAACCCATAAAAGATGGCTTTTTAATAGTTCATCATCAATTTTGTAACCATTTTTTTTAAGGAAAGAAAGAGTTACAATGTTAAAAATTCTCCAGTTATTTTGTGTTGTTCTGTGATGCCCCCATTTTGAAATACATTCTACCATCTCGTCTTTTTGTTTTTCTGTATAAGTTGACCAAATAGTATCGGGCATAAGAAGCAAGGTTTTAAACAATCCACCAAATTCGCAAGTAAACTGATAAGTTGAGTCGGGAAGATCTTCTGGTAGTGGCAATGAGTTGGAATGACCAGGCGTGAAAGCATTATATATATGCAAACTATAATAGTCGCGTAATTTTATATTATTTATTGTAATCTCGGGATCCACATGAATAAGCGGTCCAGCAATATTAAATGTCCTTTCAAGCGCCTCAAAATCTGCTGAACGATAACGCCAGTCAGGAGCATTTGGCTCAGGATATGTTTTTCCTGGAACAATAGGAAAAGAGATTGGGGTTTCTATTGAATCCACATGTTTAAAAGCTCTTTCCAAAACATATTTTGCCATTTCAATATAATGATTTTTAGTCATTCCTGTAAATGGACTCGACTCAAAGTCTGGATTAATTACTTCAAAAACTTTTTGCATATTTAACTCTTAATTTTATTAATATTTTTTAATTTGTCTTTTTCTGAAATAAGTTAACACCATTATTACTCTCAGGAGGTCCTAAATAACTAGGTTTTAAACCACCCGTGTTTACTATTATTTTTTGTAAGACTACGCCCGGATCAATCATCCAAACCTTTAGCGTGTGATAACCGGGTTTTTCAATATTCATAGTTGTTTTGCAATTCCTTGCTTGATTTACAACGGTTAATGCCCAAGCTGGATTTGAATATTGCACCTTAAATTTATCAGGTACATTTGTAATGTACTGCGGTTCCTTGTCGTCAATAGAAACAGCAATTTTAATATCACGTCCAGGCATAAAATTTAAAAGCGGAGAGGTAATCAAATTAATTTGCACAGAATCTTTTGAAAACAGATACATTGGGTATTCCAAACAGGGTGCATCTTTTCCTGGCGTTGCTGCCGCTGCGTTTACCGAAGCTGTAGCCCTCATACCTGATAAGGTAAGTCCGTAATCTTCAACTCTAATCCATTTCCTATCACCTTGCTCAATATTTTTGGAATAGTGTTCGACTTCTATTGAAATAAGTCCACCGCTTTCCACAAATCCTTTCAGATTCTCACTGTTCACTTCGGTTGGATTAAAAGCATTTACTTTTATTGATACTTCTTTTCCAGCACCTGCAATTTTAACTATACCGTCAGTTTTACCTTTTGGTAATTTAGATTCATCTAAACTGATTATAATTCTTTTGTCACTATTGCCAATAGTTCCAATAGTATCACTAAAAGTAAGCCATGAAACATTGGTATTTATTGTGAAGTTAAAAGGATTTTTCCCCCTATTGAAAATTTCGAGATAATGTTGACTGTTGCTAAAAATATCAAATTCAGGTAACACAGCCTTTTCATTAGAGCCTGGCCAGCTCAATTCTGATTCTTCAATGCTAACTCCCATTATAGCTGAATCAGGAACCTGTATTTCTGTAAGATTAATTGCATCAAGATTGTTCGTTTTGGGATCCGACCAATCGATATATCCTAAATGTGTCTGATCCATAAAATGATTCCATTTCCCATTAGCAAAATCACGATTGAAATAACCCATCAGGGCTGTATCCGCTTGGAACAAATTCCTAGTTTTAGTTGCCATATCATTTGCACTTGCACGTCTCTGTTGTGCATACAACTCATTTTTACCAGCAGTAACATACAGTTCATTTACTAATGCACTGGCTTTGGTAGGAAATAATACTAACTGATAAAATGCATCACGCTTTTCATTTGATAATTTGTTATAAATGTCTTCGGCTTGAGCAGTAATTTTATTGAACTCGAACACTACATTTTCAGCTTCACAATAATTTATTAAGCTATAAGTTTTTGGTGACAAAGATTCGGGCTTACGTCTGCCATTGAATTTTGTATACTTCGAAATAATTTCAGCAATTTCTTCAGCATATTCGTAACCAAATTCTCTTGCAGCCCATAAGCGAGTGAACTCATTAATGTTAGAGTTATTCCATCGGTCTGTATTCCAAGCTAAACTCAAAAAATATTCCATTGGAAATTCGTATCCTTTAAAATGACCCACATTTACTATCCATATTCTGTCCGCTCCATATTGTTTAGCAAGCGACATCTGATCCCAAATTTTAGCAATTGGATTAGTATTTATCCACTGATAACTTCGAGGACCTCCGTGATAATCGAAGTGATAATAAACTCCAGCACCTCCGCTTCTCAAACGCTCCTCCTCATTTGGTAGTCTTCGTATATTACCCCAGTTATCATCCGACCACAAAAGTGTTATATTATCTGGTACGCGCAAGCCTTCGTTGTAATATTCCATTATCTCTTTGTATAAACACCACGACTGAGGGACTTTAGTAATATCCGGGTTCATTTCTTCGCTTATAATCTTTTGTTGCTTTTTAACAATACCTTCAACCATTGCTATATTGGCTTTCATATCACCGGCTATCTCTGTATCATTAGCTCCACGAAGCCCCATAGTAATGATGCTTTCATAGTTTTTATTGCGCCGAACACCTTCTCTCCAGAAATTTTCCAATGTATCAGCATGTTTCGAATAATTCCAATGACCAAGAGAACCATAGTAACGTCTATCCCATTCCTGTTGAGAACGAAGCATCGGCTCTTGATGCGAGGTTCCCATCACAATGCCATATTCATCTGCAAGACGTGAGTTTTTGGGATCATCTTCATTAAATGCATTACTCCACATAGCTGGCCAAAGATAGTTTGCTTTTAATCTGAGTAGTAGTTCAAACATTTTAGAATAAAACTCATGTCCATAGTTAACTACTTCATTACCAACAGGTGGATATTTGCTAGGCTTAGCAAAGCCAAACTTTTCCTTAATCCAATTGGTTAAAGCTGGTGCTTCATCATTAAGAAAAATACCACGGTATTTAACACTTGGACCTTGCGTAATTTTATTAGGTTTTACGAAAACAGCATCTTTATGCTCTACTGGAACATCAGCCCACCAGTACCATGGCGAAACACCTATTTGTTCAGATAAATTATAAATGCCATAAATGGTTCCTCGCTTGTCACTACCTACAATAACAAGTGCTTTATCAACTCCCTCAAATGGTTTCTCAATAACCTGAATAAGAAAATGTTCCCATTTACCAGTAATATCCTTTACATCAAGTTTTTTGTTTTGCACTAGTTGATTGATAACAGGATTTTTTCCTAATGTTCCTATTATTACAATTTCTTTTGGAAGTGATAAATCATCAAAGACAACTGATGGTTCATTGCCCGTTACTTTTCCAATATCGGTTTTAAGATCATTCAAGGCTCGTATTACTCCATGATGATCTTTTGAGCTTGCAAATAAAGGTGCTGATTGATTTTTATAGGACAACGCAAAATAGCCTGTTCCATTTTTAAAGGAAATACATGACGAGCTATCAACAACCTCTGCCATAATTGAGTGCGCAAAACTCATCGTTAAAATTAAAATAAATATATTTTTCATTTGCTCCTCATCCTTATAAAAAGACTTTATATATAAACATTATAACTACTTTTTTTAATTTACCTTGACCTATTCAAATAAATGAACATGTAAAACATTTCAAATATTTTTAAAAATCTTCTTTATTTATTTACTTCCAATTATTATTTGAGCTTCCTTAAGTCCTGCTGATTTTGCTCTAACCGTTATTGAACCTGAATCTCCAGACTTTGAGCGAATAATAACCAAAGCTAAACCATTAAATGCTTCTCTTTCTTGTGAAGGAAAAGGGACAAAGCTAGTTGGATCACCATTATCTGTAGCCACAATTTCACCAGGACCATCAATTTCAAATTCAATTAGGTTGTTGGTTTGTGGCACTGTAAGACCTTTAATATCTGTTACTCGAACTGTGATAAATACCAAATCCTTTCCATCAGCTAAAATTTTATTACGATCTGCAATTATTTCCAACTTAGCTGGCTCTGCTGTAGTTTTAACAATTTCTTCAGCCCATTTCTCACCATTCTTGTAGGCTACAGCTTTAACTTCACCCTGTTCATAAATTACATCATCCCAACGAAGACGATATTCATACTCTCCCTTTTTCTTTCTACCTTGCGAAACACCGTTAAGAAACAATTCAGCTTCATCTCCAGAAGTAAAAACATGCACTGGTGTAACTTCTCCAATACGTTCTTGCCAATTCCAATGTGGGAGAATATGTACCATTGGCAGTTCTGGTCGCCATTTTGCTTGGTAAAGATAAAAACGGTCTTTCTTAAATCCCGCAAGATCAATAATTCCCGAATATGAACTTCTGGCTTCATAATATGGAGTTGGTTCACCAATGTAGTCAAAACCATTCCAGACAAACTCTCCAGCAACAAACGGATGTTTGTCAATTGCTCTAAAAACTTTATCCGCTGAGGAGCCGAAGTCAACAGCATATAGTTCATAAGAACTTACCTGATGAATATTTGAATCACCACCTCTGCCGTCTCGGACATATGTGCTTATTTCATTTGCAACAGGAAACAAATAAATTCCTCGACTGCTGAATGCAGAAGCAGATTCGCTGGTAAGAATTACTTTATTTGGAAATTTTTTGTGATAATCATCATATGATGGTGCCGTACGAATACGTTCTGTCCCTTCAAAGAATGAATCTTGACGAATTCCTTCACCTTGGTAATTAAGACTTACTACATCCATCACAGTAGGAAAAGGCATATACGATTTAGCCCAGTTCATAGCGCTTGTTGTTTGTCTGGTTGTATCCTCTTCTTTAATTATTTCATTCAATCGTTTTGCTATCTCAGCACCTTCCACATCAGTATATTGTTCCCCAACTTCATTGCCATAACTCCACATAATTACAGATGGATTGTTTCTATCGCGTCGAATCATAGAACGCAAATCTTGTTCGTACCAATCTTGGAAAATGAGATGAAAATCGAGTGGATTTTTTTTTCTTACCCACATATCAAAAGCTTCATCCATAACAAGAAAACCCATTCTATCTGTCAATTCTAGTAACTCCGGGGCTGGAGGATTATGTGCTGTACGGATTGCGTTGCATCCCATCTCACGAAGTATTTCGAGTTGACGCTCTGCAGCACGAGTATTAAATGCAGTACCCAAAGCTCCTAAATCATGATGCTGGTTAACACCTTTTATTTTTGCTAATTCACCATTAACATAAATACCTGAGTTTGGATCAAACCTAAGCGAGCGAATACCGAATTTAGTTTCATAATGATCAATTTGTTTTTCATTTTGCCATAAAGTTGTAACAGCTACATATCTATTTGGAACTTGTGTTGGTGGCGGTCCCCACAATTTTGGATTTCTTAAAATAACAAAATTTTCAACTTTATTTTTCTTACCTGGAGCTATAGTTATTTTAATTGGGTCAAAATCAGATACAGCATTACCTGTTTTTTTATCATCTGGACTTAATTCAAATATCTTAGTTACTGTTGTGATTACAACATTTTCTTTTGAATCATTTTCGACTGTAATCTCAATGTTTATCTTTGCTGAATCCATTGATACATCTGCTGAAGTTATAAAAGTTCCCCATTGAGCTACATGGACTGGATTAACTTTTGTTAACCATACATTTCGGTAGATTCCACCACCAGGATACCAGCGCATAGAATTATTTGGATTATCCAATCGAATAGCAATTTGATTTTCCTCATCATATTTTATGTATGGAGTAAGATCAACGCGCCATGATGAATATCCATAAGGCCAACCGCCAACTAGCTTTCCATTTAACCAAACCATTGCGTACGACATTGCACCATCTATATCTAAAAATATTGATTTACCTGAGTCAGAAACTGGAATATCAAGTTTCCTTCTATACCAGGCAATACCCTGACTTGGTAAACGTCCCATTCCGCCACCAACCTCTGGATTAGATCCTTCATAAAAAGGGCCCTTAATTGCCCAATCATGAGGAAGATTAACACTCTCCCACAAATTGTCGTTGAATTCACTCTGCACAAAAGGAAAATTATTGCCTGGATTACCTTCTGGACGAATATAATGTTTATTTGTATCCTTAATAAAATTATTACCAGAAGGCAAAATCCATTCCTTAAGTACCTTTTGAGTTATTTCAACGTCTTCAGCTTCTGTAGGTTTTGAATCTGCAGGTTTTTCATCTTGATATTCTTTTACTTCAGGTCGTATATCGTAAATCAAATCGTCTGTTTTTTCATTTGCATTATATTTGTAGAATTTCCAGTTATCATTTATTGATATTCTTTCTCTTAAAACTTTCTCACCATTACTACTTTTTGTTTGAGCATTTAATGGTAAAGTGATAAGTACAAATAATGAAGCCCAAATTGCTAAAGCAACACTTTCTTTGAGGAAGTTGAATTTACAATTATTTAATTTTTTCATAATACTTATATTTAATTTCAAATTTTCATTTTTCACTTTTGAGCTTGGTTAATGAATCACTTAATATCCAAGATTATATTTAGGTTGTTCTAAACCTATTGGAATTGATAATTTTTAAATAGTAAGCACAAACTTCTTTCAAATTATCTACATTGTCATTTTAAATTTCTAACAAAATTAGTACAGTTAATTTGTAACTCAATCTCCAATTAAATCAATAATATTCTTATGTTATTATTTACTTCAAGCTATTTCTCAAATCACGAACGTGTAGATATTCCATCATTCATAATTGTACAATTCAAATCTTTGTATCGAATAATCTTCTAAGAAAGTTCGAACATGTCTTCCTTGATGAATTTGGTCGCCATTCATATGTCTAATAACTTTCCACTCGCCGTTTTCAAATCTCCCTTCATCAACTTTTAATATTCCTACTATTGAATCTGGGTTTTTAATATTTTTGAATGTTATTACAACTCCAGACCCAAGAACATAAAATTCATTTTCTTTTGTTTGAACAATAAGAGCTCCGGCAATATCCCATTCTTTATTTTTAGATTTTTTTTCATACCCTAAAGTATAACTATGTTTTACTGTAAACTCATAGTCGCCAAATCTTAAAATGCTTTCTTGACTTTCATTTTCAAAAAGAACTCCATCAATTCTATCCTGCCCTTGATTTGCAGTGATTATTGGAGCTAATTGATTTAACAAACCATAGATCTTTCCAAATGGTTCAGATATAACTGAATCAGTTGTTTCAATTGAGAATGGAGAAAAGCCAATTGCCTCATAATGACCAAAGATAAATGCAGCTTTTGCAGCAACTGTACTATCAAAGCGATGTTCAGGTACAAACAGTGGATTATTCTGGCGAGTATATAAATCGCACCAATGTTCAAGATCGGGATTATAAAAATCTGGTGAAAGAAAATCAATTGATTGACCACCAGCTTTCCAAATATCCATTAAGTGTGGCAAAGGACCAGCGCTTGGATATTCTCCTGGCAGTTTTCCCGGTCGGTTTAATGCGGCATTAACATACATTGGCAAGGGATAGGCTTCCTTTCCAGCTTTAGTTACTTCATCTGTAAATTTTGCAAAGTACCAAGCCATAAATATTTCATCTGTGTTAACACTTTTTCCAAATATTTCTTCCCATGTTCCAGTTTCTTTATAACCGTTCTTTGCCCAAACTTCTTTGAATTCTGGCACTAGTATTGATTTATTGATTTTTAAATATTGTATTAGTTCTGCTGGGACATTCTTCTCAAAGTATTGATTTGCTAAAATGCTATGATCCCTTGCAGATGGTAACATACCAATTTCATTTTCGGGTTGCATCATTATCACAGTATTTTCTTCTTCATCAAACTCTTTTATGTGTTGCATTAGTGCTTTAAATGCCTTGATATCCATTTTCAGATTCTCTGGGCTGAAAGGACTCAATATTTCTTGGCTTATTCCTTTATCATCTTTTACTCTTGGAAATCTCTCCTGATCTAATTTTACCCATGAAGGCACATGACTTGACATACTGTTTTTCCAAGTAGCAAGCCATAAGAAACTCAATTTTAGATCATGTTTTCGAGCTTCAATTATTAATTGATCATATAAATCAAAATCGAATTCTCCTTCTACAGGTTCAATTAATTCCCAAAAAATAGGTGCTAAAACTGTATTCAAATTCATCTTTTTTAATTTTGGCCATATTGGTTCCATATATTCTAAACTAGTAAAAGATGAATTACCAAGTTCACCACCAAGAATAAGAAAAGGTTTTCCTTTCACAATTAATTGAGTTGCATTACCTTTTCTGTTTAAATGTGGTATTTTATTTTGCGAGTATGTTGCAATGGAAATAAAAAGTAGGAATACGAATAGGACTTTCTTTTTCATTTTTGTATCTCATATTTTATGGTAATTAATATTTATTATTATACCACTTCCTGTGGTCATTTGACACTATTTAAGAATTATTATTTTTTTTGTCCTTATTGAATTTTCAGCTTTCATCATATAAAAATACATACCCGACGCTAAATTTGAGCCATCAAATTTTATTGAATGATTCCCTTTTATATAATATCCATCAATGATTTTTGTAATTTTCCTTCCAAGTTCATCAAATAATGAAATATTTACATTTCCATTTTGAGTTAAACTAAAGCTAATAGTTGTAACTGGATTAAACGGATTTGGATAATTCTGATACAGTACTAGCTCATTTTTAATTTCGTAATTATCACATAAACCTAAAATAATATCATTAGTTGAAAAGTAACTAAAACTAGAGAATTCACTTGAGCCAAATCCATTAGCTGCACTTACTTTCCAATAATATCTTGTGTTTGCTTCTAATGAATCAATTGAAAATATTGTGTCTACTAGAACTGTGTCAATCACAAGCTGAGAAAAATTTCTATTTGGCGAAACTTGTAAATTGTATTTATCTGCTGAAAGAGATTCACTCCAACTTAAAATAGGGTTTCTATTTGTAGTAGTATTTAAACTTGGTTCTAAGAGAGTTGGAATTTTGGGAAGTTTAATATAATTTCTCATCCAAGTTAGAGCAGGTCTTTCTGTTCCATCAGCTAATAATAAATATGTATCTGGATGAGTTGACCAAACATCACCTTCAATAAAACCCCAAAACGTAATTCCTTTTACAGCTTTATGCTCCCAAAATATTGGGAAGTATATTTTATATTGCTCAAGCTGGTTTTGATCATTTGGTTCGTCAATATCAAATTCCGTTATGTAAATTGGAATCTCTGTTTCCGCTATTCTATCAAGATTTGATTTTATTGTGCTAATACTATAAACATACACGTTGCTAGTTTCATCCAAACCACTTCTAAATTCAAAATAATGCCCTTGAATTCCAACTCCATCAATTAAATTTCTTTCTTTAAGCAAATTTATTATTTCCAGATAATTACTCGTATTAGTTGAGTTACCTAAAATATTGTATTCATTTAATATTAATTTCGCTGAGTCGGGCATATATTGTCGTGCCAATTCAAAAGAAGATATCACCCAATCCCATCCTGTTTCACCATCACCGCCAAGTGCATTTTTATATGATGGAGGTGAGTGCAGTGGTTCATTAACAACATCAACAAGTTTCATATTTGGATATCTTTCGCCAAGTAAACGAAACCAATCTTCAATCGCTTCCCTTTGGCTTGCTGAATCCATTGAAGATATCCATGAAGGTTGCTGACTTCCCCATACAAGTGTGTGTTCTTTAAATAGCAAATCTCTGCTTTGGCAGAAGTTGTATAATTTATCCAAATATGTCCAAGAATATTGTCCTCTAGCATATTCAACTGACCCCCATTTACCGGCATTTCCAGGAGTCATTTGGTTCCAGTAATCATTAAAATACCTAAATATTTCACTACCTGTTGCAGCCCCTAAAAATTTATTAGATCCATCAGTTAATGGCTGTGCATTAATTGTATTGTGTAAAATTATCCATGACAAAGAGATAACAAATAACAATTTTATCATATTTTTACTAAAAATATGATAAAATAATTCTTTTGCATGTACTATAAACTTTGCCATTACATAATCCTTTTTTTTAATATTAACAACTAACTTTTCTAATCTCTTAAAAAGATAACCGCACCCTATAACAAGGAGGCATATTATAGGGTACGGTCATCACCATTTTATTACGTTACAGTATTTTAACACCATCTGAGCTACCCTTTATGTGAAGCTCAGAGAAAGTATTATTTCAATAAAACTAATTTCTTAACGCTCGCAAAATCTCCAGCTTTTATAGAATAGAAATAAATTCCAGAAGCTAGGTTTGAAGCATCAAAGCTCACTTTATAATATCCAGCATTATGTACACCACTAACTAATTGACCTACTTCACTACCTAGAATATTATACACAGTAATTTTAACATCACTAGTTTTTGGTAATGCAAATTCAATTGTAGTAGATGGATTGAATGGGTTTGGATAGTTTTGACTAAGAGCAAACTGAGTTGGAATAGATGATTTAATTTCTTCAACATCAAGTATTATAGGTTCAGCAGCCATAGTAGCTTGTACATCTCTCAATAACATTGTTGTTGCTGTAGCACCATTTCCAATACCAACAACAAAACTATTAAAAGATAATACAGGTGCGTTATCAACTACGCCACCTTCCATATTATAAGAGCCATCTGCTTTCTTTAGTGTCCAAAGAACTTTTGATGTTCCATCACCTTTAGGAGCAACACAAATAGCAAATTTATATGTTCCTGCTCCTCCAGTTGTTTTTAATGGTGCCCAATCACCAAGAGAAGTACCAGCACTATAATTAGACCATACATCGTTTGTTACTCTACCCCAGTTTCCAGCTCCATTACTCCAAGTTTCAGTGTTATTACTTCCTTCTTGAGCTAATATCAAATAACCCGAATTACCATCATCAGTGCCATTCCAGTTGTAACCATTTGCTAATGAATCAACTGATCCAGCATTATCACCTTTGAATAGTCCAAAACGAAGACTTGAAGAAGCATCAAATCCACCACCTTCTAAAATTATATCACCTTTTAGAACAAAAATATCTACATCAGGTTCTGGAGTAATTGTTCCCAAATCACCACGAACAACTGCCATACCTGTAGGTGCTGCTGTTCCGTTGAAATCAACATTTCCTGTAAATTCACCTGGTGTTAAATTCCAACCGCCATTATTACCACCATAAATTCCCCATTTGTCTACATAGAAATCATCCCATGGTGCTTTTGGTACTTCGATTGGATCTCCAAGATCTACTTTCATAGCTATTACATTAAATGCTGTATATTCAACTTCATTGACACCAAAGATAAGACTATTAAATTTTTTGGTTGTGGATTTACCTTGAGTTGTTCCACCGAACCAATATTTGTTATCTTTTTCTATCATATACCATTTAACTTCATTTGTTGTATCATCAATTGATATTACTGATATTGCAAAGTTATATTTACCAGCTACTATTTCCGCATTTCGTGGAGCTTGATTTACTGCATTTATTGGACCACCGCCATTACTCCAAGTACTTGCCCAGTTTCCATTATTTACTGTCCATACTGTTCCTGCTCCGCCACCACCATTAGCCATTGTTCCATTTCCAGTTCTTGGAGTAAACTCATAACCAAAATGATTTCCTTTATGTGACCATGTAGCTGAGTCTGTTAATGCATTTTGTAGTGTTGAATTACTATCTTGATAGGTTAATGCATAACGGAGTACTGTATAAGCATCGCCTGCATCGGCACCAACAAATTCTATTTGTCCTTTTACTATTACTGCTTTTTCTGTAGTAATACTTACATCCTGTCCAAATCCACCTTGCAATCCTTTCCAGCCGCTTACTACATCACCTCCCATTGAGGCATCGCCAACTAAAGTGTTGGTATCGTTCAATATTGGCCAAAGTGTATTATATTCGGCTGATAAGCCCCATTGATCAATATAGTATGATTGCCATGGTGCTTCTGGCACTATGATTGGATCTCCAAGATCTACTTTCATAGCTATTACATTAAATGCTGTATATTCAACTTCATTGATACCAAAGATAACACTGTTAAATTTCTTTGTGGTCGATTTATCAATGACTGTTCCGCCAAACCAGTAACTATTATCTTTTGCAATCATGTACCATTTTACTTCATTTGTGGTATCATCAACTGATCTTACAGATATTGCAAAATCATATTTGCCTTGTTTTATTTCCGCATTCCTTGGAGCTTGATTTACTGCAGCTATTGGACCACCGCCATTGCTCCATGTACTTGCCCAGTTTCCATTATTTACTGTCCATACTGTTCCTGCTCCGCCACCACCATTTGCCATTGTTCCATTTCCAGTTCTTGGTGTGAACTCATAACCAAAATGATTTCCTTTATGTGACCATGTAGCAGATGGTGTCAACGCATTCTGTAGTGTTGAAT
>JAHISP010000053.1 GCA_018818165.1 Bacteroidota bacterium | reverse complement strand
TGTTGTTGGAAACAATACAAGTTGTGCTCTGTTTTTCCCAGTAATATACTTCATCTTATCCCATTTATTGACTATGCTAAGATAAGCATTTATAGGAAATTATGAATGGTTTTTAGACAGTCTGACGTTATATGCAAAGTAAAATTGTACGGAATTACATGTAGAAATTACTTGCCTTAAATTCTAATTATTCTAATTTGAACTATAAAGCAAATATTTTTGCGGAATAAAATTTGCACATTGTAATTATTGCATTTTTATATTTAAAAATCAGAGAAGCTTATGAAACCAAAATATCACATCAATTTAATTAAAAACTATTTTTTAATTCTTCCTTTTGTTGTTCTATTAATTCTGCCAATTTGTAATAATATATTTGGGCAAGTTGTTATAAAGGAAAAAATAAAATTAGAGCCAAAATCCAACACTCCTTCAAAATTAAACTATGCTTCAACTAGTTCCACCACACATACGTTTAAAATTAATATAAGTTGGGATGAGACAGAGAAAGAGGCTGTATTACTCGCATTAACTACGCCACCAAATAGTACAATTCAAGATGAAGGTTGGGTTGATGGTGGCGAATCCACTCTAACAGCAGAATTTACGAAATATGGTTCTTTTAAAATTCAAGTAAGAAGTTGGGATTTAAGAGAAGTAGATTATACTGTAACTTTAGATGATAAGTTAGTAAAAAGTGGAACTCTTCAATTGCTTTATGCAAGCTATGGAATTCCAAGACACAATGAGATTTCATATGAAATTCTATTTTATACTGGAATGGAGTATGACATATATTATGATGATTGTGAAGACAAAACTTCTATTGGATATACAGCTAAAAAAATAGTTGGACATGACATAATGTGGCATAAAGATGAAGATTTAGTCACAATCTCTATTTCTGGAGTAGAAAATATAACTTTAACAGATTATTATAGAGAAGAGAATTATGGTAAATCCATATCATTTAACTACCAAGATGGAGATGATTATTATGTTATCCCAACTAATAGACCAACTGAAGGAAATGTTGATATAACAATTTCAGCTGGTAATTATAGCGAGAAAAAGTCTTATTATATACAAGCAGAACAGTATTCACTAGATGCATATTTAATAAAAGACAAGTTATGTATTGGAGATCTGGGTCAAATATATTACTATCTCAATCCCAGGTGTGGACGATGGTCTCCCGATCTAAGTCCATATAAATATACATTTGAAATTATAGAAGGAAAAGAAATTGTAGATTTATTGAATTTCAACACAAATGAAAAAGGAGATACAATAACAAATGTTGATTACTTTAATGATAGAGTCCTTATTATAGTCAATGAAAATTCAAGTGAAAATAATTCAGTTATAAAGTTCAAAGTCTCGGCAAACGATGAAACAATTTTACCATTTGAAGCAGAAGTTCTATATGTAAAACCACAATTATCAGTAACATTATCACCTAGTAATGTTTCAGTTGGAGATACGGCAGATGTAATTATTAAAAAAATTGAAGAGGATGGATCTTTAACTGAATTTAGTGACGATCAAGGGTTTGAGGTTGGCTTACTAAATGGTTGTGATTATGATTATGCCGAAATAATAAATGGTTATGGTATGAAAAACAACTATTTTATAGGTTATCCACAACCATTTAAACTAATTATAACTGATGAAATACCAGAAGATGTAAAAAAAATTGGTTTAAGGGTTGCTGTAAATAGATTTGTTGAAAGTACTAGTAGTAATAAATTAAGCAAATTAAATATTCCCCAAAGTGATAGTACTCAGCGAACTAATGGTTTTATGCAGCTCAACGAAAACAAACCATCATTAAAAATCGCAGAAAATAAAAGCTTGCAAAACACTAGCAATGAATGCTCTTTAGCTTACTTTAGATATTTAATTTATGGAAATGGATATGTGGATGTCGGAGGAGATGAAAAAGAAATTTTGCTTGGGGAAACAAAATACTTTGGTCTAAAAAAGAAAGAGATAGAGAACGAAGCAGATGAATATGAAATAGTAGAAATACCAACTAGCTATGGGAGTGAACCAAAATGGACAAATATAACTTTAGCTGATGGTTGGGAGTGGGAAAAAGATAGCGATGTTTGGGGAAGCAATCCAATAGAAATTCTTGAAACAAAATCTGGGATTTATTGGGAAGACAAATGGTTTGATAAATCCACAAATAGTAATATAGATTTAAACGCTGGAATGATTAGACTTATAGGACGCTATTGGGAAAAAGGAAAAGAAGATACTTTTAAAGTAAAACTAAAAGCTACTAATAAAGCTGAGATTTTGGTTAAGGTTGTGGAACCAGAAAAACTATTAACTAAAAATCAATCTCCAACATATGAAAGAGCACGTGATGTTTTTAACAAGGTTGTAAATATTGATTCTCTTTGTATCTATTATGGAGGTAAATATGGTATTCTTCCACAAATATTGAAAGGACAGATATTCCAAGAATCAGCCAAAAAAGATTTTGGTGGTTCAGTTGGTTGGGGCTTTGCACCTTCATATAGATATGAACCATATCCAGATCAAGAACAATTTGCAATCTTTAACGGAGAATTTAGCAAGAATCCATTTTATATTACTGCCACAACAGACGTAGAACCACCAGAGCATCAACATGTAGAAATTATTCCATATTTCTCTGGTGATACAATTACAGTTTGGCAAGTTGTAAAAGAACATTCTCAATTGGTTGAGGATGGCTCAACTCCAGAAACAAGAATCTATGGAACAAGAACTCGTTCTGATACAATGAATTATAATGCTTATCCCAAAATACGAGAGAAATATCGAGAGTTATTTGATGGCTCACTAAAATACTCTAAAAAGGATGCCGTAGGCAATGATATAAATTTATCGTTTGCTGAAAGAGCGGATACCACAAACAAACTTATGATTAAATATTTGCGAGATGAATTCTCATTCAAAAATATTAAACAAACAAAAGGGATGAAGAATATGGTAGCACAAACACGTATACTTGCATCTTATGGATATTTTCAAGCAATGTACACTACTGCAATATTGAAAGAATGGGGTTATAATAATGATGAAGATCATCTTCCGGAAAATATTAACAAAAATGATATAATATTTCCATTAGCAGTTAAGCGATACAATTCAATATTATTGGAGAGGTTACCAAATGCACTGGGACATAATTGGAGTGCTGGTTTTGAAACTACGACAAAAAACTATGTTTTCAAAAAATGGAACACGCACAAAAAATATCCAAATAGCACTATTGATAATATGGAAAAATTCTTACCACAAAAATAATTGAGGAATTAAAATGAATAAAGTAATAAAAATAATTTTGCCTTTAATTTATTTGTTTACAACAAATATAGTTTTATCTCAAGTACCAGAAGAAATATGGGATGGGATTAAATCTTCGTTAATTACAAAGTATGGAGGTGAAATAACCGTAAGCGCAGTAATGGATGTAGATAAAGAAAAGAATGAGTATCAGGATGGTACATTACCAATAACAGACCCTTATGGAACTTTGGCAAATAGTTATTTGTTTGTAGCAGAAACAGAAGTTGGAGGTTTACTGGGGGTTTATAAAAATAGTACTATTTTGTGGGATTCATCTCCTATAATAACTCGTTATAATAAGGTATATGGTTTTAGCATATTAGGAAGTTATGATTTAAATAATGATGGAAATATTGAAATAATGGTTTCTTCATATTTGGATAACCCCTTATCATCTCCATATTCTATATGGATATTTAGTTGGGATTCACAAATAGGAACTCTATTAAACGAAACAATAGTAAATAATGACGAAAATACAACATATTTATCCACAATCTATTCATATAGCTATACTTTAGATATAATAGATATAGATGGCGATGGTATTTATGAAATAAAGGGAGTTGATGAAAATGCACCAAGCCAAACAAAAACATATAGTTGGGATGGACAAAAATATGGAGGTTTTGGGGCGACAATGCCAGAATACTTACCAAAAAATTTACTTAGAGCAGAAGTAAACTGTACAGTCAGTAAATCTCAATATGGATTATTGTTTAATTATTCTGTTAAAAATGGTTCTGATAGTCAACAAAAAATACTCAATTTTGGAGTTGAAAAACCATATGAATTTGCTAAAGCAGGAACCGACAATCCTAATAACAAATGGGGACATTATTATCCCGATGATTTAGATTTAATACTATGGAGTATTCATGAAACTATTTTTGATTTCCCTTTTGATTTTATTGATTTTGGTGAACAACGAAAGGGCTACAAATTAGAAACGGATGCTCAAATAATCTATATAGGAAACTTTTATATTCAGGGAAAGAATGGGAAAGAAAGTTATGACGATAGATATTTGCTCGAAAATTCATTTAGTGGGAAAACACTATGCGGTAAATATCCATCAGATTCATTTACTTCACAAAATTTTATTGATACTCTCAAAACGTATTCAGATATTTCCTACACTCTTGGTTGGATAAAAAACAAAGGCTTACTAAATAGTTTGCAAGTAAAGTTGGAGCAAGCAAAAAGCCAACTTGAAAAAGGAAAACCAAAACAAACAATAAACTCTTTAACAGCATTTATAAACGAAGTAGAAGCCCAAAACGAAAAAGGACTTACAAGCGAAGCATACGCTTTGCTGAAATTTAATGCGGAGTATTTAATTGAACAATTAGAGACAAATTAGGGAGAATAAAATGAAACTAAAAATAATTATAATAAGTATGCTGTTAACATTTATAAGTTTAACCGCCCAAACTATTTATGAAGTGGAAAGCGGAACAAAAGGGAATAAAATAATACTATCAGTAGAGAATGCCTCTGCTATACGCATAATAGATGTTTTGGAAGTTACAGAAACAAACAATTCTGAATTTATTGATATAAAAAACAATGAACAGAGAATAACAGATATTACAAAAGGTTTCGACAAAGAGATAGAAGTAGAATTTGATGTTTTAAGTGAAGCTCCAATAAATGAAATGGATACATTGCGTTTTGTTTTAAGCAATACAAATGGAGAGAGTTGGAGTAAAGAGATAGTTATAGAATATACACCACCAAAAGAATATGCTTTGTTTCAAAATTACCCCAATCCATTTAATCCAAGCACAACAATAAAATACTCAATTCCAAAAAATAGCAAGCATGCAATATCAGACACAAAATTAATTGTATTTGATATTTTAGGAAGAGAAGTTGAAACACTTGTAAATAAAAAACAAACTCCTGGTAATTACGAAGTTGTATTTAGTGCATCTCACTTATCAAGCGGAACTTATTTTTACAGATTAATCTCTGGAGATTTTTCAAAAACCATGAAATTTATTTTACTCAAATAGTATCAAATGCCATATAACCCATGCATGCCAATGACCATTAAATAATCATTGGCTCTAAATTGAAGCCTAGTTGTTTAGCTTGTTTAGTTAAGTACTTTAATCTTTGTTCTTTGACTTTTTGTTGATAATCATTAATGCCTTTTTCCACAAAAGCTATGCCTTTAGTAAAAACATTATAATAAAGTATTGCAATTTTTCTTGCTGTAGCTTTAATTGCAATTAACGGTCCCTTTTTAGCTTTGAGTCTGTGGTAGAAAGCCCCAATAGAAGTATATTTACTTTTTGCCAAAGAGAATGCAGCATTTCTAAAAATTTGTCCCGCTTTAGTATGTCCCTTTTTGTTTCTGCTCTTGTTTTTCTTGCCGGATTGATGTTTACCTGGAGCAAGACAAAGCCAAGAAGTAAAATGTTTTTCTGTTTGCCAGCGAGATAAATCAGTTCCAGTTTCTGCAATAAGCTCCAAGAGCGTTTTATCGGTTAATCCAGTTACTTGAGAAGGATCTTTGCCATTGGTTAATTTCATAAGAAGCAGATGAAGATTATCTATTTGCGGTGCATTATGTCTTATAGTTTTTGGTTTTATAATTTTAAG
>JAHISP010000052.1 GCA_018818165.1 Bacteroidota bacterium | reverse complement strand
TTGTTTTTCTAAAATCAGTTTACTAAAGTAAACGGCAATTGCCGTCGCTTTTAAGCGACTGGAGAAAAATAAATAGAGAAAAAATGGCTTTAGCCACATTTGAAATGATGAATAGTCTTAAGTTGACAGCATTGATTTTTAAGGGAGGTGTTGGGTTGGGTTCCGTCAATTTGTCACAAAAAGAGTCAAGCTTGATGCTCGGAGGTTCAAGTGCGAGGCAGAAAGGTTCAACGTCGAGGCTAAGAGGTTCGAGTGCGAGGCAAAAAGGTTCAATGTCGAGGCTTGGAGGTTCGAAATCGGAGCAAAAAGGTTCAACGTCGAGGCTCGGAGGTTCAAGTGCGAGGCAAAAAGGTTTTACGTCGAGGCTCGGTGGAATGACAAAATGCAAACAAAAGAAATTATAGAATAAATTAGGGATTGAGTAGTTATAGAATTTATAATAAGCCACTTGAACGGAGAACATTGATTAGGGCTAAATTTTCACAATGGATTAATTGGTGAGTTAATAAACATAATATTAGCTGCTGTTGTATTTTACTTGAACCCTAATTATGCAACAGAAAATAACATTCTCTGTAAGTCCATCAAAAATAATCATTTATGGGATTACTCAATATAACCTTTTTATATTGCTTTGCATTAGAATAAACTCTTATAATATAACGACTTATATAAATTGAGATTGTCTAGTGCATAATCAGGGTTTAATATTATGGAAAAAAATATTTTATACTCCCAATGAGTATAATGCTGTAATCATTTATTAGAAAAATGAGGCGATTGTGAAACAATATGACTACTTTTAGTTTTCTTCCAAACTTAAAATTCATTTTTTGTAACTTTATGTATTAAGTTTTTCTTTTTAAAAATCGAGCAGGAATTATAAATGGATAAAATTACAAATGTACTTGCAGAGCGTTATGCATCTGAAGAAATGAAAAATATTTGGTCGCCAGAAGGTCGTATTCTTCTTGAACGAGAGTTGTGGATTGCCGTTATGAAAGCTCAAAAGGAACTTGGGCTCAACATTCCTGCGGAAGCCATAAAGAGTTATGAAAGTGTAAAAGCCAATATAAATCTTGAATCAATTGACGCACGCGAACGCATTAGCAGACACGATGTAAAAGCCAGAATTGAGGAATTTTGCGAGCTTGCTGGTTATGAGCATATTCATAAAGGAATGACAAGCCGCGATTTAACCGAAAATGTTGAGCAGCTTCAAGTTTATCGTGGATTATATCTTTTAATGGGCAAAAGTGTAGCTGCTTTGAGCAGAATTGCCGAAAAAGCCGAAAAATATTCCAATCTTATAATAGCTGCTCGCACTCACAATGTTGCTGCTCAGCCAACAACTTTAGGAAGAAGATTAGCAATGTTTGGCGAAGAACTTCTTTTTGGAGTAAATCAACTTCAATTTTTGATTGATAATTATCCAGTTCGTGGATTAAAAGGAGCGGTTGGAACTCAAGTTGACCAGCTTACACTTTTTAATAACAATTCCACAAAAGTAAAAGAACTTGAGCAAAAACTGTTAAATCATCTCGGAATTAAAAAATCGTTAAATACCGTTGGACAAGTTTATCCAAGAATTATCGATTTTTCAGTTATTTCCACACTTTTTACTCTTGGAAGTGGTTTAAGCAGTTTTGCAACCACTTTAAGAATTATGGCAGGAAATGAAACTGTTTCGGAAGGATTTGCAAAAGGACAAACTGGTTCTTCGGCAATGCCGCACAAAATGAATAGCCGCTCAAGTGAAAGAATTAACGGATTTCAGAACATTTTGGCAGGATATGTTACAATGGCGAGCAGTATTTCGGGCAATCAATGGAACGAAGGCGATGTTTCGTGTTCAGTTGTACGCCGAGTTGCTTTGCCAGATAGTTTTTACGCAATTGATGGAATGCTTGAAACATTTTTAACAATAATTGAACAAATGGAAGTTTTTGAACCAGTAATTGAAAAAGAAAACAAGTATTATTTTCCATTTTTATCAACAACAACATTTTTGATGGAAGCAGTAAAAAAAGGAACTCCACGCGAAGAAGCACACGAAGTGATTAAAGAGCATTCCGTTGCGACAGTAAGAGATTTACGAAATGGCATAATTGTTAAAAATAATTTATTGGAAAGATTGGCAAATGATTTGCGTTTGGGTCTATCGTTAACAGAATTACAAAGCATAATGGATAAATCGGAAAAATTGATTGGCAATGCAAAATTGCAAATTATCGATTTTGTTGAACAAGTGGATAGTTATAAATATAAATATCCAAAAGCAGAAGATTATAAACCAGGCTCTATTTTATAAGCCTGGTTTATAAATTTATAAAAGCAGACTTAAAAACACACCAGCAGCAACAGCAGAACCTATTACACCAGCTACGTTTGGTCCCATTGCAGCCATAAGTGGATTTACTCTTCCGTCAGTTTCTTCGGAAACAAAAGTTTGCACAACTCTTGCAGACATTGGAACTGCTGAAACTCCAGCGGCTCCGATACAAGGATTTATTTTTTTTCCCGTTGGTAAAAATAGATTTATAAATTTTGCAAAAACAACTCCACCCATAGTACTAAAACCAAAAGCCACTGCGCCCATTGCCAAAATTGCAAGAGTTTGAGTTGTTAAAAATTCATCAGCTGCCATAGTTGCACCAACTGTTAAACCTAAGAATATTGTAACAATATCAATCATAGGTCCACCAGCGGTTTTCTTAAGGCGCTCTGTAACACCACTTTCGCGAATTAAATTTCCAAACATTAGCATACCAATTAACGGAGCGCTTGAAGGAATTGCAAGGGAAGCCACAGTGCCAGTAAAAATTGGAAAAATTAGAACGGCAGTTTTAGAAACCTTTTTTGCCTGCGGCATATCAATTGCTCTTTCTTTATGAGTTGTTAACATGCGCATTATTGGAGGTTGAATTATTGGAACTAAAGACATGTAACTATAAGCAGCTAAAGCAACTGGACCTAATAAATGTGGAGCGAGTTTGCTTGCAAGAAAAATGGATGTTGGTCCATCAGCACCGCCAATAATACCAATTACAGCGGCTTCTTTATAAGTAAATCCAAATAAATATGCGGCTCCAAGAGCTGCAACAATAATACCTAACTGTGCTGCGGCACCCAATAAAAATGTAATGGGTCTTCCTAATAAAGGTCTAAAGTCAGTTAAAACTCCAACGCCTAAAAATATAACAGGTGGAAGTAATTCTGTTTTTATACCAGCACTATAAATTAAACCAATTATACCAGAATCGTGTGAACCCATTTCGGCTAAAGGCAAGTTTGCTATTAAAATACCAAATCCAATAGGTATTAATAATAATGGCTCATATTCCTTAGCAATTGCTAAATAAATTAAAACACCTGAAACAATGAACATTATCAAGTTTCCTAAATTTATATTAGCAAAGCCAGATTGTGAAAAAAGATTAAGTAAAGCATCCATTAAATTAATCCTTTATGCAATTGTTAAAATAGGTTGTGATGCATCAATTTCGTCACCAATATGAATTAAAATTTCTTTAACCGTTCCAGAAATTTGAGATTTAATATCATGTTTTGCTTTCATTGCCTCAATTTGAGCAACAACTTGACCTACAGAAACTGAGTCTCCCACTTTTACCAAAATATCCACAACGTCAACAGTTCCCGCAAATGTAGAAAATACCGCTTTAGGTTCTGCACTAGTTTCTGGAATTTTTGTGTCTTCTTTGCTTTTAGATACACTATTAATAGGTTCAACAGAAATAACAAAAGTACGTGTCTTTCCATTTTCTTCAACAACACATTTTGTTTTTACAGTTCCACTAAAAGGAATAGCTACAGCTGATTGTGCCACTTGTGCTTGTGGTTCTGGTGTTTTTACTTCCTCATCTTTCTTTAATGGAATATCTATTTTGCCTTTTCCAGTAAGGAATTTAATTCCTTCATTAATTTCCATTTTTTGACCAGGAACCATTGCTGCAAGAACTAAAAATGTATTAACGTCATTAACTTCAATATTTCTTTCTTTTAGAGCATCTTGTGCTGGTATAATATTATTAGCTGCTGCTTCAAGCGGATCACCACTAAATACTGGCAAATTCAACTGTTCAGAAGCAATTTCAATAACTTTGGGATCTGGAGCTAAAGGAGTTTTTCCAAAATAACCTAAAACAGCACGACCATAACCAGATTCAATTTTATTCCAACGACCATACATAACATTATTAAATGCTTGCAACCAATATTGTTGACTTCCAGGTGTAACACTTGTCCAAGCACCGCCAGCTTCAACAACAACTGGAAACTCAGCAAGCACATCGCTATATTTTTCTAAAATTCCAGCTTTAACCATCATATGTACATTTGGCCCAATCGCTCCACCTGGCATTGGAAATCCAAGAACACGCGCATCGGCAGTAGTTGTGGTTGGGTTAAAGGCATAATCTTTTAAACCTTCATTTAGCATATCTTCAATAACGTGCAATTTGGAAACATCAACATCAAGTGAATAACCAGTTCCCTTTAAAGCATGATCTAAAGAGCGCACATCTGGTTGAACTGTTCCGCTTGCGATTGGTCTAATTGATAAATCAACTCCATCAACTCCACCAGCAATTCCAGCCATATAACATGCAACTGCCATGCTTGCCGTATCATGAGTGTGTTGCCAAAGAGCCATTTCAGGTGGCATGATTTTTTTAAGCCCAACAACTGTATCATAAATAGTTTTAGGATCAGTAGTTCCGCTTGCATCTTTTAGGCAAATGCTATCTATGTGCATTCCACTATCCAAAAGTTGCTTTCCTATATTAATATAAAAATCGGAAGTATGAACTTTATTTGATTTAAATGGTAATCCCATTATTGCAATACAAACTTGGTGGTGCATTCCAGAATCTACAATTGGCTTTCCAGTTTTAATTAGATTTTCAACATCATTCATATAATCGAAATTACGGTCGTATGTAGTTCCATATTTATGCATTAGTTTGGCTTGTAAATTAAGTCCATCAAGTGATTGAGTAGTAAGAGTAACACCAGAAACTGAGCGTGTTAAAATTTGTAAATCAACATCTGGACCAACAGCGTTGCGCATTGCTTGCATTGTTTCAAATGGATTTTCGCCCAAATAGAAGTATGGTGCTTGGTAACGTGCGCCGCCGCCAAATTCGATGTGCTTAATTCCTGCTTCAACCGAAGCCTGCATTGCTGGAAGATAATCGTTAAGCCTTACTTTGCCACCAAATGAACTTTGCAAACCATCGCGAAATGGTGTAAACATAACTTTAATTGTTTTAGCAGTTTTTGTGAATATCATTTAATTTCCTCAATTTTTGTGATTTTAGTTCCTGGATAAATAGCAGAATAGTTTGATGCTATTGCTGCATAAATTGTTGTATCTTTTTTTTCTTCTTTAAATGGAAATAGACGTGTAATAAAATGGATAGAAACAGCCAATATACTTAGAACAATAAAAACTGTTAACATGGCTGAAAAACAGATAGATAAAATATCGGGAGATCCCATCGGTATCCTTATTTATAAAGTTAAATATTAGTGTGTGAAACTTAAAAGCAATTTATGGATTGTAAATTTACAAAAATTAAGCAAATAAATCTAAATTTAGCATTTATCCAAGGACAATTCTTCCCTTTACTACTGGATTATTATTGTTCTCTAAAAATAATTCCAAATTATTTCCAATTGAAATTACTTTCCCATTATTAATAATTTGGGGTTCGCCTTTAATAGGATCGGAGTAAACAGTAATGTTTTTTCCAAGAACATTAGATCTAATTCTATAAGCATCAATAATTTTGTTATAATTTCCATCAAGTAAATTTTCATAATTTTTTGTCAGCGAAGCTAATAAGTTGTTAAATATTGAAGAAATGTCCAAATGGTTAATACTATTAATATGTGTTTTTATAGATGTGGCTTTTTTTATAACTAAATCATTTTCAAGTTCTGGGGTTTCATTTACATTTACACCAATTCCAATAAACAAATCTGTTACTTCGTTACCCAAAGTTTTTGTTTGTGTTAAAACGCCTGCTACTTTTCTATTATCAATAAAAATGTCATTTACCCATTTAATTGAAGCTTTTTTCTCCAATCCGATTATTTTGTCCAATGCTTCAATAACAGATATTGCTGAAAGAATTGTGAATCCAATATGAAAATGATCGACAATTTGATTTGGTTTTAAATACGCCGAAAGATGAATATTTCCAGCAAGACTTATCCAGCTTCTGTTTCTGTATCCTTTAAAATTATCACCCGAATTTGCCAGACATAGAATTCCACTAGGTAAATCTGGATTATCCTTCGAAAGTTCTATCAACGAAGTAAACTGAGAAATTGGAGAGTGATTTACGATAAAAGCATATTTCCACAAAGAATCAGATTCAATTTCTGCAAAGAAGAGATTATCCGTTTGAAATAGTTTTGGGATAATTTTATTAATAATTGGTAAATTTTCATTTGTAGTATTAGTTCGCCATTTTTCAGTAATTGTAAAAATGGTTTCAGAGTATTCTTTTGAGTCAGTTATAATAATCATTAAGTCAAAAATTTTGTTTTGAAATTTGCAATGCTGTCAACTTAAGAGAATATTTTAATAGTATGTCATTCCCATCCCGACTTGTCGGGATTGTTGGGAATCTTAGCCATAAAGGGGATTCCGTGCAAGAACATCACGGAATGACAAGAGCTTAAGTTGACAGCACTGATGAAATTTGTCATTAAAACATTCATCATAATTTAGTTATACAAAACTTGAAATATGACATGTAAAAACAAAGAGACAACTCAGTGAGTCATTTTTTGTAATTATTTAATACTTAAACTCACTTCCACCAATAAACTCTCTTAGAACAGAATCTGTTGGAACTGAAGAATTATCCTCCATTGGTCTAATTCCTTTAAGCATATTATAAGTGCGCTCTGCGCGTGTAAATGCATCTAATTTTAGTGGATTGCCTCTAAACAATTCAACCCACTTTTCAAATTTATCCAAAAGCAGTGCACGATAAAGCGAAAGTTCGTAAGGCATTCCGCTGCTTATAATAAAATCGGCATTATTGCTGTAGGGAATTATGTGACGCAATTCACTTGCTCTTACATAATGCCAATGTTCAAGTGTTTGTTGCGGATCGTAAGCGCGTTGAACAGAATCGCGAAGCATTCTTCGCATTAATCTAATATCTGTCCATTGAACAAATTTATTTTCAGCATCTTTAATTTGAATAAGTGGTTCAAGGTACAATTTAAATTTAACGTCATTATCAATACCTTCGCTAAATTGAGGATAAAGTCCGTGCAGACTATCAATAAGAATTATTTCGTTATTCTTAATTTGTATTGGAGTTTGATTTAATGTGCGTAATCCTTTTTTGAAATCGTAATGTGGGATTAAAACAAGTTCGCCGGCAGATAATTTTTTTAGGTGTTCGTTAATTAATGGCAAATCTAAAGCTTGTGGAGTTTCAAAATCGTAATCTCCAAATTCATCTTTAGGATGTAAATCTAAATCGAAGAAATAGTGGTCAACATTTAGAGTAACGAAACTGAGACCATGTCTTTTTAATCGCTGTTCAATTTTAATAGTTGTAGTAGTCTTTCCAGAAGAAGAAGGACCGCTGATAAAAACTAATTTTAATTTATCGCTTCGTTGCAAAATTAATTCTGCAGCAGTATCAACATCTTTTTCGTAACGTGCTTCCGAAATTTTAACAATATCAGCAAAATTTCCAGAATCTATCTTTGCATTAATTTTATCAAAAGTATTTAAATCATTATCAACAGTCCAATCGTAAATGTGCCAAATTTTTTCCCAAGGAATTTTTTCTGCTAGTCGTCTTCCTTGGCTTGCGTTTGATTCTCTTTTTCTATGGCGTTCTTCGCGATAAAGAATATATTCCTTTGCAACTGTTGCATGTCCATTTTCAATAAGTACTTTTTCCACAACATCCTGCACTTCTTCAATATTTGGAATAAATCCTTCTTGAACTCTTCTTTCCAGCTCAATTACAACTATATCAGCTAATTTTGAAGCAGTATCTTTATCGCGTCCTCCAACCGAAACAGCCGATCGATAAATTGCATTCATAATTCTTTCGGGATTGAAGGGTACAATTGTGCCGTTACGTTTAATAACTTCTTTTATTTTACTCATTTTTACACCTTATTATATTTTAGCATTTTTAAGTGTTTATTAAAAATTTACTTCTTATTATCATATGTTTTATATGTAAAATTTAAAACATTTTAGATATTTCAGATAAATTTTTACATTTGCTTAAAGCCAGCATTAATTTTATACGAGCTTTTTGACCATTTAAATAGTCAGTAAAAATAACTCCAAGTTCTTTAAGCCATTTTCCTGCACCTGGATAACTGTAAATATCTAATGTTTCACCAGTTGGACATCGAGAAACAAGAACCACAGGAATACCTTTTTCAACTGCGTATTTAATTCCATCGTAGGCAGCTGGAGGTACATTTCCAACTCCAAGTGCTTCTACAACAATTCCAGAAACGCCACTATCAGCAGAAAATTTAAAAAACTTATCCGTAATTCCCGTATATACTTTAATTAAATCAACATTTGTTACAATTTTATCAACTTCAATTTTTTCAAGTTTTTGCGGAAGTCTGTTAAAAATTACTCTTCCTTTTTCAACAAAACCTAGTGATCCAAAATCTAAGCTTCGAAATGTTTCAACATCCTCAGTATGAGTTTTTGTAACTTCACTAGCAGCATTAATTTCGCCATTTAAACAAACTAAAACACCCATGTTTTGGCTATTATTGTTATTACAAATTTTTATTGCATCAAGTAAATTTTTAGGACCATCCCAATCTGGTTCCGAACTTGTTCTCATTGCTCCAATAACAACAATTGGTTTGGAAGTATTAACAGTTAAATCTAAAAAGTAGGCAGTTTCTTCAAGCGTGTCAGTTCCATGAGTAACAATAATTCCATCAATATCATCAGAATCAGCATATTCTTTTACTTTTTTAGAAAGTTTTAGCATTAATTCTGGAGTCATGTGTGGACCTGGGTACATTCCAAACTCGTACATAGAAATATTTGCTTTACTCCCTGCTTCTGGAATCATATCAAGTAATTCATCACCATGAAAATGTGGGATTGCACCTCCGGTTGTTTCGTCAATTTTCATTGAAAAAGTGCCCCCAGTGAATACAATAATAATATTTTTCATATTAGCTCAATTTTTTTTAATAGACAAAAATACAGATAAAAAATATCATTAAATTATAACTTTTATTGGTAAATAGTAAACACAATTTTAATTTATTATAAGTAAATGAGTTAGAAATATTTATTAATTATTATTTGGAGAATAAACAAAAATAGACTAATTTCACAGTGCAATAGTGATGGTTAGACTGTGTTAATAACTTGTTGATAACTCATTCCTGTGAAACGTTTCACAATTCACAAAAACCTAAAAATTGTTCAAGAAAAAATTTGATTTGTTTATTGTAATTTAAGAACATTGTATAAGTGCTTAATATATATAGTGTTATAAAATCCTTTTAATGTTAACAAGTTGTTGATAAGAAAAAAAGCTAGTTCTTAAATCAGTAAAAAACAAATTAAAATACAGTATTTAAAAAATGTTAAATGTGGATAAGTAAAATTGGAAGTAATAGAAAGAGTGATTTTAAATAAAACTGATTCTAAAGATATGTGGAAAAAATGTTTGTCCCTTATTAAAGAAAGTGTACCTGCACTAACTTATAATACATGGTTTCTTCCTATTAAACCATTATTTTTTTCCGAAAATGAATTAAAAATTGAAGTACCAAATAGCTTTTTTATTGAATGGATTGAGGAACATTACAATACTATTATTAATAATGTAGTAAAGCAAATTTTGGGTGATGACGGCAAGCTATTATATGTTGTAGGCGACGAGAAAGAAGCTAACCGTGAAGCTTTTAATTTAATTGAAAAAAGATCTGAAAAAATATTCCAAAATTCAGTTGTAATTCCCGAAATAGTAGAAAACGAAGAAGATGAATTTGAAAGCTATTTAATTCCACGCTATAAATTTGACAATTTTATAAAAGGTGAAGGAAATCAGTTAGCAAGAGCAGCAGCAATTGCAATTGGTGAAAACGCTGGTGAAACTTCATTTAATCCTTTTTTTATTTATGGTGGGGTTGGGCTTGGAAAAACTCATCTAATTCAAGCAATTGGTAATAAAATTAAAGAAAAATCAAAATCCAAAAAAGTAATTTATGTTTCATCAGAGCAGTTTACAGTAGAATTTATTGATGCAATTCAAAGTGGTAATGCGCAAGAATTTTCTAATTTTTACAAAAACATGGATGCTTTAATAATTGATGATATTCAGTTTTTAATTGGTAAAGAAAAAACACAAGATTATTTCTTTCACATATTTAATACACTTCATCAAGCTGGCAAACAAATAATACTTTCATCTGATAAACCACCTAAAGAGCTAAAAGGCTTAAATGAACGTTTAATTTCAAGATTTCAGATGGGATTAACAGCAGATATTCAAGCTCCGGATTTTGAAACCAGAATGGCAATTCTTAAAAATAAAGCAATAAGTTATGGCATTTTAATTCCCAACGATATTCTTGAATATATGGCATATAATATTACCTCTAATGTTAGAGAGTTAGAAGGATCGTTAATAAAATTACTTGCTAGTTCTTCATTAAACTCTCAAGAAATTGATATGGCTCTTGCAAGAAAAGCAGTAAATGAAATTGCAACTGGGCGGCAAGTAAATATTTCAATTGATTATATCACACAAATTGTTTGTAAATATTTTTCAGTAGATGAAAATAAAGTCCGCGAAAAAAACAGAAAAAAAGAAGTTGTTCTTGCTAGGCAAGTAGCAATGTTTCTTTCAAAAAAACTTACTAAGTCTTCACTAAAAACAATTGGTTTGCATTTTGGTGGTAGGGATCATTCAACAGTAATTCATGCTTATAATAGTATTGAGCAACTACTTACGGATGATAATTCTACCAAGGATATAGTTGATACACTGCGAAATAAAATTGAACTTGGAGTTTCTTAATCAAATTTAATTTGTCCAATTTCCAAAATCCAGTATAAAGATATCTTGACAATTAATTCTACATTTATTTAAAGAGTAATTTAATTCATTATTTTTAATATTAGTTAAGATTTATTTCCCTCAGCTTTGCTTCAATTAATTTTAACCTTTAGGCTAAAGAATAGCTTTAAAAATTCGATAGTAACCCTGTAATTAAGGACAATTACACAAAATTGTTATTTTAATAGATATTTCATTACAAGGATGTAGTAGAAATGAAAGTTCACTCAGAAGATCTGACAGGTAATTATTATACAGAAGATAAGGTTTTAGCAAACCAGATTGCATCTAAGTTGCTAAACTTTGGGAAGAAGTATATTCAGTCAGATTATGATGAAAACTACGATTACATCCAAAAATTAAGAGAAAACGCACAATTTAATTCAATTCCACTGCCGCCGGAAATTTCAGAAAAATTTATTTTTTACGAAAATGCTCCAAATTATTTGATGTTTGAGTCACCGCTAATTTCGTATTTACATAAAATATTTAAAGTAAATCATACAATGCTTGGTGGAAATAATCCTCAATTACAGCTAAAAGAATATTATATAAAATGGTTAAAGCAGAAGAAAGGTACCGATACTAAATATTTTGCTAATTCTATGTTGCATTATTTAGAAAAAACAAAAAATAATGCATTCAATTTATTAATACATGCAATGCTACTATCGTATGATGAAGAGCTTTTTGACCCAGAAAAATCTGTTGAGCTAATTAATAGAGCATCCGAAATAATTTTTAATAAACATATTGATAATGAGTTTATTAACGAACTAAAATATTTTTTAAAAACTATTGAAGGCTTTTTCTACCTAAAAGGCTCAAATTTAGATCAATCTAACAAAATGTTTTATGAAGCTTTGGATTTAAAACATACTGGAATAACGGCAAAATTTCACTTGGCTTTAACTGAAGTTCACTTAGAAAATATACAGTTGGGAGCAGCTTTAGTTGAGGAAATTTATAATACTGATATTGCTCGTTTAAACTTTGCAATTCAAAATAATAGTTTTTCTGTATACGAATTTTTCTTAAATCACTCAATTACAAAGTATTTTTTCTTAGAACCAAAATTTTTTCCAGTACTTTACTTTTTTGAAGATAAAATAGAATTATTTAGAAGTCACAATAAAGCATCTTTTGATGAAGTAAAAAAATCTCTTTTCAATCTTCAGGAAATTAAAGTAACAAATTATTTTACTGATAGAATTCAAGCAAATTTGAAATTTATAGAGATTTATGTAAAAAAATATAATGGAAATGAATCATTGTTACTTTCAGATTCTTCGCAAGAAGTTGTGAGAAAATTTGATGAAATAATTGAAATTATAGGTGGAAAAATTACGCAAAAATACCAAGAAGGATTTCAAGAAAGGCTAAAAATATTTGATTCTAAAATAGATGAACTTAAAATTAATAAATCTCATCTTGAAAATGAATTAGAAACATATCAGAGACGAATTAATGAGAAATTGAAAATTCGTTTAAATGATTTTGAATCGCAAATGGACATAAGAATAAATTCTCTTGAAAGCCAAGTAAACAAGGTTGATGAAAGAAATGATTTAGACCCAACGGTGGTTTTTAAAAATGCCTTTACGTATACCTCAATGTTATCGGTTCTTGTTCTGTTACTTGCGGGATTTGCAAGTTATACAAACTCCGAATTTAAGGAAATGGCTAATTTTAGTAACGTTATTAAAACGGTAATTGTTGAGGGTGCCCAATGGTCTTTAATTACGTTTCTTGTCGGAACTATTATTTCAATATTTACAACAATTTCAACTATTGTACAAAAATCCTCTTTTAAACAAAACATGGTACGTAAAGTAAAAAATTACATAGATGAAAAAGAAAGAGGAAAAGTAGAACTTAGGAAAGAAACTGAATTTACAATAAAACAATTTGAACAAAAGACGAAAAGTCGTATTCAAAGTTTTGAAGAAGAAATTGCCGACTATATTGAAAAACGCAAACTTGAAGCAGAACGTTTGCAAAATGAGGCAAATGGAAAAATTCAATTAGAATTGCAAAAACTGCATGGCTTTTATAAATAAACTCACCTTATCACCCAATCTTGTGGCTATTATTAGCCATGTGTTTTAAAATCTTCATAAATTAAATCTAAATTATCGCAATTTAACAAATTTTTGTTTTGGTATGATTGTGGAACGCATTGGTGAAAAAATGAGAACCACATGACTATAGCAACAATTATCTTGTTAAAATACTATTCTGTTCGAATAAATATTTTAGTAACTCAAAAAACATAATAATTCTACTTTCAAAATTTGGTACTCAAATTATTTATTTCAAACAAATGAAATTAATATATAAAATTAAATAAGGTTAAATAATATGTTTAGTAATAAAATATTACTTATTACAGGTGGTACAGGGTCATTTGGGAATGCCGTATTAGAAAGATTCCTAAAAACTGATATAGAAGAAATAAGAATCTTCAGTCGGGATGAAAAAAAGCAAGAAGACATGAGAATTCAGCTAAGAAATGAAAGAGTTAAGTTTTATATAGGAGATACTCGTGATTATAGTAGCATAAATTCGGCATTATATGGGGTTAATTATGTTTTTCATGCTGCAGCACTAAAACAAGTTCCTTCATGCGAATTCTACCCGATGCAAGCAGTTCAAACAAATATTAATGGATCAGAAAACGTATTAAATGCTGCAATTGAAAATAATGTTGAAAACGTGATTGTTTTAAGTACAGATAAAGCAGTATATCCAATAAATGCAATGGGGCTTTCAAAAGCAATGATGGAAAAAGTTATGGTTGCAAGATCACGAACTGCACGAAAAAACACTATTCTATGCGGAACTAGATATGGAAACGTTATGGCTTCAAGAGGTTCGGTAATTCCTTTATTTATTAAACAAATTAAGGAAGGATTGCCAATAACCATTACGGATCCAAATATGACAAGATTTTTAATGTCGCTTGACGATGCAGTTGATTTAGTTTTATTTGCTTTTCAAAATGCACGACAAGGTGATATTTTTGTCCAAAAAGCGCCAGCTTCAACAATTGAAGACTTAGCAACTGCATTAATAGAATTATTTGAAGCAGATAATGAAATAAATACCATTGGAACACGCCATGGAGAAAAATTATTTGAAACGTTATTAACTCGGGAAGAAAAAAGTAAGGCTGAAGATATGGGTAATTACTTTAGAATAAGTGCTGATAATAGAGATCTTGACTATGCAAAATATTTTGTTGAAGGCGAAGAAAAAATATCGTCCTATGAAGACTATAATTCTCATAATACAAAAAGGTTAACGGTAAATGAAGTTAAAGAACTAATGCTTTCTTTAGAAATAGTTCAAAAGGAATTAAGTGAGTGGAAAAAAAATAGATTAGGGCTAGTTGCATGCTAAAAATTATGACTATTGTTGGCACAAGGCCAGAAATTATAAAATTAAGTTTGGTTTTGGCTGAACTTGAAAAATATACACAGCATATTTTAGTCCATACTGGTCAAAATTTTGACTACGAACTAAATGAAATATTTTTTGATGATTTAGGAATTAAAAAGCCAAATTATTTCTTAAATGCTGTTGGTAATTCAACTGCGGAAACAATAGGCAATATTATTGCTAAATCTGATGAAATTATGGAAAAAGAATCTCCAGATGCAATTTTATTATATGGAGATACTAATAGCTGTCTTTCGGTAATAGCCGCAAAAAGGAAAAAAATACCTGTATTTCATATGGAAGCAGGAAATCGTTGCTTTGACCAACGAGTGCCAGAAGAAATAAACAGAAAGATAGTTGATCATTTGAGTGATATCAATATGCCTCTTACAGAGCATGCACGACAATACCTAATCCGTGAAGGAATAAAACCAGAAACAATTATTAAAACTGGTTCTTCAATGAAGGAGATTTTTATTGTTCATAATGATAAAATTCAAGACTCAAAGGTACTCGAAAAATTGGCATTAGAAAAAGGTAATTATTTTGTTGTTAGTGCCCATAGAGAAGAAAACATTGATTCCGAAGAAAATTTTAACAATTTACTTGATTCTTTAGTTGCTGTGCGAAAAAAATACTCTAAAAAAATTATTGTTTCAACACATCCTAGAACTATGAAGAAACTAATTGAAACCAATAAAATTAATACTATAAGTGGAATTGATTTTTTGAAACCACTTGGATTTTTTGACTATATCAAATTACAACAAAATGCTTTTTGTATTTTATCGGATAGTGGTACAATTACAGAAGAATCATCTATTCTTAACTTTCCTGCAATTACAATACGCCAAGCACACGAAAGACCAGAAGGAATGGATGAAGGAACACTTATTATGAGTGGTTTAAAAGCAGAAAATATTATAAACGCCATTGATGTTGTAACATCTCAATTTGAAAGTGGAAAAAGAGTATTTAATGAAATAAGTGATTACAACGTAGATAATGTATCAAAAAAAGTAGTTAGGATAATTTTAAGTTACATCGACTATGTAAACAGAACAGTTTGGAGTAAGTAGGTAAAATATGAGAAAGATTCTCGTCTTTGGTGCTAGTGGAATGTTGGGATACGCTGTCTCAGAATATTTTGACAGAAAAGGTTTTTATGTTTCAAAAATAAGCAGAAATGAATTTGATATTGCAAAAGATTCCCATTCAAAATTAAATGAAATTATAAAAGATTCCGATTATGTTATAAACTGTGCTGGAATAATAAAATCAAGGATTGATGACCTTTCAATTGAAGAAATTTTACTCGTAAACTCAATATTTCCTCAAAATCTGGCAAAAGCTTGCAAACAAGAGAATATTAAATGTTTCCATATTACAACTGATTGTGCTTTCGACGGAAAAACTGGAAATTATAGTGAAGATGATTTGTTCGATGCTGAAGATGTATATGGGATGTCAAAAATAGGTGGTGATTCGGCAGATTGCATGATTTTAAGAACATCAATTGTTGGTGAAGAAAAAGGGCAAAACCGCTCACTGCTTCATTGGGCAAAAAGTCAGGCAGGAAAAGAAGTAAACGGATTTACAAATCACATCTGGAATGGGGTTACTACTGTTTATCTATCAGAAATTATTGAAAAAATAATAAATGAAAATTTATATAAAAATGGCTTATTTCACATTCATTCTCCACAGTCTGTAACAAAATTTGAACTATTACAAATATTTAATGAAGTGTATCAATTGAATCTTAAAATAAATCCAACAGATGGAAAACCAAGTGTTGATAGAAGTCTTAGTAGCATTTACAACATTAATTCAGAATTAGTTAAAAAAACTATTAAAGAACAAGTTTTTGAGATGAGAGAGTTTTTTATATGAAAGAAATGCTAACCTCAGCTAAACATAAACTGCAAGGAACATTAGTATCCGAAATATTTAAAGGTGATATACCAAGTATAGTTAAATTTTTAATAAATAATTCAGATAGCATTTTAGAAATTGGTTGTGGAATTGGAGATTATCTAAAATTTACAAATTCTAATCAATCAGTTGAAGCCGTTGAACCACATTCTCCTTACATCAAAATTGCTCAAGAAAGGGCACCATGGGCTAAAATTCATAATTCGGATGCGCATACATTTTTTAAAACAAACAATAAAAAATTTGACTTAATCTTAATGATAGATGTGATAGAACATTTAGAAGAAGAGCAATCAATTCAAATGGTTGAAGCAGCAAAAAAAGCAACAAAAAATATACTGTTTTCTCAAATTCCTTATGGTATTCACATGCAAAATCATGATGAATGGGAATTGGGAGGTGAATATTGGCAAACACACAGAAGTTTTTGGAATGAAGAAAATATTGGAAAATTAGATTTTGAAAAAGTATTTAAATTAGATGATTTTTATGAGTCCAAAGAAATTTTCGAGAAAGATTATAATTCAACAATTCTTGGTTTTTGGTTTTCCCATAATGGGGTATCAAATTTTGATAATTTATCCAAACAGTTTAGTAAATATTTTGAATTACAAAATTTTACCACGTGGCAAAAAGCATATGTTGATGGTTACAACTCTTCTATGGGAAATCATATAAATTATTTCTACAATACATATATTTCAGAAATAGGCTTTTATAACAATCTTGAAATGGCAAAGAAAGTAGTTGAGTTTGCACCAGGTGATGCTTCTTTTATGCAAGTGTTTATTGAAATGTTTCCCGAAAAGGAGTTTAGTTTAATTGACATTTCGGAAAAGAATTTGGATGAAATTAGAACAAAATTAAAAAAACACGAAAATGTTAATTTTTATTTAAATTATCCAGAAGTAACAGATTTAGAAAATATTGATTTAGCATTTTCGTTTCTTCTATGCCAGTCAATGCCAAAAACTTTGTGGATTTCGCATCTTGAAAAAGTTTATAATATGTTAAATATCAACGGCGCATATTTCTTCCAATTTGCTTATCATCCAGATGGCTTTGCCAATGATTCAATAGAAGTTGCAATTAGTGGAGGTAATAAATATACTCCCGAAGAGATTGCAAACCAGCTTGAAAAAACTGGTTTTAAAGGATGTGATTTCACAATTCCCATTGAACTAAAAGAGCTTAATACAGATATAATTTGGTATTTATGCAAAGCATATAAATAGGTGTAAATAATTATGAAGATCAAGAAGATTGAATTAGTGAACTTTTCCCTCAACTTAGGTGAATTACACAATTTAAGTGATTTCGAGCATTTTAATCCTGTCTTAAAATGTATTGATGAGAAAGGAAATAATTTAACAGCAACAATGAGATTGCATATAAGTGAGCCGCTGGATAAATTAATTTTTGCTGATCCTCGCCAATTTGAGGATGGTGGTATATCCGCAAACTCTGTTGGTTCTAAAATTATTAGGAGAAAGAACTCATACACAGATAAAATTGATGAAAATATTGCCAAAAACATCTTATCTGATAAGGATATTGATTTTTTTGAAGTGGATATAGAAGCTTTAAAAAAGATGATGTTAAAAGATTATGATTTTGATAATGAAGTCGAAAAATTTAGAAATTCAAAGAAATTAACAAATAAAATAGCTTTTACTTGTCACGACCCAAATATACTTGGTGGTGGAAATATAATCCTTTTTAGATTAATTAATTGGTTAGCGGAATTAGGAGTTGAAGTAACGGTTTATTCATGTGGCTCACCTCCTTCGTGGAAAAAAGTTTATGCCGAATTTCGCTGTTTTAAAACATATGATGAAATGTTTGCTGCAATTGAAGAAGAAATTGTAGTTCTATACTCAATGTGGCATATTGAAGGTATGTTAAAAACAAATCCTATTGGAAAAAAGGTTTATCATATTAGACAAATATATGAACCATTTCATTATGGGCAGGATTATGCTTCAATGATTGGTAGTAAACCGCCAATTCAGTTATTGGAAAGTTTGCCAATTGGAGTAATTACAATATCGCCACATTTGAAAGATTATTATAAACGGTTGAATAATATAGACAGTTTTTTGATTTCAAATGGATTGGACCCAGAAGTATTTTATCCAACAAAGGAAAAAAACATTAACAAAAAAAATGTAAAATTAGTTAGTGTGGGCGACCCAAATCATTTTGTTAAAGGCACAAAAGTTTTAGCTGAAGCACTCATTAATTTGGCAAAAAAAAGGAATGATATCGCTTTTGAATGGAGAATTGTAAGTGGTTCCAAGAGAAATATTGATTTTGGTGAATTGCCAGCCAATCTAAAAATAATCCATCTTTCTGGATTGAATCAAACAAAAATGAGAGAGGAATATAATAATGCCGATATTGCTGTTAATCCATCATTATATGAAGGATTTGGCTTGCCATCACTTGAAGCAATGTTGTGTGGTACGCCAGTAATTCAAGCGGATAATTTAGGTCTCGATTTTATACTCGAAAATGAAAAAGATTGTTTAATTGTACCAGTAAATGATTCTTCTTCAATGGCAGATTCAATTGAAAAAATAGTAGATGATAAAGACCTTGCTAAAAAACTAAGCATAAATGGATATAAAAAAGCAATGCTTCATACTACTTATCATCAATTTAATATGTTTTATGAAGTATTTGAAAATATTTTAAATATTAAGTTCAATGCTGATAAAACTAACAAAATCAAAGCAAAATTAAGCAAAAACGTAGTTGATGTAGAAAATAGTTCAAAGGATATTTCTATCAATAAAGATTATTCTCCATTAATTTCAGTTGTTATTCCATCATATAATCAGGCTGAATATTTAAAAGAAGCTTTGGATAGTTTATTTGCTCAAACTTACAATAATTGGGAAGCTGTTATAATCAACGATGGTTCAAAAGACCACACTAAAGAAGTGATGGAGAGTTATGCCAAGAAAGATTCAAGAATTAGACCTTTTTCAAAAGAGAATGGAGGAATAACTTCTGCGTTAAATGCAGGTCTTGAAAAATCAAAAGGTGAATTTTTCTGTTGGCTAAGTTCGGATGACCTTTTTTATCCCCAGAAATTGGAATTGCAAGTAAATGCTTTTAAGGATTTAGACGATTCATATGCTTTAGTCTATGGAAGTTTCGACATTTTGCAACATGAAACTAATACAATTGACGTTCAACCATTTCAAAATCCGCTCATTCCAGGGTGTGAGTTTCCCGAAGCAATGAAATTTGATTTTATTGATGGTTGTACTATAATGATTAGAATGAATGTTATGAAGGAGGTAAATGGTTTTAATCCATCTATTATTCATTCTCAAGATATGGAATTATGGGTGAGGCTGGCTTCATACGGTTATAAATTTCATATTGTTCCGCAAAAGTTAACTATCAGACGAGTTCATAAGGCACAATCTTCAACTTCTAATATGATTCACTGTAGATATGATGCTGCTTGGATGATGAATTTTTACTTGGACAACTACAATTTAACAGAAATGTATAGATATATCGATTTTGGCTCCAAACAAGGAATTGAACGATTTATTGAGCATTTTGTTGGAAGAATGTTACATACTGAAGCAAATATAAATCACCCACTACTTCAAGAAAAATATTGGAATTGGTTTGTTGAAGGAATAAAGGCATTTCAACCTTCTTTACAAAATATCTTGTTAAGAAATATTCTTATTCAATTAATTAATAATAGAACAATTACGTATAAAATAGACTTTTACATTGAAAAATGTATTGAAGAGTTAAAAAAAGAACGAAAATTCAAGAATATCATATATAATTATTCTGTGCAAAATAGAGAATTTAGCCAAATTTCTAGGTCTTCGGATTTGTTCAGCGAAGAACTATTCAATTATGGATTGAACCTATTAGTAAACGCTTATACTCCACTTTTTGCACAAGAATTAGCGTTTCATGATGTTAATAAAATTGTTGACACTCCATATAGGTTGGCGCATAGTGTTTTTAGATATCTTTCTCAGTTTGATAATCCTCATAGAGAAATTGTAACTCCTTTTATTGATTTAAAACTCATTCCAGAAACAGAATTAGAAGCAATCAATTTGTTTTGCGATTTGGCATTTCCACAAATTGCAGATTTTCTAAAATTAAACCTTCAATTTGCAATAAATGGAGAAATGAATATAGATAGAATTGCAGAATCGGAAGATAAAATTAAAGCAATGCCAACCAAAGATAAAAAGAGATTAGAAGCTATTTGCAACTTACATCCAACATCTGTTATTCTAAATTATTGGTATGCCTTAGCACTTGCAGAAGAAAATAAAATTGAAGAAGCTTTAAATGTAAGCTGGAAAATCTATGAGGTAAACAATGTATTTTTCAGTTGGTTTATGGCTTTTCAAATATCTCTTTGGGCGGAAAAGGTTAAAGATTATGATAAAGCATTTTATGCAATTATCATAGCTGGCGAACTAAATCAATCTTCGGAAATAGTTAAATCTAAGTTAATTAGTTTAACAGAAAAACATGGACAAAAGAATCAGATAATTCCAACACCCAGAAAATTTATTGAGAACGAGCTAAAAATTGATCTTCCACGAACAGAACTTAAAGATTGTGAAGTGATTCCAATGTTAAATGGTAAATTTGTGTTTAGTGCAATTTGTTTAGATTCATTAGGAAATGAATTTAAGGTTGGAGGAAATATTGATTATGCCGAAAAATTTGAATCTATTATTGTAACCAATATTAGCACTCAAAAAAAATATTATCTTCTTGCAAAAGATATTTTCAATTTCTTCAAAAATTCTTATAATTTTGATAGTGCCACAGACAATTACTTAAAAAACACTTTAATTGAGAACAAAAATTTAAGCATTGCTTTCTCTATTCCTAATGCATCTGTCATTAGTGGTGGTTCAATAATTGCTTTTCGTTTTGTTAATTGGTTAGCAAAATTAGGAGTTAATGTAGCAGTATATTCTAATAGTTTGCCACCAAGTTGGATAGAACTTAATGCGGAATTTCATACTATTATTAAAGATGTGGAAAGATATAACTCAATTAGAGAACCAAATATTGTTGCGTTTTCAGTTATAGAATTACAAAAACTCCTGCGTTTTAACTCTGGACAGAAACGAATTTTCCACCTTGCCCAAGTTATTGAAGACTTCCATTATCATGGTTTTGATTTTGAATCAATAATGAAACCCAAAGGAATTTTTGAAATTTTGCACTCATTACCCGTTGGCAGAATTTCAATTTCGCAACATATAGATAAATATTTGTTGCAGAATTATAAGCAAAAATCATTTTTAATTGAAAATGGAATTGATTTATCCATTTTTAAACCAAAATGGAAAAAAATGATATCAAATGACGAGCTAACAATTACCACAATTGGAAGTCCTGACAGAATGCTAAAAGGAGTGAGCGATGTTGTTGACGCAGTAAAATTGCTAGCAGAACGTCATGTTGAATTGAAAATTAGACTGATTATCTTAAGTGGTCACAAACCTCAAATAAATAAGTTTATAAGCACATTTCATCATAATATTAATGTTACTTTATTATGGGGATTGCAACCAACCGAAGTTAGGGATATTTACCATCAAACCGATATTTACGTCAACGGGTCGTGGTATGAAGGATTTGGGCTCCCAAGTTTAGAGGCTATGGCTTGTGGTGTTCCAGTTGTTCAGGCTGATAATAAAGGGTTGGATGGAATTGTTGACAATAAAGTTAATTGTTTGTTATATCAGCCTTCAAAAGTTGATAAATTATCAAATGCCATTGAAGAACTATACTTAAATAGTGAATTGCGAGAAAAGATAATAGTAGAAGGATTAAAAACAGCTGACAAATATTCGATTTCTAATCAATTTCAAGCTTTTGTAACTGAGTTTGAAAAAATATTGATTTGTAAATTTAATGATAACGTTGTAAAATCAATTAAGGAAGAAATTCAGCGTGGAACAATTAAAGAGAAAATAGTTGAAAGTAGCAATTTACTTCATCCAGTATTTTCAATTATTGTAACAATTAATGAACATGAAAATGAAATTACAAAAACATTAAACTCACTCCTTTCTCAAAAATATGGTAAGTGGGAAGCTGTTATTGTCTATTCTGGGAAGAATTCTAAAGTTTTATCCACAATTAGAAGTTTTTCAACAAATGACACAAGAATTAAATATTTACAGCTGCCACCATCAAAATATTCGGTGATGCTAAATGCTGGTTTGAAGCAGAGCAATGGTGAGTGGATAATTACAATGCCTTCGGGAGTATTTTACGCAGATGATAGATTAGTTAATTTGGTAAATTCTATTGAACAAGTTCCTGATAAAAAAATTCTGTATTCAGAATATTATTTGTTCCAAAGTAATAGTGAACCGAAATTAGCGGATCCTGATTGTATCCGTAATATTCCGAACAAAAGTTATCAAATATTTGGACTATTTAATTATAATTACATTTTTACAAGTGCAATGATAACTCATCATTCGGTATTTGATGAAATTGGCTACTTTGATGAAAATTTTGATTTGGCAGCAGAATATTATCACTTATTAAAAGTTCATACAAAATTCCAATCCGAATTTATTCGTGTTGGTGGTTGTGCAGGATTTTTACCAATTTTGTCGCAAAGAGAAAAATACTCACTTGAATTAATAAAAGAACTTAAAAATGCCATTGAAGAATTTCTAAAAAGATATGATTTTAATAAAATTTTTAATTTCGTAGACTTAGAAAAAATTGATAACATTAAAGAAGTTACTCAAATAATAAATATTGTAATTTCAAACAACAAATCAATTTTAGGTTTAACATCATCTTCGAAAAGTGTTATAGATTATGCAAATGGATGGATAGAAAAAAAAGTTAAAGATAAATCAATTAGAGTCAGCTTGGATAGACCAAATACCTCTATCAACACAAAACTAATTGGAAATAATAAGACAATTGAAACAGAACTTTCATATTCATCAAAAGAAATTATTGCTGAAAAACAAAAACATGAAAATAGTGAAAGAAAGGCTGTTGATAGAACTCAAAATGAGAAAGTCAAATCTCAGAAAGAACAGCGAATTTCAATAGTTTTACTTTCTTATAATAATAAAAAATACATCGAAGAGTGTTTAAATAGCATTAGAAAGTATACAAAACATAACCATGAAATTGTTATTATAGATAATGCCTCCGATAAGGAAACAATAGAGTTTTTAAAAGTGTTTTCTTCTGAGAACAATGTTAAGTTGGTATTAAATAAAGAGAATTTGGGATTTCCTGGCGGCAATAATGTTGGAATAAATAACTCAATTGGCGATTACATTCTTTTTATAAACAACGACACAATTGTAACCGAAGGATGGCTTGAAAGAATGCTCGAAATTGCGGAGGCGCATCCAGAAATTGGAATTGTGGGTCCGATTAGCAATTCTGTTAGCGGAAGACAATTAGATAAAAATGCTAGATATGAATCAATTGAAGATATGCACAAGTACGCAGCAAAAGTTAAAAATGAAAATAAAGGACAGTTTTTCCAATTTCCGCGAGTTGCGTTTCTTTGTACATTAGTTAAAAAAGAGGTAATTGATAAAATTGGCGGACTTGACGAGCGTTATTCGCCTGGAAATTTTGAGGATGACGATTTCTGTCTGCGAGCTCAAATGGCGGGATATAAAACTGTAATTGCAACGGATGTGTTTATTCATCATTATGGTTCGGTAAGTTTTAAGGTAAATGGTGAAAGTGAATATGCAAAACGGATTGAAATAAATAAACAAAAATTTGTGGATAAATGGGGTGCAGATCCCGAAGAAATTTGGATTAAAGGAATTAAGCCAAAGCAAAGAGAAATAAAATTTGCCATTAATTCTGATTTGTTTAATCAGCACATTGAACGCGCATTTATAAATATTGATGAAAACGAACATCAAATGGCAATTGAAAATCTCGCAATTGCAATTGCTAACTTTAAGACTTCGGATAGAAAAGGGTATGAAAATTTACTTTTAGATGAATTGATTGTAATTCTTGGTAATCTTTACATTGCCACAAATAATCTAGAAAAAGCAAAAGAAACATTTGAAGCAGCGTTAAACGAAAATCCAAATTCGTCATTAGCTTGTCAAGGTTTGGGAGATGTATTTAGCTTGATTGAGGAATATGAAGCATCCAAGACTATGTTTGAGTGGGCGGTTCAAAATGACGAAAAAAATGAATTGGCAATTCAAAAATTGATTAATATTAACAAAATACTCGGCTTAGATGAAAACGATTTTTCCCTTAATGAAAAGACTTAAAACAATGATTGAATGTGTTGGCTGAATTGCAAAATTTATTTGCATTCAGCCATTTACACAAAAAATGTCACACTCTATAAATCTACTTTTTCTACTATTCCATTTTCCATTTTCCATTATTCCCAATTTTTTTCACCTTTCCATTTTTCCAAAACTCCTCCATTCCCTGCTTATTTCCACAACATTCTACTATTCCAACCTTCCATCATTCCAATATTCCCTGTTTTTTCCATCCTTACAATTTTCCATAATCCCAGTCCTTTGCCCTTTTCAACAACTGTGCAATATTAGCCATTTGGGAAATTGTTTAATCTTTAAATATCAATAAAATGTTCAATTTTTGAGTTTTTAATAATGATTTTTCATTTGGCACGTCTGTTGACTAAGGTACAGAAACCGATAAATAAAAGGAGTTATAAAATGAACTTAAATCAATTGGTTGATTCAGCTTATGAGTTGTTCAACAACAAGAAATATACTGAATCATTAGAAGTACTCGAGAATATCAACGAAGTGCTTGGAACCGAAAATTTAACAGAAATGGAAAAAGAAGCTGTTTTAGTAAGCTTGCTAAATCTTAAAGGATTTAATTACTTAGGATTAAATTCACTTGATAGAGCTACTGAAATGTATGCAAGCGCATTGGAAGTAAATCCTAATTCATCTCAAGCATGTGCTGGTTTAGGTGAAGTATTTCACATGCAATTTAAAGAAGAAGAAGCTAAAACCATGTTTGAATGGGCAATAAAGAACAATCCAGGCAATCTTTTTGCTGTTTCAGGTCTTGCAAAAGCAAATAGAGATTTAGGATTACAAGAAAATCACAATAATTTAATCTATAATTAGTGATAAAGTAATGCCAAAGCTAACTCTAAGTATGATTGTTAAAAATGAAGAAGCAAATTTAAGAGATTGTCTTGAATCGATTAAAGACATTGTTGATGAAATTGTAATTGTTGATACTGGTTCAACGGACAAAACGCTTAAAATTGCAGAAGAATTTGGTGCAAAGATTTTTCGTTTTAATTGGATAAATGATTTTTCTGCAGCTCGAAATTTTGCATTAAAACAGTCTACTGGTGATTGGATTTTATACCTTGATGCAGATGAAAGATTAGAAAGAAGATCAAAATTAGAACTTAGTAATTTATTGCAAAAAAATGCTCTAACTGGTGTTAACTGTTTAATAAATAATATTGATGAAATTACAGGTACTCCAAAATTTATGAAGTACATTCGTCTTTTTAGCAATTCTGCAAATATAAATTTTAGTGGCAAGGCTCACGAACAAATTGAAGCTTCTTTATTGGAAAATGGTTATTCAATAGTTAGTTCTAAAATTGAAATTATTCACTTAGGATATAATGTAGGAAAAGTTGAATTAAAAAAGAAAGCAGAAAGAAATCTACTTCCATTGTTAGAGGAATATCTTTCAAATCCTTCTTCTTATTATGCATTTCAACTTGCAAATACCTATAAAGTTATTGGTGATAGACCTAACGAAATTAAATATCATCAAATTGCTATTCAAGACCCAAAACTGAAAAACGAGTATAAAGCTATTGGATATTTAACATTGGCAGATTACTCAATGCGCGACAATAATATCAATTTAGCTTTGGATTATGTAACTGTAGGATTAGAATTGGATAAAAATCACCCACTTTTAAATCTTGTTGCTTCACAAGTTCACAATTCAATTAATGAAAAAAGCAAAGCAATTCAATTTTGTAAAACTGCTTTAATTGAGAACAGAAAAATTAAGAACAAAGAAAATATTACTAACTCAATTGATGTTATTGTTCCTGAAGAAAAAATTTTGAAACACGGTCTTTATCTTTCAGTTTCAAGTGAAAATGAGTATATGTTCAATTATTTTTTGAGTGAACTTAGTAAACTGAGAAGCTCGGATAAACTTGAAATGGAATTTATTGAAAAGCTTCATAATTTTATTGAACTTAATGAAAACGAGCTGGTATATTTAAGTCAAATTATTGATGTGGATAGTTTGGACCTTTATCTCTTGCTAATTTCAAGAATTGAAAGCATACAATCGCAACTTAATTCTTTACTCTTTTTAAACGATAAATTTGAAACGAATTCAAAGTTTTTAACAAAACTTGGCTTAATGCTTAATGAAAATGGATATTCAAGTGAAGCTGCGCAAGTATTTGAGCGTTCGCTAAAGTTAGAAGTGAAGGATCCTTCGCAAGTTTTTTATTTAATTTCAATTTATGTAAACGAAAACAAATATGATAAAATTCCAGAATTGTTGGAATTTGCTCTAAATGAGTTTTCTCATATTGTGGGAGTTAAAGACAAATTACATAGTGTAATTAAAAAATTAGAACCAATTTTAATAAATTAAAAAACGGAGAATACTATGGGATTCCAAATTAATACTAACATTGGCGCACTAAAAGCATATAATGCTTTAGCCAAATTAAATTCAAAAGCAGAAAAATCACAAATTCGTTTAGCAACACAAAAAAGAATTAACTCAGTAGCTGATGATACTTCTGGGTTCAATGTTGGAAAATCTCTTGAACAAAAAGTAAAATTAATGCAAGCAGCTCAAGGAAACGTTGGATCAGCAAAAGATATGTTAGCAACGGCTGAAAGTCAGTTGATATCAATAAAAGATATGATAACTCAAATTAAATCCAAAATTGCTGATGCCTCAAATCCAGCGGCAGATAAAACTTCAATTGCAAACGATATTAAATCAATAGGACTTGAAATAGATAGTGCTATTGCATCAACCAAATTTAATGATACAAACTTATTGATGTCTGGCGCAAGTGGTACAGGCGCAACTGGATTTTCATTCCAAACTGGAGCAGCATCTACTGATACATTAGTTGTTGATTATGGTCAATATCTTGGTGGTGCTGGATCAGTTACTGATGGTAGTGCTACAGACGTTCATGCTGATATAGCAACAGACTTGAGTGCTGTTATTGCAGTAACTTCAACAACAATTTCCGCATTGGATTTGGATTCATTTGAATCAGCAATTGATAATGCATTGGGTTCAATTGGTAACTCTGTTCAAAGATTAGATGCTAAAGATGATTTCTTAACATCGGCTATTGCAAACTCTCAAGCGTCAGTTTCTCGTTTGTTTGATGCAGATATGGCAATTGAACAGCTTAATGCAACAAAAGCTTCAATTGGTGGACAGGCTGCTACAGCTATGTTAGCACAATTGAATATGGCACCACAACAAGTACTTCAACTATTACAATAGATTGAATAGGATAAATAAACCTTGAAAGTCAGAAAAATTTCATACATTTATTATGACAAGATTGGTGAAAATAAATAACAATGGTTGACCTTTAAGGTTATATGTTTCTTAAACAAAAATTTGGTTTATGAAATAAAATAAAAATGGAGAATATGAAATGGGATTTCAAATTAACACAAATATTGGCGCGTTAAAAGCATATAATGCGTTGGCAGACTTAAATACGAAAACTGAAAAAGCGCAACTTCGTCTTGCAACACAGAAGAGAATTAATTCGGTTGCTGATGATACTTCTGGCTTTAACGTAGGAAAGTCGTTAGACCAAAAAGTTCAATTAATGCAAGCAGCAAAGGGAAACGTTGGTTCTGCAAAGGATATGTTAGCAACTGCCGAAAGTCAGTTAATATCTATTAAAGATATGTTAACTCAAATTAAATCAAAAATAGCTGATGCTTCAAATCCAGCGGCTGACAAAACAGCCATTGCAAATGATATTAAATCAATAGGACTTGAAATTGATAGTGCTATTGCTTCAACAAAATTTAATAACACAGATTTGTTAATGTCTGGCACAAGTGGAACTGGAACTGGTTTTGTTTTCCAAACGGGTGCAGCTTCAACTGATACTTTAACAGTTGATTATGGTCAATATGTAGGAGGTGCAGCAGACATTGATATTAGTCTTGGTGGAACTGCCGAAAATGTTCATGCTTCTGTAAAAGCCGGCTTAGATTTAATACTTGGTGCATCTTCAACAAATATAAGCAGTATTGATTTTGATGCTTTTGAAACAGCAGTTGATAACGCACTTGGTTCAATAGGTAACTCTGTTCAAAGATTAGATGCTAAAGACGATTTCTTAACATCGGCAATTGCAAACTCACAGGCTTCAGTTTCTCGTTTGTTTGACGCGGATATGGCATTAGAACAGCTTAATGCAACAAAAGCAACCATTGGTGGACAAGCTGCTACGGCAATGTTAGCTCAATTAAATATGAGTCCACAACAAGTACTTCAACTGTTAAATTCATAATTTATCAAATTGTGGAGTTCGTATAGTTTGCGAACTCCACAATATCTAAAATTCATACCTTTTAATTTATTCTTATATCCAAAAAAAAATTTTAGCAAAACACTAAACTATTATTTTATTCCTCCGATAATATTAATAGAAATAAAAACAACTAGTAACAACATAACATGGCATGGATGCCTGATAAAATAAACAAAAACAAACTACATGGAGGTAGAAAATGGGTTTTCAAATTAACACTAACATTGGTGCTTTAAAAGCTTACAATGCACTTGCAAGTTTAAATTCAAAATCAGAAAAAGCACAATTGCGTTTAGCAACTCAAAAGAGAATTAACTCAGTTGCTGATGATACTTCTGGATTTAATGTTGGTAAATCGTTAGAACAAAAAGTAAAATTAATGCAATCCGCACAAGGAAACGTTGGTTCAGCAAAGGATATGTTGGCAACGGCAGAAAGTCAGTTAATATCAATTAAAGATATGTTAACTCAAATAAAATCAAAAATAGCAGATGCTTCAAATCCTGCTGCAGATAAAGCTTCTATAGTAAATGACATCAAAGCAATTGGCGAAGAAATTGCAAGTGCTTTTGAAACAACTAAATTCAATGATACATCACTTTTAGTTTCAGCTAGCGGCTCAGCTCCAAGTTTCTCATTCCAAACAGGTGCAGCTTCATCTGACACTTTAACAATTAATTATGCAACAAGTACTGGTGGTGGGGATCTTTCTGGAACAGCAACACTTACAACAGCTGGTAGTAATGCCGTAGCTGGAGTTTCAGTAAAAGTAAATGATGCTCTTGGTACTGCTGGAACTAATGTTGGTATAGCAGATTTGACAACTTCTAATATTTCAGATTTATTAACCAATTTAGAGTTGTTAGAAACAGAAGTAGATGATGCATTGGGTTCAATAGGTAACTCAGTACAAAGATTAGATGCCAAAGATGATTTCTTAACATCGGCAATAGCAAATTCACAAGCATCAGTTTCAAGATTATTTGATGCAGATATGGCTACAGAACAATTAAACGCAACTAAAAGCTCAATTGGTGGACAAGCGGCAACAGCAATGTTAGCTCAATTAAATATGGCTCCACAAGCTGTTTTACAATTACTTGGATAAAAAATTAAAATAACTCCTCCCTTTTAGGGAGGAGAAATAAACAAAATAAATTAAAATATAACAAGATAACTAGGCATGGATGCCAGTTAGATTAACAAACTACATGGAGGTAGAAAATGGGATTTCAGATTAACACAAATATTGGTGCCTTAAAAGCATACAATGCGCTTGCAAGTTTAAATTCAAAATCAGAAAAAGCGCAATTACGTTTAGCAACTCAAAAGAGAATTAACTCAGTTGCTGATGATACATCTGGATTTAATGTTGGTAAATCGTTAGAACAAAAAGTAAAATTAATGCAGGCAGCCCAAGGAAACGTTGGTTCAGCAAAGGATATGTTGGCAACGGCTGAAAGTCAGTTAATATCAATTAAAGATATGTTAACTCAAATTAAATCAAAACTTGCTGACGCATCAAACCCAGCAGCTGATAAATCATCAATAGCAAATGATATCAAATCAATTGGTCTTGAAATTGATAGTGCTATTGCAACTACAAAATTTAATAATACCGACTTGTTAATGTCAGGTACAAGTGGAACTGGAACTGGTTTTGTATTCCAAACAGGCGCTTCTTCTACCGACACTTTAACAGTTGATTACGGTCAATATCTTGGTGGTTCGGACGATACATCTACATATGGTGGAAGTGCAACAAATGTTCATTCCTCAGTAAAAGCTGGTTTAGATTTTATTCTTAATGCAACTTCATCAAACCTTAGCTCAATAGATTTTGACTTATTTGAAACAGCGGTAGATAATGCACTTGGAGCAATAGGTAACTCAGTTCAAAGATTAGATGCAAAAGATGATTTCTTAACATCGGCAATAGCAAATTCACAAGCATCAGTTTCAAGATTATTTGACGCAGATATGGCAACAGAACAATTGAATGCAACAAAAAGTTCTATTGGTGGACAGGCAGCAACAGCAATGTTGGCTCAGCTAAATATGGCACCACAAGCTGTTCTTCAGTTGCTTGGATAAAAATTTAAAAAACTCCTCTCTCGGTTGAGAGGAGAATTAATAAAACAGTGGCACGGAAGCCATAGTTTAATAACAACATACACGGAGGTATATCATGGGATTTCAAATTAACACTAACATCGGTGCATTAAAAGCTTATAATGCTCTATCTAGTTTGAACTCAAAAACACAAAAAGCTCAGTTACGTCTTGCAACTCAAAAAAGAATCAATTCGGTAGCTGATGACACATCTGGATTTAATGTTGGTAAATCATTAGATCAGAAAGTAAAACTAATGCAATCTGCACAAGGTAACGTAGGATCTGCAAAAGACATGCTAGCAACAGCAGAAAGTCAGTTAATATCTATAAAAGATATGTTAACTCAAATTAGATCTAAACAAGCTGACGCATCAAACCCAGCAGCTGACAAAGCTTCAATTGCAAACGATATTAAATCTATTGCTCTTGAAATTGACAGTGCTATTGCAACAACCAAATTTAATGACACTAATCTTTTAATGTCAGGTGCAAGTGGAACTGCTACTGGATTTAATTTCCAAACAGGTGCTTCTTCTTCTGATACACTAAATGTAAATTATGGTGAATTTATTGGTGGTGCTGGTACAGTAACTGGTGGTTCTGCAACTAATGTTCACGCAGATATTGCAACAGATTTAAGTGCAGCAATAGCTGTTACAGATTCAACTATTTCAACTCTTGATATTGATAGTTTTGAAACTGCAGTGGATAATGCTCTTGGAGCAATTGGTAACTACACTCAACGTCTTGATGCCAAAGATGATTTCTTAACATCTGCTATTGCAAACTCACAAGCGTCTGTTTCAAGATTATTTGATGCAGATATGGCAACAGAACAATTAAATGCAACAAAAAGTTCTATTGGTGGACAAGCTGCAACAGCTATGTTAGCACAGTTGAATTTTGCACCACAAGCTGTTCTACAATTGCTTGGATAGTTAGCAAATTAAAACAATTTTAATGCCCGCATTCATAATTGAATGCGGGCATTGAAAAACAAGTACAAAAGTTTTATGGCAAGGAAGCCATAATTTAATAACAACATACACGGAGGTATATCATGGGATTTCAAATTAACACTAACATCGGTGCGTTAAAGGCTTATAATGCACTATCAAGTTTGAATGCCAAAACACAAAAAGCTCAGTTACGTCTTGCAACACAAAAAAGAATCAACTCAGTAGCTGATGACACATCTGGATTTAATGTTGGTAAATCATTAGACCAGAAAGTAAAACTAATGCAATCTGCACAAGGTAACGTAGGATCTGCAAAAGACATGCTTGCAACAGCAGAAAGTCAGTTGATATCTATAAAAGATATGCTAACTCAAATTAAATCAAAAGTAGCCGATGCATCAAACCCAGCAGCTGATAAAGCATCAATAGTAAATGACATAAAAGCTATTGGCGAAGAAATTGCAAGTGCTATGGAAACAACTAAATTCAACGATACATCACTATTGGTTTCAGCCGGTGGTTCTGCTCCAAGTTTCTCATTCCAGACAGGCGCAGCATCAACTGATACCTTAACAGTAAATTATGCAACAAGCACTGGAGGTGGAGATCTTGCTGGAACAACAAGTATGACTACTGCAGGTAGTAATGTTGTAGCTGGAGTTTCGGATATTGTAAATAATGCACTTGGTACAGATGCTGGTGCTGGTATTGGTATTGCAGAATTAACTACTTCAAACATTTCAGATCTTCTTACTAATATTGATTTATTTGAAACAGAAGTTGATGACTCACTCGGAGCAATTGGTAACTTTGTTCAACGTCTTGATGCCAAAGATGATTTCTTAACATCTGCTATTGCAAACTCACAAGCATCAGTTTCAAGATTATTTGATGCAGATATGGCAACGGAGCAGTTGAATGCCACTAAAAGTTCAATTGGCGGACAAGCTGCAACAGCTATGTTAGCACAGTTGAATTTTGCCCCCCAGGCAGTTCTTCAGCTATTAGGATAATCGCATAGCTGAATTGTAATAAATTGAATGGTTACGATTGGTACTCGCTAACTATCCCTTGGGCCCCATACGTGGGGTCCTTTTGTTTTAAATAATAATAATTTGCAATTGGGGTTAAAAAAAATCGTAAAATTAAATTAGAATTTATACTTACACATATTCAAAAATTAAAAATTCTACTTTAAGCTCAGCCTATCATAACTTAGTCCTTTTTACTTAGCAGTTTATTAATTGTTGAAACAGAATTATATTCATGGGTAATTTATCTTACATATAATGTTAGATAAATCTGAAACTTTTTGTGGTGAATTAAAATATGTTGAATTGTTTTCATAAGGTTTTATTAAACTTTTTACTCTTCTCTTCCGATAATAACATTACAAATTAAAATAAACTTTATAAATTTAATTAGAATCTAATAATTGGTGTTTCCATGATGAATACTATGATGACAAGAGGAAGAGTAAAACGAGTTAATCCATATTTATCGAAAGATATTCTTGATGCTTCTCCACAGAAGTTATTAATAAAAGTCTACGATTATGCAATAACAAATTGCAGAAAAAATGATATGCTTAGAACTAATAAAGCTCTTGGAGAATTAATAAATTCATTAAATTTTGAAAATAATGAAACTAAAGAATTTTCACTGGGGCTAATGAGTCTTTACCAGTTTTGTCAAGACCAAATGAGAAAAGGCAAGTACGACATTGTTGAAAATATTTTATTGGAACTACGTACTAGTTGGCTTGAAATATTTGCAAAAGAGAATAAACATGGCTGATTATTTAACAACATCGGCGGTTGACAGCTTGGTTAAAAGCTATCAATCAGCACAATATAGTCGCAGAGTTTACCCGCTTGAAGTGAGGCAGCAAAAGTTTTCAACTCTTTCTTCTGGTTGGGGTGATTTAAAGACAAAGCTTACTGCGTTGAAAACAACAGCATCTGACTTTAAAACTGCGACTGATTCATCATTATTTTTCACAAGAAGTGTGAGTGTTTCAAACGAATCTGTGCTAACAGCAACAGCAAGCAGTAATTCTCCACAAAGCTCGTATACCATGAGAGTAAACCAACTTGCAAAGAGCGATTTAATTGTTTCGGAAACTCAGGCATCTGATACTGCTGTAACAACCATGGCTGGCACACACACAATTCAAATAGGAAGTGGAAATTATACAAGCAATGTTGATGTTGAATTAACTGGTACTGAAACAAATGAAACAATTATGGAAAAACTTTCTCTAGCAATTAATGCAGATAAAGCTGTATCCCTCTCTGATTCGTTTGATCCAACAGCAGTATTCACAGGAACAGGAAGTTTTACAATAGATATAAACGATGTTGTAGGTACTGATACAGCAGAAACAATTTCTTATGATTATGGAACAACTTCTAAAACATACAGCGAAGTAATGGATGATTTAGTATCTAACATAAACACAAATGTAAACGGTGTTTTGGCTGAAAAAATTATTGATGATATAACTGGCTTTGTTAGTTTACAATTAACAGTAGAAGATTCTGATGATTCTATTACAATTGGTGGAACTTCTACGTTCTTAAATATGGATGTTATAAATGAAAAAGGTGCTTCAGGATTAGCAAACGCATCTTTGTTTTCACCTGCTACGGACCAGTCTAAATTTTCAATAACATCAAAAGAATCAGGTTATGATAATCGTTTGATTATGTCAGACGTTTCAGGATCAATTTTTAATCAAATTGGATTGACAAGTGCACTACTTACAGGTAGAACAATTTCAGCTGATGATACTTCTGCAGGATTTATTTATTCTTCAACATCATCAACTGATAATGCACTAAATGCAAAAGTTGCTTTTAACGGAATTAATATTCAGCGTAATTCAAATGTAATTACTGATTTGGTCGATTCTGTTACATTCAATTTGAGTGCTGTTAATAAAGTTGAAGACCCTGATGTTTCAATTTCTGTAAAAGTTGATACAGAAAGTATTACAGCTGATATTAAAGAATTTATAACTAATTTTAATAATACATACACTTATATTAAAAATAATTCATATAGTAGCGGTGATAAAGATAATAGAGGTGCATTTGTTGGAGACTCGACCGCAAGAAGTTTAATGTCAACATTAACAAATTTAGCAATGGGACAAGTATCTGGATTACAGACAGGTAATTTAAGCTATCTTTCCGAGATTGGAATTTCTTTTAGCCCAGCTACTGGATTATCTATTTCTGATTCATCAAAACTTGAAACTTCACTTGAAGAAAATGCAAGTCAAGTAGCCGATTTATTTAGTTCAACTAATGGAATTGCTAATACTTTGTATGATACATTGGATAATTATCTAGGAGTTGATGGCTCTATCTCTAATCTAATTAAATCTTATGATAGTAATGTGACGTATTATAATACTAAAATTGAAACCATAAATAAAAGTATTGACAAAACTGCTGATATTTTAAGGGGTCAGTACGAAAGTTTGCAGATGCAGCTTTTAACGTTAACTTATTCATACAATTCAATGAATGCCTTAAGCAGTGGCGGTTACTAATTAAATTATGAGTATCTAATGCATCCAGCAATTATGGAAATAAGAGCAAATATGCTTGATTTACTAGTCTATCTTAAAAAAATGGGGAACATAGATGATGATGTTTCCCAACTTAAAGATAGGGTTGATGGTATAACTGCAAAAAAAAACAACTTAAAATCCATTCTGACAAGAAGGGAATATGAAGATAGTTCAAAATATTTTGATACTATCACTAAACAAATAAAAAATAAAATCGATAGTTTAATTGGCGGAAAACTTTATGAGCAAAAAAGGATAGCTGGCGAGCTTAAATCCATAAGCAATAAAAGAAAACTGTCAAAATATAGTAGGTGAAAAGATGAATGTTAACAAAGTAGGCAACGGTATTTCTACCTTGGTAGATTATTCGCAAAAGGAAAGGAATGTAAAAAATTCAAAAGCGGTTTCAAAAAGTAACAATGACAAACTGGAAATTTCTAATGAAGCTAAAGTAAAAAGCTCAGAAATTTCGGATACTAATAAGTTAACTTTAGTTAAAGAGCGCATTAATAATGGCTTTTATAATAAAAGTGAAGTAATTAGTAGTGTTGCAGACTCCATTTTAAAAGAATTACGTGGGGCTTAATAAATATTTTTATTCTAAAAAGTAGTTTATAATTAAAATATTTAAAGAATTGGTTTGAAACTCTCCTAATATTTGGTTAAATATTAAAGTCAATTTTAATATTTAGAAATCAAGTGCATATGCTGCCTGGAGAAGTACAAAATAACAAATTGCAATTAATTGGAAAACTTACTGCAAGTTTAATCCATGAGATACGCAATCCATTATCAGTTATAAAATTAAATTTAGATTTAATTAAACTGGAAGACAATCTTTCGAAAGATATTCTCGATTCTGTGAATGATAGTCTTTCAGCTACAAATAGAATTGAATATATGATTGATAATCTACTTTCCTTTGCTAGAGTTGTTACACATGGGCATGAACACTTTAGCCTAAATAAAATTACATCAAATGCCATTGATTTATTAGCTGTTAAAGCTAATAAATATGGCATTAATATTGTAACAGAATTTGATGAAAGTCTAAGTCAAATTTATGCCGATAAGAACAAGCTTCTTCAAATATTATTAAATTTAATTACCAATGCAATTGAATCTTACAATAAGGATTGTAAAGGTGATATTATTATTAAAACTTCCTCAAGTGAAGAAAATGGGAATAAAAAAATTCATTGGTCTGTTAAAGATAGCGGCGTTGGTATTTCAGAGGACAATATTTCTAAAATATTTGAAGATTTTTATACAAGTAAAGTAAATGGAACTGGACTGGGACTAAGTGTCTGTAAAATGTTAGCAGATGAACTAGAGGTTCAAATTGAGTTTGAAAGTAAACCAGGACATGGTACAATTTTTAAGGTTACATTTGATGTAAATAGAATGAGAAAATTATATGAAGCCACGAATACTAGTAATTGATGATGATAATTTAGTTTGTATATCATTAAAGAAAGCATTAACCCGTTTAGATAATGAAGTAGATATTTGTATGAATGGCGGCGAAGCTATTCATGCCATTAAAACTTTTGAACCAGATTTAATTTTATTGGATATATACTTAACTACACATAATGGACTAGAACTTTTAAAATTAATTAAAAATGAGGGAATAGATGCCCCAATAATTATGATTACTGGCTATGCGGATGTGAACATTGCAGTTAGTGCAATAAAAGGCGGAGCATTGGATTTTCTTCTTAAACCAATTGATCTTGAACAACTTCAATTAGTTATAGAAAAAGCTATGGGCAACATTAAGCTTAAAGAGGAAGTTAATAAACTAAATACCTTGCTTGAAGAAGATTATCTTTCCAAAGAATTTTTTGGTAAAGGAAGAAAAATTCGAAAGCTTATTGACTCAGTTGAAAAACTTGCACAAAGTTCTGATACAACAATATTAATTGGTGGTGAAAGCGGTACTGGAAAAGAAATGGTTGCCAAATTTATTCATCAACGAAGTCCTCGAAAAGACAAAGCCTTTATTCAAATAAACTGCTCAGCTATTCCAAAGGAATTAGCTGAAAGTGAATTTTTTGGACATGAAAAGGGAGCGTTTACTGGGGCATCACAAAAAACGAAACTTGGTAAATTTGAACTTGCCGATGGCGGTACTATTTTGCTTGATGAAATAGGAGAACTTTCTTTGGACCTGCAAGTGAAGCTTTTAAGAGCTCTGCAAGAGAAGAAATTTTACCGAGTTGGGGGCGAAAGAGAAATTAAAGTTGATGTAAGAGTTTTAGCAGCAACAAATAGAGATTTAGAAGTAGAAGTAGCCAAAGGTAATTTTAGAGAGGATTTATTCTACAGAATAAATGTAGCAAATATTTATGTGCCTTCACTTAAAGAAAGAACAGAAGATTTACCTTATTTGGCATATTCGTTTTTAATTGAGTTTGCAAAAAAATTCAACAAAAAAGTTAATAATATTGATGAAAAAGCTCTTGATATTCTAAGAAGTCATGAATGGAAAGGAAATATTAGAGAACTTAGAAATATTATGGAAAGAGTAATTCTCTTAAACGATGAAGAAACAATTAAGGATTATCATCTTAATTTTCTAGTTGAAAAAATTGAATCTAACGAGTCGCAATCTGGAAGGTTCAACTTAGAAATACCTCCAAATGGAATTAAAATGGAAGTTGTTCTGAAAGACTTGATACTTAAAACTCTTAAAATTACAGACGGAAATCAAGTGAAAGCTGCAAAAATTCTTGGTTTATCCCGCTCAAAGCTTAGATACAGAATGGAGCAATTTGATATTGAAGTTGTTAAAAATATAAGATAACAACTTGTTGTACTCTTAATAGTTTATCAAAAAGTCCTAATCAATTCTGCCCTTCAGAATTCTCCAAAAAAAATCTTTATTTTTTCTAAAGAATCAAGATTAATTATCGATAGTAGGTCACGTGATTAATCAAATAAATACAAGGAAGTAAAGAAATGAAAGCGGTAAAAACAATTTTTGCTTTATCTATTTTTATGCTTGTTGCTTTCGCTAGCAGTATATCTAGTGGAACAAATCAAGATGGTCAATTTTTAGCCTTCGCAGAAGTAATGCCTGAACCAGTAGGCGGAATTTCTGCAATTATAAAGACTATTTCATATCCAGAAATGGCAAAAAGAAATGGTATTGAAGGAAAAGTTTATGTTCAAGCAAATGTAAATGAAAATGGTGTAGCGGAAGAAGTTAACTTGGTTAGAGGCATTGGTGCAGGATGTGATGAAGTTGCCTTAGCAGCTGTAAAAAAAGCAGCATATTCACCAGGTAAAAATAAAGGCCAAAATGTAAAAGTTAAACTCACCATGGCAATTACTTTTAAACTGAACTAAATATATAATAATGAGAAACTAATGATAAAATTAAAAGATTTAAAATTTGTTAGGAAAATTCAAGGAAGTCTAACTTTTCTTGGATTATTTTCAACAATAGTTGTTGTTGCTGGAATATTGGGCGTATTAAACTTATCTGAAAAAAAAGATGCTATCTTTTCACAGTATGTTGAACCACAAAAAATGACAGCAGAAATTTATTCACAATTTCAATCAATTCAATTTTTAATGCTTCAACTTTCAATGGAAGGGTTTACAGATAAATTTAACGAAAATATGGCGTTATATAGTGATAAAAAAACACGCATTGATACCACCATCGAAAATTTAATTAAATCTAATTATTCTGAAGAAATTACCAATGATATAAAGGTTGTAAAAAGTGTTTGGGGAAATTATAAAACGGTTGTAGGCGATGCAATTATTGGTTCATCGGTAATGAAAGATTTTGAAATGGCAGCTATTATTGCAACAACTTCTGGCGAAGAGGTTGGAAAGGAAATTCAGAGTAAATTTGATATTTTAAATAATAGACTTGTTTTAAAATCAAACCAATTAAATAGCGAAATTGGTGAAACGGTAAATAATGCAATTTTATGGATTTTTGCTAGTGGATTAATGGGAACTCTTGTTTATTTGTTTTCTGCATTTAAATTGGCGCCAACAATTTCAAGACCACTTAATAACTTAAGGGATATTGTAAAACAATTTGCAATAGGGGATTATTCTATTGAATTAAAAAGCAACTCTCATGACGAAATAGGTGAACTAACCCAATCCCTCTTAGACTTACAAGGTGCTCAAAAAGAAAAAATTTATGCTGCTGAGCAAATAGCAGTTGGTAACCTAATTAGGGTTAATCCTGCTTCTGAATTTGATACTTTAGCACACGCAATAAATAAAGAAGTTGAAATTCTAGAAAAATTAATTTCTGAATCTAATGCTCTTATTAAAGAAAATGCCGAAGGTAATTTGGAATATAGAGGCAATACTTCCATGTATGAAGGTGCTTGGCTGGATTTAATTAAAGGAATAAATTCAATTGTTGATGGCATAGTTAAACCTTTGGATGAATCAGCGCGTGTATTAACTTTAATGGCAAATGGAGATTTTTCAGAAAGCTTTGATGGTAACTACAAAGGTTACTACTTAAAAATGCAAAATGATTTTAACCTATTAAGAGATTCTCTTCATTCTGCCATTAGCGGTGTTGCAAAAAGTGCAAGAGAAGTATCCCAATCTATTGATGAAATTTCATCTAGTTCAGAACAAATGGCTGCCGGAAGTTTAGAACAATCCCAACAAGCATCGGAAGTCGTTTCTTTTGTAGAGGAAATGACAAGAAACATTATTAACAATACAGAAAATGCTAATCAAATGGCTGAAACAGCTAAAGAACAAGGTATAAAAGCTAAAGAAGGTGGCAAAGTAGTTGAAGAAACTATTGCTGGAATGATGAAAATTTCTATAGTAGTTGAAAAATCTGCCACAACAGTTAATGGACTTGGTGAAAGCAGTAAAAAAATTGGTGATATAACTCAAGTTATTGATGATATTGCTGCTCAAACAAATCTGTTAGCTTTAAACGCTGCCATTGAGGCTGCAAGAGCTGGTGAGCATGGTCGCGGGTTTGCTGTTGTTGCCGATGAAGTAAGCCGTTTGGCAGAAAGAACAACAAAAGCAACAAAAGAAATAACAGTTATGATTTCGCAAATTCAACAAGATACTCTTGAAGCTGTTACATCAATTAAGGAAGGTTCTGTTGAAGTTGCCAAAGGTAAAGAACTTGTAACAAAGGCTGGACAAATGCTTGAAACAATAATTACAGGCGCAGGAAATGTAACTTCAATATCCGAACAAGTTGCCAGAGCAAGCGAGGAACAATCAAGTTCGGCAGAACAAATTAGCACAAACATTGAAGCAATTGCAAATGTAACCCAAGAAAGTGCTCAGGGTATTGAACAAATAGCCAGATCATCAGAAGAACTACAAAGATTAACCGAACACTTAGAACAATTAATTAGTTCGTTTAAGTTTATAGATTCTGAAGATAAAAGAACTTTTAATCCTCATAATAATAGAAAATTGATTAGTTAATAATTAAACATGGAGTAAACAGTGGCTGATTTATTAAAAGAAGATAAACATGAGACTTCTGAAATACTACAATTGGTTGGCTTTAAAATAGGAAATGAAGAGTTTGGAATTAATATTCTAGCTGTACACGAAATAATTAAAGTAATTGATATCACTACAGTACCTAATGCCTCTGATTATATTGCCGGTGTAATAAACTTGCGCGGAAGAATTATTCCTATTGTTCATTTGCGAAAACGTCTTAGGATGCCCGTAATTGAAACCAACAAAAGTACACGAATAATAGTAGTGGAAATAAATGAAAAAACTATTGGTTTTATTGTTGATGAAGTTCAAGAAGTATTAAGAATTTCAACGGATATTACCGAGAAGCCACCAGAATTAGTATCTGGCTTAGATTCTGAATATATTACAGCGGTAGCAAAACTTGAAGACAGATTAATAATTCTTTTAGATTTAGAGAAAACATTAGCAAATGATGAATTAAAAGAGCTTAACGCAGTTGCCTCAAAGTAAAATAAATATTTTAGAGGCTTTAAAAACTTCTAAAGTATTCGATTATAATTATAATAATTTTTAATTAAAGCAGATAAAAAAATGAGTGATTTAGAAAATGATTTTCGCTTAAAACTAGAATCAAATAGCGCAACTGAAAGAAAGCATGCTTTAGAAGCTCTTTTGTCTTACGATTTAGATGATGAACTTATAGAAATTGTAGCAAAACTTTTCGCAGATCCAGATAAGGGTGTTAGAGATGCAGCATCCATGCTTTTTACACTTCAGCCATATCCACAAGTTCCAAGTTATATTGTTCGTTATTGTTTTTCAGATGATATTAGTATTAGAAATATGGCAGGCGAAGTTCTATTAAAGAATGGTGATTATTCAATACCAGCACTAATGGAAGAACTTGGAAAAGGGAATAGCGACGATGAAAAGTTTATTATAGATATTCTTGGTTGGATTGGAAGCCCTGAACCAACTGAAAAAATTATTGAAGTTTTAAAAACCAATAAAGACGAAAATGTAATACTAGCTTGTGCTGAAGCATTAGGTAATATTAAAGCAGAAGAAGCTGTTCCAGTACTTCTAGAACTTTTGAAAAATGATGTAGAAGAAATTTTAACTCCAACAGTAATGGAGGCTTTAGGGAAAATTGGGAATAAAGAAGCTGTTAATCACTTTATGAAGGTTTATAATGACCAAGATATTTTAACTAAATATACTATTATTGAAAGTCTTGGTAGAGTTGGTGATGCAGAATCTCTTGGCTTTTTACTTGAAGAACTTCAACAAACTGAGTTATCACTTGTTGGTCCCATTGTAAAATCATCAGAACAGTTATTAAGTAATCTTGGATTTGAAATTGAATTGAGCGATGAATTAAAACTCGTAATTCTTAAAGCGCTAGAAGAAAATGACGAGGATACTGTATTATCAGCAGTAAAACTTCTGTATAATTACGAAAACAAAGAGATTATAGAAGCATTTGTTTCTATATATGGAACTCTTGAAGAATTAGATGAAATGTTAAAAGATAAATTTATTCAAACATACCAAATATCGCGTAATCTAATTTTAGATAGAATTATTAATAAAGGTGAAAACACAAAGAAATTACTAATTCTGTATAAAGAAATAAGTTTAATTAGTGAAGAATTTGATTTTGAACCATTATCGGATACGAATCAGTTAGAGTTTCTAAATACACTAAGCGAATTAATTGATAACCCAGATGAAGAAGTAAGAATGACAGCAGCAGAGTTATTATTCCAAATCAACCCAAAAGATGCTTTGCTTTTTGCAGACAAAATTATTAACGATGATAATGTTTGGAACAGATTAAAGCTAATTGAATTATTAAGTGAAGTTAATGAACCACAAGCGATTGATTTATTAAAAAAATTAGCTGATGATTCCGATGAAATGGTTAGGGAAAGAGCCTTATCATTACTGGATGATAAAAAAACAAGGATATAGCAGATGTCAGAATTCGCAAATAACGGTCCATCTAAAGCATTTGTACTTAAAAGCGCTTCTAGTCCATTAAGCACGGCAAATTCATTAAATTCAAAAATTGTATTAAGCACAGCAAGTTTTGAAGTTTGGAGAACCTATATTTATGAACTTTGTGGAATATATTTTCAGGATAACAAAAAATATTTATTAGAAAGTAGATTGCTAAAAAGAATAAATTATCTAAAATTAAACTCGTTTGAAGAATATTTAAAATTCTTAAAATTTAATCCTCAAGCTAGAAGTGAAAGAAGATATTTATATGAAGCAATTACAATTAATGAAACCTTCTTTTTTAGAAATCAACCCCAATTAGACGCACTTACATCTAAGATATTTTCAGAAACCATTGAAGCTAAAAGAAAACTTGGGCAAAAAAAGATTAGAATATGGAGCGCTGCAAGTTCTTCTGGAGAAGAAGCCTACTCTGTTGCAATGGTAATTACTGATATGGTTAAACCTAAATATCCGGATATGGAGTTTGAAATTGTTGGAACAGATATTAATGAAGATGTTTTAGAAAGAGCTAAAAATGGTGTTTATAAGGAATATGCAATAAGAAATACTCCAGCATTCTTTTTGAAAAAATATTTTACTGTTGATGGAATGAATTATATAATTGATCCCAAATTAAAAAATATGGTCAAGTTTTCATTCTTAAATTTATATGATGATATTAAAATGCGAAGTATGACATATTTTGATATTGTTTTTTGTGCAAATGTTCTTATTTACTTTGATACAAAATCAAAAATTAAAGTTGTTTCGCATCTTTACAACTCCTTAAATAGAGGAGGGTATTTATTTATTGGCTATGCGGAAACTTTACACGGTATTTCAAAAGCATTTAAGCTTGAAAGTTTTCCCAAAACTATTAGTTATAAAAAGGAGTGAAATTGATGAAAAAAGTTATTTTAGTTGCTGATGACTCGCCAACTATTAGAAAATTTGTAACTTTTTCGTTAGCTGCAAAAGGTTTCAAAATTGTATCTGCAACAGATGGTATGGAAGCGTTAGAAAAATTGCCATCAATTAATGCTGATTTAATTATTACTGATTTGAATATGCCAAATGTTGACGGATTTGAACTGATTAAGTCGGTAAGAGAAAATAGTGCATACGATGAAGTTCCAATTATTATTTTAAGCTCTTTGGGTAGCGAAAAAGATATTGAACGGGGATTAAGCATTGGGGCAAATTCCTATCTTGTAAAACCATTTGATCCCAAAAAAATTAATTATGAAGTATCAAAATATTTAAGTTAAGGAGATAAAATGGATTTAAAATTTTTAGTGGTTGACGACTCGGTCACAATGAGAAGAATTGTTGTAAATTCCTTAAAGGGTTTGGGTTATTCGCAATTTTTGGAGGCTAGTGATGGAAAGGAAGCAATAGACGTATTGAACTCTGACGATTCTATTACTTTTGTAATTACCGATTGGAATATGCCAAATGTTTCTGGTTTAGATTTGGTGAAAAGTATCCGTGCGCATCCAAAATATAGCACAATACCAATTTTAATGGTTACAACAAGAGGGGTTAAGGATGATATTATGGAAGCCTTGCATGCAAAGGTTAATAATTATGTAATTAAGCCTTTTACACCCCAAATATTAAAAGAAAAAATTGAACAAATTTTAGCGAGCCGATAATGGAAAATGTTATTAGTGAAAAAAGAGATTTAGAATTATTAGGTTCAAAACTTAAAGAACTGAAAACATTATTTTCTATTGGTGAAAAGATTGTTCCAGGCATTCAAAAATTAGTAGATTTCATACATGAAATGTCGCCTTTGTTAGTACACATAAATAGTTCAATAGCAGAAAGTAATGCCAAAATTCCTAAAGCTACCGATCATATTACTGATGTAACAAACGCTACAGAAATGGCAACAACAGAAATATTGGATTTAACTGATACTATTTCTGCAAATACTTCTGAGATATCAAATGTTTTAAATTCAGTTGTGCAAAATGAGTTGGAAAGTAAAAATATTTTATCTGAATTAGCGGAACTAGTTTCTGATAACCCGAAAGGAGTTGAACTAGTTAAGCAATTATCTGAAAAAATGTTTCTTAATGAATTAAAGCAAAAAGCGGATAAATTCCTTGAAAATATTCAGATGGATTCAACTAATATTGCTATTGCACTTCAAGTTCAAGATATAACTACACAACAATTATCAGCTGTTAACCATTTAATTGTATCAGTACAAAAAAGATTAGCTTCGCTTATGTTTGAACTATCGGAAGATCAAATAACACAGGTTGATAGCTCGCATGACATTATTGTACCAACAGATACTAATTTTGATATGAATGCAAGCTATATTAAACAACAATCTTCGCAAATTGAGGTAGATGAAATAATAAAAAGTTCCACTTCTCAAGATGAAATAGATAAATTATTTGGTTAATTAGGTAATACTATGAGTGATGTCAATAAATATGCAATGCTAACAGATCCAGATATGCTAGAAATTGTGGATAGCTTTATTGTTGAAACAAATGAAATTTTGGAAGAGCTGGATCACGATTTAGTTGAGTTGGAAAGTAAGGCAGATGATGATGCGTTATTAAATAAAATTTTTAGAGCATTTCATACAATAAAAGGCACTTCTGGTTTTTTAGGTTTGGATAAACTTACCGCAGTTACCCACAGAGGTGAAGATATATTAAATAAGCTGCGCAAAGGAGAGGCAAAACTTAATAGCGATTTAATGGATGTAATTTTAGTTGCTTACGATAAAATTAAAGAACTTATAATAGTAATTGAAAACGAAAAAAATGAAAATGTTGATGTTGATAAAACAGTAGCATATTTAGAAAATGCAATACAAAACCTTGAAAACAATACTCCTATTGAAAAGCCAGTTGCTGAAGTTGAAGTTGAAGCTGACGAAATTGTAGTTGAAGCTGAAGAACAAGTTATTGAAGATGAAGAAATCAATGATTTTGTAAGTGAAGATGCGTCAGAAGAAACACAAAATGAAACAGAGCAGCAAAATGAAGTAGTTGTTGCAAAAGAAAAAACTGTAAATAAAGCACCTCAAAGAAAAAGTGAAGATACAAGTATCCGTGTTGATATTGAGCGATTAGACGAATTGCTGAATATTGTTTCAGAATTGGTTTTGGGGAGAAATCAATTAGCACAAGTTAACTCAGAAACTTCGCTTGAATACGAAGGAAGCAAACTTGCTCATGATTTAGCTGTTGCTACCAAACAAATTGATTTAATGACAAACGAATTGCAACTTGTTGTTATGAAAACACGAATGGTAAAAATTGGAAAGGTTTTTAACAGATTTCCTAGAGTTGTTCGCGACCTATCAAAAGATATGGAGAAAGATGTAAATCTTGTTATTAGAGGTGAAGAGACTGAATTGGACAAAACATTAATTGAAGAAATTAATGATCCTCTAGTGCATTTAGTTCGTAATTCTGTTGACCATGGAATTGAAACTCCAGCAGAAAGAATTGCAAAAGGAAAAGATCCAAAAGGTACTTTAATCCTTTCAGCTACACACGAAGGTAATAACGTTATAATTTCAATTGAAGATGATGGTAAAGGTATTAATCCAAAAGTAATTACCGAAAAAGCTATTGAGAAAGGAATAATAACAAAAGAAAAAGCTGCTGATTTATCAGAGACAGAAATATTTAATTTGATTTTTGCTCCAGGATTTTCAACAGCAGCTAAAGTTACAAATGTTTCAGGACGTGGTGTTGGAATGGATGTTGTCCGGACCAATGTAAGCAAGCTTCGTGGAATAATTAATATTGAATCAAAAGTTGATGGTGGAACAAAAATAATTATAAAACTTCCATTAACTTTAGCTATTATTGCTGGAATGGTTGTTAGAAGTAAGAATGAAATTTTAGTAATTCCACTTAGTTCTGTTGTTGAGGTTCTGCGTGTTCATACTGATGACATTTATTCTGTAAATAATAATGCAGTTATAAAAGTAAGAAATAGAGTTATTCCATTGGTTTCAATTGATAAACTACTCTACAATCAGGAAGTTGAAAAAGCAAAAGTATTTCAATTTGTTGTTATTGTTGGAGTTGCTGAAAAAGTATTTGGAATAAAAGTTGATGAAATGATAGGACAAAAAGAGGTTGTAATTAAATCTCTTGGTAGCTATCTTGGTAATATTGAAGGAATTGCTGGTTCATCCATAATGGGTGATGGACGAGTTGTAATGATTCTTGATATAGCAGAATTATTACAAAAGATAAATAGAGAAGTTAAAGCCAACTAATATTATGGCTTTCTCGCAAACAAATGATTTTAATGCGATTATTATGTCTGACGGCAAAGTTGGCATCTCGCAAAAATATTTAAATAATAAGAGATGAAAAAAAAAATTAAAGTGCTTATTGTTGATGATTCTGCCTTTATGCGGAAATCACTGTCTATTATGCTTTCTGGTGATCCAAATATAGAAATTTGTGGAACTGCAAAAAATGGACAAGAGGGTTATGACCTAGCCAAAGAACTCCGTCCTGACTTAATTACGCTTGATGTAGAAATGCCCGTTATGGATGGTTTAACGGCTCTTAAATTAATTATGAAAGATGCCCCAACATCTGTTATTATGGTTAGCTCAATTACTACTGAGGGAGCGGAATCTACTATTAAAGCATTTGAATATGGAGCTGTTGATTTTATTTCTAAAGAACAAAGTTTTGTTAGTGTAAATATTACCAAAATTAAAGATGAGTTAATTCGTAAAATTAAAAGTATTGTTTACCATAAAAGAACAACTACTCTTGCGACTAGTAAATCTTTAAATTCACACACAGATATATCTGAAAACGTTTCAAAAGGTGTGCTTCCTAGAATTGGATACACCGCTATTGCAATTGGTGTATCAACAGGCGGACCTATTTCGTTACAAAAAGTTATTCCCCAATTATCAGAAAATTTGAATGTTCCAGTATTTATAGTTCAACATATGCCTCCAAAGTTTACTAAATCTTTAGCCGATAGATTAAATAACATGTCAAAATTAGCAGTTAAAGAAGCTGAACATGGAGATTTGGTAACAAAAAATACTGTTTACATTGCTCCTGGTGGAAAACATATAAATTTTGTAAATGTAGGGCATACAGTAAAAATAATATTGACTGATCAACCAGAAAAATCCTTACACCGTCCTTCAGTTGATGTTATGCTCCACTCAGCTATTTCTATTTATGGAAAAAATTTACTTAGCGTTATCATGACTGGAATGGGAAAAGATGGATTGCTGGGTATTGAAGAATTAAACAAATTAGGTGGTAAGTGCCTTGCACAAAATGAACATACTTGCGTAGTTTACGGAATGCCAAAAGCTGTTGTGGATGCTGGCTATGCAGATTCAATTGCACCACTTGGACAAATTGCATATAAAATTAATTCGGTATTTTAATATGAATGATACATTTGAAGAACCAATTTTTAGAGAACTTGATAAAAGTAGTAACCTTAGCTCAGGCAATGTTATTAAATCTAAAAACGTACAAGTTTCTGGTAAAACAAGAATTTCTATTGAAGAAGAAAGCCACGAAGGCGTAAAATTTATTATGAAAAAAGATGCGCAGGGTCAAATAAAAGAAATAAAATTTATTTGCTCATGCGGACAAACCAAATCGCTTATACTTGATTATTCTGAAGAATAATAGCCAACTATTCAAATATAGCCATACTATTTCAATTTAATTCCTCAATTTTGTAAATAAACCTACTATTTAAAATGGCATTAGTTTTGCCATTATAATTCTAAAAAAAATAGGAATTGTAATGGCTGTATCAAATTTAAACCTTTTAGAAAATTATATTGGACATCTTTCAACCAAGAACAAAGTAATTAGCCAAAATATTGCAAATATAGGTACAGAAGGTTATATACGTCAAAATGTAAAATTCCAAGATATGCTCGAGGGTGAAATGAGTAGCAACATTAAAAACACTAATAATAGGCATATGAAACTTTCACCTAGTAATGAAATTGGTCTTGACAATAATATCTTTTTAGATAAAACAAAAGAACCTAACGGCGGAATTAATAATGTTGATATTGAAACTGAAATGGCTGAGTTAGCCGAAAATGCAATTAATTTTAAGTTTTCCTCCAAAAAAATTGCAGGATATTTTCAACAATTAAGAGAAGTAATTAAAGGCGGAGGTAGTGTATAATGGAAATAAATGGTAGTAATCCTGGGTTTAAAATAAGTGCTCGTGGATTAAGCGTTCAAAGAACTCGCATGAATTTAATTGCTGAAAATATTGCAAATGCCGAAACAACAAGAACTGAAAATGGTGAACCTTTTAAAAGAAAATTTATTACAATTTCACAAAATGAAAAGGTATCTAACGGCTTAAGTCAAGCACAATCAACATTAAAAATGCAAACTACAAATGGAGATCATATACCTTTTGTTTCTCCAAGTTCCTCAATGTCTGGTGGAAGTAATAGTGGTTTAGATTATCAAGTTAATGAAGATACATCACAAGGGGAGTTAATTTTTATGCCAAATCACCCAGATGCTAATGAAGATGGTTATGTACAATCATCAAATATTAATGTAATACAAGAAATGGTTGAAATGATTGCTGCATCAAGAAGTTATGAAGCTAATTTAACAGCGCTTGATACATCAAAACAAATTGCAAAAGATTCGTTGGAGATATAAATGACAGTTAATACTAATTCTATTGGAAATTATTTAGCACGACAAACTCGAAATGTTTCTAGTGTTGCAAGAAAAGAAAATGTTCAAAAAGCTGTTCAAGTTAGTTCAACTGAACCATTGATATCAGCAAAAGAAAAAGAAATGTTTGTAAAAATGTATCCACAACAAAAATCAGAAATAATGCAATATCATTATTATCAAAAAAATGGTGTTATGTCTGGCGTTACAGTTGGGTCGCTTTTAGATAGGAGAGGATAAGATGGAAATTGGAAGTATTCAATCAATTGCAAATGCAATTCCCAAAACTAAAATAACCGAAAAAAGTGGTGACAGCCAATTTGAAAATTTATTTAAAGGTGTTATTGAAGGCACAATGAAAGCTCAAGCAGAATCTAATACTTTAACAGAGCAATTTATTAAAGGCGGTGATGTACAAATACATGAAGTAATGATTGCTGGGGAAAAGGCAAAAACTTCATTGCAACTACTAATGGAAATTAGAAATAAATCAATGGATATGTACAAAGAATTAACAAGAATTCAAATTTGACAACGGGAATTTAACAGATGAATGATTTTTTTGGAATATTTAATAAACTTGCCCCACAACAGAAAATGATGATTGGTGGAATTGCAATTGTAACTGTAGTTCTGCTTGGAGTTTTAGTCTCGTTTCTTAATGAGCCAAGTTATTCAACAATTTATACAAATCTTGCGGAAGAAGATGCTGCAAAAGTTATAGAGCACTTAAATTCGAAAAAAATTCCTTATAAAATTGAAGATAATAGTTCTACAATAAAAGTATCATCAGAAATTGTTTATGAAACTAGACTTGAATTGGCAAGTAAAGGAATTCCAAACTCGGGCATACTTGGATATGAAATTTTTGACAAAAGCACTATGGGCATGTCTGAGTTTATGCAAAAATTAAATTACAAGCGAGCACTCGAAGGTGAACTATCAAGAACAATAGTACAACAAGATGGAATTGAAGCTGTGCGTGTTCATATTGTTACTCCAGAAAAAACAATTTTCAAAAGTGAACAAAATGCAGCCACTGCTTCAATAGTACTAAAATTATCAGTTAGTTCACTATCAAAAGAAAGTATTAATGCAATTGTTAATTTAGTTGCCAGCAGCGTGGAAGGTTTAAATAAAAATAGCATTACTCTTTTAGATACAAATGGTAGATTATTATCTCAGCAGTCAGAGGAAAACGAATTTGGTGTTTCTACTAGCAAACAGTATGAAATAAAACAATCAATAGAAAATTACCTTGTAAAAAAAGCACAAAGTGTTTTGGATAATATTTTAGGATATGGAAATGCAATAGTTCAAGTAAATGCTGAATTAAATTTTGATCAGGTTGAAAGAACAATGGAGGATTTTGATCCTGAAAGACAAGTGGCTGTAAGTGAACAAACAATTAAGACCGAAAATATTGGCTCAACATATGCCGACACATCGGCACAACAAAGTCAAAATACAACTGTAAATTATGAAATAAGTAAAACTATTCAGAAGGTTGTTGAAGGAACTGGAAATATTAAACGATTAACGGTTGCCACTGTAATTAATGATGAAATTAAAAAGGTGAAAACTGAAAATTCAGTTGAAACGGTGCACGAACCACGTTCTGACGAACAGATAACAAAATTAGAACAAATTGTTAGAAATGCTGTGGGAGTTGATAATGTAAGAGGTGATGAATTTTCAATTGTAAATATATATTTTGATAATGGTGCGATAGATACAAATTTTGATGAAGCAGATGCAAAGCCTCAATCACCATTTGACAATATGGATAAATTAATAAATTTAATACTTATTGTAACAGCAATTATTGCATCGTTAATTTTATTGCTAAAATTAATGAAACGATTGAAAACCGAAAAAATTATGATTGGCTCAGTTAATCATAATGGTTTAGCAATGGCAGGTGGAAGTTCAATGCCATTATTAAAGGATTTCCAAAATCAATCTTTACAATCAACCGAAAAAAGAAAGCAGCTTTATCCTTTAGGTGATTTGGAAGATGAAATATCCGACGAAGCTTTGATGAAGAAAAACCAAACAGAAAAAATTTCAAATTATGTTCAAAAAAACCCAATTGACGCAGCAAAATTAATAAACTCATGGTTAAAAGAAGATGAATCCTAATGAAGCATTAGAAAAAGTAGCGGCAAATCCAGAATTTGCTAAATTATCTGGGTTGCAAAAATCTGCTTTACTATTAATTGCACTAGATGTAGATTCCTCAGCGGAACTACTTAAAAATATTGATGCCGAAGATGTTGAAGCAATTTCTGCAGAAATTTCACAAGTAAAAAATACTTCTAGCCAAATACTAGATGGTGTTATGCACGAGTTTTATAATATGGTTAAAGCACGTGAATATGTTATGGAAGGTGGAATTGAATATGCAAAATCAATTCTTGAAAAGTCATTTGGGATAAATAAAGCAAATGAAATAATTGAAAAAGTTAAGAGTATTACAACTCTTAAAGGATTTGATATTCTTAAAAAAGCCGATTCAACTCAATTAGTTAACTTCTTGGTAAAAGAACATCCACAAACAATAGCTCTAATTCTAACACACTTAAGTCCAGATCAAACTGCAAATGCTTTACAAGAACTTCCTCCAGAACTTAGGGGAGATGTAGCCCTAAGAATAGCAACTTTAGGAAAAGTTTCACACATAACACTTCGTAGAATAGAAAAGGTTGTTGATGATATGGCTGGACTTACAATGAGTCAATCAGTTGGTAAAATTGGTGGAACAAAAAGTTTAGCAACAATTTTGAATAGGACAAAAGTTTCTTTGAGTAAAGAAATAATGGATGAAATTTTGGATAAGGACCCTGAAGTTGCTGCAGAAATTAAAAGGCTTATGTTCCTATTTGAAGATTTGATTAATCTTCAAGATAAGGATATTCAAAAAATACTTAGAGAAATTGATAGAAAAGACCTAACATTTGCGCTAAAAACTGCTGATGAAGAATTGACAAATAAGATTTTCTCAAATATGTCAGAGCGTGCAACTGAACTTTTAAAGGAAGAACTGCAATATATGGGAATGGTTAAATTAAAAGAAGTGGAAGCAGCGCAAGCCAGAATAATTGATGTAGTTAAACAATTAGAAGAAGCCGGTGACATATCGTTGAATATACGTGGAAGCGTTGAGGAAGTTTATGTCTAGCGTTATCAAATTAGGTAGAAGTAGTAGAATAAATATTAAAGTTAGCGACAACTCAAATTATGGTGGCTACGATAATGAAACCGAAGGCGAATTTTTGCGAAGGTTGGAAGAGGAAAAACATGAGCAAATTTTTAATGCTGGAAGAGAAGATGCAATTAGAGAACTAAAAAGCAACTATGCCCAGAACTTGAATAAAAAATTTTTAGAATATGATAATCTAATGAATTCAATAGAAAATACATTAATTGAATACAAAGATTCTTTTGATAAAATTGTAATTGACTCAACTTTTCTTATTGCTAGCAAAGTAATTCAAAGATCAATTTCTGATTCACCCATTATTACAGAAACAATTAGAGAAGCAATAAGAAAAATAATTGGTGCAAATAATATTGTACTAAGATTAAGCCCAAGCGACAAAGCACTAATTCAAGAAACAGATGTCGATTTCTTTGATAATAACTCCTATTCAAATTTGAAATTTGAAGTTGATGATAGAATTGATGCTGGTGGCTGTTTAGTAGAATCTGAAATAGGAAATGTTGATGCAAGGATTAGTTCACAATTGCACGAATTAAAAAAGGCTTTATTGCAGGAACACACTTCGGAAAATTAATTAATATCATAATAAAAATGAAAAACGAATCAATTAAATACAAAACCCAAAATAATAGATAAATGAAATTTGTTGAAGATTATATAACCACTTTTGCCCAAAGAATTAGGGATGTTGAAACAATAAAAGTTAACGGAAAGGTTACGGATGTTGTTGGATTGGTAATTGTATCTTTTGGTCCAAATGTTTCAATTGGTGAAGAATGTAAAGTTGTTGATAGAGCAGGCAATATAGTTTGCTCATCTGAAGTAGTAGGATTCAAAGAAGGTAAAGTACTTTCCATTGCACTTGGTGAAGTTCATGAAATATCACCTGCATGTGAAATTGTAGCTACCGGTAGAAGTTTTTCTGTTCCAGTTGGTGATGAATTATTAGGAAGAGTGCTTGATGGATTGGGAAATCCAATAGATGGCAAAGGTCCATTAAATTTATCTGAAAGAAGATCAATATATAGAGATCCTCCAAATCCACTAGAAAGAAACAGAATAAGCTCAAATCTGCAAACTGGAGTTAGAGCAATTGATGGATTATTAACTGTTGGCAAAGGTCAAAGAGTAGGTATTTTTGCTGGAAGTGGTGTTGGTAAAAGTGTTCTTTTAGGAATGATGGCTAGAAATACTGACGCAGATATAAATGTAATAACACTTCTTGGTGAGCGTGGAAGAGAAGTTCGTGAATTTATTGAAAAAGATTTAGGCGAAGAAGGTCTTAAGAGATCGGTAGTAATAGTTGCAACAAGCGATAAACCCGCACTTATTAGAACAAAAGGTGCATTTATAGGAACTACAATAGCTGAATATTTTCGTGATAAAGGAAAGGATGTTCTGTTAATGATGGATTCTGTTACAAGATTTGCAATGGCACAGCGTGAAATTGGATTAACTGTTGGTGAACCTCCTACTACAAAAGGTTACACACCTTCAGTTTTTGCTTTGCTTCCCAAATTACTTGAGCGTGCTGGAACGTCAACCAATGGTTCAATAACTGGTTTTTATACTGTGCTTGTGGATGGTGACGATATGAATGAACCAATTGCTGATGCTGTTAGATCAATTCTTGATGGTCATATTGTCCTTTCTAGAAAAATTGCAAATAAAGGACAATATCCAGCTATTGATCCGCTTCAAAGTGTAAGTAGAGTTATGCCCGATATAGTTACTGAAAGTCATAGACAACGTGCAATGATGTTCAACGAAATACTTTCGACTTATAGCGAAGCTGAAGATTTAATAAATATTGGAGCTTACGTAAAAGGCAGTAATCCACAAATTGATCACGCATTACAAAACATAATGCACTTGAGGCATTTTATGAAACAAGGTATGAATGAAAAATCTGATTACAAAGAAACTATTAAAAGACTTAATGGAATAATTAAAGAACCATTGTCGCTGGATTAAGTGAATAATTGCAGAAGCAACAAAACAGGAAATTGTTTTCTAATTTTATTAGCTGAATTGAAATATAATGAAAAAATTTAATTACAAATTTGATGCAATCCTAAAAGTTAAGGATAATATTAAAAAGCAAGCTATGAAAGAAGTTGCTGAAGTAGGCAAGGAGATTGAGCAGAGATTATTGAAAAAAGAAAACTTAGTAGCTGAGTTAAAAGATTGCAAGCTTAACTCGAAAAAAAAAACTATGAAAGTATCGGAGTTACAATTTATTGAAAGTCATATTTACTCCTTAAATAAAAAAATTCAAACTGTTGATAACGAAATTATAAGATTAAAATATTTGTTAAAAATGAAACAAAGTGTATTAGTTGAAAAAACAAAGGAAAGTAAAATTTTCCATAAGCTAAAAGAAACGAAGCTAATTCAACACAAAAGTGACGAAAATAAAGAAGAATTAAAGATGCTAGACGAACTGGCAATACAAAAAATGAGTAGGAATTAAAATGACAGAGAAAATAGCAGCGGTAATAATAATTATTGTATCATTTATAATGGTAACTGTTGCAATTGCTTATCTAAATTTGAGATACAATAATATTTTCGCTTTTGATTTTACACCAACTCAAGAAGCCGTTGAACATAACACCGAAAAACAAGTGGATGATCTTAAGGCTACATTAAGACCAGAAATTGAACAGCAAGTTTTTGATTCATTAAAAGTTGTTGGTTTTGATTCTGCTTCAGTAATTAATACTAACAAAAAAGTTTTGCTATTGGAAGATAGCATTGCTGTATTACAAAACACAATTCTTAAATTATCCCGTGAAAAAACGACTCTGGAAGCAACAAATACTCAAAACGAGGAAAAATCAGAGAGTAATGAAGAGTATCAAAAGTGGATAAAAGACACATCAAAATTTTATGAATCTATGGAATCTGCAAAAGCAGCTAAAATAATTCTAAAATATTCCGATAATATTGCTAAGGATATTCTGTACAGTATGAAGAAGAAAAAAGCAGCTGAAATACTTGCGGAAATAAATCCAGAAATAGCAAAAAGAATAACGCGAGTACCATAATGTTTTTTAATCCTTTATTTATTTCGAATGCTAGTACTGGTAATATTGCTGACGGTACTAAAGAAAATAAGTTCACAAATAGTAATTATCTCTTTGCAGATATCATTAATGTATCTAAAGAAAAGCTTTCGCTAACAGAGCCTAATATTGAAATTGATGAAAAGAACAAAGCTCTTTTTGCAAATCTTAAGAGTAGCAACTTTCCTTTAAATACAAAAGCTGATGCAAACACAAATCAATTTGTTTCGGATAACGAAAATTTGAATGTATTTCTAGCAAAAGTGTATGAAAAAATTAATGCTAGCAAAGAAAATGTTGGAACTACTGAAAAAAACAATTCCGAATTAGAAGCAACAGTTATTCCTGAGCAAATTACTCAAATAATAGAGTTGTTAAATAATGGTGAAAAGGTCTCAATTCCATTAAATAATAATGGGAAAATTGCCTTTGTTGAAATTCAAAAATATGATAAAAATTTAAATAGTGAAAATTCAAATAAAGGAATAAAACTTGGAAGCACAACTCAAAGCGGAATTCAATTAACAGATGTAGATATTAAAAGAGTTATTGCTGATATATCTGCTGCGTTAAATAATGGTTTTAGCACAGAAAAATTTGAGATGAGTGATAAAAAAGTTAAAGATATTATTGCAAAAATTGAAACTAGTTTTTCAAAACTTGTTCCGCTTAAAGATGAAACATTTCAACCTCAAAAAAATATTCTTTCAAATTTAATTGCCAATATTGAAAATGAATTTAATTTAGATAGCGCAGCAAGCAGTGAACTTAAAAAAGTAATTGTTGCGCAATTTGCAAAAGTTATAAATGAAAAATCAGGCAATAGTGTTAAAGAGGCAAACTCCTCAGATGCCAAGATGGATGCGGGTTCATCAACGAGTATTTTAAAAGGGTTAAATCTTAATCCAAATGAAGAAGAGCTAATTAAGAGTTTTAATATTGCTGTGGTTAGCCCAACTGAGTTAAAAGAAAAAATAGAATTGCTATTATCTGAATCAAGTAATATTTCAGAATTAAAACCAATATTAAATAAAATTAATAATTTTTTGAAAAATAATTCCTCCCAGCCAAAGGAAAATGCTACTGCTGAAAAATTTACACTTCCAGAAGTAGCAAAGGAATTAAACTTAAGTCCTAAAGAAGCAGCATTTATAAAAAGTGTAACATCTGAAAAAATATCACTTCCAGAATTGAGCAAAGAATTAAAAGCAGAAGCAATAAAACCAAACGCAGTTCCAGAATTGAAATCAATTGCATTAAAATTGGAAAATTATTTATCAAACGAAGCAATTGCAAAACCAAGTTTAACTGCTGAAAAAATTACTCTTCCAGAAATAGCAAAGGAATTGAATTTAAGTCCAAAAGAAGTAGAATTAGTAAAAAGTGTAACATCAGAAAAGATATCACTTCCAGAATTGAGCAAAGAATTAAAAGCGGAAGCAATAAAACCAAATGCAGCTCCAGAATTGAAATCAATTGCAATAAAATTGGAAAATTATTTATCAAATGAAGCGATTGCAAAACCAAGTTCAGTTTCTGAAAAAATCACACTTCCAGAAATAGCAAAGCAATTAAATTTAAATCCAAAAGAAGTAGAATTGATAAAAAGTGTAACAACTGAAAAGATATCACTTCCAGAATTGAGCAAAGAATTAAAAGCGGAAGTAATAAAACCAAATGCAGTTCCGGAATTGAAATCAGTCGCAATAAAATTGGAAAATTATTTATCAAATGAAGCGATTGCAAAACCAAGTTCTACTGCTGAAAAAATCACACTTCCAGAAGTAGCAAAGGAATTAAATTTAAATCCTAAAGAAGTAGCATTTGTAAAAAGTGTAACATCTGAAAAGATATCACTTCCAGAATTGAGCAAAGAATTAAAAGCAGAAGTAATAAAACCAAACGCAGCTCCAGAATTGAAATCAATTGCAATAAAATTGGAAAATTATTTATCAAATGAAGCGATTGCAAAACCAAGTTCAGTTTCTGAAAAAATCACACTTCCAGAAATAGCAAAGGAATTGAAATTAAATCCAAAAGAAGTAGAATTGGTAAAAAGTATTGCAACTGAAAAAATATCACTTTCAGAATTGAGCAGAGAATTAAAAGCGGAAATAATAAAACCAAACGCGGCTCCAGAATTGAAATCAATTGCGTTAAAATTGGAGAATTATTTATCAAATGAAGCGATTGCAAAACCAAGTTCAGTTTCTGAAAAAATCACACTTCCAGAAATAGCAAAAGAATTGAATTTAACATCATCAGAAAGTAAGTTGGTTGGTGATTTAGAAATTGAAAAATTAGACTTGAATGAATTAAAAAAATCAATAAAAGCAGAAATTATTAGCAATCCAAATAGTAAAGAGTTGAAGTCACTTTTAAATAAGATTGACTCAATAAATCTTGATTCCAAAAGTGATTTGGGAAAAAATCAAGAATCGATTAATAAAGAAATATTTTCCAGTAAAGAATCATTTGAAGTAAAACCTAAAATAGTTGAAAAAGACAACTCTGAAATTAAAAATAACTTAAATGTTTCAACTGAAAAGCCAGAAATAAAAAATGAAAAATCAGATTACATATTTACTTTGAAAAATGAAAAAAGTGCAGACAGTTTAGCATTTGATAAAATTGTAAAAGTTGAAACTAAGTCGCCTGAATTATTAAAAAAATCGATATACACTAGTAAAGAAAGTATTGAACTTACAAAGGTGAAAGTAATTCCAATAAATGAAGACGTTGCTAGAAAAATGGAATTAAAATCAACTGATGATGATTTCAAACGATTGAGTTTCAAAAAAGTAAATACGGAACAGAAAGTAAGTAATGTTAACGATAATTTGAAAAAATCATTTTCAGAAAGTGATAGTTCCAAGAATAGCGCTAATTTTAGTCAAAGCAACGTTATCAATTCTGATTTTAGCAAAGCTGATTTTTCGGATAAGAATTTTGCAAAAAATGTTTCAGAAAATTCTAAAGAAGTTAATACAAAAACGGAAATTTCCAAAAAGGAATCGGTTGGTGAGGCAAAAACAAACGAAGTAAAAAATAGTGAAACTACTATGCCTAAAACTGCTTTTGTTGAAAACCAAATTAGAAACCATGATATGAGAGTGATTCAAAAAGCAACTGTTAAACAACTGGATTTGAAAAATATTAAAGAAGAAATTTCGAGCTTAATCCAAAAAGGCGAAAAAAAATCAGTTGAGTTTCAGCTTAATCCAGAAAATCTTGGCAAAATGAATATCAAATTGGAAATTGTTAATAAAATTGTTTCAGCCTCCATTAAGGTTGAAAGTGAAACTACACAACAAGCTGTTCAAAATAGCTTGGAAGGACTTAAAACTAGTTTAACACAACAAGGGGTTCAGCTTAGTTCGCTTAGTGTTTCTCTATCAAACTCGGAAGATAAAAACAATAGATACTTCAAACAGAAGAGAAAAGGCAATAACCCAATGAATGTAAAAATCAATGGATTGGAAGACAAATTTGCTCACAAAAATTTAGGCTATAACAATTACGATTTTATAGCATAGGAGAATATTATGGTTAGTTCAGTTCAAAATCAAGTAAACACTTATACCGCTACAGCACAAGGTGGCAAAGCAATGGATAAAGAAGCATTTTTGGAATTGATGATTGCACAGTTACAAAATCAAGACCCAATGAATCCAATGGATGGAACTGAATATGCAGCCCAACTTGCTCAATTTACATCGTTGGAGCAATTAACAAACTTAAATGATTCTATGGATGCAAGTATTGATGCTAATTACTACTTAACACAATCCATTAATAACACAATGACTGCAACTTTAATTGGAAAGGATGTGAAACTTACATCTACAACATTGCAGAACATTGGGCAAGATGATATTTCATTTGGTTATAAACTTCCAGTAGATGTAAAGACAGTTACTATTAAAATTTACAATGAAAGTGGTGCACTTATTAAAACTATTGAGCAAGAAAATAATTCTGCTGGTGAGCATAAACTTTCTTGGGATTTTTCCGATAATAATGGTACAAAAGTTCCAAATGGTAAATATACATTTAAGGTAACAGCAACAGATGCAAAAGGTGAAGATTTGGCAATTTCAACATTCGGATTAGGAACAATTGACGGTGTTAGGTTCTCTGAAAGTGGTACTGCTCTTCTGGTTGATGGAGTTGAATATAGCTTGGCAGATGTAATGGAAATATTAAATAATACGTCGCAAGGAGGCGGAAAATAATGGCAATGATTAATGGAATAAGCGTTCCCTTTATACCCCTAGTTAAGGAGAGCGGGTTTCAGCAGGCGAACAATCAGGGAGTGAAATCTCACTTTGATGAAATATTCTCAAGAGAGATTTCGAAAGTAAAACTTTCAAAACATGCTATGCAGCGTTTAGAATCGCGCGATATAGTTCTATCCGAAAATGAAATGGATAAAATTAATGACGCAGTTCAAAAAGCTGAAGCAAAAGGTTCAAAAGATTCACTAGTAATGATGAATAACACAGCGTTTCTTGTTAACATTCCAAACAAGACTGTAATTACAGCAATGAGTTTGTTAAATGCTAACGAAAATGTTTTTACAAATATTGATAGCGTAGTATTCGCTTAATAAAAACTTAATTAACTAACAACAACACGAGCGGGACCTTTTAAGGACGCTCTTGATTTGGCTGACTGACTGATGCTGAATCGACAAACTTAAAACTAACCTTAGGAGGTTATAATGGCACTTCTTAACTCACTATTCTCCGGTGTTTCCGGATTGAGAAATCATCAAGCAATGATGGACGTAATTGGTAACAATATTGCCAACGTTAATACTATTGGCTATAAAGGTTCACGAATTACTTTTAGTGATACATTCAATCAACTAATTAAATCTGGCACAAACCCAACGGATGGCACTGGTGGTACTAACAGTATGCAGGTTGGTCTTGGTATGAAAGTAAACTCAATTGACAGAAACTGGAATCAAGGCACTGTTGAAAGAACTGGAATTACAACAGATTTAGCATTACAAGGTCCAGGAATGTTCATTCTAAATAATAATGGAATACAGCAATATTCAAGAGCTGGTGCTTTTATGTTTGATGCTGACGGTAAACTGGTAAATCCACAAAATGGTGCAATTGTTCAAGGAAAAGTAGCTAACGGTTTAGGTGAAATTCCAGCAGGTAACGCAATTCAAGATATTATAATTGATAAAAATTTAAGATTGCCTGCAATTGCAACACAAAATGTATCATGGGGTGGAAACCTTGAAAGTGGTTCTCCAACAAAAAGAACTGATATTGTTGAAATGAGTGGTAATTATAAATCAGATGCAACTGCTAACCCTGCTGGTACAGATCAACAACCATATACTATTTATGGCATTGATGGTACAGAGTATGAATTAATAGTAGATTATCAAAATACTGCTTATGATGGTACAACTACACCTCCAACAGAGGCAGCTTATACTGTTAACTACACAGTTAATGATGTTGATGGAAATCCAGTTGTAATAGATCAATCAGGCTCACAAGCTTTAACATTTGATGCAATAACATCAAATAACACAACATCAGCTCTCAATATTACTGGTGATGGTGGAAACATTGATTTCGAATTAAGTTTTAACGATTTAACAAGTACTGATTCTGCAACTTCAGTAAGTTCAGTTATTGATAAAGGTGAAACAGTTGAAGATGTTACAGGAACTGTTACGATATATGATACTTTAGGTAACGCTCACTCTCTTACAATTGAATATACTCATATTGATGAAAATACATGGGCATGGAATGTTGATTCACCAAGCACGGGACAGTTAGCTCCTGGTGCAAATGGTGTAATTAAATTTAAAAGTAATGGATCAATAGAATCCATTTCTCAAGCTGGCAACTTAGTAAGTCTTCCTGATTTACCAAGCATTAATTTTGAACCTGGAAGTGGTGCTGGTAATATGGATATTAAACTTGATTTTGGTTTCGGAACAACTAAATTTACACAAACGGCTCTTAGTTCTCAAGTTGCGGCATTATCAGATGGTTCAGCTGCATCATCTTTATCCAATTTGAATATTGATAATTTTGGTAACATAGTTGGTATTTTTTCAAATGGAGTTTCACAATCACTAGCTCAAGTTATGGTAGCTACATTCGCAAACTTAAATGGTTTAACTAGTATTGGAGATAATATGTATCAAGTTGCAGCAAATGCTGGTGATCCAAGAATAGGAGAACCTGGAGAATCTACCACAACCACTATTCAATCTGGTGGATTGGAGCAATCAAATGTTGATTTATCAGAAGAATTTACAAAAATGATTATATCACAACGTGGTTTCCAAGCTAATGCTCGTGTTGTTACAACTGCCGATGCATTATTACAAGAAATAACAAACTTAATTAGATAATAAAAATAAGGGAACACCAAAAGGTGTTCCCTTAAAAAGAGGGTTGAAATGGTACGAGTAAGCGGAATTTATAATTTAAAATATTGTTACTATGTTGGTTTTATATAACCTCAAACAAATTATTAAGCAAAATTCAAAATTCAATTATAAAACAAAAATGGAGGTTTATATGAAACAAGTAATCTTTTTAATTATGTTAATATCTAGTTTATTGCATATAACAATTTTAAGTCAAACAACTGCCTTTGAACCTGTTACTATAAAACGTGTACAGCAGACATACGCATATAACGAAAATTCTAAAGGATATGAAACAACATATGATTGGCAACCGTATGGCATACATAGAGGTGGGCGACTTTATGCAAATATTAATGGTGTAGAATTTACCGAATATAGAACTTATTATGAGTTTGATATAGATGTTGAAGATGGTTACAGAATTGCATCAATGAATTTTATTCTTCAAAGAACCGTTCCTACACAACTATGTTCTGGTAGTAGAACTCATAATTTTACAGCTACAAGAACTACTAATATTTCTAGTTCAAGTACTGCAGATTATGTATGGGGAAGGATAAATGCTGGGACAACTATGGGAAGTTCGTCAAGTTCGTCTGTAGATATTACTAATTATTTTAGTAATCAAGGTGGTATTGTTAAGGTTGGTGTAAAATCATGATCAGATTTGCAATTTGATGTATACATGGTTTATATAATGATTACATTAGAACCTATTCCAGATACTACACCTCCTTCAGCACCACAAAATCTTTCAATGAGTACGAGTTATAACCATGCAGTTCTTTCATGGTCTGCTAATTCAGAAACTGATTTAAAACAATATAATGTTTATAGACAGATTGATAGTGGTAGTATGTCTTATTTAGCGACGACCACTACCAATTCTTACACCGATAATTCGATGGTGATTGTTCCAATGAACATGTTTTACTACAGAGTAAAGGCTGTGGATAATAATAATAATATTTCCGGATATAGTAACCAAGTTTCAATTTCAGGTATGTTATTAAAACCAAATGATGAAGAATATGATTTGGATAGTGATTCTAAAGTTATAAATTACGAGCTAATGTCAAATTATCCAAATCCGTTTAATCCAACAACACAAATAAGCTATCAAATTCCGGAAAATGGCTTTGTAAATTTGGTTGTTTATAATTCATTAGGACAAAAAGTAGCAGAGTTGGTAAACCAAAATCAATCAAGCGGAAAATACTCAGTTAAGTTTAATGCTGCAAATTTACCAAGTGGAGTTTATCTTTATAAAATACAAGCAGGTGAATTTAGTGATGTAAAAAAGATGTTGCTAACAAAATAGTATTCTTATAAAAGGAAAGAATTAAAAAATAATTTTTAGTTTCACTACTAAAGCCAATCTCGATTTATCGGGATTGGCTTTTTTCCTATTTCCCGAATTGGGAAACCACAACTTTTTTAAGACCATTATTATAATTTAGCTGGTTTTTAATATAATTTTATAACTTAGTTCGTATTTGTCATGCGATTCGGCGAATCGCACTACATTGTAGCTCGAATCGCTGATTCGAGAGCTTGCGATTTACAAGTTTGCTGTTCACACTATAAAAATTAAAATAGCGAATCTATCTTGCTTTTTTTATCAGAAACCAATTGTCTTTGATTCTATATTTGCTCATATTATCTTTTATTCTAAATACAGACAATTTAATGCGTGACAATCTTTTATTTTGATTTTTCTTTACAAATTAAACTAATTTAAGCCTTTTTATGAAATTATAAAAAAAACACGAAGAAAGATTATAGCTGTAAATTAATCTAACTTGGATTGCACATTTGTAATATTTTATCTAAAACTGGAATGAAAGACACTTCCCCCAAAACAGATTGATATTTTTACATTTATTTCTTTTAATAAATAGCTATATATTTACGCTTCAATTTTTAATTTACTTAGGAGAAATAATGAGATATCTAATTGTTCTATTAATGGCTTTCTTTACTGTTGCATGTGCACAAAATGGACAAAATGTTGAACTAAAAACTTTTGATGATAGTGTTAGTTATGCTATTGGTGCTGATATTGCGCGTAATTTTGAAGCTCAAAAAATGAACATTAATAACGATGCTTTTACTAGCGGTTTTATGACAGTTGCAACAAAAGGCGAGGTTAAAATTTCAGAAGAAGTTGCACTTGCAGTACTTACAAGATACCAACAAGTTATGATGGAAAAAAAACAAGCTGAAGAAAATGTAGCTTTAGCTGAAAACATGAAAAAAGGCGAAGAATTTTTAGCTGCTAACAAAGCAAAAGAAGGTGTTATGGTAACAGCAAGTGGATTACAATACAAAGTAATTACTCCTGGAACTGGCGCAAAACCACTTGCAACTGATAATGTTAAAGTTCATTATAAAGGAACCTTGCTTGATGGAACTGAATTTGATTCTTCATACAAACGTGGTACACCGGCAGAATTTCCTCTTGCAAATGTAATTCCTGGTTGGACAGAAGGCTTGCAGCTTATGCCAGTTGGTTCAAAATATGAATTCTATATTCCTTCAGAATTGGCTTATGGTCAAAGAGCTCCACAAACAATAGGCCCAAACCAAACATTAATTTTTGAAGTTGAATTATTGGAAATAGTAAAATAGATTTTAGATAAACTAAGTCATGTATATATTTTATATTATGCTATAAGTTTTATTTTAAGATATTAAAGAGGCCCAACTTCTGAAAGCGAGTTCAAAGTAAATGTAACTCAAGAAGTTGGGCTTCTTTTTGCAAATTATTGGAAATAGTAAAATAGATTTTAGATAAACTAAGTCTAGGATATATTTTATACTATAAGTTTTATTTTAAGATATTAAAGAAGCCCAACTTCTGAAAGCGAGTTCACAGTAAATGTAACTCAAGAAGTTGGGCTTCTTTTTGCAAAAGAATTGGCTTACGCGTATCTTTAATCTTTTGTCTCTGGTCTTTTGTCTTGCATCTCGATTCTTTTATTTTGTCTCTTAATTAAATCCTTCTTCTAAATCCTTCACCTAAAACTTCGTGAACATTATTAATTACCACAAATGCATTAGGATCAATTTCTTTAATTATTTCGGTAAGTTTACCTAATTCTTTTAAAGTAACAATTGTAGTAATCATTTCTCTATCAATGTTTTTATAAAGTCCGCGAGTTTTAATTGCAGTAGCGCCTCTACTTAAATCAGTAATAATTCTTTCGGCAATTTCACTGCTTTTATCGGAAACAATATAAGCCTGGCGTGCATAATCAAATCCATCAATAATAATATCAATTATTCGCGATGAAACCACTCCAAGGAAAAGGGCATAGAGCATTAATAATAATGTTGGTTTATCCATTGGAAGCGATTTATACTCAATTGCCATTCCAGCAATTAAAATAACAACCACGTCAAGAACTAAAATTGTCATACCTTGTTTAGTATGATACTTTTTGTGAATAATGGCTGCAATAATATCAGTTCCACCAGTTGTACCTTGATTTTTGAAGACAATTCCTAATCCAATACCAAGAAGTGCGCCACCAATTATTATTAAAAAAAGAAAATCGTTCTGTAAAAGATTATGAATAGTTTGAGAATCTTGTAAACGGATGAACCCAAAGCCTGGAATGTCTCCTCTGAAAAAATCTATAAAAATAGCATTTACTGAAAACCCATAAAATGTTCGTATTCCAAATCGTTTACCTAAAACTTTTACGCCCCAAATATAAAGAGGTACGTTAAGTATCCAAACGGAGAGACCAACTGAAACCAACCCATCAGTTAAATAATAAATTGCCATTCCAATTCCACTTACACCGCCTGGAACTACTTTTGCGTCAACAAGAAAGACACCAATTCCTAGTGACATTATTATGGCGCCAATTGTTATTGCAACATATTCCTTAAATTCTGTTTTATTTAGAAACTTCTTCATTATAAACCCGTAAAAATTAAATTCTTTTCTTGAAATATTTGAACTATTAAAATATATATATGCTCTCATATTTAGAAAGGAATTCGGATAGATACAAGGATTATTCAATTTCAATGGTATTTTAACTTAATTTATATGATTAAAATCAGTATAAATACAAAAACCTTTGTTATTAACTTTTCATATTCTTTTATTAATCATGGAAGTTTGTTACATTTATTATCATTGAAAATAATATAATGTTGATAAGTTGACAAGTTACAAAGACATTTCAGACATAGAGATTTTTGAACATATAGTAAAGTACGATTCTAAAGCCTTAGAAGAACTTTATCTTAGATATTCTCCTATACTTTATTCCCTAATAAAAAAAATTGTAAGTGACGAAAAAGTTTCCGAACAAATATTATTGGATGTTTTTACAGTTGTTTGGAAAAAAATAGATCTTTTCAGTTTTAAAACAGGTAATGTTTATACGTGGATGATAATGCTTACTAGAAACAAAGCGGTTGAATATTTACGAAATAAGGGTGAGTTGGCTAAAGAAGACGATATATATGAGGATTTTTACGTTATTCCAATTCTAGATAATACCATTGATTCGCTATCGCTAAATTCTGCAATGAAAGTAAAACCAGAGATTTCGGAAGCACTAGATAATTTAACAGATGCTCAAAAGTATGTTTTACTTTTATCTTTCTATGAAGGATTGACCTTGGATCAAATAGCTGAAAAATTGAACATTCCTGTACCAACTGTTAGGTCAAAAATTACTTTGGCATTAGATAAACTTAGAGAGAATTTACTAGGTGGTTAACAATGGCTGATGATGCAATAAAAGAAATGATAAGTGCGTTTGCTCTTGGCTGTATGGATAAGACCAATTTCAAACAATTTAGAAGTTATTTTGAAAATAATGGTAAGTTGCCAGCAGGTGAACTTGGCGATTTGCAAAATATTATTTCATTAATTCCTACAATTCTAAATATTGATACTCCTAATGAGGAGTTGAAAAATGAACTTGGTAAAAGGCTAATTCAAATTCAGAAAGATCTAAAGAATAATGTTATTGAAAACAGACGTGAAACAAGAATTGTAGGAGCTACAGATTTTGTACAAAGAAATTCTACAACAAAGATATTTGATGTAAATGAAAAACGTATGGAAGGGAATCATAATTCGATTAATGTAGAAAAGCCAAAACAATCTGAATTAAAAACACTTCCTAAAAAAAATGAGAAAATAACTCGTTTAAATACAACCACAATTCCAGTTAAAAAGTCTTCAAATTTAAATATCATTTTACTTTGGGTATTTTCTGGAATATTATTAATTGCATTGGCTTTTATTTCTTATACTTTGTTAGATAGAATTTCTATACTTGATGAAAAAAACTTAGACTTAACCAATAAACTTGTAAAGCTTAGAACAGATTTGTTGCGAACTGATGATTTTGTAAATCAAAATATGGAATTTGTAGAATTTTTCAACAATCCATCCATAGATATAATAGCTCTAAAAAGCACCAATCCAAATTCGAAAGAAAGTGGAAAACTATTTACTGCATTTGGTTCTGGCGAAGGATTATTGCAATTACAAAATATGCCTCATTTGGATGCAGATATGACATTCCAATTATGGCTTGTTTCAAAAAGTGGTACATTTTCTTTGGGTACTTTTGAAATACGCCCAGATAAAAAGTATATGCGAATTTCAGAAATCCCTTTTGTAATGAAAGATGAAATTGAAATGTTCCGAATTACTAAAGAGAAAAAAGAAGGAACGTTTGTACCTACTGGTGAAACAATTTTATTTGGAGCTTTAAGAAATGAGCAAGTAAATAAAAAAAGGTAAGAAAATAGATTATCTTAATCCATTTTTATTGAAAAGTTCTATGTATTTATGATCGGTTCCTTTTATGTGTCCCTCTAACCAAATTTTTAGAAATTTAGTAACTTCGTTTTGACCAACTTCTTCCCCAATTTTTCTTTTTTTTATAATGTCAGAAACTTTAGCATTAAAAATTTTGTGTTCTCTTTTATGGGCTTCCATATCATCATAGCCAAATTGCGTAAAATACCGCTCTTCTGTTCCAAAATGGATAGCTGCATAATTTAGTAAACCATCAAGAAGCTGCTTAAGTGCATCGTGAGATTTTCCATTGGTTAAAGCAGTTTGATATTCATTTGCCAAGTCAAAAAGCTTTTTATGTTGTCCATCTATTAAATGAACATTTACGCTATAACTTTCATCCCAAACTATAAGTGGCATTTATTTCTCACTATTAATTTATTGTATCAAACTGAGTTGGAAAGTTTAGAAAAATTTCGGTCCCAACATTTTTTTTGCTTTTAATATGCATTTCGCCATTCATTAACTTAGTATATTCATATGCAATTGTTAAACCCAAACCAGCACCCTCATAGTTTCTGGAATGTCCATCAAGCTCTTCTTGAATAAATGGTTTAAGAAGTTGTGAAATAACTGTTTCATTAATGCCCAAACCAGTATCAGATATTGTTATTGTTACATATTCTTTAGTTTTTCTGGATGATACTTTAATTTTTCCAAAATCGGTATATTTAATAGCATTATCAACTAAATTTAGTATTAGACGTTCAAATTTTAACCAATCAATTTCACATAAATAATCTTGACTATCCAGGTCCAGTTCTATTTCAATTCCCTTTAATTTCGCTTCTGGGTTCTTTTTAGCGCAAACTGATTTTAGAATTTGATTACAATTCATTAAAACATTTTCTAAAACTACTTCACCAGATTGAATTTCGGAAACTTCGAGAATACTTTCAAATAAATTCATTACTCTATTTAATACACTTTTAAGAGAATCGGTTATTTCAATAACAGTGTCATAATCCTTTTCCTCAATACTTTCTACCATAATATCAGAATAACCCATAATTGCTGTAAAAGGAGTTCTAATTTCGTGTGACATATTTTGAAGAAATGTTGTTTTTAGTCTGTTAACTTGCAATTCTTTTCTATAAAGTTCGTTAAGTTGTTTCCTTTTATCCCGTTCATCGGTTATATCTTTAAGACTTATAACATACAAATTTTCATTAGAATCAACATCTTCAATTATTATAATTCGTCCTGCATATGCTCTGTCATCAATATCAAAATTAAATTTACAACTAAGTTCTTCATTCTTTTTTAGTAAGGTTATTTCACTTTTTATTTTAGAAGCTAATTTGCCAGGAATAACGTCTTCAAATATTTTATGCAGAATTGATTCTTTTTCTAAATTAAATGTTTTTAGAAATGTATTATTTCCATTTTCGAAATAAATGAAATCGTTTGATTGTTTCAGAATTATAAGTAAATCTGAAATATTGTTAATTATAGATTTTAAGCGGTTTTCGGATTTTTGAGTTAATTCATTTTTTGATATATAATATGTTATATCGTGAGCAGTAAGTACAAAATTTAAAATTGAACCACTTTCATTAAGTATTGGATTAAGCTTTAATTCAAAATAAAATTTAGTTTCATTAACAAGTGATAAAGAAACTGTTTCATTCCACTGACGACCATTTTTGATTGATTCTTCAAGTTTTTGTAACTTTTCGTGGGACAAGTGCTTTGAAAGAATTGTTGAAATATGATTATTATAAATTTCATCTAATTCAAAATCAAGAATTCTCTCAAAAGTATTGGTAGCAAAAGAAATCATTCCATTATTATCAAAAATCATTACAGGAACTTTTCCATATTCTAATGCAAAATGGAGATTACTTATTTTATCTTCAATATTATTTTGTTCATCTAAACGACTAAAAACAAGAATGTAAAAATTTGAATTTAAAAGTAAAATTTTTTCAATTTCTATTTTATAGTTATAAATTTTATTGTTTTCTTCGTAAATAAAAATATTGTCGAAACTATTAATATCCTTTTCTGCTAATTTGGAAATAATTCCATGTATATTTGGCTCAAAATTTAATTGCTTAATATTTTTGTCATCTTCAAGCAAAAATAAATGCTTAAAAGTTTCATTCGAAAACTTTATATTTCCAGAAGAATCAACAATTAACCATGATTTATGGGCTAATATTTCAAAATTATTTGTTTCATTTAAGTTTAATTTGCTATTCATATTTTCTTTTCAGCTTATCCAAATGGGAGTTTGAGCAATAAATTAATTTACTTCTTCGTATTTTATTAAATTAAAATGGCCTAATTTTAATTAGGTTTAACTCCGTTGCATTTTTGTTTTTATTTAACATAACATTTAATTTTCTATTGGTTTGTTTTTCCAGAAAATTAAACAAAATATTATTCAAATATGTAAAATCGCTTTGAAGTGATGAATAAATTCCGTCCAAAAGCGTGTCAATTAACTCGTAATTATAAATATTTAATTCATTTTTTAAATCAAGAGAAGTAAACCTATTGAACAGTTGACCTAATCCTTTTAATTCCTTTTGTAATGGCATTGATTCATTTGCAGTTCCAATTACGATTTTTAAGCTTGCAATTATTGGGTTAATTTCAACCCTAATGGAGTCATCTTTTCTAATAGTATAACTAATTGTTTCTAATGAATTGATTGATTTTAGATCTAAATGAACTTCAAAATAAAATCCCCCATAAATAAACTCAACAATTACTTTATCTTCGGAAGAATGTTGAAACTCTTTAAGTAACCAATTTGCTCTGGACAAATATTTGGAAGCCGGAGAAAATGAAATAGAATCATTAATATTAAAAGAAGCATTCTCATAAATGCCACCTTTTGAATGAGAATATTTTCCTTTTTTGGATTTATTAAAATCCACTTCTAACGATACGTTACCAATGCGTTCTAACATAATTAAACCAATTAATTTACTATTATAAAAATATAAATAATTGAATGAGCTAAAAACATAAAATCTTTAGTTTAATTTAATCATCTTTGTATCAGAGATATAGGTCTCTGATTTTGGGTCTTTTAATTTTGCCAAGTCTTTTACTAAAGCACTAATTCTATCTATTGATTGATTGATTAAACTAAAATCTTCCGAGAAATTATTCAAATTATTTTCTTTAAGCTGTGATTCTAGATCAGATACAAACAATTTTAAACTTCCAAGTGGATTATTTAAATTATGTCCTATTGTTGCTGCCATTTCCAAAAGCGCTTTTTCATGTTCGGAATGTTTAAGTTCCGTTTGCAGATTGTAAATTCTAATTCCCGATCTAATGCGCGCAAGAAGTTCTTGGTTTTCAGTCGGTTTTAATAGAAAATCATCAGCACCAACATCCAAACCTTTAACTCTATCCTTTACGGCTGAGCGAGCAGTTAAAATAATATAATATATAGATTTAAGTTTTTCTTTTTTCTTAATTCTATCACAAAGTTCAAGTCCATCCATTTGTGGCATTGTCCAATCGGCAATGATAACTTTTGGTAAAAAAGTCTCTAGTTTTTTAAGAGCCTCAATTCCATTAGCTACAGAAGCAACATCATAATTTTCTTTTTCAAGTAACTTACTAAGAATAAATCTTGTATCAGGTTCATCTTCAACAATAAGAACTTTTTCTCTAATCTCTTCCATTTTTCACTTTCAAATTTAATTGTACTTTTCCATAACAAGGTCTATTTTATTAATAAATTGATGAACATCACTAATTGGTTTAATAATATACGCATCAGCAAGACTTTCCTCAAATAAATGTTTGGAATGATAATCAACAGAGTGAGCTGTTACAATAATAATGGGAATAGTCTTAAATATAATGTTTTCCTTCACAAGCCGTGAAAGTGTAACTCCATCAACTTTGTTATTATTAAAATATGTGTTTTTCAAACTCAAATCCATTAAAATCAGATTATATTTCGCACAGTTTAATTTTGCGAAAAAAACATCACCATCTTCAAGAATATCAGCATCATATCCAATTTTATTAAATATGAATGAATAAAACTCCTTTAAGAAAGGGTCATCTTCCATTATAATTATTTTCTTTTTCATCTATTTATATCATCATCTAAATTAGCATACAATCATTTATTTTTTGTTATAACAAAAAATAATCTAACCTATAGCAAGAGCATATTTTATCTATCAATATATTTTAAAATAATACTAATCCTTCTATTAACCACACTATTCGGATCATTTTTATCCTTTAATCTTTTATCGGCGAAACCTATAATTTCATCAATTTGCTTTGCCGGAACGCCACCATTTACTAATGTTCTTCTTGCACTATTTGCTCTATCTGTGCTTAGTTCAAAATTTGTGTAGCTACCACTACTGTTTAGAGGTCTTGCATCTGTATGTCCTTCAATTGCAATTTTATTAGGAAACTCAGCAAGTTTTGCACCTACAATTTCTAAAAATTTCTTAGCTTTTGGACTTAACTCCGAGCTGCCTAATTCAAAGAAAACATCATTTTCAGATTCCAACATTTCAATTCGCATACCATCAGTTGTCATTTCAATTGTCATTTGATCAAGCAAAGGAATAAAATTTGCATCTTCACTAAGCTCCGATGTTAAATCATCCTTCATTTCCTCAAAGCGTCTTTCTTCCTCTTCTTTGTTTATCTGATCTAAATCTCTCTGATTCATTGACGTTATTTGTGGACTTATATTTGCGTTATCAATCATGGCTCTACTTTTTAACGAATAACCAACCGGGTCTCTAAAATAACCAGAAACTGCATCTTTAACTTCCTGATCTTGACCCAAAATCCAAAGAACAATAAATAGAGCCATCATAGCAGTAACAAAATCTGCATATGCAACCTTCCAAGCACCACCATGATGACCGCCACCTTTTTTGGTGATTTTTTTTATTATAATTGGTTGTTTATTATCAGCCATTTTACTAGCTCTTTCCTCTTAGGTAGTTTTCAAGTTCATTAAAAGTTGGTCTGTTTTCACTAAAAATAGTACGTCTAGCAATTTCAAGAGCAATTATTGGAGGATTTCCTTTTGCATAAGCAAGTACAGCAGTTTTAATTGTTTCCAAATGTCGTTTCTTATCTGCAATATCATGATGCATTTTTACAGAAATTGGACCAACAATACCATAGGCTAAAAGTACGCCAAGAAATGTGCCTACAAGTGCGGCTGCAACGTGGTGACCTACAACTTCTGGACCTTCGTTTATTGAACCCATTGTAATAATAATACCTAATACTGCAGCCACAATTCCAAGTGCAGGAAATGCATCGCCCATTGTAGCAATAGTGCCTGCAATTGGTTCACTTTCAATTTCAAAAGTTTCAATTTCAGAATCCATTAATTCTTCCAAATCGTGTGGAGGAACGGAACCAGTTAACATCACTTTCATTGAATCACAGAAAAAATCAACAATAAAATTATCATTAATAAATTTTTTGTTTTGAGATAAGATAGTACTTTCTTTAGGATTTTCAATATGAGATTCAATTGACAAAAGTCCGTCTCTTTGGGCAACCAAAAATAGTTCATTAAAGGATTTTAACAGTTCTAAATAATCTTGTTTAGAAACATGAAAGCCCTTAATTGATGCTGATACTCCAGCAACTAATTTTTTTATCATTGGCATTGGAGTACTTATTAGTACGCTTCCAATTGCTGCACCAACTATTACAAGAACTTCATATGGCTGCAATAATAAGTGCACATCACCACCAGAAAGCACAAATCCAGAAATTACAGCACCAAGAACGACCAATATACCAACGAATAACATATCCTATTCCTTTATGAATTTTTCATCTTTTTTATAATTGCAAAAATATCATCATATTTAAGCTCAATAATTTCCCAATTGGTTTTGGGTTCCATCAGCCTTCCATAAATTTCACCAGCAAGAATTGTAATTTCTGGATAACCGATTGCACCACCAGTTCCTTTAATTTCGTGAGTAATCATTTTAAGAAGCTCAATATTTTTTGTCTTAAATGATTCCAAAATACCTCTCTCTTTTTCAGGGAAGCTATTTAAGAAAAAATTACGAAGTTGTTTAGTAAGTTCATCGTTTTCTTTGTAAGTAAATTTGGTTTCACCTCTGTTCTTAACAAGAAAATCTTTACCTAAAATTTCATTAACAACTTGAATAATAATTTCCTTTTTTAAGGGTTTGGAAATTACACGTTCAGCACCTGCTTCTATAGCAGCCAATACATTCCTTTTGTTTGTATTACCGCTAATTACTACAACAGGTATATGTTTTAAATCATCCATTACTTTTATAACTTGAAGCATCTTAACGCCATTAAGATTTGGCATCATTAAATCAAGGAATATAATAATAGGTTTATATTCTAAAGCTTTTTGAACTCCTTCAAGTCCATCGTTGCAAGTAATTACATTTAAGTTGCAGTCAAGAAAAAAACTTTGCAACGCATGTCTTGTAATTTCCGAATCATCAACAATTAGAACGGTTTTATGCATCTAATTTTCCTAGATTTAATTTATAACAATTTATTTATTTTAAATTCAGTAATACCAGCAACCTTTTCTTTGCTCTTTTCAGCAGCAGAAATTAAATTTGCTTTTACTTTTTCAAAAACCTCACCTCTAAATATTTCAATTTCTGTTGGAGCTTCAATGCCAATTTTTACTTGACCATCTGTGACTGATAGAATTTTTACAACAATATTAGAATTGATGATTATTTCTTCATTCATTTTTCTTTTAAGTACTAGCACATTATCCCCCTATTCTACAAAAAGTTTATAATTTACTAAATACTTTTCTCTATCTAATATTTTTTGCTTTCCAGTCTTAATATCTTGGTTTATATATAGTGGGGCTTTCATATTAACCGTAATTTTAAGTGGGTCTTTATCCAAGGTTACAATACCAAATGGTTCGGTACCATCTACCTGAGGATAAGTGTCATCTAAGACATTAATCCCAACCATTGGGAATGCAACTGATGGCTCTTCAATTGAGTTTAACCAATAAAAAAGTGTATTATCGGTTTTTATTAAAAGATATTCTTCGAGATTTTCAAATCCGAAAAGACCTTTTGCGATACGAATTACATTTTCATTTGCGTATTCTATTTCGCCAAATTGTTCTGTTTTTAGTTTCATTTTACTCTGCATTATTTATGACTATAATATCTACTCTTCTATTTTTTGATCTTCCTTCTGGTGTTGAATTATCTGCTATTGGGTTATATTCAGAATAGCCAACAACAGAAACTTTATCAGGATCAATACCTTCAGTTTGAATTAGGTAATAAGCTGTATTTAAAGCACGCGCAATTGATAAATGCCAATTGGATGGGTATTGGGGTGAATTAATAATAATATTATCAGTATGCCCCTCGACCCTAATATCGTTTGGTAGTTCTTTAATAATTCCTGAAACCAATTTTAACACCTCTTGCGCTTTACTACTTAACTCAGCATCTCCAGAAGAAAAAAGAATATCATCTAATATTCTTATTGTAACTCCTCGTGGATTATTTTCAATAGTTACTGAGTTTGTTAAATCATTTACATTTATAATATCATTTAATTCTTGCTTTAATAAATCCATCGGATTTACTGAAACGTCATTTTTTATAGTGAATGGTGTTGGAAGACTAGAATCTATTCTAAATTTTTCACTTCCAAAAACATTTCCCATTGCCGACATTACTTTTTCATATTTTGCCACATCAATATTAGAAATTGCATATAATATAATAAACAAACCTAATAAAAGTGTTATCAAATCAGCATAAGTAATTAAATATCTATCAGCACCAGATTCCTCCTCATGTGCATCATCTATAAATTTAGCATTTGCTTTTGCTCTTGTTGAGGTAATAAGCTTATCAATCTTGTTTTCACCACTAGAGGAACCTCCCCGCTCATCAGCCCGAGGGTTCCTTCCAGAGCCAAGTCCATCATATGTTTTTCTTCCATGTGGCATTTTTTTAATCTATCACTTATTGGTAACCAAATTAAATTTGCGCTTAATACACCCCACAAGGTAGCAATAAACGCTGTTGCAATATTTCTTATAAGTACATTTGGGTCGGAACCCACATTAGCCAAAGTTAAAATCAGAGCCATTACTGTACCGAGTATTCCCATTGTTGGTGCGTAACCACCCATTTTGGAAAAAATAAAGGCATTACTAAAATGTCTTTCTCTCATAATTTTCATTTCAAGAAGAGAAATATTTTCAATTGTCTCTTCGGTAGCACCATCAATTAGAAATCTAATTAATTTTTTCGGAAATAAATATTCAAGTCTCGGCATTTCCTGTTCAATTGAAAGTAAACCTTCTTTCCTAACTTTAACTGCAAAATCATAATAAATTGAAATCAATTTACTGTTATCATATTTTTGGGGAAAGTAAGCTTTTTTTGCAAGTTCAAAAATCATTAAAAATTCTTCCATCCCGAAACCAATTATCACAGCTGCAAAAGTTCCACCAAAAACAATAAGTATAGGAGCAATTAAAAAGAGCGCATGCATGGAGCCTCCTTCAAGAAGGAAAGAACCAAATATCACTCCAATTCCTAAAAACAATCCAATAAAAGCGCCGAACCTTTTTATCATATATAATCCAAAATAGATTTAGAAAGGAACATAGATGACATTTTATAAGAGAGCTGCAAACTGTAATCATAATTTTGCAACTCTATTGTTGCTGCTGCTAAATCAATTTCACTTTCTTTTGAAATTAAATCTTCTAAAGTTAGTACTTGGTTTCCCAATATTTCTTTTGAAGCATCAAGCTTATTAGCAACGTTTCCAGCTTCAGAAAGATGATTACGAACTGAGGTTGAAAAATCCTCAATTGTTTTAATATCATCATCTGTTGGTTTAATTCCATTTTTTAAGTTGTCTCTAATTTCAATAAGCTTATTAAAAATATCGGTTCCATCTATATTTCCAAATAAATCTGAACCAGTAACATTTAACTTTTGAGTAATATTTTTTGAGATTTTAACTTTTCTATCTCCAGAAACATCGCTCACTTTTAATTCAATTGCCGATTTATCAGCAGTAAAACCATATGGAGACGTTGAATCATCAGTTCCACCAAAAACAAATTGTCCATTAAATTCGGTATTAGCCGATTCTAAAATTATATTTAACGAAGCATCAATCTGCTCCGCAAACGATTTTAAATTACCATCATTCTGCGGATTTTGAACATTTGTTAAATCAATCAATATTTTAGTTGTTTCATCCAAGATGTATTCTAAACCTCGCATACTTTCTTGAAGAAACGCTGAGCTATTATCGACATTTTTTATAAAATCTTTAGTTTGTGAAACACTTGCTTTAAAACGCATAACTTTTGCAGCGCCAGAAGGTGCATCTGATGGATTAGATATCTTATTATTGCTTGCAACTTGCGTTTGCAATTTTTGCATTTTTTCTTTCGAATTATTAATGTTGCTTAAAAAGTTACTTTGCAACATTGAATCGGATACTCTCATAATTATACCATATGTATTAGTGTATCTAACATTTCATCAGCCATTTGTATTAGTTTAGCTGATGCTTCGTATGCTTTTTGATATTTCATTACATTCAACATTTCTTCGTCAATTGAAACTGCTGAATATGAATCTTTTTGATTATTTAATTGCGCAAGAACCATTGCGCCTGCTTCATTCATTCTATCTGCGTTTTGCTTTTGGCTACCCACTTCACTTATTAGTGATGAATATACATCAATTAATTTTGCGCCATCTAAAACATTGGCTTCACTAATTTCAAATATTTTAATTGCAATATCTCCGTTTCCAGATGTACCATCACTAGAAGCCGCTATTTTATTATAATCATTTAAAATATCACTAGAAATTTTTAGTTCTTTACCATTATATTCTTCAAAAAAGTTGATTCCTAATTGTGGAGGATTTCCTAAATCATTACCAGTTTTATGAATTTCATTAACCGAACTTACTAATTGGGTTATAACTGAATCTAATTTCGCTTGATAATCTGGTATTTTATTATTGAAAGTATCAGCCAACGCACCCATTTCACCTTTTGTAAGGTTTACACTTTTTCCACCATTTTGTGCAATCATTGCCAGGTTATCTTCTGTATATTCAACTTGAAACGTTGTATAACTACCTTTATTAACTGCAAAAACTCCACCAATTGAAATATTAACGGTTTCATCTGATTCGTAATTAACAGTAATATCTGCTAGTTTACTTAAATTATCAACATAAAGATCTCTTTTGTCCATCAAATCATTTGCATTTTGCCCAATTGCTTTTGCTTCAGAAATTTGGCGATTAATACTTTGAAGACTACTTAAAGTGGCATTTATATCCTGTACTTTATCCTGAAATTCATAGAAAATGGATGATTTTACAATTTGAAATCCTTCATTAATTTCATTTACCTTTGCTGCAAGATTTTGAGCGGAATAGACAACATTTCCACGTAATGCAGATGAAGTTGGGTTAGCAGAAAGCTCACTCCAAGAACTAAAAAACTGACCAAGCATAGAAGAAATTCCTAACTCGGTTGGTTCAGTATAAATATTTTCAACTTGTCCAAGCAAAACTGAGCTTCTATCAAAAAAGGATTTATTTTGGTTATTGTTAATAATCTGATTTTCTGTTAACGAGCTACGAACTCGTTGTATGTCATCAAGCTTAATGCCACTTCCCCAAGTTATACCAGCACTTTGCTGAGTGTTTTCTGTGGAAACAATTGCTCTTTGCCTTCTGTAATCAGGGTTGGCAGCATTAGCAATATTATTAGAAGCCACATCCATGGTTCTTTGGTATGTTGCCATACTTCTACTCGATATGTCAAATAGTCTACTGAGTCCCATTATGCTTTCCGATCAATTAGTGAAGTTTTTCGTGATTTAAGTAAAAGCGAAATAGTTTCTTTAACCAAACTACTTGCGTGCTCAATCATAAAACGATTTTGATGATTTAATCCTGTTAGTATTTTAACTTGGTCTCTAACTGTTAAACGAAGTTCGTTTATTTTTCTCAAATGATTTGGATTAAATATGTCTTTGTATTCATTAATCAAAATTGGAAGAATTCTTGGTTTTCCATTTTCTTTTAACGCGTTTATTTCAAAAAGTTTACTAACCAATTTTTGTTGGCTTCTGCTAATATTATCCAATTCTGAAAGCAGTGATGATTCATTAACATTAACATTGTTTAAGGCTTCATAATCATTTTGAATTATTACACTTTGTTTCAATTTAGCCGATGCAATTAATGATCGGATAATTTTTTCTTCCTTCGACAATAAGTCGTATAACTCTGTTTCCATCATAATTCATTCTCCCAATATTTCATGTAACCTTTTACTCTGTTTATATAATTTTTTGTTTCTTCAAATGGTGGAACACCATCATATTTTTCGACATTTCCCGGACCAGCATTATAGGCTGCAAGTGATTTTTCTATATCACCATCATATTTCTCCAGCATTTTGGAAAGATATTTTGATCCACCAAAAATATTATCTTCCGGATTCCAAACATTTTTAACATTCATATCTGAAGCAGTTGAATCTATTAATTGCATTAAACCTTTGGCATTTGCTTTTGAAAGTGCTTTAGGATTTGCGGCTGATTCTGTAAGTATAACTGAGCGGATTAAGTTTTTATCAATGTTATATGATTCTGAAGCTTTTGTAATAATGTCATCAAATTTACTTAATCTATCAACGGAGCCTTTACTTGGCGAAATAGAAACTGAATCATTTATGGCTTCATTTTTTATGGCTTTTGAAGCTTCAATTTTTATGCTTTTTGTATTCTCGGATTGCATTTCTTGTTTAATTTTATTCATATCCAAGTCTTCACCAATAACTTTTTTGTAAATCATATCGGCTAATCCTAGAGATTTTTTTTCACTTATAAATGAAGCTATTTTTGTTTCAAATATTGTATCAAAATAATCACCACCAAAACTTCCTTCTCCAAACATTCCACCAGTAGTTTGGTTCATACTTTTTAACATCATAGAAGTAAGCATACTCTCAAAATCTTGAGCAGCTTTTGCAAGTTTTGCTTTTTCTTTTGGAGTTTTAGTACTCTCAAAAGTTTGAGGTTGTGCAATGTGCTTGCTATTGTTCGTTATTTTTAATCCAATATCACTCATTATATTATCACTAATTCTGCTACTAATGCGCCAGATTCTTTTAATGCTTGGAAAATTGAAATAATATCTTGTGGAGAAACTTTTAACGAATTTAATGCCGCTGCAACTTCTTGAACATTTGATGCGCCATTTATTGCTATAGTTCTTGCGGTATCTTCACTAACATTTGGAGTTAAATTGTTAAAAAATACGGTTCTTCCACCTCTTGAAAAATCGCCAGGTTGTGAAGCTACTGGATTTGATTTTACATCAATATTTAAATTTCCGTGTGTAATGCTTACTGGCATAATTTTAACATGAGAGCCAGCAACAACGGTTCCAGTTCTTTCGTTAAGTACAACTTTTGCAATGTAGTCTGTGGTTACTTCAAGAGATTCTAATTCGGATAAAAATTGAATTATATTCTGCTGTTTATCAGCAGGAATTGTTACTGCTATTTCGGATGCATCATTTGCTTTTGCAGTACCAGTTCCAAAGGTAGAATTGATTATATCGCTAACATTACTTGCTGTTGTTAAATCTGGATTTTTTAGTAATACACTTAAACCAGATGAATAATCCACCATAGGATTTATATCTCTTTTCAAAACTCCACCACGAGGAACTCTTCCCGCGGAAGTATGATTTTTGCTTGCTCTGCCACCTGATGAAGTTTGCACATCATATCCGCCAACTGAAAGAGGTCCTTGAGCAAAAGCATAAACTTCTCCATCCAATCCAGATAGTGGAGTCATTAACAATGTTCCACCCATCAAACTTTTTGAATCGCCCATTGACGCAACATTTATATCAAATTTTGAACCCGATTTTAGAAATGAATTTAATGTAGCAGTTATCATTACAGCAGCAACATTTTTGGTCTTTAATTGGTCTTGTGGTACAGTAATTCCAAACCGTTTAAGCATACTTGTTACTGATTGAACTGTAAATGCAGAACGTTGACTATCACCAGTGCCTGCTAAACCAACAACTAAACCATAACCAATAACTTGTTCAACTTCACTTCCAGAAAGATATGCTATATCTTTAATCCTTTGAGCCGATAAAGACATTTGCAAGAAAAGTATCATCATCAATATGTTTAGAATTATCTTTTTCATTTGTTCATAACCTTATATTTCAAACCTAGAATAACCAATGGAAAATTTTAGTAATTAAACCTGGTGATTGTGCTCTATCAATCATTCCGCTGCCTTCTAACACAATTTCAGCTTCTGAAATATTGTGCGATAGAACTGAGTTATCTGCTTGTATATCCGATGCTCTTACAATTCCACTTATTGTAATAAGTTGTTCTTCACCATTTATTGAAATTCTTCTTTTTCCTATAATTCTCATATTTCCATTTGCAAAAACGGTATCAATTGTAGCACTAATTTTTGTTTTGAACATTCCACTGCTAGATGTAGCTCCACTTCCAGCAAAATCATTTGAAGTTCCTAAATCAAGACCACCAGTTGGTAAGTTTGTGCCGTCAAAACTACCAGACATACTAGCACCAATAGCACTTTCGCGAGATGCTGATGTTCTTGCGTCGTTAGTAGCCTGTGATGATTCAACAACAACTATTGTTATTGCATCGCCAATGCGATTTGCTTTTTGATCTGAAAAAAGTGAATTAAAGGAGTTTTTTCTCATATCTTGAGCTGATAGAATTGTTATAAATGCAAATAAAAAAAGCACTGTTTTTTTCATATTCTTATAATCTTTATTTAATAATCTTTTTTCCATTTTTTCACTCAACTATTAACACATTTTTGTAATCAATAATTTCTGCTTTGAAAATCTCATTCGTATTTGTTCTTATTCTAATTATATCGCCAACACATCCTTCTTGTTTGGCAATTGCGCTAAACGATACTTTTACATTACCTATTATTGATGCTGCGGATATTTTATCGCCGTTGTATATTGCAGGTAAATTTTCCATTGACTCTCGTGTAAGAATATCACCTTTGCTAATAAATCTGCTTGCTCGCGAACCAACTATTTCTCCAAGTGAACTAACAATTTCACCACGGATTGATGTTATTTCTTTTTCAACTAATTGAAAATTGTTAGTTAAAAGCTGTTCTCTTTTATCAACATCTTTCATTGAAACAAAAACATCTTCGTAAATTTTTACTTTAACACTAATTGTTGTTCTTTTTTCACTTCCTCTTTTGTCAATTACACTAACTGGAACGTAAGCAATGCTGCCAATTACATTAATATCTTCACCTTTTTTTATGAAAATATCTTTGTATTCTTTTGGCGCATTAACAATTTCAAATTCAACTTTTTTATGCGAGCTAAATTCGGATTGTAGTTTATCTTTAATCTCAATTGGTAGAGATTCAAAAGAGGTAATTACAGACAATATGTAAAAGAAAAACATTAACATTTTATTATCTCTTAATATTATTAGCCATTGTCATCATTTCTTCAACGGTTTTAACTGTTTTTGAATTTAATTCATACGCGCGTTGTGCACTAATCATAGAAATCATTTCTTCAACAATATCCACATTTGAGGATTCTAAGAAACCCTGATGAACTTCACCAAATCCATTTTGACCACCAGTTCCAAAAATTGGAACTCCTGAAGCATCAGTTTCGGCAAATAAATTGTCGCCAAGTGCTTTTAATCCGCCTGGATTCATAAATCTAATTAATTGAACTTCACCTAATGTTTCGGTTTGTCCATCGGATGCAGTTACATCAATTCTGCCATCTCTAGTAATATTTATTCCAATTGTATCTTCATTAAGTTGAATTTCTGGATCAAGAGAATATCCCAAAGAAGTCACAACTTGTCCATCGGCATTAACTTTAAAAGAACCATCGCGAGTATAAACAAAACTTCCATCTGCTTTTTTCACTTGGAAAAATCCTTCACCATTGATTGCTAAATCAAATTGGTTATAAGTTGGTTGAATATCGCCTTGTTTGAATATTTTTTGGGTTGAAACAGGCTGAACACCATTTCCAATTTGAATTTTGCTTTCATTTGATTGACTATTGGTTCCACCAGAAGAAGCAATTGAATTTGTTGGAACTTCCTGATACATCAAATCGGAAAACTCAGCTTTATTTCTTTTGAAAGCAGTTGTATTCATGTTGGCAATATTGTTTGAAATAACTTCAATATTGTATTGTTGTGCTAGCATTCCAGATGCGGCTGTTCTTAACGCTCTAGTTGACATTTATTCTTCTCCTTAAAATACTTTTCCAATTTGATTAGCTTTCTCTAATGATTCATCGAGATAAGTTAAAATGTTTTTTGCTGATTCATAGTTTTTAGATAATGAAATCATGTTTTCCATTTCATCCATTGGGTTTACATTTGAGTTCTCTAAAAATCCTTGATCCACTTGATAATCTTCAGGTTCTAATTGAATAAAACCATCATTTTCAGCTTGGAAATAGACTCCATAATCTTTAAGCAGTTTCGTTCCATCACGTTCTTTCATAATCATTAATTTATCTACAACTTTATCACCAACCATAACCATGCCTTCATTAGTAATAGTTATTTGGGCATTATCTCTTGTCATAATATCTTTTAAGTTAATACCTCCACCCTCACCAACAATCTTATCACCAGCTCTATTTGTAAGAAAACCTTCTTGCGAAATAGTAAATTTACCATCACGGGTTAATCTTTCGCCAGAATCAGTTTCAACTGTAAAATATGCATTTCCTTTTATTGCCAAGTCCAATGGATTTCCAGTAAAAATTCGCTCACCAGCGGAAAGATCGGTTACTTGATTGGTTGTGGTTTTACCATTTTCCGATAATATTTGATAAAATGGAAGCTCTTTTTTGTATCCAGAAGTTCCCATATTGGCAAGATTGTTTGAAATAACACTAATTTGTTTTTCACCAACTTGTAAGTTTCTTCCTGCTTGAAATATTCCCTTTATCATAATTAACCTCTCGCTATATTTGTGCCTGAAGCATAGCTTTTTATACTATTTACTAAATGAATTTCACCTTTTGCAATTTTTAGCTTTTTAGCTAAATATGAAATGGTATTTTCTTCTAAACAATTTTCAATTTTATCTAAAAGACTTTTTCTAACTGGAGTTAAGGAATAATCAATTGGTTGTTTATAACTTTCTTCACGAATTAATCTAATGTTTTCTTTAAATTGTTTTGAAATTTGCTTGTGTTGAATTTTAACTCTGCGTAAAAAAACCAATGATAACGCAATAATTGAGCTTAATAGTAGAATCAATATTCTAAAAACAGTAGTTGAAATATTAGGAAAACTTAAGTAATTGCTATTTGCTGATGTAGAATTTTTTTCCACCATTGGCAAGTTACCTTGAGCTTTTAACATTTGCTGTTTCACTTTTGCTCTTAAATCTACATTGTCACTATTTTGTGCAATAACGTTTACACTTAATAGGGCAATTAAAAGAAACAATATTTTTAATAAATTCTTCGTCATTTTTTTAATTTCCTTTTAAAAGGGAATTGAAGAGAAATAGAAGTTCCATTTTCGGCTTTGCTATTATAAATTACATTCCCTTCATGTTTATTCATTAAGTTATTAATCATTGAGTAAGTAAGATCGAACGAATCTTTGTTTTTGCCAGTTAATTCTTGTAAACAATCGGTTGTGTAAATATTTACAAGAATAGTTCCACTTTGAAATTTGGTTTGAATTAAAATACCGCCAGTTTCTGTAAATCCCATTTTTATTAAACTAAAAAGGTTCGAAAAAATTTGATTAAGCATATTTGAATTGCTAAGAATTGGAGGAATATTTTCGCCTAAATCAAGAATACATTCGTAATTGTCATTTTTTATTGACGACATCAATAAATCGACATATTCTGAAATTTCATCATTTATATTGCAAGATGTTGTAACTGTAGAGTTACTGTTAGAATTTGCAAATTTTGCTAAACGTAACATAACAGTTTCAATCTTTTTAACTTGATTGCTAATTGTTTCTAAAAGGTTTGCATCAACATCTGGATGTTCTGTTTTCAAAAAGTCTGAGCAGCTCATAATTACTTGAGTTGGTTTCATAATATCTTCAATAATTCCATTTGTTAGCTCGCCAACTGCTGCAAGTTTTGAATCATTTGATAATTTGCTTTTATAAGTAAGCGATTCATTAATTGCTTCGTTTACTTTTCCTTGATTAGTAATCATTAAAATTTTTGGATAAATTAAACCAGTTAATAAATTAACCGCTTTCATTTCAAACGAATCATCTTTTAATTCGCTTAATGGAGTTTGAATTACAAGAATTCCCATTTTTTGTTTTCTTTCAATTATAGGAATTACCAAATAATTTAAGCGTGGAGAGTTTTTAGTGTTTTTGGATAAATTTGGGAGAATAACAGTTTTTTTGTTTTCAAAAATCCAGCCAATAATCCCATTTTTTAGCGCAGTTTCAACAGTAAATCTTATTCCTCTATCACATTTATCCGATACTGGAAGCAAATCAAATTCTGTGTCTTTATATAAAAATAGATGTGCATCTTCAACAGTAAAGAAAAATCTTAAATTTTTAACAAGAAGATTTATTATTAGTTGAATGTCATTAAGGTTTCTAATTTGAGTATTTACATTATTAATTGTAGTAAAAAAAGTTTCATACTTATTTTTGTTTGAGGCTGCAGAAGTATTAATGAAACGTAAACCAGTTTCATTTACTTTTTGAATAGACTCATTCTCTAATGTTTCATATAAAGTGCTATATGCCATTGCGTTATCTTTAATTACTTTCACAAGAAGTTCCGTATAGAATTAGTTTGTGTATTAATAAATCCTCTATAAGATTCCATAAAATCATTTAAGCTAGTTAAATTGGAAAACTGCAGAGTGTCTAATATGGATTCATCCAGCTCAAAGTCTCTATCCCACTTACATGTTGCAATTTTTAGATAGGTAGTCATATAATCAGCTAGATGAATAACAGAAGTTAATTTTTTATCAATTTCAGCAATAGATGGTTTGTGGTGATTGGCAACCGCATCAGTTAAAATTTCGGGAAATTCCCAATTGTTTAGAACAATTTTTGATATATGGTAATGAGTTAAACCAAGCACTTGCATTTCGGCAGATTCGATAGGTACGTTTTGAGATACTAAATTAAAAATTTGGACATATTCTTCTGCAAAATTGTGGTGTATTATTGCAACTGAAAAATCATGCAAAAATCCACCAACAAAAGCTTCGCCTGTATTGTTTACATTCAAATCCATTGCAATTTTTCGGGAAAGATTTGCAACTATAAATGAATGAAGCCAAAATTCTTCTGGATTGAAATGACTATCTTTCACCATTTTGAAAGATTCCATAAATGCTAATGCTAAAACAACTTTTTTTATTTCTTTTAATCCAAGAATAAATACTGCAAAACTTAATGTTGAAACCTCTTTACGCAATCCATAAATTGGAGAATTTGCAATTGCTAAAATTTTAGCAATAAAGCTTTGCTCTTTAGAAATAATATTTACCACGTCATTTTTACTGCTGTTTTTATCGTTTAATATCCTAAGAGCTTCATCTGCAATTGTAGGAAGTGCAGGAAGGTTTTGAATTCTCTGTAAAATTGTCGCTATGTTGTTTTTGTCTTTCACAATGTTCATCTGTCTAGTTATTAAAATGGTAAAGTTTCCAATTGTTGTTCAAGATGTTCTTTATAACTTTGAATAAAACTATCAACGTATTCTCTGCTTCCAAGACCAAGTATATCTATTATTCCTTCATCAAGCTCTAAATCAGAATCCCAGCTAAATGAACCACATCCTAATGTGTTTGTTGTAAAATCTGCAAGATGAATAATAGCGGATAAAAGAACATTATCTTCATTTTGAGCAGGATTGTGATGAAAAAATATTGCTTCACCTAAATTTTTAGGAAGATGCCATCTGTCACACAAAATTTTTCCAATTTCATGATGTGTTAAATTCATTACTTCCATTTCAGCATCTTCAAATTTGTAGGCGTCATTTTCTACTAATTCACTTATTTGGATAAAATCTTTATTAAAGTATTTTTGAATTACAACAACACCCAAATCATGAAGCAAACCAGCAGTAAAAGCTTCGCTTGTTTTTGCATAACCTAAATCGTCAGCAATAGCTTTTGCAGCCATGGCTGTCATAAAGGAATGTTCCCAAAATCGTCGTCTATCCCAATATTTTGAATCGGCATCTTTGAATGAATCAAACATTGAAAGAGCCAAAACAATTTGTCTAACTTGGTTAAAGCCAAGAATTAAAATTGCAAATTCAATACTAGGAACTTTACGAGGCAAACCATAAAGAGGTGAATTAGCAACAGTTAAAATTCTGGCTACAAGAGCTTGATCTTTATTAATAGAATTACTTATATCGGCAGTGCTAGTCATTGGATCATCTAACAAATCCAAAACATTTTTAGTAATTGCCGGAATAGATGGTAAATTTCTAATACTCAACAAGTAATTTCTTCTACGATTTTCTTTTTCTTTAATTTCGTTCATTTTAGACGTTTACTTCTTCTAGTTTTTCTTTTAAGGATTCTAGTATTCTTGAATGTATTTGAGAAATTCGAGATACAGTAATATTTAATACCTCAGAAATTTCTCTATAATTTAAACTTTCAAAATAATACAGGGTAATAATTAGTCTATCTCTTTCGTTTAATTCACTAATGCATTCCATTAAACGCTCTTTTGCTTCATTTCTTTCAGCAATCTGTTCTGGTTCTTGAGAGTCGGATGGAATTACTTCGTGCAATGTTCCTGTTTCATCGCTACCAGTTGGTTTATCCATTGAAATATTTGAAAAATATGGATCGCCAGGTTCGTCAAATGGAGAAAATCTTGGTTTAATTTGAGCTTTTCTCAATTCGTCAATAATTTTGCCTCTAATTCTTTGAATTGCGTATGTTTCGAACTTCGTTCCATACTCGGGGTCAAAACGATCAACTGCTTCGTTTAAACCTTCAATTCCAAATTGAAAATAATCTCTAGTATCAAAAATATTAAGATTAACAAATCTGGAATGATGAATTACATAGTGAACTAAATTTGTGTAACACAATATCAATTGTTTTTTTAGCACATCAGTCGGGTTAATTTGGTATTGTGTCCAAAGTTGTGTGGTCTCCATTTCTTACTTCCCGCTTAAATTTTCTGAGAATTCGTTTCCCTTATCAAAGGATTTTTTATTTATCGAGCGGATAAATACAAGAGCAATGATTCCTAGCATGCTTGTAAGAAAAATAAATATTGCAAAAGAACGGACGAGAATATCTGTTAACGATAAATTCATCTGACTAAAGAATATTATAGATAGAAAGAAAAACAACATTCCTACATTCATTACTATTTTGTTCATTTGTTTCCTCGATTTTTGAACCATTTAAGCAAAGACTATACCATAATATTTTGCTAAACATTCTTTGTTTTTTTTCGAAATTCAAATCTTTAAAAATGTTGGAATATTAATTGTGGTTATTATTAGCCAAATGTACATTGGTGGAAGTTTGAGCTATAAATTGAATATTAATCCTAAATCCGTCATTTTAAATTTATGCCTATCGACAGATTGAGGATAATGTTCAATTATAATGCAATCCTTATTGGAATTATTCAAGAAGTTGCATTTCTTTTCCTAATTAAATATAAACCCTAGCGGGATTATTCCACATTAATTATAATCATGAATGTGATTTGTCAAATACAAAACTGTAAACAAAGCAAAATATATTTCATAAAAATAACTCCGCTAGGAGTTCAATTTTAATAGAAATTTGCAAAACCGAAAAAACAAGAACCTGTTTTCGGGTTCAATTTTTTCTTCTCCAAATAAACCCAAATGCAATCCCTAAGGGATTGATTTACAAATCAAATTCGTTTTTCTATTATAATTTAATCCATATCGGGAATGATAGGCTGTTTTCAAGATTTTGCGTAACGTGAGTGAATAAAATATTTTAAGCTTTGTAGAACAATAATTAACTTATTGTCATGCTACTTATTTTCTAAATTATAGAACTCTTTCAAAATATAATAAGCTTTTTTCTTATCCCCCTGATCCGTAATCAATCCTTTTACGTTCCAAAAACCTTGTATTCTTGGTTGATGTCTTCTTGGTGATTTGAAATCCTTAAGTATCCATGGACTCATGCCTTTTATAAAATTGACCTTTTTAAACATTTCAATATTTTCTTTGTAAACACTTTCCTGAAATTCTTCAGTCCATCTAGTTATTTTATCTCCATGATTTCCAAACATTGCACCACCGCCAAACTCACTTATAATTACAGGTTTATCGTAAATTGTTTTCCATTCAATGGTTCTGCACTTTTCGGGTAAACCGTCGTACCAGCCAATGTAAACATTACAACCAAGCACATCCACAATTTTACCAAAAGCATCATCAATCATTAGTGTGTTGTCATCTGTATAATGTCTTTCCATAGCCGCGGTTATTAATCTTGTTGAATCAAGTTCTCTAGCTTTCGATACTAAATGTGAAAGAAATTTATATCTTGGTTCAGATAGCGGAGTTTCATTTGCCATTGACCACAAGATTATTGCAGCACGGTTTTTATCACGTGTAATCATGGAGGTTAATTGATTTTCTGCGTTTTTATATGTTGATTCATTTTCCCAAGAAATGGTCCAGTAAACAGGTATTTCTGCCCAAACCAATAATCCCATTTTGTCTGCCATTTTTACCATTGCTTCATTATGTGTGTAATGTGCTAAGCGGACGTAATTACACGACATATCTTTTGCCCAGCCCAACAATATTTTTGCATGATCATCTGAAAAAGCGCGTGAACCATTCTCGTATGGTGCTTCTTCATGAATTGAAATACCTTTAAGATATATAGGTTTTCCATTTAATAGAATTTCACTTCCTTTGGTCTCGATAGTTCTAAAACCTATTAAATCATTTATTATTTCCAAATCACTTGAAATTTTCACTTCGTATAATTTTGGGTTTTCAGGTGACCAGAGAATAAGTTCTTTTTCAATTTCAAATTTACCAAAACCAGTTTTGTCGGTAATTACTTCCTTACTTAGACTAATTTCTGGTATTCAACTATTATTTTTTGGGTTTTATTTGTCCCATCTATTTTAACCCAACCATCAATTTTATTTAATTCACCTTTTTTAAGCTGAATAAAATAGTCACTAATAAATGATTCGTTAGTTTCAATTAAAATAACTTTTCGCGTAATTCCACCATAATTATACCAATCAGTATTAACAGTGGGAACTGCATCTAGGTATCGTTTATTATCAACTTTAACAACTACAAAATTATCTTTTGCTTTAACTTGGTTAGTAATTTCAAATTGAAAGGGAGTAAATCCACCAACATGTTCGCCTAATTTTTCTCCATTTAAATAAACTTTTGCATCATAGTTTATAGCCCCAAAATAAAGGAAAAGTCTTTTACCTTTATTCAAATTATAATTAAATGATTTTTTATACCAAATGGTACCTTCATAAAAAAGAAGTTTTTCCTTTTGTGAATTCCAATCTCCGGGTACATACAACATTTCATCCGTATCAAAATTATATTCTATTAGTTGTGATGGGTTAGTTTGTTCTGTGTTTTTGAAATAACCATTTGCATTTGGTTCATACCTATAATTGTAATAACCGTTTTCATAAGGATCAATGATTATATTCCATTTTCCATTAAGGCTTGTTGTATTTCTACTGTCAACATTAATCATAGTTTGTGCATTTAAAGTTATGCTCAAACAAAATAAAAACGCTATTATAATTTTCATCAATTACTCCAATATTTTATGCTTTAAACTCTAAAGATTTCAAATGCTAATATATAATTTCAAACTTATTTTTCATTTTCAATTTCTAAAAATACTTGCATGCTTTGAAAGCAGGTACTGTTATAATCATCAAAATAATATTCTTTGATTGGTACATGCATTCCATTTTCCATTGTGTTACAAATGTTTATCCCGCTAATCAATTAACCTATGGTGACTTGGGGAGTTAATTGCGCGAATAATGGAACCCAAATTAATAAAATTAGGATTCCTAATATTTTGTAAGTCATTTATTTTCCTTTAAAACTAGTCAATTTGTGTGAATTACAAAAATTAAACCAGTAAATATTCTTCTATTTGAACTTGTATTCAGTATGCTATATCTCGAAAACTATTATTTATAATCCTAACAACAATACTTTTTATCACAACAGTAATATTTGATATTTTGAAAAGAGAAATAAACTTTGATTTACTCAACTAGCAAATACGGATTTTTGAGGATATAATTATTACTTAAATTCTTTTAGTTACACAATAAATATTTCTCGAAGTTTATCACTGGCTTCTTTTTGTGAACATAATTAAAATAATCATGCTATCAACTAGGAATAACTTTGTCCTTAAATTCATTTGTATCAACTCTTCTTCTTTGGCCTAAGTGCATGGTCATTATCACTAATATACTAGCTTTTCTTGGTGTACTCTAACTATGCAGCAGATCATAGAATCAAAATATAAACAAGCAATCTTATCTGTTTTAATTGTAAGTCATAAAAATATAATAGTAATACTTTAGTAAAACAGATATAATAATGCTAATAGAGAATATATTGTCATAAATTTATACCCAAAGATTGTGATATAAAACATTGACATTAGAAAAGGGAATTATTAAGTTTAACACTATTCTGGAGCAAAAATATTGGCAATTTTGCTCTTTCGGTCTTACAAAGACAGTTAAAGAAAAGTACTATAATTTACATTTAATGGAATTTATATTTTGTGGTTTTATTGCATGTTAACTTTTTTTTTATCAAATTTCAACGAACAAATAATATTTTAATATAGTAGAATTTTTAAGGTGTGAATTATTAGATTGTTTTATAAATTATTATTATACTAAGTAATAAATTAAAATTATTTTAAATTAAAAATAGATTGTTAAATAGGTTTTTTTTTTTTTGACATTGTTGCTTTATATATTATATTTAAACTTGTAATAGGAGAGCCTGGCTAAAAACTTTTATTTCTATTATTAAAAAGAGTCAGTGCATAAAGCAAATAAAATTTATTGATAATAATTAACTTTATAGGAAAGCGAAATCACTAATTATTTTTTAATAAAGAAGGAGATTTAAATATGCTAAAATGTTTACCACCTTAATAAAGGGATCAATCAAATTATTACAACCTTTTAATTAACTTATTTTCGATCATTTGGAGATGAAAAATGAAAATACTCAAACAATTCAAGAAAGCTAGCTTTCTTATTCTTCTGCTACTTACTTTTGTAAGTGCCACATCCTTTGCACAGGTGTATGTAGATGCTACTAACGGTAATGACGTTACTGGTAGTGGTACTGCAGTAGCACCTTATGCTTCTATAGCAAAAGGTTTAAGTGCAATGGACAAAAGCGGAGGAACGCTAGTCTTAAAGGCTGGTACTTATACTGGTGCTGGTCTAGCTTCAACTAACGATGATATTATTATCAGAAAAAGCCAAGTTATTGATGGAAAAACCCAACCAGCTTGGGATGATAATGCTGTTATTACAATTCGCTTAGAACAACTTAATGGTAACGATGTAATTCTAGTTTCTGATACAGATCCTGGTCAAGCATTTACATTTGATGTAAAGGGCGGAACATTGAACATTGTTTCAGCCAGTGGAACAGAATATATGAACCTAACTGGTACAGTAACAATGAATTTAGGTACTATTGCAACAAGAAGTTCATATTTAAATATTGGTACTTTAAATGGTGGTGGTGGTAATATAACAGCTACTGCAGGTGCTACTTTAAATATCAATGACGTTTCTGCATTTACAGGTGAAGCTCCTAAAACTAGTAACCCAGTTATTAGTTATCTTGGTACTGGTAGTCAATCTGCAGGTAAAGAAGCACAATATGGTGCTTTTGGTACAGGTACAATTACAGTAAACAAAACTAACAACACTGATGTAGTGACTTTCCCTGCTACTGCAATTACAGGTGTTGGTGCAATAAATATTGCTAAAGGTGGTGCTACTTTCCAAGCTGCTGTTACAGTTAATGCAGATGTTACAGTTGGTAATGGTGGAGCAGTTAATTTCACTAACCTTAATATGAAAAACTTTGATTTCAATCATGGTGGTACAGGTGCTGTTGCAATTAGCGGTACTTTAAACTTCAATGTAATTGATGGTGCTGCTGCTACTGACTTAGGTCAATTAAATGTAACAGGTGGTGGTAATTTCACAGTAAATGGTGCTACTGAATGGACTGAAGCTGTTACTGCTGATAGAGATTTTCTTGCAAATTACGCAATTAATCTAGCTAATGGTAATGTTACATTAAACGGCGTTACTTTAACAAATAATAATAAAACTGGCACAAATGCAAGTGCTGACTATACTTTTACATTCTATAATAATGATAACGATGGTACTCTAGATGTTGGTACAGTTTCCACAAATGCACAGGGAACTGCTGGCGATGGTTATGGTATCCTAAATGTAACTAACAATAATGCTGGTACAACCACAGTTAATGGTGCTATTAGAAGTAATGCAGTTAACTTAAGCACTGGTACATTAAATGTATCTGGTACTATTGGTGATGCTTTAACAAATGCTGTTGCTAACGGTAAAGTTAATATTACTGGTGCAACTTCAGTTGCTGGTATTTTAACTAATGCGGGTAATAGTACTGGAGCAAATACTGGTTATATGGCATTAAGTGTAAATACATTAACTTTAACAGGTAGTGTTGCTCACCTAACAAATGGTGGTCAAATTACTGCTTCAGTTGGTGGTCTTGATGTTAAAGATGCTGCAGGCGCTAATTCATTTAATGGTGGTACATTATCTAATGTACTTATTAGTGATGGTGCAACAACAACTTTTGCTGGTGCTGCTGTAAACGTAACTAATTTAACCGTTTCTGATGGTGTTTTAGCAATTGGTGTTGCTACTACTGCTTCAGGTGCAACTTTGGTTGATGGTGGTACAGTAAATATTGGCAACTTTGCTTTAACAACAAATGATTTTACACAATCAAGTGGTGTTGTAACACTAGCTGCAAATGCTGCTTCTGATTTAGATGTAAATGGTAATTTTAATAGAACTGCTGGTACATTTACTGCTGGTTTAGCATCAGAATTGCTACTTTCTGGTACTGCAGCTCAAAATATGAATGGCGGTCCTAGTTTCCAATTATCTGACATGACAGTTAGTAATACAGGTGGTTTAGTAACTATTGCAAATACAGTAAGAGCAATAGGAACTATTACTGTAAGTGCTGCTGCTACTGTTGAATTAGGAAACTTTAACTTGGTATTTAATGCTGCTACTGGTAAAATGGTTAACAATGGTACTATTCAAACAACAGGTAACTCAAATGGTGCTGTTATTTTTGGTGGTGCTAATTTTGTTTCTGCTGGTAATAACGTTGATGGTATGGTATTAAATGCTTCAAGTTCTGCGCTTTTTTCAAATATTATAATTGATGTTGGTGCATTACCAAATGATGTAATTACTACAGGTTCTGCTGGTAATATTCGTTGGACAAAAGAATTATATCTATATACTGGTGACTTAAATAATACAGCTGCTGTTGACTTTGCTCCTTCTGGAACAGGCGCTAGTATAAAAAGAGATATATCTACTGCTGCTGGTTCTGTAAATGGTATTACATTAGCAGGCGGTACTTTTAACGCAGCTGCCGTTGACTATAATTTAACATATGTTGGTACTTTAACAGCTAATAAAACAATAAACACAACAACAGCTGTTGAATGGGATGCTGATAACGTAGTTGATCTTACTCAATCTGCTGCTGGTGGTAGCTTTAATGTACAACTTGCAGGTAATGTCGTTAGATCAATTAAAGGTAATTTAGTTATTACTGGTAACGCAACTGCTGCAAGTGCAGCAAGATTATTTGGTGATACAGGTAATTTAACTGTTGCTGGAAATATTAATGTAGGACAAAATTCTGTTCTTTCGTTAGCTGCTGCAGATCTAACACTTTCTGGTGGTTTAACCGTTAGTTCTTCTGCAACAATAATTGGTGGTAATGCTGCTAACGTTATTTCATTAGCTGGTAATGGTCAAACTCACTCTATTCTCGGTGCTATTACTGCTGCAAATATTCTTACAGTTAATGGTACAGGAGTTATAATTAATGGACAAGCTGCAAGTGCAACTGCAAATCAATCAGAAATTGCAAACTTAACTGTTGGTGCTGCTAAATCAGCTACAGTTTCTCAAATTCATGCAATTAATGGTGCAGTTACTACTGGTGCTACATCTACATTATCTCTTGGCTTAACTCAAATATCTACTGCTAGTCCAGTTGATAACGCTGATGGTAATGGTACAGTAGTTGGTTTAATAACATTAGGTGGTACTAGCTTTACATTAACAAGTGCTGTAGAAGCACAAGCTGGTGTTACTCATAACTTAGGTACTGTTGATTTTGGAGCAAATAATTTAACATTAACTACAGCTGGTATATTTAACAGAGCTGCTGCTGTTAGTGCAGTTTATGCTTCAACAGGTGGTGCTTTAGTTTCAGATTTTGCTGCAACTTATACAATGAACAACGCTTCTATTCCTTATTGGGATATTAAAAAAGCGATTGCTTTAGGTGCTGCTACAGATGACGTAACTGTAACTAAAGAATTAGATATTAAAACTGGTGGAAGTATTACAAACAATGGTGCTGATGTTACTATTGAAACATTAATGACAACTATTGGTGGTAATGTATTCATTGGCGCTGGTCAATTGATACTTGCTGGTACAGAAGTAGTTGCTTCTGGTAATCCAACAATATCTAACTTAACAATTAATTCAACAGGAACAGCAACTTTATCTTCAAGTGATGAAGATTCTGCTCCAACTTGGAGAAATTATACTATTACTGGTCAATTAAAACAAACTGCTGGTAATGTTGCAATAAAAGGAAATAATATTTTATTAACTGGTGCTGGTGCTGCATTTGATCGTACAACTGGTGATTGGAGTGCAACTTCAGGTGTTTTAAGTTTTGCAGGTACTGCAGATCAAACATTTGATCCAGGTGCAGGATGGTCAGTTCCTAACCTAGTAATTAATAATACAACAGCTTCTGGAACAGAAGTTATCACAGATGATAACGAAATATTTACTGTTACAGGTATTTTAAGCTTAACAAATGGTGTTTTAAGTACAAAAAATGGTGCTACAGCTAAAGATGGTTTACTAGCTCTTGGTAATGGCGCAATTGTTAAAAGAGATGCTTTTAATTCATCCTTAGCAAACGTTCCTACTTTTGGTGCATCTGTAGACGTATGGTATGTAACAACTGCTGGTGGTACTGCTAAAGAAATGCCAACAGCTAACACAGTATTAAATGATTTGCAAATACAAGTAAATACTGTTGCAAACGCAAATCTTACTGTAAATGGAACTCTTTACCTTATGGGTGGTGCATTATCAGAATTAGCAGCAAAAGATGTTACTATTGCTGATGGAGCTACTATAAATAGAAGTGGTGGAACAATTACTACTGCGCCACAAGCAACTTCTTATAATTTAATTTATTCAAATACTGCAAATATTGTTTCAGGAAATGAATTAATTGGTTCTAAAGTAGCAAACATGACAATTATTCCTACTGGTGGTTCTAACGTTTCATTAGGTACTGCAGTAACAATGTCAGGTAATTTAGTTCTAAATGGTGCTACTACAGCAACTCAGTTAAATTTAGCTGGCTTTAATTTAACTACTGCAGGTAACGTAACTATTACTAGTGGTGATATTGCTAACTCTGGTGCTACAGCAAAGTTCACATTCAATGGTGCTGCAAAGCAAACATTAACAGTTCCTGCTGGTGGATTAATATTCCCTAGTACAGTTGGTGTTGCTGCTGGAGCAGTTGAATTTGTACTTAATAATACTTCAACAGATGGTGTTCATCTTGCTGGTGGTAATTTATCAATGCAAAATGTTACTCCTGCAACAAATCTTAATATTGTAAGATTTATTAATGGTAACTTAACAACAACTAATGCTTTTATTTTAACCTTATGGCAAGCAGCAACTGTAACTAATCAACCAGATCAAGGTTTTGATAGAACAGGTGTTGATATTGCAAATAACAAATATTCACATGTAGTTGGTAATGTAAGAAAATATGTAAACAATTCTACTGGTACTTCAATTGATAGAACAGAAGTTACATTCCCTGTTGGTACAGCTGCTGCATCTCCAGGAAATTATAGACCAGCTTCATTTTTCTTTAAAACTGCTCCACAAAGTGCATTAAACTTAACAGTTAACCATGATGAACAAAGTCCCGAGGGATCAAATGGTTTTCCAATAACAAGTGGAGACAAAAAAATAACAAATTATCCAGATTTCTTCTGGTATGTAAAATCTGACCAAGCTCTAGCTCCATCATATGAATATGATGTTGAGTTCCAAGCTGAAGGTTATGCTGATTATATTACAGATGGAATTGAAGATTTGAGAATTATTAGAAGAGACTCTGGTAATGTTGCTAACAACTGGATATTACAAGGGTTAGACGGAAATTATGATAACTCAACAATTAATGCTACTTGGCCTGTTGGTAAAGTAATAAACGCAAAGGGTGGTATTACAACTCAAGGTTCTAGATTTACTTATAGTCAATTGAACAAAGCTCCTTATTTTAAATCTACTTTAGCCAATGTTGCTAATCCAACTATTCCTGGTGCAAAAATTGGTGGTCCAGTTGCAGCAACTGAAGGTGTTGCTTTAACAGGAACATATGTTTCAGAAGATCCTGATTTAAATCAAACTTCTACTATGTTCTTAGTTTCAAAACCAGATAGTGCAGTATTTAATGCAACTACTGGTGCATTTAGTTGGACCCCTGATAACACTACTGCTCCTGGTCCACATTATGTTTCTATAGGTTCTACTGATGGTACTGATACAACTATTGTAACTGATACAATAAATGTTACAGATGTTAACCAACTTCCAAGTATCGTTGGTCCTGGTGGTGCTGTAAACGTAAGTGAAGGCTTAGAGTATGGTTTTACATATACTGCTACCGATAAAGATGCTGATAATACTTCGTTTACTTATTCAATTCTTTCCTTAACAGGTACTGCTCCTGATAGTATTTCTCTTAATGCTGCTACAGGTGCTTTAGTAGTAATTCCAAAATATGGTCAACAAGGTGATGTCTTTAATTTAACAGTTAGAGTTACAGACAGTAAAGGTGGTACAGATGATACTTTAAGTGTATTTACTGTAGTTGATTTAAACAGAGCGCCAACATTTACTACTGTAATGCCTGATACTTCTGTTAGTGAAAACGTTAGTTTAGCGTTTACATATGTAGCAACTGATTTGGATGCTGATGCTTTAAAGTATTCTCTAAGTGCTGATGCTCCTGCTGGTGCAACAATTGATTCTTTAACAGGTCTTTTTGCATGGACTCCTACATATACTCAAGCTGGTGTTTATACATTTAGTGCAATTGTTAAAGACAACGGTACTCCTATGTTGGTTGATTCTTCAAAAGTTACTGTAACTGTTACTAACGCAAATGCTGCTCCTACATGGGCTGTTGGTGGTGAATTACCAGATACTACTATTTTTGTAGGTGATACATTAAACTTTACTTATTTAGCAAATGATTTAGATGGTGATGCAATTACTTATAGCTGGAATGGTCCTGCTGATGCAAGAGCCAATTTATCTGCTGATGGTATATTAGTATGGGATCCACAAACAGAAAACGATTTCATTAGTTTAGTAAAAGTTAAAGCTACTGATGGTATTGCTACTATTACTACACAAGCTGAAGTTACAGTTCAAGTTGTAACAGTAACCGTAAGTGGTGTTGTAACATACAATGGTAATGCATTATTACCTTTATCTGGTGTTACAGTTACTCTTACTGATGGTACTACACCAGTTACAATGGTAACTGCTGCTAATGGTGCTTATTCATTTGCAGATATTAAAAGTGGTAGTTATTCACTTACAGCAACAAAAACAACCCAATGGGGTGGTGCATTAGCGTCTGACGCTCTTGAAACACAACTTTATGTTGTTAACCCAGCTGGTGGTTTCTTAGCTACTGATTTACTAAAACTTGCTGCTGATGTAACAGGAGTTGGTACTATCACTTCTTCTGATGCTCTTTCAATTCTTAACAGATCAGTTGGTATTAATACATTCCAAGTTGCTGATTGGTTATTAGAATCTAAAGCAATTGTTGTTGGTACAAAAAATGTTTCACAAAATCTAATGGGTATTGCTGCTGGCGATGCTCGTGGTGATTATAATCCTAATGCTTCATTAGCAAAAGTTAGCAGCATTGCTGTTAACAGTGAAGAAGTATTAAATATCAAAAAAGAATCTGAATTTAGTTTGCCAATTTCAATCTCTGAATTATCAGAAGTTGGTTCTTATACAATGAAATTAAAATATGCTAGTGACAAAGTTGAGTTCTTAGGAGCATCAACAAGTAATGGTGGTATGTTTGTTTCTAATGCAGTTGATGGTGTTATTTCTATTGCATGGATGAATACAGATTCGAAAGAAGTTAAAGTTAATGAAGGTGCTGCTTTAGCAACACTTAAATTTAAAGCTACTGAACAATTTAGTAAAACTGACGAAGTTAGTCTAGAATTGTTAGATGGTGCGGAATTAACAAATGGTTTAGCTAAAAACATTAGTGCAAACATAAACATACCTGTAGTTGCTATCGGTATTCCTGATGTATTTGCATTAAGACAAAATTATCCTAACCCATTCAACCCATCTACAACTATTCAGTATGATTTACCAGAAGATGGTAAAGTTACTTTAACTATCTACAATTCATTAGGTCAAACAGTTGGAACACTTGTAAATACAAAACAAGTTGCTGGAGCATACGATGTTAAATTCAATGCTTCTAACTTATCAAGTGGTGTTTATCTTTACAGAGTTACTGTTGAAGGTACAAAAAACTTTGTTATGACTAAGAAAATGATTCTGATGAAGTAATTTATAATTATAAAGAAGACCTACTTTGTAGGTCTTCTTTTAATTAGTAACTACCATATTTTTAATTAAGAGGTATTATCAATGAATAAAATTATCCCAATATTAAGTTTTCTCGTTCTACTCACTTATTCACTATTGGGTCAAACTGTAGTTTCAGTATCTAATGTAACTTCTTCTTCTACTGGTGTTGAAGTATTGGTTCCAATCAATGCTACCGTAAACGACGTAGGAAGTGTTAATCTTAATCTAAAGTATGATAAAGACGTATTAACATTTGTTGAAGTTGCAAATAATAGTTTAACTGGTGGTGTTTTTGTAGTAAACCCTCATGGTGATACATTAAGTATTGCTTGGTTTAGTGAATCACCTGTTAATATTGTCGCAAAGATATTGGATTTAAAGTTTGTTTACAATGGTGGGACAAGTGCAGTTAGTTTCGTTGGAACTAATCAAATAGCTAATGGTTTAGCAAACCCAATTAGTGCTACATTTACTAATGGTTCGGTTGGGCCAGTTGCTCCAGATCCAACATCATTAAAACTTAATGATGTAACTGGTCTTCCAGGAGACACAGTTGATGTTGAAATGTCTGCTGTTAACCTAGAGAACATAGGTGCAATGAATCTTTATTTAAATTATGATGATTCAAAAGCAACTTTCTTAGGAATGAGCGACATTAATTTAGCTGGCTTTGTAGCAAATGGTGTTGCTGATAGAATTAACCTTGGTATGTTTAATGCTGATGGGTTTAATCATGCTGCTGGTGTTATAGCAACATTTCGATTTGTTATTATTGCTGGAAATACAGATATAGATTTTGATGCTTCAAGTTTTGTGCAAGATGTTAGTTTTAATAATATTGCCATGGTTTATACTTCTGGCTCTATTGGTGAAGTAGTAATTAATACATCTTTTATTTTAGGAGATGTAAATGCTGTTGCTGGTTCAGAAGTTTCTGTACCTTTATCTGCATTAAAAATTAGTAATATTGGCTCGTTTAATATAGATGTATTATTTGATGCATCTAAATTAGAATTTGTTAGAGTCGATAATGTTGTTAGTGGTTCATTAGTTGCTAATGCAGTTAATGGAGTACTTTCTTTAGGTTATTTTAATTCTGATGGTTTAAATATTACAGATGGTAAGCTTGCGGATTTAGTATTCAATTATTCTGGCGGTTCATCTGCAGTTACTTTCGATGTAGCTTCAGCAAATATTATTGATTTAAGTTTTAATCCTGTTACACTTACATTTGTTGATGGTTCTGTTTCTGAACTTATGTTACCATCTTTTGTTAATACGTTACCTGATACATCAATTGAAGTAGGTTCCACATTAACATATGTTTATACAGGTACTCACCCAAGTAGTGCTGCATTAACATTTTCACTAGTTTCAGGTCCTGATGGTGCTGTAATAGACGCTACTTCTGGTGCTTTTAGCTGGACTCCAGTTAATGGTCAAGATGGGGTTTATGACATCGTTGCTGGTTTAAGTGATGGTGTTACATTAGTGATAGATAGTGCAATAGTTACCGTTACAGGACAAATTATTGCTGAATATCCTGTAATTGAAGCTGCGACTGATGGTACTTTAGATCAACCTTGGACATTTAATGCTCTTGGTGGTGTTGGTACATTGGAAGTTGTTGATTCAACTGCAAGTGCGTGGGGAAGTCATGCTGTTCGATATACAGACGCAGCTTATACTGGTTTAGCTTTAATTAATAAAGTATTTACTGAAAGCTATACAGTTTCATCAGATATATATTTAGAAGGTGCAGTTTCTGCTACTTTCCCATTGTATACTGGTTTAGCTATAAAATCTGCAAAGGATGAATTGAAATATTATAGATTCATTTATAGAAATAGTTCAACTGACATGGGTCAATTGAAATTGCAAGGTTATGATGGTGCTGCATGGCATATTTCTAAATCATGGAACGTTGGTACTGAAATTAGCCAATTAAGTACTGGATGGCATAATTTCAAAATAACCATTGATGGTGAAAAACTTTATGCTTATATGGATAATAAATTACTATCTGGTTGTCCAATTGCGGTTACTGGTGCAGATGCTTTCTTAACAGAAGGTATGCCTGGTATATTTGTTTATACAACTGCAAATGGTGTTGTTACATTTGACAATTTCAAAGTTGAAGAAAACAAAAAGTTAGAATATACAATTGCTGAAATACAAACTCCTAATGAAGGAGATACTCTTGGTGTTTCACCATATGTTGGATTAAATGTTATTACTACTGGTGTGGTAACTGCAGCGCAATTCAACTCTGATGGGTCCGCAAAACAATTTTATGTTCAAAATGGCTATGGTGCTTATAATGGTATTTTAGTTTATTCTAAACAAATGGTAGCAGTTGGTGATTCTATTACATTTGAAGGTAAGGTTGCTGAATACAATGGCAAAACAGAACTTATAAATGTTAATGGTTTAACTAAAAATGCTTCTGGTAAAGCTTTACCTATGCCTGTTGCATTATCAACTGGTGCTGTTAATGATGAACAATATGAAGGTGTTTTAGTTACAATTGCAAACGCTGAAAACACAGAAGAAAATAGCAATTATGGCGAAGCAAAATTTAATGATGGAACAGGCGAAATACTTACTGATGATTTGTTAAAAGGTGCTTATGCATTTGTTCTTGGTAACATCTATGATATAACTGGTGTTGTTGATTACGCTTATGGTTCTTATAGAATTCTATATCGTGATTCATCTGACGTTGTTGATCATGGTGCTCCACAAGAAAATGTTATAGCTTTAGATCATAATACAGGTAATTTAGTTGTTTCTGTTTTTAATAATGGAACTATTGGTGCTAACAAATTTGATGGCATTAATTATGGTTCTGGCTTTCAGTGGAAAGGAAATAATGGTTTCTGGAGAGGTGGTCCTGTATTTGGTACCGCTGCTCGAGGTTCTGTTAATGGTCAAGCTAATAATAATGATCCTGCAAATTTCTTTGATTTAACAAATGTTAATTCGGATTTTACTTCTGGATTTTATACTGAGACTGCTGGAACTGTTGAATTTGATCAGGTAGCAGATGCTATTTTCACTGACGGTTTAGCTGCTAATCCTTATGGTTTAGATATAACTCAGAAATCATATTCTAAAACTGGCGAAGATGTAGTTTATCTTGAGTATACATTCGCTAATAATACAGGTGCAGCTATTGATGGTTTCTCAGCTGGTATCTTTATGGATTTAGATGTTGAAGCTGGAGGCGTTACATATGGTTCAAATAATGGTGGTTATTCTAAAGCTGAGGAATTAGTATATGTGTATGCTGCTGGAACTGGTGGACCATATTTTGGTGTAGTTGCTATTGATAAAATTAGTGGCGCAAAGGTTACCTCAACTAATGCAGCTGATGCAAACGCTTTGCGTGTTGCTGGATATGGATTTATTACGACATTTGATGAGAATGATAAACCTGTTACTGGTGACCAAAGAATGTGGATTGGCTCAAATCTTAATAGTATACCTGATGGTTCAACTGCAAAAGTGATGTTTGCATTTGTTGCTGCTGATGATTTACACGATATACGTGCTAATGCGGCAAATGCATTTGATCTTGGTAGAGCTGCTCTTTTTACTGATTATACGACATCTGTTGAAGACCTTTCTGGTATTCCTACAGAATATAATATTACGCAGAACTATCCAAATCCATTTAACCCTTCTACAACAATAGAATATGCATTACCTGCTCAAAGTAATGTAAAGATTAATGTATATAACACATTAGGTCAGTTAGTTACTAAATTGGTGGATTCAGATATTACTGCTGGATATCATCAAGTACAATTTAATGCTTCTAACTTATCTTCTGGTGTTTATTTCTATAGTATTCAAGCTGAATCAATTGATGGAAGTAAGAATTTCCAAATTGTTAAGAAAATGATGCTTGTGAAATAAATCACATATATAATATTTACAACAAAAAGAGCCACTTTTAAGTGGCTCTTTTTGTATATTACCTCTAAATATTATTTACTTATAATTAGCTTAAAACTATTTGTTGATATTTAAATAGAATTATAGTAAAATATTTGAAACTAGTTATTTGTTGAAAATGAGTTAAAACGTTAAAAATAGCAAAATAGCTGGAACAATGTTTAATATCTTATTAAAACAATTGTGTGATAAATATTTTTGTTAAAATAGTATAAATATTAAAACAGTAATAATTGGGTAATGGGATATTTGCTAGTCGTGATTATATGAAAAAATACAATAAATAAAGGTCTTAAAATGAAAAAAACAATATTTATCAATCTACTATTTTTATTTAGTAGTTTAATGGCACAAGATGCTACCATCTCTACTACAGATATTATTGGAATTGCTGGTACAGAAGTATTAGTTCCAGTAAATTTAACAAAGCTAAACACTATCGGTTCAATTACGTTAAATATCAAATTTAAAAAAGGAGTTATGACTTATACAGGAGAAGTCCTAAATAAATCATTCTCAGGCGGTTTTTTCAGTACTGGCACAAAGGGTGATACAATAGTTACTGTTTCTTGGTTTGGTAGTCCTGGAATAAATTTAAATGGTAAGTTATTTGATTTAAAATTTAATTATATAGGGGGTTCTAGCCCAATTGAATTTAATTTCATCGAAATAACAAATGATAGGTCTGTGCCATATACTATTGCACAAGATGATGGTAGTATTTCGGCTAGCAATAATAAAGCACCAATATTCATAGATACAATGCCAAATTCTACTATTAATGAAACGGAAACAAAAACATATTTATATATTGGTAGCGATTTAGATGCTGATCCACTTAATTTTTCAATTATCTCTGGACCAACAGGGGCAGCTATTACTACTGATGGAAATTTCAGTTGGACTCCGACTTATGAACAAGCTGGAACCTATTCTGTAATAGTTGGCTTATCCGATGGACAAGTTACAGTATATGATACAACTCAAGTAATAGTTAATAATGTAAATAGAGAGCCTACTTATTTAAATTCTTTACCAGATACTACTATCTCTGAAACTCAAACATTAACTTATTTATTTACTGGAGGCGACCCAGATAACGATGTACTTGAATTTGCATTACTTAATGGACCTACTGGTGCGGCTATTACAAATACTGGAAATTTTAGTTGGACACCTTTTTTGGGTCAATCAGGATCATATCAATTAATCTTTAGTTTATCTGACGGTATTGTAAATATTTATCATACAACGAATATAGTAGTTTCAATTAAAAATAACATGCCAATATTTGTGTTAACATTACCTGATACCACAATTGTTGAAATGCAAACCCTTGAATATTTGTATACAGGAACTGATACAGATGGAGATGAATTAGAATATTCACTTATTTCAGGTCCTACTGGAGCTACTTTGGATCTATCAGGTAATTTTAATTGGACACCTGCACTCGCAACAGCAGGGGAATATAATATAATTGCATCGTTAACAGATGGTAAGGACATTGTTTTTGATACTACTAAAATTACTGTTACAGCTGCTAACAAAGCCCCATATTTTGTAATTACTTTACCAGATACAACAATATTTGAAAATCAAGAACTAGCATTTTTATGTACTGGAACTGATCCTGATTCAGACCCTTTGGTGTTTGCTCTTGTTTCTAGCATTGCAGGAGCAACATTGGATGGAAGTGGAAACTTTAGTTGGACTCCAAATGATAGCCAAATAGGAGTACATAATATTGTACTTAGCTTAACTGATGGCAAAGCAGTTGTTTACGATACAACGAATATTACAGTTATAGCTGAGAATAAAGCTCCTTATTTTGTAAATACCTTACCTGATACTACAGTATTAGAGACAGAAGCACTTTCCTTTTTATATACAG